>CAWIJQ010000001.1:0-457731 GCA_963836475.1 uncultured Actinomycetes bacterium
GAACAAGGCGTCGACGTCTACGCCCTCACGCACAACGAGACGTCGACCGGCGTGATGATGCCGATCAACAGAGTGCACGGCGCGGACGACGATGCGCTGGTGTTGGTCGACGCGACCTCGGGTGCGGGCGGGCTTCCCGTCGACATCACCCAAACCGACGTGTACTACTTCTCGCCCCAGAAGTGCTTCGCGTCAGACGGCGGCCTGTGGCTCGGCGTCTTCTCGGCGAAGGCGATCGCCAGGGTGCAGCAGATCAAAGACTCCGGTCGCTGGATACCGACGTCGTACGACCTCACCACCGCGATCGAGAACAGCCGACTCGACCAGACCTACAACACCCCGGCGCTCGTGACGTTGTGGCTGCTCGCCGACCAGCTCGACTGGATGAACAGCAACGGCGGCCTCGAGTTCACCACCTCGCGCACCGCCGATTCGGCGAACCGCCTGTACACCTGGGCCGAGAAGACCGCCTACACCTCGCCCTACGTCGTCGACGCCGAGAAGCGGTCTAACGTCATCGGCACGATTGATTTCGACGGCGGCATCGACGCCGAGTTGGTGGCGAAAACGCTGCGGGCTAACGGAATTCTCGACACCGAGCCCTATCGCAAGCTCGGCCGCAACCAGCTGCGCATCGCGATGTTCCCCGCGATCGAGCCGGCCGACGTCGAGGCCCTGACCGCTTGCATCGACCACGTCGTATCGCGCTTGTCTTAAGGAGTAGACCACCTAGATGGCGGTGCAACGCGACCGGCTCACCTGGATGGTCTATTCGCAAATCGCGATCTACGGTTTCTCGCTGTACTCGTTCGCGCCCGCGGTCACCTTGCTCGGCGACGACGAGCACATCAGCAAAGCGGTCGCGGCATTGCACGGCACTGGGCTCGCTGTCGGCACGGTTGTCGCCGGCGTGCTCGCGCCTCGATTGATCCGTCGGTTCGGCCGCGTGCGCATGATGTGGGCTGCACTCACGACACTGTCGGCCGGCGTGCTCGTCATGGTCAGTTGCGACGTCGTGCCGATCACCATTGGCGGCGCGGTGCTGTCGGGCATCGGCGGCACCCTCATCGGCAACCTGGCCGTCGCCCTGCTCACCGCACATCACGGCGGCGCACTCGGCCGTGCGTCGGTGACCGAATCGACCGGGGTCGGTGCCACCGTCGGCACCTTCGCACCACTGTGCGTGGGCGGCTCGATCGCGATCGGCCTCGGCTGGCGGGCTGCCATGCTCGGCACCGTCGCCCTCACCATCGCGGTGGCCATGGTCTTCGGCCGCTCCGTGCCCCGCGACCAGCCGAGCGCGCACGCCGCGCCGGTGCAGAACAAGCCCGGTCGGCTGCCGCTCGAATACTGGCGCGCCTGCATGGTGCTGGTCATGACCACTGCTGTCGAATTCTCGATGACGATCTGGACGTCGGATGTGCTGCACAACCACGACGGGCTCTCGAAAGGGACGGCGGCCACGGGCGTCACGGCGATCGTGGCGGGCATGGCGATCGGCCGGCTGTCGTGCAGCCGGCTCGCCTTGCGCTACAGCGCCGACGGTCTGCTGTTGACGTCCTACGCGGTGATGCTGGTCGGGTTTACCGCGTTCTGGATCTCGACGACGCCGGTCCTGTCGTTTGCCGGACTCTTCGTTAGTGGCTTGGGGATTTCGCTGCACTTCCCGCTCGGCATCACCCGGATGGTCGCCTTCTCTGACGGCCGCCCCGACGTCGCGACATCGGTCGCGTCGTTGGGCGCCGGTCTCGCCATCGGCATAGCGCCATTCGGTCTCGGGCGCGCTCGCCGACAGCGTCGGATCACACACCGCCATGCTCGTGGTCCCGGCGTTCGTGCTCATTGCGACCGTCGGCGTCGTCACCACGCGCCGTCAGCCGTCGACCAGCGCGCCTCGCGTCATCGGTGACGCATCCGCCGCCCCTGCCTGATTCCACCCGCAGCCTGCCACGGCCACCAGGCATTACGGCGGACGACGAAGAGCAGCGCTGCGAACGCGACCACCAGCACCGCAGCCACGACAAGCGCGCTCACCCGGGACGACCTGGGCGCGGACGTTTCAGGGGTCGAACCGGCGGCCGATGGCGTCGGGGCGTGCGTCGACAGTTTCGTCGGCGTGGAACTCGGCGTGGAACTCGGCGTGGAACTCGGCGTCGGCGCGCCTGTTGGCGTTGGAGATAGCGGCGTCGCGCCGACCGCCCCCGCCGGCAGCGCAATCCGGTACACGCCGCTATGCACGCCTTCGCTGCCGACCAGCACCGACTTCTGATCGCGAGTAAACGCGATCGCTTCGTCCTGCTGTTGCTCGGTCACGTCGAACGCGGTCAGCGCGCCGGTCACACCGACTGACCAGTACGCACGGAAGTAGGTGAGCAGCACCATGTGCTGCCCGTCAGGAGAAATGTCGCCCGAAGTCGTCAGCGTCGGTACCGGCCGCACAGGTGTGAGCACGTTGAGGTCGTGGTGCTGGGCGTCGGCTGGCGCCTCGTAGAGCTCGCCCGGGCCAATCAATGCCTTGCTCGCGATGTAGATGCGGTGCGAGTGCGGATCAACCATCAAGGCTTCGGCGTTGTGCGCGCCGTCGGGATACCCAAAGCGGTAGCGCACCCACGGCACGTTGGCGCTTGGTCCGCGCGGCTCGGGCACCTGGTAGACGTCGATCTCGGTGCGGTTGGCGGCGTTGTCACCGATGTCGCCGAAATAAAGCACCGGGTGCCCGGCCGCATCGGTACCGGTCTCCATGTCTTCCCAGTCGTCGTTGACCGCTCCTTGGAGGGTGTACACCGCGACCGTCGCGCCGGCGGAATTCACCGCAAAGAACCGGGCCGTGTCGCCGCTGTCGTTATGCGTATAGACGATGCCGTCGCCGTACGAGCTCGTGCCCAGGCCGCTCGACTCCGTGATGCGACTGTCGGCGAACCGAAACAGCAGCGTCGAATCGACCGCGGCGGCGTAGACCGCCGACGGCAGCGCCCCGACGAGCACGACGGTCAGCCATGACGGCGAGCAGCGGCGGCGTCCGTCTCATCCGTAACGCCGGCCGTCCCATCCACAGCAGGGTAGCGACGACGTTTCGGCGATCAGGTGACCCGCGCGACGCGCGGCGGCCGGGCGTGGCAAGGTCGAGGTATGGAATACACGCACCTCGGCCGCTCTGGTCTCTCCGTCAGTCGCCTCTGCCTTGGCACGATGAACTTCGGGGTCGAGACGGAGCCCGACGAGAGTCACGCGATCATGGATCGTGCTCACGAGCACGGGATCAACTTCTTCGACACCGCGAACGTCTACGGCTGGGGCGAGAACAAGGGCCGAACCGAAAGCATCATCGGTCATTGGTTTTCGCGAGGCGGCGGACGCCGCGAGAGGACCGTGCTCGCAACCAAGCTCAATGGCGACATGGGCGATCCGTGGCCCAACAACGGCAAGCTCTCCGCACTGAACTTCAGGCGCGCGTGCGACGCATCGCTCAGGCGCCTCCAGACCGACTACATCGACATCTACCAAATGCACCACGTTGACCGCGACACTCCGTGGGACGAAATCTGGGGTGCCTACGAAACCCTTATCGCGCAGGGCAAAGTGCTCTACGCAGGATCGTCGAACTTCGCCGGTTGGCACATCGCCAAAGCTCAAGAAGCGGCGCACCGACGTAACTTCCTCGGCCTGGTCGCCGAACAGTCGCTGTACAACCTCGCTGCCCGCACGGTCGAGCTCGAGGTGCTACCAGCGGCGATCGACTACGGCCTCGGCGTCATTCCCTGGAGTCCACTGCAAGGCGGCTTGCTCGGTGGCGTCCTCCGCAAACAAGAAGGCAATCGCCGCAAAGGCGAGCGGGCAACCGGCACGTTGACGAAGAGCCGACCAGCGGTCGAGGCCTACGAAGCGTTGTGCGACGACCTAAGCGAGCAGCCCGCGAACATCGCGCTCGCCTGGTTGCTGCATCAACCGGCGGTCACCGCGCCGATCGTCGGCCCGCGAACGGTCGAACAGCTGGACGGCGCGTTGCGGGCGCCTGAGATCACCCTCGACGACGCGACGCTGGCCCGGCTCGACGAAATCTGGCCTGGCCCGGGCGGCGAAGCGCCCGAGGCCTACGCCTGGTAACTCGCAGGTTCGGAGTTCGTTAGACGCCTGCGGGGCTCTTCAACCCGCCAACGCCTAACAGACTCCGACTAGGAGAACCGAACCTCAGCGGGTCGCGGCGTCTTCGAGTTGGACGGGCGCGAGTCGGTCGCTTTGGCGGAAGCGGTCCCACAACCGCACACCCGCGTGCTGCGAGCGCGCGTAGACGACGCCGCACACGATGGCCGCGACAGCACAGATGCCGCCGTCGAATCCCAACGCCCAGACGCGGCCCAAGCGCGCTGCCGAGCCAGCCGACCAACAGCGATCCGAACGGCGCACAGCCGACGAAGGTCGTCATGTACAACGCCATGACCCGACTTTGCATATGTGGCGCTGAGCTCAGTTGCAGGATCGAGTTGCACGAGGTTGCGAGCAAGATGCCCGCGCAACCGGTGGGTACGAGCGTGAGCATGAACAGCGGGTACGACGGCATGACGCTCGAAACAATGAGCAGGACGCCGAACGCGAACGCCGCGCCGACCACCAGCCGCGCATGCGGCCGCTTCTTACGACGGGCAGCGAGCAGCGCGCCGCTCAACGCGCCGACCGCCTGCATCGTGGAGAGCAGGCCGTAGCTGCCAGCTCCGCGGTGGAACGTGCCGCGGGCGATGAGCGCGTTGGTGATCGCGAAGTTGAATCCGAACGTGCCGATGAAACCCATCAGCACGATCGGCAACAGCAGCTCGGGCCGGCTGCGAACATACGCAACGCCTGCTCGAAGCTGTCCACGGGCGCGGCTGACCAACGGTGCGCTGTGCAGGGCTGTCTTGGTCATCGCGAGCATGCTCGCGATGACGGCGAGGTATGAGACAGCGTTGATGAAGAACGCCGGTGCGGTACCGAACGCCACGATCAACAACCCGGCGATCGCCGGCCCGAGCATGCGCGAGACGTTGAAGGCCGCCGAGTTCAAACTCACGGCGTTCTGCAACGTGTCGCGCCCGACCATTTCGATGACGAACGCCTGGCGCACGGGCATGTCGACCGCCGACGCGACGCCGAACACGAACGCGATCACGCAGATCGACCACAGCTCGATTGCGTGCATTGCGATCAAGACTCCGGTCAGCAACGACACAACGCCGAGCACGCTCTGCGTGATACAGAGCACGACGCGCTTCGGGTAGCGATCACCGAGGATGCCGCCATACATGCTGAAAGCCAGCGCCGGCATGAACTGAAGCGCAGTGACCATGCCGAGAGCGAGGCTGCTGTCGTGGGTCAGGATGTGGTAGACGAGCCAGTCTTGAGTGACTCGGCCCATCCACGTGCCGGTGTTGGAGATCGAGCTGGCCGCTCGCGTACAGCCGGTAGTTGCGCACCGACAGCGCGCGGAACATACCCTTCACGACTGCATCACCGTCACGCCTGCGCCAGTCGCTCGAGCACCGGAGCAACAGCATGCAGCAGCGCGCGTTCGTCAACGGTCAACAGCTCGAGCCGCCGCGCGAGCCAAGCTTCGCGGCGCTTGCGATCTTCGAGCAGCAGCGCCCGCCCTTCACGGCTGAGTCGAACGCAGTACTTGCCGACCGTCGGTCGGGTGCGCCAGCCGAGTGACCAGGCCGCGCTCTTCGAGCGCGGCCGTCGTGCGCGTCATCGAGGGTGGCTGCACCTTTTCGAGCGCCGCCAGCTCGCCAAGGGTCATCGAGCCGCCTCTGTCGAGGGTGCCCAGCACCGCGAGTTGGGTCGGCGTCAGACCCTCGTCGAGACGCTCGGCCCGCAACCGGCGACTGAGGCGCATGACAGAGACCCGCAGTTCGCTTGCGAGTTCGGCGTCTTTGATCACAGCGGCTGGGCTCTTGGGCGGCATATCGTTAGCATAACTCATTAGCTTTGCTAACGGTATGCATTTCTACGACAGCTGGAACGGCGGGATAACCTGACCCTCGTGGCCACCCCTCGCCGTCCAGACCCACCGCCATTTCGCACCAACGAGTTCGCGCCGGTGATCGCCGGCACCGGGCTCTGGGCAGTGGCGTTCTTCGTCCTGCTGAGCCGCCACCATCAACTCGCCAACCACGGCCACGGCTGGTACGTCTGGGTCGGCCTGAGCGGCGTCCTGCTCGGATTTTGGGGGCTGTCCTTGATGCTGCTGCGCAAACGTGCAAATGCGCGCCTTCAGTCGAGGTCGGCCTCGGCCAACAGCACCGACGACGACACGACTCCGCGCAACAGCTCCGTCTCGACGTAACGTCGGCCCCACTGGCCATCGCGCCATGCGCGGCCGCGACCGAGGCCGAAATCCAGCGCGCCGGCATCGACGTGCAAAACGCCGTCAACCAACCGCCAGCTCACTTGCTGCGCCTGCCCGTCGACGTCGCGTACCGACAACATCTCGTGCAGCACGTAGTCGCCGTGCTCGACGCCAGTGCTCAGCACCTCAAACGCTGCCCGCTCGCTCGCCAGCGAGATATCGAGTGCATCGGCGACTCGCGACGCATCGCCGAGAGCGACCGGCACGACGGCAAGGTCGCCGAGCAGCGGCAGCAGGTCAGGCGCATCAACGATCACTGCATCAGCCGCGTCGACCACTACGAGTTCATCGCCACGCACGGCGCGCACCGCCATCACCGCATCGCGCGGCGCGAGGCGGGCGTACAACGCCTTGACCTGCGCACGATCGACACGCGGCCGGCATCACCCAGTCGGCGCGCGATCTCGTCGTCATCGGCATCGTCGACCTCGCGCAGCGCACCTGCGGCGGCCAAGAACTCGTCGTCGCCATCGACCGTCACGACGTCGAAAAGACCGACAAGCAAAGGGTCGGACGACGCCAGCCGGCCGTCGATGATGCCTTGCCGCCGCAGCCACCACGCCGTATACGACGGCACCCGTGCACGCATCGAGCCGCCGACAATGACCGCCTGGTCGACCACGGCTGCCCTCAGCGGTGGTACCGAAAGCATCGCCATTGCGGCGCCCCATGCGTCGGCGCGCACGAACTCGAGATCACGCACTGCAACGAACTCGCTGATCACCACCGGTTCGTCGACGGCAAGAACCGACCGCATTTCGTCGAGGTATTCGTCTTCGCCGTCGAGGTCGTGCACCGCGTCGATCACGTCATGCGTGCGCACGACACCGAAGGTGTCGAGCACCCCAACCGCAGTCAGCACCGACGATCCCCAACGTTCGATCAGCGCCGGGTCGACGTGACCGAACGGCGCGTCGTCAGCCACGATCCGTGCCAATAAGCCTTGCGGCATAAGCAATTCTCCGGCCGGCACGTACTCACCGTCGTCGGTCGGCAGGGCCAACTCGGCCAGCCAAGGCTCGTCGCCAGCAGCCAGGTGCGCGGCCGCAACCAGCCGCAGCACCACCTCGGCCAGCGCTTCGGCGTCGTCGGCGTCGTAAGAGTTCTCGACCGCCGCCCGTAGCCGCTCGTCGGCCAACACCTGCCGTGGATCAGCCTCGACTGCGCCGAGGCGCAGCAACAACGGGTGCGCCGCGTCAGCATCGATCGTGCGCAGACCGACGACTTCGAGCTCGCCGAGTGGCCCTGGCATCAGCAACCCGCGCGCCGAAAACGCCATCGCGCCAGACGACAGCGGCACCGGCAGGCCGGTGAGCGCATCGCTGCCAACACCGGCCGTGGCGAGGGCCTCGTACAACTCATGCCACCAGGCAGGCGGCTGCGCAACACCGGCCAAATCATCGATCAGCGCCGAGATGCTCACCCGCCGCACTCCGAGTGCCGCCAACGCGGCCAGGTTGTGCCGGGCCCACGACGCGGGCACCAACGCAGGCAAGACCGTGCCGAGCACCGACCCGAGCGCGTCGTGCGAGGCCAGCCCCGCGTCGTCCAGCAGCACGGCGTGTTCGGGCCGCTGGTTGATCTCGGGGTCAGCCGTCGCGATGAACGAAACCTCGCGCAGCAACGGCACGATGCGGCTGCGCAACTCGCCGTCGATCGCACCGGCGGCGATCGCGACCGGTACCAGATCGAGCAATGCCGGCGTGCTCGGCAACGACCGAACCAGATCGGCGTAGGCGGTGGCGGCGTGATCGAGCACGGCGTCGCGCAGCGCACCAGCGGCGACGTGGCGTCGGGTCGGATCAAGTGGCAAGGGCGCAATCAACAACGCCGGCAATGTCAGCGGCTCGTCGGTCGGTGTCGGTGCATGCACAACCGGCCGCACCGACGCGGGCAACGCCACCGGTGCGTCGGCCACATCGACCGGCACCGCCCACGTGATCGCGACCTCACGTCGGCCGCGCTCTTCGACCGGCCGGTCGCGCAGCAACTCGGCATCGAGCCGCACCTGCGAATCGCGCACGACCCACCGCACGCCGTCGATGAGCAGCCCGTCATCAATCGGCTCGGCCGTCAACACCCGACTGGCGCCGTCGACGACAACCTCGATTTCGGCCAGCCAGCGCAGCGTCAGCAGCGCCACCGCATCGACCGAACCAAGCAACTCGCGGACGCCGACCACGGCCGCCTCGTCACGCAGCGGCAACACGACCTCGGTGTCAAAGCCAGCCGGTGGCGAGGTCGGCGACTCGACCGCGTAGGGCAGCCGCAGCACCGGCACGGCATTGCCGCGCCGCGTCACCTCGTCGCGCAATTCAGGAATCGCGGTGACGGCCGCAAGGGTGCGCGAGAGTGACCACTCCACTGATCCGCTGCGCGACCTGATAGTTGGTTCGTCGCTGACGGCGAGCACGGCCGCGAACCCGACGCCGAACCGGCCGATCGAGTCGACCGCGTCGTCGCGCTTCGACGACGCCCGCAGGGTTGACGCCGACACGACTCCGGCCGCATCGATCGGCGCACCGGTGTTGGCAGCCCGCAAGTGTCCGTCAAGGGTGAACCGCAGCCGGCCTCGTGTGCCGGTCCGGGCGGCCGCATCGGCCGCATTTTGGGCCAGCTCGATCAATACCCGGTCGCGATAGCCGCCGAGAACCAGGTCTTCTTCGGCGTTGGCGTCTTCGCGATAGCGGGCCGGCGATGCCGTCCAGGCGGCCAGCACGTTCGACCGGACGGCGGCAGTGCCGAACGGATCGTTCAGTGCGCGCCGGTTTCGTCGGCGAGTCATCGGTAGCGAGCTCGACGTCGGCAATCTCGTCGGCGACCTCGACGTCCGCGACTCGACGACGGCGACTCACTCGTCGACCGCCGCCACCTCGCCGGGCAGCGGTTCGGTCTGCAAGACCAACGCTTCGGAGTGCGCGCCGCAGCCGTGGTCGAACGACACCACCCGGCCGTCGTCCGGCGCGAATTCATTGGCACAGATGCCGAACACCCGGCTCAGCGCACCGCGCATCAGCACCATGAAGCCACAGCTCGCGCAGGCGAGGTCGGCCGCCCGGGCGATCGGGGCCTCGGGACCGTGGTCGCCGTCGTACCACCGCTGGGCCGCTTCGTCGCGCCCGAGTTCTGAGAACACTCGCACCCGGCCGAGCCACAACTCATCGATCAGCGCGTCGATCGTGCTCCGGGTCTTCGGTCAGGTCGTGCGGACCGACCGCCGCATACCCGGGCATGAGCCGCTCGTCGTCGACTGCGGTCGGCAGCACATCGCCGATGCCGAGGTCGCCGGCCTGTAGCCGCGCGCTCCACGGCACCCAGGCGGGCGCGAGCAACGCGCCTACACCCGGCAGCAGCACCACTTCATCGACCGTGACGGTCTTCGACGCGGGGCCCGGACGACGGTCACGGCCCATCGCCAAGCCGTGTACGCCCGGTCGGTGCAGGCAAAGAAATGGGTGACAATGAGGTCGGCGTCAGCCTCGATCCCGACGTGGTCACCGACCAGGGCGACTCCGGCAACTTCCTGCGCTGCGGCGGGCGATGTCGAGGCAGCTGCGATACCGCTCGGGGCGACACATATGCGCGTCTCGGCACCATCGGGTGCGGCGTGAAACTGATGGCGCCAGCGTCTCGATCATGGTGTCGGTCACAGTCCATGATTCTCGCATGCATCGCCGCGCCGTCCGTGCGTAGTTGACTGACGCCATGTACCGACGGCCAGCCGAGACGAATCACGGCCCGAAGAGCCGACGAGGTCTTCTACGACCCAGCGGGTCGAAGGTTCGTGCGCGGGCTCGGTCACTCGCTACCTCGGCGCCCGCTGGTTCCGGCGATCGACGCACGCCGAAGGCGCCGGCGAAAGCGGTCTGGCCAGCCTGATCGAACTCCATACGATCAACAGCGTCGGCGACGCATGCTCACCGTCGCCTTAGCGAACACCCTCTTCTTCTCGGTCGCCGTCGATCAGGCCCGCAGCAGGGTCGCGATCTATCTGCTGATCACGATGGCGCCGTTCGCGGTGGTCGCACCGGTGATCGGCCCGTTGCTCGACCGGTTCAGAAACGGACGCCGGTATGCGCTCGCCACATCGCTGCTGCTGCGTGCGTTCTTAGCCTGGGTGATGGCGGGGGCGGTCGGATCGAAAGGAGGGTTCGAGCTTTACCCCGCGGCGTTCGGAGCCCTCGTGTGTTCGAAGGCGTACGGGGTGTCGCGTAGCGCGGTGATGCCACGGGTGTTGCCACCGAACGTGTCGCTCGTACGCGGCAACGCGCGGCTGACCTTGTGGGGCGTCTTGACTGCCACCGTCGCGGCTCCTATCGCGCAGGGACTCAACTGGCTCACCGACTCGCCTTCGGTGACCCTTCGGGTCACCACGGTCGTGTATCTCGCCGGGACGGTGTTTGCCCTTCGACTGCCCAGCCGGGTCGACTCGAGCGAGGGCGAACTGCGGTTGCGTCGACGGCCGACGCGTAAGGCCCGAACGCGGCGACCGCACCCGGGTACATCGCAGCCGATACCCGACCAGACCAGATTGCAGAAGTTGTATCGCCGAATGTTGCCGCCGTTGCGCGGTATCGGACCGCGCATGGCCACGATGCTGCGCGCCTGCGCCGGCATGCGCGCATTCACTGGCTTTTTGACGTTGTTCCTCGCGTTTCTGATTCGCAGCCATCCGCTCGGCGTGTTCATTCCGTCTGTCGATCTCGGCATCATCATCGCCGCGGCCGCCCTTGGCAGCGTGCTCGGCACAACGATTGGGCGCGTGGCTGAAGCCACGACAACCCGAGGTGTCTGGCGATCGTCAGCCTGATTGCGATCGTCATCATGGGCGTGATCACGGCGATCTGGTTCGGCCTGGTCACTGCCGCATTGGCCATCTTGGTCGCCAACATCAGTCAGGCGTTGAGCAAGCTCGGGCTCGACTCGGTGATCCAGCGCGACGCGGTCGAGCACGTGCGCACGTCGGCATTCGCGCGCTCGGAGACCGCATTGCAATTGTCATGGGTACTTGGCGGCTTTCTTGCCATCGTGTTGCCGTCGAACGGCACACTCGGGCTGACGCTGGCAACCGCGGTGATGCTGACCGTGCTGCTATCAACGGCGAAGTCGGTGCGCACCCGCGTCAGCCCGGCCCGCGGCATCGAGTTGCTGCGCGAACGCCGCCGCGCGGCACGCGAGTGATGCATGACAATCCTGGTGATCACCGCCGTCGAGGCCGAGCGCGACGCGGTGGTGGGCAAACTCTCGAACCCGAAGCCCATCGAGATCGGTGGCTACGGCGGCATTTCGGTGCCCACCGCAGCTGGCGAGCTGTACGCCTTTCATGCCGGCGTCGGGCCGGTTGCGGCGGCCGCAACCACCGCCGTGCTGCTGGCGCTCGGCCCTGAGTACGAGCTCGTCGTCAGCGCCGGCATCGCCGGCGGTTTCATCGGCCGGGCCGAGGTTGGCGATGTGGTGTGGGCCGATCAGGTCATCGCCGCCGACCAAGGCGTCGTGACCGACGACGGATTCTTGACCCTGCGCGAACTCGGCCTGCCCGGCAATGACGGGTACCCGATCGGCGATCTCGGGTACCGGGCCCGGCTGTCGACCGGATCGTTTCGGTTGCGCGGCGGGGATGTTCTGACCTTGTCGAGCATGACCGGCACGACCGAACGAGCGGCCGAACTCGCCGTCCGGTACCCACATGCCGCCGCCGAAGCGATGGAGGGGTACGGCGTGGTCGAAGCGACCCGGCGCGACTGCCAGCGCACCGGCCGCGACGTGCCCTTCGCTGAGCTGCGGGCCATCTCCAACATCATCGGACGACGAGACCGCTCGACCTGGAACATTCCGCGCGCATTCGACGCTCTTGCCGAAGCCATGTCCTTGCTGCTGAGTGCTCCGCTGTCTGCCGAGTCGGCATCGTGACGCCGCTGTCGCTGGCGTTTTCGCCATGCCCGAACGACACCTTCATCTTCAACGCCTGGGTGCACGGGCTGATCGCCGGTGCGCCCGAGGTCGACGTGACGTTCGCCGACGTCGACGTGACGAATGGCGCGACCGAACGTGGCGACTTCGATGTCGCGAAGGTGTCGTACGCGGCCCTGCCATGGCTGCTCGATCAGTACTCGCTGCTGCCAAGTGGCGGCGCGTTGGGGCGGGGCTGCGGGCCGCTGGTGCTCACCACCGGGCGGCAAGATCTTCGCGGCGCGACGGTTGCCGTGCCGGGTGAGCGCACCACCGCGTACCTGTTGTTTCGGTTATGGGCCGCGAATCTCGGTGTCGGCGAGATCACCGTCATGCCATTCCCGCAGATCATGCCGGCCGTGCGCGACGGTCTGGTTGATGCCGGCTTGGTGATTCACGAGGCGCGGTTCACCTACGGCACGTTCGGCCTCACCAGCGTGGTCGACCTCGGCGCCTGGTGGGAGGCCGACACCGGGCTGCCGATTCCACTCGGCGCCATCGTGGCGCGTCGAAGCCTCGACGCGCCTGCTCTGGCGCGGGTGGTACGGGCCTCCGTCGAGCACGCCTTCGCCAACCCATCGGCGTCCGCGTCATTTGTGGCTGAGCACGCGGCCGAAATGGACCCGACCGTGCAGGCGCGGCACATCGCTCTGTATGTGAACGAGTTCTCGGTCGATCTCGGCGAGCAGGGCTACGCCGCGATCAGCGCGCTCTCGATCGGGCGGCGGACGCCGGATTGCTGCCGACGGTCGACGCCGCGGCGCTGCGCCCCGCGTAGGGCCGCATGACCTACTGGTCGAGGTCGTCGGCCACGACGCGCAGGACAGTAGCCACCTTGTGGCCGGCCGCCTTCTCGGGATAGCGATCGCGCCGCAGTCCGTTCGAAATGCCGTCGAGCAACTTGATCAGGTCTTCGATGATGACAACCATTTCGTCGGGCTTCTTGCGCTGCGACGCGGCGATGGTCTGCACGATCGATGGCGGGGCGTCGAGGACGCGGATAGACAACGCCTGCTCGCCGCGCTTGCCTTCAGCCACACCGAACTCGACCCGGCTGCCCGGCTTGAGCGCGTCGAGGCCCGACGGCAGCGCCGAAGAATGCACGAAGACGTCACCGCCGTCGTCGCGGGAGACAAAGCCGAAGCCCTTGTCGGTGTCGTACCACTTGACCTTGCCGGTAGGCACGGGGAAGCCCTTCAGAAATTGATGCGAATGGAAGTGGGGGAAGTCGAACCAGCAAGCCTACCGGTCACGACCACCCGACGTCGTCACGAATTCAAGCGAACGGCATTCAGGCTAACGGCAGCGGACGCCGCAGGCCAGGGTGCAGTACGCGGCTTGATCACGTATTGGGGTCGCGCTTCAGACAGGACGTGCGATGCCCGACACTAATAACTATGAGCGATGACACCGGCCCGGACTACCCGCCGCCTGCCTTCCCTAATCCGCCCGGTGTCCCCGACGCGCCGACGTATTCGGCCTACCAGCCACCCGCCGTACCCCCTCGCCGTACCAGCCGCCGACGCAGCCCGCGCCCAACTACTTCGGCAACATCCTGCCGGGTGGCGGCACGCCGGCGTCCGGAGATTTGCTCACGAGCGGCCACATCGAGCGGACGCGGCGCAACGTGCCCGCGATCGTGCTGAGCCTGGTCGCCGTTCTGGCCGTCATCGGTGCAGGTGTCGTCTTACGTCAATCACGTCCACAAGAAGGTGTCGAGCGCGGGGCAGCCGGAGCATTGGGCGCCGGCGAACTCGATCGCCTTCTTCAAGGCCGACCTCGACCCGGCGAACGGCGACAAGTCCGCCGCGCTGAAGTTCGAGCAGACGTTCCCAGACGCGCCCAAGGTGACCGACCCCGCCGACCTGAAAGACGCGTTGCTTGCGGCGGCGTTCGCCAAGGACACTGGCCAGTCAGACCAGAACGTCAACTACGCCACCGACATCAAGCCGTGGCTCGGCGCAAGCGCCGCAGTCGCCGTCTTCGTCGACGCCCAGCAGCAGACGCAGAGCGTCGGCATCATCCAGGTGACGGACCCAGCAAAAGCCAAGGCTGGCATGGCGAAACTGGACGAGCCAGATCCGGTAGCAGTACCGCCGGCTACGCAGTTGAGGGCGACTACGTCATCTTCGGCGACAGCCAAGCCATCGTCGACGCGGCGGTTGCGAGTGCGCAGAAGTCAGACATCGACACCAACGCCACCTACGCCGCCGACATCGCGACGCTGAAAGGCGCGCAGCTCGTAACGGGGTGGGCTGACCTCAAGGCGCTGTCGAACCTGGCGACGAAGGCCGAGGATCTGAGCGAGCCCGAGCATGCTCCCGCTGCGCGGCCTCGACCAGCCTCGACGACGTCAAGGGCCGCGCGGTCTTTGGGCTGCGGCTCGAACCCACGGCCGCCGTCTTCGAGGGCCGGGTGTTTGGAGCCGACCTCAGCTCGTTCACCAACGGCGGCGCCGGCAGCATGCTCGGTGAGTTGCCCGGCGGATCAGTCGGCGGGTTCGCGGTTTCGGGCCTGAGCGACTCCATCAAGAAAGAACTCGCCGTGCTCGACAAGTCGCCGCTCACCGCGGCAGGCGGTCAACGCGGAAATGGCGAAGATCGGCGCGCAGTACGGCATCAAGCTGCCCGAGGACGCCTTGAACATGCTGGGCAACGAGTTCGCCGCCGGCGTCGACGGGGTGCCGCCGAGCGGTGGCGACCCGACGCCGATCAAGATCACTGCGATCACCGAACCCTACGGATCCGGCGACTGGTTTGGTCACCGCCAAGATCCTGGCTGGGCTAGCTAGCCACAACCGGGTTCCCGCTGACCGCGACAGCGAAGGGTGCGCAGATCGTGTTCACCAACGATGCGGGCGCGGCCGGCTCGCTCGCTGACTCGGCCGACTTCCAAGCGGCGATGGCGGGCATGCCAGCGAAGACACTGTTCGCCGGCTACCTGAACGTCGGCGCCATCGTCGACTGCGCAGCCCGACGGCGTCCCGCCTGACGCCAAGCACATCGGCAGCATCGGCACCTACGAGGGCATCGACGGTTCCGACCTCGTCCTCGGCGCCCGGCTCACGCTCCGGTAGCCCGCCCGAGCGCCGCGCAACCACAGCTACACCGCGACGGCACACCCGCACGCCCGAAGGCGACTAACGTTGACCGGATGAGCACCTCCCGGAGCGCCCTCGTCGACTGGCTACGCCGGTGTTCCGACGACGACCTCGCCGGGTTGCTCGCCGCCCGGCCCGACCTGTTGCACCCCGTGCCGTCGGACGTCGATGTGCTGGCGAACCGGGCCACCGGCCGCGCCTCCGTCGAGATCGCGCTCGACCGTCTCGACGTCGGCACCCTGCACGTCGTCGAGGCGTTCGCCCTCGTGCCCGAGCCGACCGACCCGGAAGCGATCGCCACTGCTCTGGGCGTAACGGTCGAGGCCGTTACCGCGCCGATTGCCCGGCTGCGGCAGGCGATGCTGGTGTGGGGTCCAGCCAACGCACTCTGGCTGGCCGCCGTCGTCCGCGAACTGATGCCGACGCCGGCGAACCTCGGCCCGCCCGTGCGGGTGCTGCTTGAGCAGTTGCCGGCCGGCCAGCTGGCGCGCCTCGTCGTCGACCTCGGGCTCGACCTCGTCGAGACCGGCAACGGCGTCGACGGCGCTGCGGCGGCCGCGGTTTCGGCCCTGGCCGGTGTGCTCGAAGATCCACAGCAGATCTCGTCGCTGCTCGACCGGGTGCCGCCGGGCGCGCGCGACGTGCTCGATCTGCTGGCGCAGGGCCCGCCGATGGGCCGGGTTCCGTCGGCTCGTCGCACGGTCACCGCCGCGACCGCAGATTCGCCCGTGCGCTGGCTGCTCGCGCACGGATTGCTGATCGCGGTCGACGACTACAGCGTGGTGCTGCCGCGCGAGGTCGCCCTCGTCGTCCGCGGTGGTCATGCTTTTCACGACCTCACCCTCGATCCGCCGACGCCGGTCACCAACAGCTACGAGCAGGCGGACGTCGACGCCGTCGCGGCCGGGCAAGCGTTCACCGTCGTCCGGCTGATCGAGGCGTTGCTTGAGCGTTGGGGCGTCGAGCCGCCGGCCATGCTGCGCAGCGGCGGCTTGGGCGTGCGCGAATTTCGACGCACTGCGCGCGAACTCGACGTCGACGAGCCGACCGCGGCGTTGCTGATCGAGGTAGCGCATGCGGCCGGGCTGATCGCCGCCGACGCCGACACCGGCGACAGCTGGCTACCGACGACGGCGTACGACCTGTGGCTGGCGAAGGCGAGCGCCGACAGGTGGGCGATGCTCGCGGCGGCCTGGCTGACGACGACGCGGGTCGTCGGTTTGATCGGACGCCGCGAGCCGACCCTGTCGATCGGGGCGGCCGCGGCCGTGGGGGCGGTCGATCGCGGTCCCGCGGCGAATGCGCTTGGCCCCGATGTCGACCGCGCGCTCGCCCCGGTGGTGCGGCGCGACCTGTTGCGGTTGCTGGTTGACGCGGGTAGCGGCGTTGCTGTGAGCGCCGAATCGCTCGGCGCGCTGTTGCGTTGGTCGTCGCCACGACGTGGTGGCCGACTGCGCGACGACCTCGTCGGGTGGTCACATACGGAGGCCGAATTCCTTGGCATTACTGGGCGCGGCGCTATTTCGTCGTTCGGCCGGCGGCTGTGCGAGCTGGTGCTCGGTGACGTCAGCGACGGTGTCGCGCTTGGTGGCGGCGACTCGGTTGACCCCCTGGTGGCCGCGGCTGCTGTACTCGATCCACTCCTCCCCCAGCCACTCGACCACGTGCTGTTGCAAGCTGACATGACGGCAGTCGCGCCGGGCCCGCTCGAGAGCGACTTGGCGCGCGAGTTGGCGATGGCCGCCGACGTCGAATCAACCGGTGGCGCAACGGTTTTTCGCTTCAGTGCCGCGTCCGTGCGGCGCGCGCTCGACGCTGGCCGCAGCGCGGCCGACCTGCACACGATGCTGGCGACGCGGTCGCGCACTCCGGTGCCGCAGCCGTTGAGTTACCTCATCGACGACGTGGCTCGACGGCACGGCCGCATCCGCATCGGCATCGCCGGCGCGTATCTGCGCTGCGACGACGAAGCCGTGTTGAACGAGGTGCTGGCCGACCGTCGGGCCGAAAGCCTGCGCCTTCGACGTCTCTCGCCGACGGTGGTCGTCAGCCCGCTCGCGCCCGAGCGGGTGGCTGAGCGGTTGCGGGAGCTCGGCTACGCGCCAGCAGCCGAAACTCCGGACGGCGCGTTGTTGCTGCGTCGGCCAGATGCGCGCCGCGCGCCGGCTCGACCAAGGCCGCCTCGCCGCCGTCCTGAACTTGCCGCGCCGGCGGCATCGGTCATCGGCCTCGCGGTGAAAGCGATCCGTGGCGGCGACCGGGCGGTGACCGCGGCGCGGGGTGCGGTGCTCGGCGGGTCGGCGTCCGACGTGTTGCCGCACTCGGCATCGAGCGAGACGTTGGCGGTGTTGCAAGACGCCGTCGTGTCGGGGCGCGCCGTGTGGATCGGGTATTTGAACGCGCAGGGGCAGGCGAGCAACCGCATCATCGAGCCGCAGCGGCTGGCCGGCGGCTACCTCACCGCGTTCGACTACCGGCGCGACGAGCCGCGCACCTTCGCGGTCCATCGCATCACCGGTGTGGCCGAGCTCGACGACGAAGAGTCGCCAGCTGGGAGACTGGCCGAGTGACAGACGGACCGCTGATCGTGCAATCCGACAAAACGCTGCTGCTTGAGGTCGAACACGAGCAGGCGGCGGCCTGCCGGCGCGCCATCGCGCCCTTCGCCGAACTCGAGCGCTCGCCCGAGCACGTGCACACCTACCGCGTCACGCCGCTGGGTTTGTGGAACGCGCGCGCGGCGGGTTACGACGCCGAGCAGGTAGTCGATGCGCTGCTCACCTATAGCCGGTACGCGGTACCGCACGCGTTGCTCGTCGACATCGCCGAGACGATGGCGCGGTACGGCCGGTTGCAACTGACGAACGACCCTGCGCACGGTTTGGTTTTGCGTTCTTCTGATCGCGCGGTGCTCGAGGAGGTGTTGCGCAGCCCGAAGGTTCTGCCGATGATCGGCGCGCGTCTCGACGCTGACGCGGTGATCATTCATCCGAGTGAGCGCGGCCACCTCAAGCAGGTGCTGCTCAAGTTGGGCTGGCCGGCTGAAGACCTCGCTGGCTACGTCGACGGCGAAGCGCATGCAATCGCGTTGGTTGAAGACGGCTGGGCGATGCGGCCTTATCAGCTCGAGGCGGTCGACAACTTTTGGGACGGCGGGTCCGGCGTCGTCGTTTTGCCTTGTGGTGCAGGAAAAACCATCGTCGGCGCGGCCGCGATGGGGCGGGCTCAGGCGACGACTTTGATTTTGGTGACCAACACGGTTGCTGCTCGGCAGTGGCGGCACGAGTTGCTGAAGCGCACGACATTGACCGAAGACGAGATCGGCGAATACTCGGGCGCAAAGAAGGAGATTCGGCCGGTCACCATCGCGACGTACCAGGTGATGACGACGCGTCGCAAGGGCGTGTACGCGCACCTTGAGGTGTTCGACGATCACGACTGGGGCCTCATCATCTACGACGAGGTGCACCTGCTGCCCGCGCCGATTTTTCGTTTCACCGCTGACATTCAGTCGCGCCGTCGGCTCGGTCTGACTGCCACGTTGGTGCGTGAAGACGGGCGCGAGGGCGACGTGTTCAGTTTGATTGGCCCGAAGCGTTACGACGCACCCTGGAAAGACATCGAGGCGCAGGGCTACATCGCGCCGGCCGATTGCGTCGAGGTGCGAGTGACGTTGACCGAGCACGAGCGACTTTTGTATGCCACGGCGGAACCCGAGGAGCGCTACCGGTTGGCGGCGACGACGGAGACGAAGACAAAGGTGATCGAGTCTCTGGCGGCGCGTCACTCGGGTGACCAGCTGCTGGTGATCGGGCAGTACCTCGACCAGCTCGACGAATTGGGCGAGCGGCTCGGCGTCCCTGTTATTAAGGGCGAAACGCCGGTGAAAGAGCGCGAGCGCTTGTTCGAGGCGTTCAGGTCGGGCGAGATCACGACGCTGGTTGTTTCGAAGGTGGCCAACTTCTCGGTCGACCTACCTGAAGCAACAGTGGCGATTCAGGTGTCGGGGACTTTTGGATCGCGTCAGGAAGAAGCGCAGCGGTTGGGCCGGCTGTTGCGCCCGAAGCGCGACGGCCGAGGTGCGCGCTTCTATGCCGTGGTGTCACGCGACACGATTGACCAGGACTACGCGGCGCATCGTCAGCGCTTTCTGGCCGAGCAGGGGTACGCGTATCGAATCGTCGACGCAGACGACATCTTGGCGGGCGAGGAAATCTAGAGCAGATCTCGGCGAACTCGGGCTTTGTTCGCCGTTGCGGACATGGGTGCTCCTGTCGGAAGCGGATCTGTCAGTTGTCGGGGGTGGCGGCGTCGCGCACCAGGGCGGTGTCGACGAACTGCTCGAAGCGCACGATCAGTCCGCCGCGAATGGTGAAGTGGTGGGCGACACGCGCGTTCAGCTGCTTGCCACTGGTTTTGTGGACGGCGGTGTAGCGGGCCAGCACCACGACGTTCTCCCCGTCGACGACGTAGGTGTCGTCGTGCGCAACCCAGCCGTCCCAGTCGGCGCCGAGCTTCTCCATGACGTTGGCGGTCACGCCCTCAGGAGTGCGGTAGGTCCCGGCCAGCGGGAAGCCGGCCATCTCGGTCCACTCGACGTCCGGGGCGAGGGTGGCTCGCAGCGCGTCAAGGTCGCCGGCGGCGGAGGCCAGGTACTGCCGCCGCACCACGTCGGCCGGCGCGGCGCCGGCCGCGAAGTCCGTGTGAGCGGCGACGTGTGTGTGAGCGTCGGCCATGGTGGTCACCCCCAGCTCATTTCGCCCTTGACGACCTTCGGGCCGAGCTGTGCGGCGATCTGCATGCCGGCGTTGGGGTAGGCCTTAAGCAGCGCCTCGGTGGCCGCGGCGGCGTCGGCGGCTTCGGCCACGATGCGCCGGAACGCGGCGATGTATTCGCGGGTGTAGGCAATTGCGGACGCGTCGGCTGGGGCGGCGGGCTGCCGATGACCGGGCACGACCAGGATGGGGTTAAGGGCCTGCATGTCGGCGAGCAGGGCGTCCCACGCGTCGAGCTGCTCGTCGCGCGGGGTGTCCGCGATCCAGACGTGCTCGTCGGCGAAGACCAGCACGCCGCCAACGATCGCCCGGTCTTCGGCCTGGTACAGATAGGTGCGGTCGGGCAGCGCCGCGGGTGCGCCCCTGAGCTCGAAGGTATGGCCGGCGAAATGAAGGTCGCCGGTGAGCAGCTCGGTCTCGATCAGCCGGGTGGGCAGGTTCGCGCCCAGCGCCGCCCACGCCTTGAGCTTGCCCTCGTACTTCTTGGCCATCGCGGCGGCCACCTCCGGGGTGGCCACGAACCGCGCGCCGGGAAACGAGTCGGCGATCACTTCGGCGCCGAAGTAGAAGTCTGGGTCCGCGTGGCTGATGACCACGGTGGTCAGGGTCTTGCCCGAGTCGAGCACGGCGGCGACCAGGCGGTGCCCGTCGGCGCGGGTGAACCCGGCATCGACCAGCAGCGCTTCCTTCTCGCTGGTCACCAGGGTCGCGGTCTTGTTCTTGACTCCGACGGGGAAGTCCCCGTCGATGATCGTGTACCGCAGGTCGGTCATGGTGCGCACCCTCTCGTCGGGGCTCGCCGTTGAGTCGGCGTCGCCAATATAGCTCGCTGGTGAGCTAGAATAGCTCGCTGGCGAGGTTTATTCCACACGTTACGATCATCCCCGTGGACGACGAGTTGCGCGCGCTGGTGTCGGACGAAGGCGTCGTGCTCTGGGGCCGGGTGGTGAACCTGCACCGCGCCCTCAACACCCGGTTGCACGCCGACATCCGGGCCGCCACGGGGCTGGACGGCACCGAGTTCGAGTTCATGCTGCGCCTCTCGCGCTTCCCCGGCCCAGGCACGCACGCCCGCAACGTCGCCGCCTTGATGGGCTTCAGCTCCGCCGGCACAACCAAACTTGTCGCCCGGTTGGAGGACAAGGGCATGATCGGCCGGGTACGCGACCCCGAAGATGGACGCGCCTTCCACGTCGCCTTGACCGACACGGGCAAGGCGGCGCTACGCGCCGGGCTACAAGGCCCACATCCCACGCCTGGACACTGAGGTGGTCACACGGCTCACCGCCAGCCAGCGCCGACAGCTCCAGGATCTGCTCAGCCGCATCGACCCGGGCGAGACAACCGCCGTCTCCAAGCCGACGTAGCCGTGACTTCATCGCCCCGTCCAACAAACGCTCAGCGCAGCCGGATGAGCGCCGCGTTGAATCCCGGTCTGTCAGCTCCCAACACCGCGAAGAAGTCGCGATCGCAAGCCTCGACGGCCGCGTTTGCTCGGTTGGCAAGCGCACGGCCGGTCGGCGTCACGACCAACGACCAGGCGCGATTGTCCGAGGGGTGCGGGTCGCGCCGAATGAGTCCCCGCGCCTCGAGCGCCCGAAGCACTTGCGACGTCATCATCGGATCCGTCACTGCATGATCGGCCAGCTGGCGCTGAGTGACCGGCCCGTCGGCGTCCAGCCATGTCAGTGAGGCAAGCAAGACGAACTGCACGTGCGTCAGATCAAACGGTTTGAGTGCCGCCCGTTGTGCTGCTTGCCAGCGGTTGGTGACCTGCCACAGCAACAGCCCGGTGCTGTCGTCGGCCGTGGCGTGCTCGCTAGCGAGGCGACGCGTCATTCAGGGAGCGTACGACGCCCTTCGGCGGCAACCGCCAATGCGTCGAGGTCTTTTTGCACCGACCCCGCGAGACCTTTGCCGAGGATGCGGGTCCACAGCCAGGCCAGTGGCCCGGCCATGCTGATGGTGACGTCGACACTGCAGCCGTCGTCGGTCGGCGTGACGACGTGATGGAAGGTGAGCCGCGCGCCGACCAGTCGCGAGACGTCAACGAACTCGCTATCGGTCAGCGTGTCGACGCGGAACTTGACCTTCGGCCCACCCTTGGGCTTCAAGACACCCGTAACGCCTTGGACGAAGGGACCATCGAGGGTGACCCACTCCGTGTCGGAGTTCCATTGCGGCCAGGTGGCCACGTCGGCCCAGCGGGCGAAGACGGCGGACGGCGATGCGGTGGTGGCAACGTGTGCCGAAGCGATAGTGTTCATGCAGATACTATGCGCGCATAGTTTTCCGATGTCAAGAGCCCAGCGTCGAGAATCTTGGGCGTTCGTCGGTACAGTCACCGCATGACCTCGGTCGAGCTCAGGGCTGATTGCGCGAACTGCTTCGGGCTGTGTTGCGTCGCACCCGCGTTTGCAAAATCGGCTGAGTTCGCCATCAACAAACGAGCTGGCCAGCCGTGCCCGAACCTCAACGACACCTTCGGCTGCAGCATTCATGAAACCCTTAGACCGCAAGGCTTTTCGGGCTGCACGACCTACGACTGTTTCGGTGCCGGCCAACATGTCGCGCAGACGACGTTCGGGGGTCGCAGTTGGCGAGACGACCCTGAGTCAGCCGAGACGATGTTCGCTGTCTTCGACGTCATGCGGCAGCTACACGAGCTGCTCTGGTACCTGAACGAGGCGCGAACTCTCGCGGCCGCTGACAACATGCGCGGCGCGATCGACCGTGCGTTCAGTCAAACCGAAGACCTGACCAACACGAGCCCCGGCACGCTGATAAACCTCGACACCGACGCACATCGCGACTTCGTGAACGGAATCCTTACGCAGGCCAGCGAACTAGCTCGAGCGAGCACTCCCAACCGCCGCGACCTGCGCGGTGCCAACCTAATCGGCGCCGACCTCGCGGAAACCGACCTGCGCGGCGCGAGCCTGCGCGGTGCCGCCCTGGTCGGCGCCCACATGCAGGGGTCAGATCTTCGGCTAGCCGACTTCACCGGCGCCGACGTGCGTGGCTGCAACCTGACCGCAGCCGACCTGGGCACCGCCATCTTCCTGACCCAAGCGCAGATCGACGCGGCGAACGGCGACAGTGCAACGCAGCTGCCGCCCGCCCGCCGCCGTCCGATGCATTGGAGCAGCTAGCCAATAGACGACTACGGGCTGTGGACAACGGCGGCGCGGTTGCCGGCGTCCGGCCTAATCTCTGCGCACTGAGTCGCGCAATCGGCGACGGCTCGCGAAGGGGAGGTCGCAGTGAGCGGCATCAGGGTTACGCCGGAGCAGTTGGCCGGGTTGTCATCGCGGGTGAGTTCGGGGTCGTCGAGCATCGAGGGCGAGTTGCGCGCGCTGGCCGGATCGTTGGCTCCGCTCGGCAGCGACTGGGCCGGCGTTGCGCAGCAGCGGTTTCAGGCCCTGTGGGCCGAGTGGCAGAAATCGGCCGAAGGATTGCGTGAGGCACTAGGCGGCATCAGCCAGCTGCTCGGGCAGGCCAGCACGAGCTACGCCGAGGCGGAACGTCAGATCGCGGCCAGCTTCGGCACCGTCTGACGACGGGTTCAGCGGCTGTTGCGCTTCTGCGTGCGCACTTCGTCGAGACATACGGTCGCGACAACCGCGAGCGCACGCAGCGGACCCACCAATGACGGGCTCAGCTGGACGACGAAACGGTCGGCGCTGCTGAACATTTCGGCCAGTCCGGCGAACTGCTTGCTCACGGTTCCGAGCGCCTCGCCGGCCGGTGCCTTCGATCGCCCACTCCCAACTCAGCATGCTGCCGCCAGTGAGGCGCGCGGTCACGCCATCAGCGGTGACTCAGTTCGAACTGCGGTGCGAACAACAGGTTCTCTTGTTCGACCGTTCCGATCGGCTGCCCGTTGGCCCACGACACCTCGAAGTGCACGCGCCCGATCGCGCTCGGCTTGACCATCTGCATCAGCACCGCGCCGTCCGCGGTTGCGATGTCGTACGTGATCGTCGCGAGCTGCCCGAGAAAGCCGGCGCCGGAGCCGGGCACTTGATGCACCGATCCAAGCGGCGTGCCGTCGGGTTCGTAGATGTCGTACTCGGCGCGGCTCGAAAAAATCTTCGCCTGCTGGACGACAACCAGCACAGGCGCGGTCAACAGGGCCGGCGGCGGCGGGCTGGGCGGAGTCTGCGGACTGGTCGGCGTCGGCGGGTTGGTCGGCTCGGTCATGAGACGCATCGTGCCAGACCAGCGGGGCGTCCTGCCGTGGCGCGTTCCGCGGAACGCAGCGATGCCGAGGCACCGCGTTCACGTGAACGCGGAACCGTGATCATGCACAAATTTGGTACCTACAGCCCGTGGGACTACCACATTTGTGCATGATCACGGGACAACGGCGCGTTCCGCGGAACGCGGCACGCCGCCCGAACGCCATGCGACCGCGTTCAGGTGAACGCAATGAGGGGTGGCCCGCCTTTCGGCGGACCACCCCTCAGCGTGCATGTGGACTTTAGAAGTCCATGTCTCCGCCGCCGCCGCCACCCTGCGGAGCCGGGTTCTTCTCCGGCTTGTCCGCGATGACGACTTCGGTGGTGAGGAACAGTGCGGCGATCGACGCGGCGTTCTGGAGCGCCGAGCGGGTGACCTTCGCCGGGTCGATGATGCCGGCCTTGATCAGGTCGACGTACTCACCGGTCGCGGCGTTCAGGCCCCAGCCCGCTTCGAGGTTGCGAACCTTCTCGACCACAACTCCGCCTTCGAGGCCGGCGTTGATCGCGATCTGCTTCAAAGGAGCCTCAAGGGCGATCTCGACGATGCGAGCGCCAGTGGCCTCGTCACCTTCGAGGTTGAGCTTCTCGAATGCGGTGCGGCCGGCCTGCAACAGCGCCACGCCACCACCGGCGACGATGCCCTCTTCGACAGCGGCCTTCGCGTTGCGAACCGCGTCTTCGATGCGGTGCTTGCGCTCCTTGAGCTCGACCTCGGTGGCTGCACCGGCCTTGATGACGGCAACGCCGCCGGCCAGCTTGGCCAACCGCTCCTGGAGCTTCTCCTTGTCGTAGTCGGAGTCGCTCTTCTCGATCTCGGCGCGGATCTGGTTGACCCGACCAGCGATCTGGTCGGCATCGCCAGCGCCCTCGACGATCGTCGTCTCGTCCTTGGTGACGACGACCTTGCGGGCCCGGCCGAGCAGGTCGAGGCCGGCGGTCTCGAGCTTCAAGACCGACTTCCTCGCTGATGACCTGGCCGCCAGTGAGGATCGAGATGTCGCCGAGCATCGCCTTGCGACGGTCACCGAAACCGGGCGCCTTGACGGCGACCGAACGGAACGTGCCGCGGATCTTGTTGACGACGAGCGTGGCGAGAGCCTCACCCTCGACGTCCTCGGCGATGATCGCCAGCGGCTTGCCACTCTGCATGACCTTCTCCAGCAACGGCAGGAGGTCCTTGACCGAGGCGATCTTGCTGTTCACGACGAGCACGTACGGGTCGTCGAGGACGGCTTCCATGCGCTCGGTGTCGGTGGCGAAGTAGGGCGAGATGTAGCCCTTGTCGAAGCGCATGCCCTCGGTGAGTTCGAGCTCGAGGCCGAAGGTGTTGCTCTCCTCGACGGTGATGACGCCTTCCTTGCCGACCTTGTCCATGGCCTCGGCGATCATCTCGCCGATCGCCGGGTCAGCGGCCGAAATCGACGCCGTCGAGGCGATCTGCTCGCGGGTCTCAACGTCCTTCGCCAGCGCCAACAGCGCTGCCGAAACACTCGCGACCGCAGCTTCGATGCCACGCTTCAGTGCCATCGGGTTAGCGCCGGCCGCGACGTTGCGCAGGCCTTCACGAACAAGTGCCTGGGCCAGCACGGTCGCGGTCGTCGTGCCGTCACCGGCGACGTCGTCCGTCTTCTTCGCTACTTCTTTGACCAGCTCGGCGCCGATCTTCTCGTACGGGTCTTCGAGCTCGATTTCCTTGGCGATGCTGACGCCGTCGTTGGTGATCGTGGGTGCGCCCCACTTCTTCTCCAACACGACGTTGCGGCCGCGCGGGCCGAGCGTCACCTTCACGGCGTCGGCGAGCTGGTTCATACCGCGCTCGAGGGCGCGACGAGCAGTCTCGTCATACGCGATGATCTTGGACATACGGGTGGTCCTCCCGGGTCGGGAAACTTATGTGACGGCCAGGCTCGACGCCCGCGACGGCCGACCGCGCCGAGCAGGCGTCATGTCCGCCAACTCAACCCGATCTCGAACGGCCCAGCCAAGAGCAGTTCTGTCACTCAGGTGCTGAGAGTGCTAGCTCATGTTTAGCACTCGACAGTAGAGAGTGCAACCCGCCCGCGTCGTCCGCATCACCCTTCGTGATCATGCACAAAGTTGGTACCGCCAGTGAGTCTGGCTACCAACTTTGCGCATGATCATCGCCTGCCGACGGAGAGTGCAACCGTTCGACCCGCCGGAACGTCGGCAAGGCATGGGAGTTCGAGTCGGCGCGATGCTGCTGGCTGTTGTCGCGCTCAGCGGGTGCGCCTCACGGCTCGACACAGTCGGCCCGACAACGTCTTCTCTCCCGGCCAGCCCGGCTGCTCCGGCGTCGCAACCCGGCTCGGCTCCGGCGTCCGGCAGCGGGCAATGCGTTGCCGCGTCTTTGCGGCTCGGCCCCGGCGACGGAATTTCCCCTGAGACTGGCGAACACCCATTCGACGCCCACGTCACGAACGCTGGCACGACCCGGTGTTGGCTAGAGGGCTACCCCCATGTGGGGTTGCTGGATGCCGCGGGCCGCGAACTGCCATTCGTTTACCGCGACGGCGGCGGATACGTGACCACCGCAGCACCAAACCGCGTCTGGCTCAGCCCAGGCCAGCAAGCCTCAGTGCTTTTCGCGAAGTACCGCTGCGACCTGGGAAACGAGGATCTCGCAACGTCCGTCGAGTTTCTCTTTCCAGGCGTCACGGCGACCTTCTCCATCGACGTCGACCCCGATGGCCCGGTGGAGGACTACTGCGGTCCCGGAGACCCGGGCGATGAGATCGATGTCGCCCCCATCGAGCCCGACGTGGTGACGGCGATCGGGTGGTCGGCGCCGCCGCCAGCGTCGTCCCGGGCGCCTTCGTGATCATGCGCAAAGTTGGTACCACCAGTGAGTGTGGCTACCAACTTTGTGCATGATCACCGCAAAGAATCGAGCGCGACCGCTACGCGAGCCCCTCGGCGTCCAGGAAAGCGCGAAACGCTTCGGCGGACGGCGGGATGGTGACCGACGGCGACACGACCGGCGCCACCGCGTCGAGGGTCTTCAGGCCGTCGCCGGTGTTGAAGATGACCGTCTCGGCTTCGGGGTCGAGAGCGCCCAGCGCAAGCAGCTTGCGCAGCACGCCGACCGTGACCCCGCCCGCGGTCTCGCCGAAGATGCCCTCGGTGCGCGCGAGCAGCCGCATGCCGTCGACGATCTCGTCGTCGGTGACGTCCTCGACCGCGCCGCCGGTGCGCCGGCAGACGTCGAGAACATAAGGTCCGTCGGCCGGGTTGCCGATGGCCAACGACTTCGCGATCGTGTCTGGCCGCACCGGCTGCACGACGTCGTACCCGGCCTTGAACGCGGCCGAAACCGGCGAACATCCGAACGCCTGCGCTCCGAACACCCGGTACGGCGTCGCATCGACGATGCCCAACTTGCCGAACTCGGTGAAGGCCTTGTCGATCTTGGTCAGCTGCGAACCCGACGCGATCGGAATCACCATCTGCTCAGGCAATCGCCAGCCCAACTGCTCGGCGATCTCGTATCCCAAGCGTCTTCGAGCCCTCGGCGTAGTACGGCCGCACGTTCACGTTGACGAAAGCCCAGTCTTCTTCGTCGCCGGCGATCTCTGAGGCCAGCCGGTTGACGTCGTCGTAATTACCCTGGACGGCGACCAGCGTGCCGCCGTACACGGCCGTCGTGACGATCTTCTGCCGCTCGAGATCGGCCGGGATGAACACCACCGACTTGATGCCCGCGCGCGCCGCCGCGGCCGCGACCGCGTTGGCCAAGTTGCCGGTCGACGGGCACGCCAGCACCGAGAAGCCGAGCTCGCGCGCGGCCGCCAAAGCAACGGCGACGACGCGGTCTTTGAACGAGTGCGTCGGGTTGCCGCTGTCGTCCTTGACCCAGAGTTTGCGCATGCCGAGTTCGCGGGCGAGGTTGTCGGCGCGCACCAACTTCGTCATGCCCGGCTCGAGGTTCGGCGTCGACGCCACGTTCGACGGCACCGGCAGCAGCTGCTTGTAGCGCCAGATGTTGTGCGGGCCGGCCTCGATCGATTCGCGGCTCACGCCGGCATAGTCGTAGGCCACTTCGAGCGGCCCGAAGCATTCTTCGCACGCGTAGCGCGGGCTGATCGGATATTGCGCCCCGCACTCGCGACACGACAGCGAGGTGGCGGCGCCGAGGACCGCAGGTGCGGTCAGTGGTGATGCAGACACGGAAAAGCCCTCTCCTCATCTTTCCCGCGGACCATCCACGGGCCGGAGTTGGCACCTGCTTCGACGAAGCCGGCGCGCCCAGAAGGCGATGCACGGTGGTACGTCGACGTGGTTGCCGGGGCTTCTACGGGCCGGTCCCTCTGCCCCTCTTGATGAGCGGTATGAAGTTGTGCGACAAGGGTAGCGCGGGTCGGCATGGGCCGAACGGTTGACCAACTCCAGCCGTTTCGCTGACGACGACTCAGCAGGTCACTAGCTACTGTCGTGAGCACTGGAGGGGAACCGCGGGCGGGAGCTTATCGGGCAGGGAAGCTCCCGGCCGCGGTTTTTTTTGTGCCCGCAAGTGCGTTCGAGAAAGTCGGCCACCGCGTGTGGCCCGTCGACCACGAGGTCGGCGCGGGCCGCAAGTTCGGGCACCTCGGGTGCCTCGATCGAGCCACTGCACACCGCCAGCGTCGCCAGGCCAGCCGCGCGCAGGCGGTCGAGCGTGTCGAAGGCAGCCAGGTCGCCCAGGTCGTCACCGACGTAACACGACCACCCGGGCATCGGCCGCACGAACCAACTCGGCAAGAGCGGCACCCTTGTCGACGCCCGCGGTACGCAGTTCGAACACCAACCGCCCCGGCTCGAGTCGCGCGCCGTGCGCCGTCGCCAACGCCGACAGCGGCGGCCCGAGGAGTTGCATCGCGGCGCCCGGGTCGGCGGTCTGCCGCACGTGCACGGCCACCGACGCGCCCTTGTCCTCAATCGCCGTGCCGTCCGGGGCATGCGCCGCCTCCAATACGGAAGGCAGCGCCCGGCGCAGGTCGTCGAGCCAGCTGAGGTCGACATCAGCAAGCCGGACGACGCCAGCCGCCGTCGTCCATGTCTCGAGGCCGTAGTGGCCGACGACCCGCAGATTGGCCGGGGGCGGGGCGGCGACGAAGCCGAGGAGCTCGGCGACCACGTCGGCCGGTCGGCCGGTGACGATGGCGACGGTGCCGAACCGATCGGCGAGCTGGCGCAACGTGTCGGGCACCCCGACGTGTGGTCGCGCGTCAGCTGGCTCATCGACGATGGGCGACAGCGTGCCGTCGAAGTCGAGCCCGATCAGCGCGGCTCGTGGCGTTGCGAGAAGCGCCCGCAGACCGGCGACGCCGGAGTCGGTGAACGGCTCGGGGAATCCGGGCGGCGACGCGATGTCCGACACGATGTCTGAGCCTACCTGTGCGGCTAGACCCAATCCTGCGCGAGCACGAGGGTGAGGTGGTCGGCCGCCAGACCAGCCGGAGCCGCTAAAACCCTGTGGATCTTCGGAAATTGGGTGGCGAGCAGCTGGGCGGATGCTTGGTCGCCTGGTGGGTAATACACCGTCGTCTGGGTCACGGTGTGTGCGTAGTTGCCCGTCGAGGCGACGCTCCAGCCACCCGATGTCAAGGTGTTCTCCGCCTTGGCCGCCAGGCCGCTGATGTGGGTGTCGTTGCGGATGTCGACCGGGATCTTCACCGCCGGCGCGGGCGGCGTCGTCGGCGCGGCCGGCGAACTGGTCGACGCGGAGGGGGCCGATGTGGGGGCAGTAGATACGGCCGACGCGGCTGCGCTCGAGGCGGGCGCGCTGGACGAGTGGCTTGTCGCAGCCGAGGAGTGCGTCGCCGACGCGGACGGGCGATGGGAGGAGGAACTCGACGCCACCGCCGGAGGCCGCTTGCTCTCGCCACGCCAATGCAGGACGACGTACACACCCGCAGCGGCGATCACGACCAGGACCAACGACACCAGCAGCCCGACCAGGCGATTGCCGCTGGTGCGGCGATGCAGCCCGGCCCCACGGCCTTCCTCGGGCAGGATCACGCTGCGGTCAGGCCTCGATGCCGAGGCGCCTGGCCGAGCGAGCGCGTTGCCGTGCGGCCCGGAGCCGGCGCAGCCGTTTGACCAGCATCGGGTCGGCGGCAACCGCGGCCGGCCGGTCGATCAGCGCGTTCAGCGCCTGGTAATAACGCGTGGCGGACATGTCGAACATCTCGCGCATCGCCTGTTCCTTGGCCCCGGCGTACTTCCACCATTGGCGCTCGAATTCCAGGATCTCGTGCTCGCGTTCGGACAACGTGTCGGACCGCGCCGAGTCGTCCGCGCTCCCGCCGGCCCGAGCCGCGTTCGCCGAGTTGGCAGCCTCCATGGACCAGCCCTTCCTTCCGACCCACCCGCGGGCCTGCCGTGCGTGTTGGAGCCCATGGTAGGCCGCAAACAACACCGATGTCATTTGCCTCGGCGATGACGTCACCGATACTCCCGCGGAACTGCACCAGATCGGCGGCTTTCCTGCCGATGCCTAAGTCAACACCGGTCCGATGGGAGTGGCGAGAGCGGTGCCGACGGGAGTGGCGAGAACGGTGGAGCAAGACGTGGACGACGTCCGGGATGTCCGGGGTGAGGTCGTTCGCATCGGCAACAGTGGTCCGGCGAGCTGGCTCGTGCGGAACAGCTTCCGCGCGTATACCGACCAGGGCGGCGAATGGTCGCTGCACCAAATCGCCGCGAACGAATGGCTGGCGCGAGCGTTTGGCGACGAGGAGTCGGGCTGGCGCTGCCGCGAGATCATGGTCAATGCCCTGGCCGCCAACGGCCGGCTCGACGAATCTCTGGCACTCGCTGATGAACTCGCGAAGCATTACCTCGAGACCGGCCAATCGGCGTCCAGATTGCAGATCTTGGGTCAGTCGATCGCCGTCAGGCTGGCCCGCGGCGAGTTCGAGCGGGCCCTCGACGAGCTTGCGCACGGTCTGGTTGCGCTGGCGCGACTAGGCGAAACCAGCAGTGCTGCGGCCAGCGCGTTTCTCACGATCGCCAACGCGGCGAGCACCGCCGACATGTTCGAGATGGCCGCGAGCCAGTTGCGCAGGGCGACCGAAATCATGCGTCAGGGCGGCGTGCCGGTGCTGGCGCGGCTGATCGACAGCAGCATCGCGCGCAACGATCTGCGGCTGGCCGGCCGACTCGAAGTTATTGGGCGATACGACGAAGCGAACGCGCGCTATCGCGAGGTATTGCGGACGTCGATTCGCACGCAACAACGAGACGCGACTGCGCACGGCCGCCGCGTGGGCCGCCTCTATGAGGGGTACGCATGGGCCGCGTTGGGTGAGGCCGGAGCTTGGCCGAGTGGCCTTGCTCGAAGCGCTCGGTCGTGACGGCGAAGCGCTGAACCCCGAAGACACCGTGCTGTTGCGCCTCGGTCTCGCCCGCGCATGCGCCGCACTGGGCCTGGTCGACGAAGGTCGCTTGCATCTACAACACGCCGCAGCCGTGAACGACACTGCCTTTTCGCGACAGTGGCACGTCGCGATCGTGTTGCAAGCAGCGGAAGTCGAACGCGTGCACTACGGCGATCACCCGGGTATCGACCTCGCGAAGCACGCCGGCATGTTGCTCGCGAATTCCCTTTGGGAGGAGCGAGAACGACGCCTCGAAGCAGTCATGATGCGCATGCAGATGCTTGACCTCGCCGAAGAGAACGAGCGGGTCGAACAAGCTGCTACCGAAGACCCGTTGACCGGTCTCGGCAACCGTCGCCGGCTCGATCTCACGCTGCTCGGCATGGCCGCGGAAGGCACGGAAACCGGCTGCCTGCTCTTCATCGACCTCGACCGGTTCAAGGACGTGAACGACACGTTCTCGCACGCGATCGGCGACGAGGTACTGAAGACAATCGCCGCACTGCTGCGCACCGAAAGTCGCGACTCCGACGTGCTCGCGCGATACGGCGGCGACGAGTTCGTGGTGGTGTTGCGCGACACCACTCTGAAAGCGGCGACGCGTGCGGGCGAACGCATCAGGGCGGCGGTCGCGGACTACCCGTGGTGGAGGTTGGCGCGCGGATTGTCGGCGCACATCAGCGTTGGCGTCGCCGAGCATCGCCCGGGCATGACCTACGACGAAGTGATGGGCGCCGCCGACGCCGCGCTCTACTCGGCCAAGCAACTCGGTCGCGATCGCGTCGCGGTCGCCTAAGCTCCTTCTCCGTGCCGCTGCCGTCGGGAACTCCTGCGTTCCAACAGATCGCCGCGTGGCCAGGTGAGCACGCTGCCGCAGGTGTCACCAATGCGGCGAACATCCTGGCGGACGCCGGTCAGCTCGACCACCGACACCCCTGGGCGTCAGTCACCAAAATGCTCACGGCCTACCGCATCTTGCAATTGGCGGAGTTGGGCAAGGTGTCACTGGACGAGCCGGCTGGCCCGCCCGGATCGACGGTGCGACATCTGCTGGCCCATGCGTCGGGCCTCGACATCGACGGCGGCGCGGTGCTGGCCGCAGTCGGGCGGCGGCGCATCTACTCCAACGCTGCGTTCGACTTGCTCGCCACGCTGGCTTCGCAGCGCGCAGACGAGCCGTTTGCTGACCAGGTACGTCGCGAGATCTTGCGGCCGCTCGAGATGACCGCGACCACGATCGACGGCTCAGCCGCGTCGGGCGCAGTGGGCCCGCTTCGAGACCTGTTGCGGTTCGGCCGCGAGCTGCTCGCGCCGACATTGGTGGCGCCCGAGACGCTGGCCGAGGCGACCGCCGTGGCGTTCGCCGGGCTCAACGGGGTGCTGCCGGGATTCGGCGGCCAACGTCCCAACGATTGGGGGCTCGGCTTCGAGATCCGCGACAGCAAGCACCCGCACTGGACCGGCCAGACGAACTCACCCGAGACCTTCGGCCACTTCGGCCAGTCGGGCAGTTTCCTGTGGGTCGACCCGGCGGTTGGGCTCGCCTGCGCGGCCCTCGGCGGCGTCGACTTCGGCCCGTGGGCGGTCGAGGCGTGGCCAGCGTTGTCAGACGCGGTGATCGAGCAGTACAGCTAGCCGACGCGACCGGTGATGTAGTCCTCGGTGCGCTTGTCGGCCGGAACCGAGAAAATCCGGCTGGTGGCGTCGTATTCGACGAGTACTCCCGGCTTGCCGGCGCCCGCCAGCGTGAAGAAGCCAGTCTGCTCGCTGACGCGGCTGGCCTGCTGCATGTTGTGCGTCACGATGACGATCGTGTAGCGGTCCTTGAGTTCGGCAATGAGGTCTTCGATGGCCAGCGTCGAGATCGGGTCGAGCGCCGAGCAGGGTTCGTCCATCAGCAGCACTTCGGGTTCGACCGCGATCGCGCGGGCGATACATAGTCGCTGCTGCTGGCCACCAGACAGAGCCAATGCCGGCTTCTTCAGCCGGTCTTTCACCTCGGCCCACAGGTGCGCACCGGTGAGCGCTCGCTCGACGACGTCCGGTAGGTCTTTGTTCCTGCCCCCGCCACCCAGCTTCAAGCCGGACGCGACGTTGTCGAAGATCGACATCGTCGGAAAGGGGTTCGGCCGTTGGAACACCATGCCGACGCTTCGACGCAACGCAACTGCATCGACGTCGGGCGCGTAAATGTCTTGGTCGTCAAGCAAAACCTGACCAGTGATGCGGCCGCCAGGCACGACTTCGTGTAGCCGGTTGAGGCTGCGCAGGAAGGTCGACTTGCCACAGCCGGACGGACCGATGAGGGCGGTCACCGTCTTGGGCTCGATCGTCATCGTGACATCGGCGACCGCCTTGTGGGCGCCGTAGTAGCACGACAGATCGAGCACCTCGATCCGCTTAGCCATGGAGCTGGTCACCTCCGGTTGAGAGCGTCGCGGCGCGTGAGCAACCGGGCCGCCACATAGAGCAGGACGACGATCAGGATCAGCGTGAGTGCGCCAGCCCAGGCGCGGTTGACATCGGCGGGAGTGCCCGCCGCGGCGGAGCTGAACACGAACAAGGGCAGCGCTTCCTGAGGGCCGTGGAACGGACTCTTGTTGATGAAGATTGTGCCAAATGCGGTAAGCAAGAGGGGCGCGGTTTCGCCAGTTACTCGTGCAACGGCGAGCATGATGCCGGTCGTGATACCCGTGCGCGCGGTCGGGATGATGATGGAGAGGATGACGCGCCACTTCGGAATGCCCAGCGCGTAGGCGGCCTCGCGCAACGTGTCGGGCACCAGCCTGAGCATCTCTTCTGACGCTCGGGTCACCACGGGCAGCATGAGGATGGCCAGCGCCATGGCGCCGGCAAATCCGGAGTAACCCCGGTGCAGCCCGATGACCCAGAACGCCAGCACGAACAACCCGGCGACGATCGAAGGAATGCCGGTCATGACGTCGACGAGGAGGCGGACCACAGTCGAAAATCCTCTGCGCGCCGTACTCGTTCAAGTAGATCGCCACCAGCAGGCCGAGCGGGACGGAAATGACGGAGGCGATGGCCAGCTGCTCGACCGTCCCGAGGATGGCGTGGTAAACGCCGCCGTTGGTGTCTGTCGCGCCAACCCCGGCCATCGAGTGGGTCAAGAACCCGAAACTGAAACGGGCTAGACCCTTGCCGATGGTGTACCAGATGACGAGGGCCAGCGGGATCACCGCGATGAGGAACGCCCCGTACATGGCGACCGTCGCGATTCGGTTGACGACCGCACGACGACCGCGCAACTTCCAAACAACAGGGGACGCCGACGAGCTCGTCATCGTGCTCGCCGTTGTCATCGCGCACTGCCCTGCCGGACGGCGGCGCGGTAGATCACCGTTCGTGCGACGAGGTTCACGCCGAGCGTCATGATGAAGAGCACGAGCCCGCTCGCGATCAGTGCAGAACGACCGGTTGCGCCCGCCTCGCCAAAGTAGTTAGCGATGTTCGCCGCGATCGTGTTGCCGCCAGGCTGCAGGATGTGCGGGCTGATCGGCGAAGCTGGTGCCCAGGATCAGCGCGACGCAATAGTCTCGCCAAGGGCACGTCCGAGTCCGAGCATGATGCCGCCGATGATGCCGGGCCGGCTCGGTGGCAAGCAACGCCGTGCGCACCATTTCCCAACGCGTTGCGCCCAGGGCGAGCGCAGCTTCCTTGAGATTCGGGTCGACCTGTCGCAGCACTTCACGCGAGATCGCGGCGATGACCGGCAACACCATAATGGCGAGCACGACAGACGCCACGAAGATCGACCGACTCGCGACCGACGTGCGGTTGTTCGGGATCGGCAAAGATCGGGATCCAGCCGAAGTCAGTGGCCAGGAAATGCTGGAAGCCTCGGATGTGCGGCACCAGGAAGATCAGGCCCCACAGCCCGTAGACCACGGAAGGTACCGTCGCGAGCATGTCGATGAGATAGCCGAGCCAGTTGGCGAACCGACGCGGCGCGTACTCGACCACGAAGATGGCCACTCCAAGGGCAACTGGAACCGCGAGCACCAACGCGATGACACTCGACAAGAACAGTGCCGAATGCGAGGACGGCGATACCGAACAGCGGCGGGTCTGCGTCGGGGCTCCACGCCTTGGTCGAGAAGAAGTTCTTCTGATCCTTGCTGAGCGACGGAATCGCCTTCGCCACGAGGAAACACCGCGATGGCCCCGAGCATGACCAGGACAAGCAACGCAGCGGCCAAGGTGATGCCCCGGAAGGGCTCGAACGTCCGAGCCTTCCGGGGCGCCCCGGTCACGGATCGATCGCGATCGACCGGGTGTCTGGTGTGCCTTGGGTCACGAAATCGCCGGATACTGCTTCGCCTTGGCTGCAAGGTCAGCTCGGCAGCGGGGCGAACCCAAGCCGTCGGCGGCAGCCTGGCCCTTGCTGACGGCGTAGTGACAGGAAGGACTTCACGAGTGCGCCCTTCGCCGCGTCCTTGTACTTCGAGCACAGCGATGGCGTACGAGACGGTCGAGATCGGGTAGCCAGTCGGCCATCTTGGTGTAGTCCATGCTGCCCGGCGAAGTCGTTGCCAGTACCGGTGACGGAGAAGCCTTCGGCGATAGCCTTCGAGACGGTGTCGGTGGTCGGGTCGACGAAGTACGCCGGCACCCTTGACCGAGGCGGTCGGAAGGCTCTGTGCCTTCGCGTAGGACGTCTCGACGTAGGTGATGCCGCCATCGGTCTGCTTCACTCCGGCCGCCACCCCGGCCGAGCCCTTGGCGCCCTGCGCTGCAGTAAAGAACGTGATCGTCTTGCTACTGCCTAGCGTCCAAGTCGCTCGCGGCATCTGCCGTCAGGAAGGCGGTGAACACCGACGTGCTGCCGGAACTGTCGTTGCGGTAGAAGACGCTGATCGGTGTCGTCGGCAACGTGGTACCGGAGTTCTCGGCGGCGATGGCCGGGTCGTTCCATTTGGCGATCTTGCCGTCAAAGATGCCCGCGATGGTTTCGCCGACAGGTTCAGCGACGTGACGCCCTTGAGGTTGTAGATAATGCCGATGCCGCCGGCAGTGACCGGGATCGTCATCGCGGGTCGCTGCCGCAAGCGGCTTGGCCGCCGCCGTCTCGGTGTCGGTCATGGTCACGTCGGAGCCGGCGAAGTCAGCCGTGCCGTTGCCGATCGCAGTGATGCCCGCGCCCGAGCCCGGTGCCCTGGTAGTTGACTCTGCGCTCCCGCACACTGCGTGCCGAAGTCCTTGCTCCACTGGGTTTCCATGTTGGCCTGGAACGTCGAGCCTTGAGCGCTGAGTGGCCGGTCCGCACGCGGCGGCGCGGCGGCCGCGGGCGCGGACGACGAAGCCCAGCGGCCGACGGCCGGCTGCCGGCCGATGTCGTCGCAGCCGCGGGCGCCGACGTCGAAGCTGACGTGCTCGACTTCGAGCTGCTGTTGTCGTTGGTGCCACACGCGGCGGCCGCCAGCAACGCACCTGCGGTCAGCAGGGTCGCGGCGATGCGTGATGTCCTCAAGGGATAACTCCTCCTGTGTCGGGCGGCTGACCCTCGAGGGCCGGCCGGTACCGACGCTAGGTCGAGCAGGTGGACTGCACCGAGCGGCAAGATGAACGAGCGGTGAACAGCGATTGAGCGTTCGATCGCAACTGCGCATTCCCGCTGTGGGCCAAGGCCGGTATCCGGTCGCGTCGACGTGGTGCCTGTTCGGTCAGATCCGAACGGTCGGCTCGCCGGTGACGAGGTAGACGACCTGCCGGGCAACAATCACGGCGTGGTCGGCGAAGCGCTCGTAGTAGCGGCCCGCGAGCGCAAGGTCGATGGCGGTGTCGACGCCGTACGTCCATTCGGGCGCGAGCATCGTCCGGAGCAGCGTGCGGTGCAGGTCGTCCATCACGTCGTCGTCCGATTCGAGCTCGGCGGCGAGATCAGCGTCTCGGCCGGCAACGACCTCGCCTGCCTTGCCGACGATCGACGATGCCACCTCGCCCATGCGGCCGATGGTGTCTTGCAGCTCGTCGGGCACTGCGCACGCTGGGTATTTGCGACGCGCCAACTTGGCGACGTGGACGGCGAGGTCACCGCACCGTTCGAGGTCAGAGGTGATGCGCAGGCCCGTCGTCAGCGCGCGCAAGTCGCCAGCTACCGGTTGCTGACGGGCAATGAGGTCGACCGTACGGCGGTCGACCTGCTCGCGCAGCCGGTCCACCCCGGCGTCCGCGTCAATCACGTGTTCGGCGACCGACAGGTCGGAGGACAGCAGCGCCTGGGTTGCCGACGCGATGGCTTCGCCGACCAGGTTGGCCATCTCGACAAGCTGGTCGGTGATGGCATCGAGCTCGTCGTGATAGGCGTCGCGCATGGCGGCTCCCTCCGATCGTTCAGGCCGATCTGTGCTGCTGTCGTGCCCCTCGCAGAGTCTGGCACAGGGATGGACGGCGGTCGGCGTCTAGGAGTCGCGCCCCCGAACGGCAGGTGAACAGTGGTCGAACGGCGCATGGGTCGGGGGCGACGCGGGCTGAGATCGTTGCGCATTCGCCCCTACCATCGACTTGTGCGGTCAACGCCAGCGGAGCCGGAACCGCCGTCAGCGACGGCTGCCGTTTTGGCCACCGTCGCAGCCGCGCTCGAGACGGCTGCGGTTCTGCTCGACGAAGACGACGTCCTGCTCGCCAATGAAGCCGCCCGCGCGCTGCGGGTCGTGGCCGGGACGCCAACTGACGTCTCGCACGCTTGTCGCGGATCGCCCGCGAAGCCCGACGGAAAGGCCACCGCATCACCCAAGACCTCGATCTGCCCTGGGGAGCGTCGTTTCGTGCGGTGCATGTGGTCGCCGCTCCGGTGCCCGGAACGGCGCAGGTCGTGCTGTTACTCAGCGACCTGGAAGAAGCTCGGCGGCTCGAAGCGGTTCGACGCGACTTCATCGCGAATGTCTCGCACGAACTCAAGACGCCGGTCGGCGCGATGCTCCTGCTCGCCGAGGCGTTGCGCGATGCCACCGATGACCCGGTGGCGATGAAACAGTTCACCGATCGCATGATGCGAGAAGCCGGCCGGATGTCGCGGCTCGTCCAGGAGCTGCTCGACTTGTCGCGGCTTCAAGGTGGTGAGCCGCTGCCGGCGATGGAGGAGATTCGCGTCAGCGACATCGTCACCGACGCGACCGATCCGCTCCAGGTTCGAGCGGACGCCGCCGGCATCACTCTCGAGATCGGGCCGACCACCGGCCTCACCACCTGGGGCGACCGTCGCCAGCTCGCTACTGCGCTCACGAACCTCATCGAGAACGCGATCGCCTACTCGGCCGCCGGCTCGCGCGTCGGCATCGGCGCGAGGTGTGAGGTCGCCGACGGCCTGGCCACCATCGTAATCTCCGTTAGCGACGAAGGAGTCGGCATCGAGAAGTCGGATCAGGAGCGAGTTTTCGAGCGCTTCTACCGAGTCGACACTGCTCGGTCACGCGCGACCGGCGGCACCGGCCTTGGGCTTGCCATCGTCAAGCACGTGGCAAACAATCACGGCGGTCGGGTGGGTTTGTGGAGCCACCCAGGCGTCGGTTCGACATTCACGCTGCACTTGCCTGTACCTCCTGCCAATGCGGCCGAAGGACAGAACTCACCTCAGAGAGGCAATGAGTCGTGACACACCTGCTCGTCATCGAAGATGAGGAGTCGTTCTCCGAAACACTCGCCTACATGCTCACCCGTGAAGGCTTCGAAGTCCGCACCGCGACCACCGGGCCGGCGGGGCTTGAAGAGTTCGAGCGCCACGGCGCTGACCTCGTTCTGCTCGACCTCATGTTGCCGGGCTTGCCCGGCACCGAAGTCTGCCGGCGACTGCGCGAGCGCAGCGACGTGCCGGTCATCATGCTCACGGCACGCGACAGCGAGATCGACAAGGTCGTCGGCCTCGAACTCGGTGCCGACGACTACGTCACGAAGCCGTTCTCTGCTCGCGAACTCGTGGCCCGCATTCGCGCGGTGCTTCGCCGCCGAAGTGACGGCGCCGAGATTGTCGTGACTGGCATCGTCGAGGCTGGGCCCGTGCGTCTCGATCCCGATCGGCACATCGTCAGCGTGCGCGGCGAGACGGTGACGCTGCCACTGCGCGAATTCGAGTTGCTCGAGATGCTGCTGCGAAACGCGGGTCGCGTTCTTACCCGCAATCAGCTGATCGATCGGCTGTGGGGCAGCGACTACGTCGGCGACACGAAGACCCTCGACGTGCATGTGAAACGACTGCGCAGCCGCATCGAAGAGCATCCCGCGCGACCGAAGCACCTCGTCACCGTGCGCGGGCTGGGTTACAAGTTCGAGCCCTAGGTCGAAGCCCGCGGGTTGATCACGTTTACGTGATCAACCCCCCCGAGGACATGGTTGCTGGGGTGTCCTCGGGTGGGTACGCCTGATGAGGGCTCACCACGTGGGTGAAACGCGCGGTGGCAACCGGTGCATCGTGCGGGCCGACTCGCACCGTCACCGCGAGCATGCCGGCCTGCGCCGCGGTCGGCACCACCTGGCAACGAATGGTGCTAATCGTCGCTGCCGGCAGCGTCGAACTGGCGCACTCGTTGGTCGCCGAACCGGCAACGTCAATAGACGCGGCCAGCGGCGATTCACCACCCGCTACCCAGACATGCAATTCCAGAACGTAATGCGTGCCGACCACCAGGCTCGCAGGCAACCCGTCGGTTGTCGCAATCACAACGCGCGGCACCCGAAGTTGAACGTCGCCTTGGTCGTCAACCATGTGCTGACGGATGAGCGGGACGGAAGATGCGGACGGCGGGTTGGCCGGTCGCGGTGATGCACCAGACGCAGCCGACGCGCCGGCGACCGAGAGTGCCAAGCCCGCAACGACAATCACTGAGATCGGCGCAAACCATAGGTCGTTGCGAGGCGCCATGAATCCTCCACGTCGTCACAAAGCGCCAGAGGTCTGCCGCCACTGCCCATCGGCACCGCGAGTCCGAATCTGAGCAGGAACAGCCGTCGCGTGCGCGGGTGGCCGTTGAGTGAGCAGCGGATGAATTCTTCTGCGGCCGACGCCCGCGACGGCACACGTGTTCCGATAATGAAGTGCCGTACAAGTTCCGCGGCGGCGCAGCTGAAAGGATCGGTGACGACGCAGGTGGCCGTCTTTCGGCGACCTCTGCGCAGCGTGTGCGCATTGCTGACAATCACCGCGTCCGCCCTGCTGAACACGCACGAAGGCGCGCGAGCGCAACCACTCGCGGCTTCGACGTCCGCGCCGATCTATTTCGGCGACGCGCCACTTGCGTCGGTTCTCGACGACGGCACCGGCGCCACGCAATACACCGCGTTGCAAGGCGTCGTGACTGGGACCGTCGTCGTGTCACCCGACCGCACCCAGGTCGCGTGGGATGCCACGGTCGGTGGACTCAGCACACTCGAGGTCGCCAATATCGACGGAACGAACCTCGTCACTGTTTGGGCCGGCATCAGCGCAGGTCGGCCGGTGTGGAAGGCAGACGGGTCGGCTCTCGCGTTTCTCGGGCAGCTCACCAACGACCAGGCCGGCGTTGTGATCGAGCCCTTGCACGGCGGCAAGCAGCAGGTCGTGCCGACAGTCGCGCTGGCCGGGCAATTCGAACCCACAGATTGGTCGGCGGACGGCGGGACCCTGATCGGCGTTTACACCGCGAACCTCGGTTGCAACGGTGCCGCCTTCCAGGATCAGGTCAGCGCGATCGCGACACTTGCGTTGGCGTCGCGCGTCGTGCTCCCGCTGACCCACGATTGCCTCGACGGCGCCGCGCTCGTCCGCGACCTCGCACCAGCCTTGTCTCCGGACGGCGCGCAGCTCGCGTTCATTCGCTTCGGGGCGTCGCCGAGCCTCGACGTCATGAACCGCGACGGATCAGGACGTCACACGGTCTTCACCGGCAACCCCTGTTGTGGGATGCCGGCGTGGTCGCCCGATGGAACGAGGCTGGCGTACTACACCGACGGTGCCGACGGTGCCGCTGTCTACGTCATGAACGCCGACGGAACCCAGGCGCAGAGGGTCGCATCCGCGGCCTTTCATCCCGCACTCATTCAGTGGGGCTACCCCGGTGACCTCGCCGCACTGACTGAGGCTGCGTCGAGTTCTCCGCCGGCGAATGCGCCGACCGTGCCAGCAACCATCATTGCGCTCAGCGTGAACCCCACGAAATCGGTGGCCGCCAGCCCGGTGACCCTGACTGCAACGGCGAGCGCCGCTGCAGCTGGAGAAGTGCCAGCGGGCACCGCTGAATTCCGCGACGCGACAACCGGAAACGTCATCGTGTCGGCACCCCTGGTCGCGGGCTCAGCCACTGTGACGGTCGACGACTTCCCTGTTGGGGACCACCAGCTTTCCGTCGTATACAAGCCGGCCGATCCCCGGGCGTTCGCGCCGTCGTCGTCGCCGGCCGTCGGTGTGACCGTCGTCGCGGCCGCCCAAGGTCAAGCTCGAGTGGCGCCTTCCGACGCGCAAGTCGGCGGTCTGACCATAACCACGCCATACAGTCCGGGCCACCCGATCAATCTCGGCCCGTTGGTGCTGAACAATTCCGGCACCTCGTTGGTGGCATCGGCCGTGTTTGGTTGCGTCAATACCCCGACCGACGCCATCTACGTGACGGACAACAGAAATGGCAACACCAACTGGTCGGCGTACATCAGCTCGACCGACTTCACTGATCGCGCGTCGAACCGCATCAACGGTGAGAACCTGGGCTTGACGGGGATCGCGTTACAGCCGTTGGACGCCGCCACGACGTTACACATGCCCGCCTTGACTACCGTCGACCTCACACCGAGTGCCGCGGTCGATCCACGTGATCCTGGCTCGAACGGGTTGAAGAACGGCCCGCACATGTTTGCCACGACAACGCACGGCGGGCAGGGATCGATAGGCGTCTGCGGCACGCTCACCTTGACGGCGCCAACCTCGACGCCTCCAGGGATTTACAGTTCGACGCTAACTCTCACCGTCGGATAGGTGTTCGCCTAACGCGCATGCCGTGGGCCGCTGCGAGCATGGGCGGCCACCCGTCGCCGCTCCCGTCCACGCATCCGGACGACGAATCCCACCATCATGCACATCGCCGCAATGACGCTCATGAGCTCAACGTCAGAACCGGTGAACGGCAACGATGCAGTGCCTGCAGTGGTCGTGGGATCCGTCACCGGTGACATCGCACCAACGGTGAAGTCGATTGTCACCGTGTGATTCGAGGTTGCGCCAGCCAGCACGAGACTGTGCGCGCCGGCTGGCAGGTCGGCCGGCACCACCAAGACATAGGAGATCGTGCCGGTGGAGCTCGCAGTCGCCGGCGTCAGCGTCTGCGGAACGGAGTGCACCGTTGCCGATACCGTCTCGCCAGCAGTGAATCCGCCGGCCACGACAGTCACTGACTCACCTGGAGTCAGATTCGGATTGGGACCCAGATCGGCTCCCGTCGAACTGGTGAGGGTAGCGGTTCCGCTGTCCGTTGACGTGATGTTGTAAGGGACGGCGGCGCTCTGCGACGTTGCGAACGCAGTCTGGTCCGTGGGTGTAAAGATCGCCACGAAGCTGTGCGTCGACCCGATAGAGAGCGTGCTCGTCGTCGTAGAGGCTGAGCCGCTCACGAGGGCCGCCGACCCGACTTGTATGCTCCCGCCGTCCCAGAAGGTCACCGAGCCAGCCGGCGTGCACGTGGCGGCACACGTCACAGTGGCCGTGAGAGTTACCACCGAGCCGGTTGCCGCTGTGGTCGCGGGACTTACGGCTAGCGCGGTCGTCGTCGTCAGGGCGGTGAGCGACTGGTTCACCTGGTACGTCAATGTGGCGCTCGTTGAGGCCGTGTACACGGTCGCGTCGGTCGGCGTGAACACGGCGGAGATCTGGTGGCTCCCTTGCGGCAAGGTGGTCGTCGTCAGCACGGCAGTGCCGTTGCTGCCAACGGCAACCGCATTGCCGAGGTTGCTCTGGCCATCCTTGAATTGGACTGATCCAGCCGCGGCTTGTGGTGCGAGCGTGGCGGTAAACGTCACCGAGGTTCCTGCGGTCGTCGGACTAGCCGGGCTGACGGCGAGAGCCGTCGTCGTGTGGGTGGCGCCCGACGCGTTGACCGTGTACGTGATTGCGGTGCTGGTCGACGCCGCGAAGGCACCCGCATCAGCCGGCGTGAACACCGCCGTAATCGAATGCGAACCTGCGGTCAACGCCGACGTCGCCGCCGACGTGGCGACACCACCCGTCACCGTCGCCGCCGAACCAAACGCCGAACCGTTATCCATGAACTGCACCGCACCGACCGCCGAACTCGGCGTCATCGTCGCAGTAAACGTCACTGGCGTACCAGCGTTCTGCGGACTTGCCGGACTCGCCGTCACGACCGTGTTCGTCGAGACCGCACCAGAACCACCACCTGCATTCACCACATACGTGATTGCGGTGCTGGTCGATGCGACGAACGCACCCGCATCAGCCGGCGTGAACACCGCCGTAATCGAATGCGAACCTGCGGTCAACGCCGACGTCGCCGCCGACGTGGCGACACCACCCGTCACCGTCGCCGCCGAACCAAACGCCGAACCGTTATCCATGAACTGCACCGCACCGACCGCCGAACTCGGCGTCAACGTCGCAGTAAACGTCACCGGCGTACCAGCGTTCTGCGGACTTGCCGGACTCGCCGTCACGACCGTGTTCGTCGAGACCGCACCAGAACCACCACCTGCATTCACCACATACGTGATTGCGGTGCTGGTCGATGCGACGAACGCACCCGCATCAGCCGGCGTGAACACCGCCGTAATCGAATGCGAACCTGCGGTCAACGCCGACGTCGCCGCCGACGTGGCGACACCACCCGTCACCGTCGCCGCCGAACCAAACGCCGAACCGTTATCCATGAACTGCACCGCACCGACCGCCGAACTCGGCGTCAACGTCGCAGTAAACGTCACCGGCGTACCAGCATTCTGCGGACTCGCCGGACTCGCCGTCACCAACGACGACGTCGCAGTCGCACCAGAACCGCCTGTTACAGAGGAGGTGAACGAGCCGTAGACTTGGGTCCACGAATTCCCGGAAATTTGAATGTCCGTCGAGGCGTAGCCGGCGACAGTGCCCGCAGGTGATGAGAGTTTGATTCGCAGTTGGTACATGCCGGCAAAGCCATCGGTGCTGGTATCGGTATTCGCTCGCGAGGCCATCAGCGCCTGCAATGTCTCGTCGGTAGGCAACCCTGTCACGACAGGGTTCGACAGTGCCGCAATCCCCGGGACGGCCGACGAGTTCGGGAATGCCGTCGAATCCGACAGCACCTCACCCTGAAATGAATTCACGAAACCGGTACCGAGCGCACTGGACTGGCCGTTCTTCGGCAAGTAGCCAAAGAGCGTCGCGAGCGTCGCGCCAGTGGAGGTGTGCTCGGCGACGGCGTACGCGGCCAATGGCGCGTCCGTGATGCTGCCTCCGGAAATCTGCTGGCCGGCAGCGTTATAGAAGTCGATTCCGCCGAAGTCGTCGTTGTTGTCCGGCTCCCACGGCGGTGGTGTAACCGTTACTGCTCCGCTGAGCGCGCCTGGCAGTGCCGCACCGGCTGACACCGCACCGATGCCGGCGGGCACAAGCGCGGTCAGTGCTGCCACCATGATGCCGATGCCGGCTCGGGTCCAGCGCTGGTTCGACTTCATCGTTGACTGCCCTCTCGATTCAGGGTCGCTCGATCATGCTGATCGTGGCGGATCAAAGCAACGGCTGGTTCGCTGCCAGACATCGCGGTCCAGTACGCGGCCTTAACTAGGGATGAACGACCCCGGGAGTCCGCGTGGTGGCCGCGAACGGGTGACGCTACCTACGCGCGCCTAGTTCCCACTGGTCTGCTTCTCGACCACTGGATGGCTGCCACACCCGCTCCGACAACGCCTACTGCGATCAGAATCCACAGCACCGGGCTCGCGCCACCGTGCGTGCTGGACCCGGAACCGTCGGCACCGCCACCGGGATTCGATGTGCCGGCCGAACCCGACACCAACGCACTCGGCGCCGAAGAAGTTGCGCCGCCATCAGGCGCGCCGATACCTGCTGATGATCCTGGGCCAGCCTTGGTTGAGGAGCGGGTCGACTTGCCGCCCGGACTAGGTGTACCAGCGGCGCCCGCGCCGGAAGGCGGCGAAGGCGGTCTGGTGAGCTGCGGAAAGGCCGACCCGAGCACCTGCTCCAATGACTCCGATTTGCCGTCGCCGCACGGCACGGAGTCGCCGCGCACGACCTCCCAGTTTCCACCGGTGATCTTGATGTCCGTCGCATCGTAGGTTGACTTGAAAGTTGGTTGGCCCGGAGCCCCTAGATAGATGCGCAATTGCATGAGGCCGGCCCACTTCGGCGGATAGTCCGAGAGGACGGCAGCGAGCGCGCCGTCGCCAGCGGTCAGGGCTGCCGTTGGATGTTGAGGTGTCGACGACTGGCTCGAAGCTCCGACTTGCTCCCCATACCAACCCTCGGGCTGGACGTTCTCACGTGGTTGGTAGATGAAAAGCGTTGCAGTCTCGCCGCTTCCGTTGTACGGCGCGACTGCCGCGGTCGAGTCGATTGCCGTCGCCACGAACGGAACGTCGTTGATGCTGCCCTTGGTGATGGCTTGGCCCGCGGCGTTGCACAACCCGATCGAGCCGACGACCCGCGAATCGGTGTACGGAACCCCCGATGCCGCAACGGCAGTTCCGCTCGACGCGGCACCCATGGCAAAGCTGGTGAGCATCACCCCGACGAAGCCAAGGAGAATATTTCGTTGTTGCAAGCCGCGTGTCATCACTTTCTCCTTGAACCGGTACCGGTTATCGGGCATGACGCGACCTTGTTGGCTGGACGATGTCGACGCGGTGGCGGCCCCCACTACCGACGGTCACCACTTCCTTGGTCAACGACGTCGATGGCCGCCCATGACGGCGTCCGCGCCTGCGCCACCACCACGCGGCACCGGGAAGAAGCACGATGAGTATCAATAGCCACGGCACTGCCCATGTCCAGGTACTTGCGTTCAGTGTCTTCAGGCTGGGATCGACGTCACCAGGGAATGCTGTCGGTGTCACAGTTACGTGCGGCCGCACCAAGACCGTCGGCAACACACCGTGTACCACTACCGACACGTTGGCCGATCCTCCGGGGAGCAACTGCGCGATGCTCGCAGGGACGATCTTCTTCGAACTGCCAAGCAAGCCTGAGACGCGGACGACCTGATTTGCGACGACGCGCACGTTGCCGGTATTTCTCACGGTGTAGCTGACAAGAACTGATCCAGCTCCGAGGGTTAAGCCCTTCTCGTGGTAGCTCGCTCGCAGGTTCGAGATCTGGAGCTTCGGCTGCAGCGCTCCGCTGACGCGAACATACACACGCGTGACGACCCGCTGCTCGAGGTTGACGTGCTCACCGCTGCTGTCCTTCGATGCGGACGCCGTAAGAGCGGCGACGATACCGCCGACATGGTCACCTGGTTGCGCGTTTAGCGGTACCAACAGTTTGACCGGGAGAATCACTTGCCCAGGAGGCGACGATGCGTTTGGGCGGCCCGGCACGGTAACCAGCTCGGGGCGGCTGGAACCGACCGTCAACCAGTTGACGACGTCGGAAGGTGCCTCGGTTTCCCCGACAAAGCCAATCGCGCCGGTGTCGGAACTGTTGTCCGCTAACACGGCGTAGATGTTGAGGCTCAGCGGGGTGAGTGAGTAGTTCAGTACCGCGACCCGGTCGGACGCCTGCGCACCAGGCGTCACGCCGAAGGAAAAGTACGGCCGTTGGCTTGCGCCAGCCACGCTCGCAGGCCCGATACCCCAGGTGACTTCTGCAGGGGGGGTCGCCGCGGGTGTCTGCGCCGCCGACCCGGCCGATGTGCTTGGGCTTGGCGATGGCGTGGGCGCCCTCGTCGCGGCCGTTGCGGCAGCGCCACTTCCTAGAACCGGCACGAGTGCCGCGACCGACGACGCGATGGCCAGCCTGCCAAGTCGTGACCTCGTAGTGCGCGGACGGCGGGCGGCCCAATTCGCAAGATGCATGGATGTACCTAATCGATTCCACGTGAATGTGCCGTGAACGGCGGACCAAGCTGCGACGACGAGCAGAGGGCGGGACGGCTAGCCGTCCCGCCCTCTGCTGTCTAGATCAGAACTAGCCGACGGTGAAAGTGACCGTGGCTGTGTAGGTGTCAGCAACTGTCGACGTCGGAGCGTTCAGCGTGAACGTTCCGGTGAAGCCGACCGAACCGTCGCCACCAGTGCCGCCGGGTGCGGCCGCGGTGTTCGCGAACGGGTGTGCTGCGCCACCGATGCCCTGGGTGCCGGCGGCACCTGGAGCAACTGCGGGACTAGCGGCGGCGTTGTCGTGCGTGGCCACATCGCCGGACTGCAGGTTGTTGCCCGGGATTGTGATCACGTTCAACGCGGTCAAGCCCGCGTTCTGGCCATTGATGATGTTGGCCGGGTTGGTACCCACGAAGTTGCTCGACTGCACTGATGCAGTCCACGGGGCGTTGCCGGCCTGGGTGTCGGTAACGAAGATCTCGTGGCCCGTGCTCGAGTTGTCGCCGAACGCAGCATTCGCCGAGAGCTGCGTGCCGGCACCGTTCAGCACCAAGGTACCCAACTGCAGCGGGTTACTAGGTGAGTACGGCGTGGTGATGGTAATGGTGCCGGCCGCGACGGTCGCGACGACGGTCTGCGGGTCGACACAAGCCGTTCCGCCACCTGGGCATGTCGGCGCTGTGGCCGTGAAGTCCACGACCGCCGAAGTCGATCCGGCGATTGTGGAGCCGGTCGGGCTGAACACCGCGGTGACGTGGTGCACGCCCGTGCCGAAGCCGCTGAACGTCGGGATCTCGGCGACACCGGTAGTCGCGTTGACGGGCACGCTGCTGCCGATCGGGCTGCCACCGTCGAAGAAGGCCACGCTGCCCTGCGGGTGAGTAGCCGGAGTCGTGGTGTCCGTCACTGTCGCCAACAGATCGACAGGGGTGAACGCCGCGGCCGTGGTCGGGTTGACCGACAACGCGGTGTTCGACACGTCAAGGTTGCCGATGACGTAGTTCGACACTGCTGAGGTCGAGTTTCCAATCGCCGTTGGTGCACTAGAGGTGAAGACAGCCGTGAGCGGGTGAGTACCGACCACCAGCGTGTTCGTGCTGACCGACGCGGTTCCGGTGCCACTCAAGGTCTGCGTCGTCCCGATCTGAGTCGCGCCATCGAAGAACGCCACCGTTCCGGCCGGGTGCGTCGCTGGCGTCGTCGTGTCAGCGACCGTCGCGTTCAGCGTCACAGTCGTGCCGGGCACGGACGGGCTGGCAGGAGTCGGCGTCAACGTCGTCGTGGTCGTGTCGGCGAAGAGCTGGAACTTACCAGAAACCTGGGTCCATGTCGCCGAGCCGCCAGTGCCGGAAACCTGGATGGTCGCCGCGGCATATCCGGTGGCTCCCGACACCTTCACGCGCATCTGGTAGAGCGAGCCGAAGCCGTCCGTCGTACTGGCGTCCGAGTTCGGGATGTGCGTGATGTAGGTGGCCAAATCCTCGTCGGTACCGAGGCCGGTAACAACCGGGTTGGAAATCCCGTGGATGTCAGCCGGCGTTGCGGAGCTGATGGGGTAGTTGGTCGAGTCGGACAACTGCTCATTGCTGAAGGAGTTGACGAACCCCGAGCCGGCCGGGGTCACCTTGCCACTGTTCGGCGTAGCTGCGAACAGCGTCGCCAACGGTGTCGTCGTGGACGGAGTGTTCTGCGCCACAGCAAAGGCCGCAAACGGTGAGCCGGTGACGGGACCACCGGTGATCTGAACACCAGAGGCGTCGAAGAAGTCAACGCCACCCAACGTAGCGTTGTTGTCGGGCTCATAACCCGGCGTCTGCAAAGCAAGCGCAGAACCACCGGTAGCGAGCAGCATGCCGCCCGCGATAGCGAGGGCGCCAGCCCCAGCCAAAACTGACTTGAAGCGACTCTTCATAGTCTTCTTTCTTCTCGAATGAGTAAGGAATGGCTTGAGGAAATTGGTGCAGACGCAACGTGCAAGGTGCCTGTTGGTCAGCTAGCTATCGCTCTTCGTTGGCCCGGGCGAACGCGGCCCGGGCCAACGAGCGAGGAAGCTCAGCCGGAGCTGACGTTGCCGAGATCCTGGTAGTTCGGAGTCGCTCCACCGGCGGCGATGAGCGCCTGGGTCGAGTGCTTGTCGAGATAGGCGGTCGTAGGGCTGGTGGGGTCAGACAGAAGCGCCTGGACCCAGTTGAGGCTGGTCCCGTTGAAGCCAGCCGGGGCGGCGGCGGCATCGGTGTTGCGGAAGATGTAGTACAAGCCCCGGACGTCGTTATAGATCTGGTTGCCGTCGCCTGCGTTTGAATGCACGGGCGTAGCAGATTCGCAGTCCAGGTCAGTCGACGTGGTGGGGCAACCGTGCACTTCGGTGATGCCGGGCACGAGCGCGACCGGCGGCACACCGAATGCGTTCGCCGGGTTCTTGAAGTAGCCAGCACTCCAGAGCTTCAACCGGCTGAGTGACATCGGCTCGATGGTGTTGACCGGGGAGGACGATGTGGTAATCGCGAGCGGGTCGTTCTCTTCGGCCGGCGTAGCACAACTACCGATGGTCGGAGTCACGCCGCCATTCGCCGTCTTCAAGTCGGCGATAAACGTGCCATACGTGCCGGACAGGATCTGTGGGAACACCGGGATGATCGTGGCTGTCGAGCCACCCGAGTTGCCCGGCAGGTTGTTCCACGTCGTGATACTGCAGGTGTAGATGCTGACGAGTTCTTGCGCAGAGAGGCCAGCTGCAGGCATGTTCGTTCCGGACGACGCGAAGGCCATCTCCAGCGGGTCCGTCGAGACCTGGACGACGTGCAGGAAGCCCCACCCGTTGGAGGCTGCTGTCGACTGCTCGGCGGCCTTTGGCTTGCGCGACGCACGCACGTAGTTAATCTGCTCGGTGCCGCCAGTGTCTGCGAGGATGGCTGAGATACCCGCACCCGAGCCGTTCGGCCGCTGGACTGGGCTCGTTCCCTCGCGAAGCACGATGGTCGGGTTGAGGTTCTTGATGCTGGTGATCGTGCTGCCGTTCAGATAGCCCGCGCGGTCGTTGGCGTCGGGTGTCGCGTCAAACGAAACCCACTTGTCGGGATTGTCCGCCGCGTTGTAACCGGTGTGGCCAAGGTAGTCGCCATCGGCCACAAAGTTTGCGATGTTCTGAACGGTGTCGGAACCGACGCCGACGATGTCTGTTGCCGACGGTCCGTAGTCGGCGTAGGCCGGCGACGCGAAGCCGAGCGCGACGGCGAACACCCCCGCTGCACTGACGCTCAGCTTACTGATCTTTCGCATGGTTTCCCTTCCTCAAAACGACGCTGCCGAGAGTGGCGAGCTGACAATGTCGCGCCAAGATCGACGGAAGGCGCCCGCGCCGTGAACGAGGGATGAATGCGTTTGGGACGCGCCGATCTACAGAAGATTGGGAAGTAGCCGAAACGCGGTTTCGGTAACGAGCCACAGCGCGGCGCCTACCGTCGGGACTGCGACCAGCCAGGTTTGCCACCGTCCCCAGCGGGTGTAAACCCAACTGATTGCAACCGTCGTAATGATGAGCAACTGGAGCCAGCGCACCAACGAAGCAATCGCACCTCCGTCGACCCCCATGACTTTGTTCGACGACGGAACGCTGCCAACTCGTCCGCCCGGTTCGGCCGACGCGCTGCCTTGCATGGCGGCGTCGACAAAGAACGGCGCGCTCGGCGCCACGGAGGCCCGCCAACCTGTACCTGTTGCACTTGCAAGCGTGAGTCGCGACCCGGTCGCAGGCAGCGCGTCCGGAAGCGCGGAGCCTGCCCGTCGCACGTCGTCGACCACGTAGTGGATGAGGCCCACGGCATCAGTCACGTCAATCACGTCGCCCGTGCCGAAGCTGCACGAGACGGCCAAACGGCGACCCAAACGTTGCCCCTCGGCCGTACAAGACACTCACGCCCGCTTCACCGGGCAGCGGAGAATCGGCGCGATGTCCGGGGCCGAGCAACAGGGTGCCCGACGCCGTGCCCTCAACGACGACGTCGCGAATCCCTAGTCTCGGGATCTCCAGGATGGCAACCGGTGTCCCGGCCTTGATCGGTCCGCCGATCGGCGCAGTCCCGGCGGCGAGCTGCTGCCGGAATTGTGCATACAGCACGGCTTGGCTTCGGCTTTCTTGAACTGGCCCGATGACCAGGGCGTAGACGACAAACCACAACATCAGCGCTGCCAATGCGTACAGACAGCGAATAGCGAGAACGACCCAACCGGCAGACGGTGCGGCCGCCCGGCGGGGTGCCCTTCGTGCTGTCGGCGGAGCAGTAGCACGATCTGCGGAGGTCGGTGTTGTCGCGGGCTCGACCGCTGGCTCTAAAACGGTCGACGTCAAGGTCGTGCCTTGAGCCGCAATCCCGAGGCGATAAACAACGCACCGAGACCCGCGATGAGTACCGAGGGCAGAACGGATCCGGCAAGCGACGATGAATGCGCGACCGTCGTCCCACTGATTTCGGTTGGCGCCGCGCTAGCGGGCGCCGATGAGGGCGGCGCCGTAGATGTCGCCGCAGGCGGCTCCGCCGACGGTGCCGAAGTTGTCGGCGCTGCGGGGATCACGGCGCGTCCGGGCGCGGGTTGCGGTGCGGCCGCACTCTGGCTCGGCTGTGTCGTGGCCGGCGTGGCCGAAACCGGAGGCGGCGCGCTGACGACCGGCTCGTCGGCTCCGAGCAGCGTCGGCACCCTGCCACTTTGGCTCGCTACCGCAGCCGCCGCCCGGAGCGTATAACCGACTTGATCGCCAAGACCGTTGCCCAGCGTCATAGGTGCGTACCCGGGTGGCAGTTGCCCGTTGTCGAAGCCGGGTGTTTGCCCCTGCGTCGCAGCGAAGCGCATCAAGCTGGCGAGATCCGCGGCGTCAGTCGGCGGAAGACCTGTCGTTGGAACGGCGGCGTACACGAACATGGTCCCGGGGTAGGCACCGGCATTCGCAGGATTTGCACGCAAGGCGGCGTAGGGGATTGGCCACGTGCCGGAAGCTTCATCGGGAGCGGCAAGTCGCGCGGTCGCCAGCACCGCGTCGTTCGTCGGTCCGACGAAGAGGCGACCGACGTCGCTGGTAAAGCGCGCAGTTGGGTCGGGCGCGACTTGGTAGGTCTGGAGCTGCGCAGTATCGAGTCGGAAATACTCGGCGTCGCCTAGCGACGTTAGCCCGATCATGAAACGAAAGCCTGGCGATTCGCGACCGCTCGTCGTCAGCTTGTCACCAAGATTCGTATCGCCGCCACCGAGTACGCAGACTGTTTGCGACAGGGGTGAAGCGAACTGGATCGCTTGGGCGATCGCGGACAAGGCAGACGTGGGCGACGCCACCAGTGGCAAGTAGGGCACCGGGTTGTTGTCAAGACAGTCGTTGGTGCCCTGGTGCCCGAAATCGGCAATGAAACTGTCGAGCAGCGGCCACGAATCGACCGGCAACGAAATACCTTTGTAGTTGGGGTTCACGACCATGCCCCACGGATCGGGTGTTCCGTTCAGCCAGTCCCGCGCCTCAGGATCGGCGTTGATGTACGACGTGAGCGCGAGCATCGTGTCGGCATCGCTCGAGAGCGAATACAGCGTCGAAGCCGCGTCCTTGCCGGAGAGTCCTACTGGAACGTCGGGGTTCAGTGCGACGAACTCCGGATCATGCGTGACGTCCACCGGGTTGTGGGCGAGCGCCGGATACTTCAGATATATCGCAGGAATGTCGGGATAGGACTCAGTCATGAGCTTGGCGAGCAGTCTCGGCGTCAGCTTGAGCTGGGTGTACTCGTGACCCTGCTTGTCGTCGATGATGTAGCTGATCGCAAACCCGGTCACCGCCACCGGGGCTTGCACCGTCGGCAACGAAAACCCGTCTGTCGGCGCGTTGCTCTCCAGTACAGCTTCGACGCTATTGGTGGCCGCACTGCCCCCGGTCGGTGGCCCTGTGGCTGAGGCGCTCGCACTTGACGTTGAACTCGGACTTGAACTCGCGGACGACGTCGGAGTTGGGCTTGAGGTATCCGCGGCCGGATTTGACAGGCCCAGGCCGAGCAGATTCGTCGCTTCCGGCTCGCCCGTTTGCACGTGCCGGAAGACGAACTTCCTCGGATCGGTGCAGAACTCCGGTGCCCACTGTTGGGTGGCCTCGGCCATTGGCGGCGAGCCATAGAGCAGCACAACGTTGCTGCTGTTAACAACGCTGCACACGTTGGATGCGGTGGCGAAGCCGAGGGGCACACTGATCCGATTGCGCCAGTTCGACGCGGTCCACCACATGTCGCCTGTGACAGCGGGATCAGTCCCACTCGGGCTCGCGCCTACTCCGGGCCCGTACACGCCCCGCGATCGACAAGCTGTGTCTGCGGTGGCCGCTTCAGCGACGGAGGGTCGATCCGCAGCTGGCAAGGTCGACGCCGTCACGTCACAGCTGATTCCCATGATCGGGATCACGACCAACGAGCAAGGCACAGTTTGGGAGCAGTCGAGCGAGGCGTTCTGGTCCTCGGTCCAGATCACGAACTTAGTCGCACCGGTGCCGTCGGGCTTCGTCACGCCGTACGTCGTATTGCCCGGCGCTCCGGAGTTCTCCGTGTTCGAAGCCTCCGGCGCCGACCGGGGGCACGTCCCCGTGTCGTACCCAGGGTTGTATACCGTGCCGTCGGCTGCGACGAAGGGCACCCACCGTTCGGCCGGCGGCGCGGAGGTGCCGCCGCTGTAACACGACACTCGGAGCGGGTCCGGCCGACCTGGGTACGGCCCGCGATCTGCCACGGATGCATAGCGGTCGAGCCGCCAAGCGGGGAATGCTGTTCCGAAGCTCGCGAAGTACCGCTCCGATGTGGTTTGCGTCCAACAGCTGGTCGGACTGAGTTGTTGGCCCGAGGGCACGTTACCGCCATCGAGTCCGCGGCACTCCATGACGACCACCGGGTATTCCTCGTGCGTGGCCGCGTCCCCGGAAGACTCGTCTGGCTCGAGGCCGCCGGTCGGATGCGCGCCGGCCCACGACACAACAATTTCCTGGTTCCCGCGTAGCCCGGTGGTGCGGTCCAGGTTAACGGTGAAGTTCCGGCTGTCGACCAGATCGTCGGTGCCGTCGGCATTCAGGTGATCCCTCGTGATGGTCTCGGTGTGAGTGAAAGCTGGCGCCGAGGAGATCGTGTCGACGCTCGCCGCGGCCCGTGTTGCCGACGAGACCGGCAGCTGCAGAGCCAGGCCAAGCAGCACCAATGCGGTGCCCAAACCGAACGAGAGGGCTCTGCGCGATTTCACCGCGCCCGCCGGTTGCGCTCGAAGCGGCGGCCGATCAGGATCGGCACCACCAATGCGGCTAAAAGCTCCAAGGCTGCGACGCCTGCGAGGAACTTCGACCCACTGCTACCACGATCCGCAACCAGGGTCGTGGGCACGTTTTGTGCGTCGGCGAGAGAGTTGTGGGCGCCCGTCGTGCCGTCCCCGGTGGGCGTCCCATCTTGCGTGGAATCACCGCCGCCGACGGCGATCGCGCCGGGGCCACACGTCGACGCCGGCTGCCCCGTGTCGGGATCGACCGGGCACGCGGCCGGGGAGGATCCGCTGGTACCGCCGCCGGCGCCACCAGCAGGCGTTGTGCCCGCATTGTTCCCATTGCCCGCCGCAGGCGCGGCAGTTCCGCCGGCTCGGCCACCAGCACCGGGCGCAGCCGTGGCGCCGCCCGACGGGGCGGCGCTCGTCGTCGATCCAGGGGCTCCGGTGGGGTTCGCAGTTTGTGGCGCGGTGAAGCCGCATGGGCCGGCCCCACTCTTGTCACAAGCCGCAGGCTGCGGTGCGATTTCGGCTAGGTAGTTGCGCGTCGGCTGACCGGGGATGAAGGTCGGGTTGTTGCAGGTGCTCGCGTCGCGCTGCGTAAGGTCGACGCCTGAGTCGGCCACTTGCAGTTTGGCCAGCTGACTGAAGCCCGCCGTTACCAGGTTGATCGGCAACGGCGAGTAGCCAATCGGGCCCATCTCCTTTTGGCCTTGGCACAGCGAGTAATACATGAAATCTGCCAAGGTCTGCCGCTTCGCCGTCGTCATTTGGCTGTCTTCAGCGTTCGTTCCGGTCGGCAAGATCATGTAGGAGTACGACGACAGCGGGTACGTGCGCGGGTCGCTGTATGAGTAGACGTTCGCGCAGGTTTTGCAACAAATAGTCCGCGCTCGTTGGATCCTCGTTGATCTGCGCCTGGGTCAGCGCAACGGCAACCGCGTACTGCGACGGCAACGTGTAGAACCCCGCCGAGTTTTCGATCTTCGCCACCGGCGTGTTGCTGAGCAATCCATACGAGTACTCGTCGAATCCGATCGCGCCGTTCGCTGATTTCGACCGCACGAAGTTCATGACCCCGTCAGAACCGTTCTGCGCGATCTGACTGCCCGCGCGTGGGAAGTATTCGGTCGCGTTCGCATTGCCGCTGAACTGCGACCAGAGTTGCGGAAACGTCTTTGCGAGGTAGGAAGTGAACTGATACGTCGAGCCCGACCCCTCGGAGTGCACGACCGGCACGATCGGTATCGACGGCAATGCGCGGCCGTTGTTATCAGCTGTTATGGCCGGGTCGTTCCAGTTGGTGATGCCATTGGTGAAGATCTTCGCCAACGTCTGCCCGGACAACCTCAGGTTGTTGATCTGTTTGCCGCCGACGACGACGTTGTAAGGAAAGGAGGTCCCCCCGGCGACGATCGGCAAGTAGGCGAACTTGCGGCCTTGCGAGGTGTCGCTCGCCCCACTCACTGGATCGGTACCGAGGTAGCCGATGTCGCTGATGCCGTAGTCGGTAGTGCGCAACGCGTAATCTTTGCGCCCCTGAGCCGAACCGCTACCGGTGAACACGACCTGGAGACCCTGAGCGTTCACGTCGGCAATCCACTGGTTGACGGCATTAGCCGACCACGACGAGCCCGAACCCTCGATACGAGCGTGCGTGCCAGCCGCTCCAGCTGGCGTCACCGCCGCCAATGAGACCGCAACCAGGCCGATCGCGATTAAGGTCGATCCCACCAAGCGCTTCATCGCGAACCTGTTTTCTGTCGGGCCAGTCGGCGGGCAACGACGAACAAGATGAGTACCAACCCGAGCAGCACACTCGCGGCGCCGAAACCACGGACGACGAACTTGGGCTCGCCGCTTCGGGCGGCCGTCAGAATGTAGAGCGGGAGCGAATTCATGTCGCTCTTGAACGGATTGTTGTTGAAGTACGGCGACGCCCCAGAGAGCAATATCACCGGAGCGCCTTCGCCGATGATGCGCGCCACCGCCAGGATCAAGGCCGTCGCAAGTCCAGGCCGGGCGGTCGGGAGTAAGACGCTCCAGACGGTCCGCCAACGCGGCGCTCCTAGCGCGAGACTGGCTTCACGCAACCCGCCTGGCACGACGCGCAGCACCACATCTGACGCGCGTGCCACGATCGGCAGCCCTTCGACGCTCAGCGCCAACGTAACGGCGAAGCCGCTCTTCGGCTGGTGCAAGGCGACCACGTAGGTGGTGTAGATAAACAGGCCGGCGACGATCGATGGCAGCGCGGTCATCGCTTCGACAATGACCTTCACCATCCGAGCCACCCGTCCGCGCGCCTCGGTGGTGTAAATCGCTGCACCTATACCGAGGGGCATGATGATCGCAATCGCCATGCCGACCTCGATCAGTGACCCGACGATCGCGTGCTCGAGGCCACCGTGGCTCAGTGGATCTTGCGGTCCCGCACCGGCGGCATCTTTGGTGAACGTATTCAGGTGACCGAGGGGTGCATAGCCGCGGATATACGTGAAGCTGATCGCGGTGATCAACGCAAGCCCAGCAAGTGCCGCACCACCATGCACGGCCGCGCTCGCCAATCGGTCGACGACGAGGGCCCGGGACCCATCGATCGCGGTGAGCCCGGCGTAGAAGGCCAAGAAGATCAAGTACCAGCACACGAAAAATCCGACGCCACCGCTGAACGGGAGGATCCGCTCGTACAGCAGCCAGTTGAGGCCGAGCGACGCCGCCCCAGATCCGACAAGCGTGAAGATGTCAGCGTCAGTTCGGCTTCTGACTACCCGTGGCGTATCGACCGACTCGCGGTCGAGCGCGGGCGCCGATGGGGTTGGGGGTGCGATCAACGTTGAGGTCATGAGCGTCGATGCCTAGATGTCCGTGAGGGCGCCGGTACGGCTTCGACTCACGATTACCGAGGCAACGGTGTTAATGGCCAAGGTCATGAGGAAGAGCATCAGGCCCGCTGCCAACAGCGCGGCCAACTGCACGTTCGTGGCCTCGCCATATCGGCCGGCAATCAACGAAGACACAGTAATCGTGCCTACTTCGAGCACTCTGATCTTTATATCGAAGACGGGCGAAATGATGAGCAGCACGGCGATGGTCTCGCCAAGCGCGCGGCCGAGCCCGAGCATCGTCGCGCCGATGATGCCGCCGCGACCGAACGGCAGCACGACGGTACGGATCATGCCCCACTTCGTCGAGCCCAGTGCCAGCGCTGCCTCCTTCTCGCCTGGTGGCGTCTGCGAAAACACCTCTCGCATGAGAGCGCAACAGAGCGGGATCACCATGACGGACACGACGAGGCCAGCCATAAACGCGGACCCCTTGTAGCGTGTGGGTGCCCAAGTGGCCGCGTTCGGGTCGGTGTCGACCTTGAAGAACGGAATGAAGCCGAGGTTCTGCTGTATCCATCGCGAGATGAAGATCACATGCGGCTGGAGGAAGAAGACCCCCCAAAGTCCGTAAACGATGCTCGGCACCGCCGCCATCAGGTCGACGAGCGACACCAAGACTTTGCGCAACTTTGGCGGTGCGTATTCCGAGATGTAGAGCGCAGTCGTCAAGGCCACCGGAAACGCCACTAGCAGCGCGATGAGTCCGACCTCGACCGTTCCGAGCATGACGGACGAAATCCCGATGATGTTGCGCTCGGGGTCCCAGAGGTGTTCGGTGAAGAATCGCAAGCCGTAGTGGTGCAGGGTGGGTCGAGCTTGGATTGCAAGAAAGATGCCGATCGACGCGGTGATGACGACGACCAGGATTCCCATAAGACGGGTCAAACCAAAGAAGACTCGGTCCGCCGGCGAGTGCCCCGGCTTGATCCGAATCCGGCGCCCTTCATCGGCAGTATCGCTCGACCCGATCGGCACGCTAGCGATCGCTGACACCGCTGTACCTTTCGCACCTTCCACCCACGAACATGCCGTCAGTACAGGCGACGTCGGCGTCGTGGCGACGGCCGAACGGTGAACTGGGGACTAACTGGCGGGCCACAGTAGGTGGCGCGGTGCTCATGTCGGCATGACCCGGTCGCGCAGATCTATCGCCACCGTCGACCATCGTCGCGCCGACGACACCACAACGTCGTTTCGAATGTGCGCTTCGGGCGCGTACTTGACGAACTGCGTGTGACCTTCTTTGCACCGCACCTTGCGGTCGTACGCGTGGCCGCTACTGACGACCGCCTGGCCGTCGTGTCGCAAAAACCACCGCCAGCTGTTATTGCCATCGGGCACGAACAGCGGATCGAGTTGATCAAGGATTCGAAGCAGGCCAGCGAGACCGGCGAGGCAAAGCGTCGCATCGGGATACCCCACGACGCCTCGACCCATGTCGCGATTGTTTCCGCTCAGCAGCCGCCAGTTGACGATCGGCCCAAGGCCGGGGGCGTACAGCTGAAAATGAAAACCTGAACTACGCGATGAGGGATCCCCCGTGCTGGTTTGGCTCAACCAAACCTGCCCTGCACATAGTCGCTCGTGCGTGGATCACGTGGCTCGTTAAAGATCTGCCACGTTGCGCCCGACTCAACAATGAACCCCGGTGTGCCTTGCTCGGCGAGGAAGAACGCGCACTGCTGCGAAACTCGCGCGGCCTGCTGCATGTTATGCGTGACGATGACGATGGTGACCTCGCTGGCAAGAGCACCAATGGTCTCTTCGACGCGGCGGGTTGACGTCGGGTCGAGAGCCGAACACGGCTCGTCCATGAGCAGAACCTCGGGCCGGACGGCGAGTGAGCGCGCGATGCACAGCCGCTGCTGCTGCCCACCCGAGAGCGCGCCACCCGGCCGGTCGAGACGATCCTTCACTTCGTTCCAAAGTCCACCACGCGTGAGGCATTCCTCCACAAGGTCCTCGCGCTCCGACCTCGATACACGGATGCCGTTGAGCTTCAGCCCGGCCACCACGTTGTCGGCAATGGACATCGCCGGAAAAGGGTTTGGCTTCTGGAAGACCATGCCGATCCGCTTGCGCGTTTCGGTCACCCGGCGTCCGGCGTCGTAGATGTCTTCCTCGTTCAGCAACACCTCACCGGCCAGGCTCGCCGCCGGGATCAGTTCATGCATCCGGTTGAGGATGCGTAAGAAGGTCGACTTTCCGCATCCCGACGGACCGATCAACGCCGTCACCGTGCCTGCTGGCATATGCAACGAGACGCGTTCGAGAACCTTGTGCGATCCAAACCAAGCCGAGATGTCGCGCGCGTCGATGTGTGCCGCGACACCGCCACGGGGCGCCAGGTCGCCGAAGTCCGGCGGCCGAGTATCGGTCAGGTCGATCATCGTGTCGCCGTAGCCTGCGGAATAGTCGCCGTAGTCCGCGTCGGCGATCGCGATCTCGGCGAGAGCTACGTGGTTGTGGGTTGATTCGGCGAGGGCTGGTCCACGCTCAACCACCCCCACTCCGCGCGCCGGGCGCTGCGCGGATCCGAACGGCCACGAACGTCGGCCGACAGTACGGCGGTGGGCACCTCCGCGATGAACTGCGCGAGGTTGTACTGGCACTCGCGTCGGCGTAGGTACGAACGGCCGGCCGCTGCTATCCACCGATGACCAATATTCAGTCGCCATATCCACAGCCCCGTGTCGCTGGCATTTGCGAGCAGACCTTCCGATTCATCGATGTGCTCCCGCGCGAACGCGATCGCCTCGCGGCACGAAGCAAGGTCTGGATACGTCGCTGCACTGCGTCCGAGCTCGCGGTTGTTCGCCCCGACCAGCCGCCATGCGGTCGCGGGTTCTGCGTCATCGAACGACCCCCGGTCGAATGACCAGCCGAGCCCATCGGGCATCGCGGCTACCCACTCCGCCGGCCATCGCTCCGCCGCTGGGCGCAGAGCCGTCGCGCCCCTGGCGAGCTGGAACCGCGCGACCATCGTGCTGCCCATCTCTGCGTTGATGCGGGTTCCGCCGCGGAAGGTAGAGAACCACGAAGCCAGACCTTGGCCCGCCCGGACCAACCACAGGACAGGGCCGCGTGAACGCCGGACATGACCTACGTGAACTGTGTGTGTCGCGGGCGACCGCACGCGCGGCGAGGGACACCCGACGTCGTCCGCGCATCTGTTGTTTGCTTCGCGTTCACCGGCCGGGCTTTCGGCTCGGATATGTTCCCGACGCCCACCTCTCATTGCGTTACTCGGAGGAATGCGTGTCGGTACGGATGGCTCGCGTTCGTAGCATTTCCACCGCGATCGCGGTCAGCCTCGCCGTCAGCGTCGGCCTCGCAGTTCTCACCGCGCCGAGGCTCGTCAGCTCGCCGTCCGCTAGCGGCCGCATTGCGTCCGCGGCGTTTCAGACTGTGGGCGGTGGCGGTCTCAGCGTCGGCGCGCCCGTCGCCATCGTGGCGGGCCAGGGTGGCATTGCGATCGGCATGGTCACGCTGAATCTGTTGGACGGCGCCACCGCCGCCGGCGACGGATGGACCGCGGGCGACACGATCTCTCTCGAACTCGCGTCGGACTCGGCCGGTGCGAACGCGGTCTGCGACGCGACCCTCACGGCGCCGACCGTCACGGCCACGACCGGATCATCGACGCCATACACCGGCATCACCGTCAGCACCTCGACGACGTTGACGTGCGGCACGCAGAAGAATGCGCAGCTGCTGACACTCCCGGCCGCACCCAACGACACCGCGCGCACCACGATTTCGCTAGCCGGCCTGAAGATCACGCCAGGCAGCAATGTGGCGAACGGCGCGCCGCTCTATCTCGTGGCAACTGCCTCAAGCGGGACGCCGTTCGGCTCGGGCTCAGCGTCAGCTGTCGCATGGGTTGCGACCATCGCCACCACCACGTTGACTGCCTCGAAGGTCGTCGGCGCGCCCACGTCGACGCTTGCGCTTCCCATCGGCGATCTGACGGCGACGGACATTGCTGGTGGCACGATCGCCAGCAGCCTCGTCTTCACACTGTCGGGTAGCGACACGTTCTCTGATCCTGGCAAACTCACCGGGCCCACCGGCGTCGTGGTAGCCGGCCCGACCCAAACCCTGCCATCGTCGACGTTGACGTTCGCGGTCGCTGGCGTGACGCCGGCGAGTGGCACCTACACGTTGACCGGCGCGAAGGTGAACGTCGGCAGTTCTGGTGGGGTGCACAACGTGACTGCGACGACGACGGCTTCACAGAAGAACCCAAGCAGCTTGGTGGGTAGCGCGACCGAGTTTGCCGTCACAGCTGCCGAAGTTCGGGTGGCTGGCGCGAATCGCTACGCAACTGCCAGCGCGTTGTTCGCCGACGTGTTCGCAGACCCGAGCCGACCGCACGCCGCTGTTGTTGCAAGTGGAGCGAACTACCCTGACGCACTGTCGGCAAACGTCCTAGCCGGCGAACTCGGCACCGGCGTGTTGCTGACAGACCCTTCTTCGTTGAGTCCCGAGGTCGCGCTCGAGCTCGAGTCGGACGACGTCGACTCGGTCTATATCGTTGGCGGCACAGCTGCCGTAAGCGTGAACGTGGCGAACCAGATCGCCGCCCTGCATGTGCTCGGCATCTCGACGAACCCTGCGATCGCCGTGAGCCGATTCGCCGGAACGGATCGCTTCGACACCAACAACCTCATCAACGAGGCCGCCGCCACGGGACCATCAGGTGGCACACCCGTGACGTTCACGACTGCCTTCGTCGCGACCGGGAACGGGTTTGCCGACGCGCTCGCGGTCGGCCCGATCGTGTACTCACAGAGTATTCCGTTGATTCTGACCGCACCTAGCGCGTTGTCGCCGGCCGCGTTGCAGTCGTTGAAGGATCTTAAGGTCAAGAACGTCATCATCGTCGGTGGTGTTGGCGCCGTCTCGACCGCCGTCGAGACTGCACTCACCTCAGCAGGGTTTACGATCGCCTACCGGATAGCCGGCCAAGACCGCACGATGACCGCGAGCGCAATCGCACGCTGGGCCGCGAATGGACTACCCGCAACGCCGACGTACAAAGCCTTGGATGCAATCCCCGGTTGGCTGACGGCTTCGTCGACCGCGTGGATCGCACGTGGCGACAACTTCGCGGATGCGTTGGCTGCGGGTGCAGCCGCTGGCGACGCGGGTCAGAGCATCGTGCTGACCTCGAGCCCCACCGACCTTGGCGGCGGCATCCCCGCGTACTTCGCTTCGCTGACGGGGGGAGTCGACACGATCGTCGCGCTCGGTGGTCCGTCGGCGTTGAACCCGACCGTGCTCACGTCGGCGATCACATCGCTCGGCGCGACTCCATCATCGTGAGGCCGGCCTGGACTGGACCGGCGACCTACAGCACCGGCGCGTTCGCCGACACCGACGGCTCAGCCGACGTCGTCGGAATGGCGCTGGCCGAGGTCGGATCTGCAGACGGATCGGCGCTGCTCGCCGGTGCACCTGACGTTGGTTCAGTCGACGTTGGTTCGGGCGATGTTGGTTCGGGCGACGTTGGTTCGGGCGACGTTGAATCTGCGGACGGCGAATCTGTTGGCGACGGGGTAGCGGACGAACCCGTTGCAGACGGCGAGCTTGGCTCGGGATTGGGCAATGGCTGCGGCACAGGATCGGGGCCAGGAGCAGCAACGGTCGGCGTCGGAAGCAGGCTCGGGAGAACTGTCGGCGATTCCGCGCTCGTTGGAGCGGGCGTCGGGCCGCCCGCGGCTGTCGCGCTGCTTGACGAAGTCGCCGTCGCACTCGCGATCGCCGGCAACACGGTCAACGCCCCAACGGCGCCCGGCAAACCGCCGTCCGCATAGCGATTGGCGGCGAGCACGACCCGGCTGACGTAGTCGAGCGAATGGTTGTAGCCGAACACCGCTTCGATGACACCAGCAGAGGTACGCAGGTCGACGCCTGACGCGCACAGATATCGACCGGCTGCCGCAGCCGCGTCGAAGATGTTCTCCGGGTTTGGTGTTGACGAGGTGGTGATGCTGCTGGCGTATTCGGCCCAGGTCGCCGGCAGGAATTGCATCGGGCCAACCGCGCGATCGAACACGTCGTCGTCATCGAGCCGACCGTGATCTGTGTCGCTGATCGCCGGGTACCCATGCTGGCCGTCGAGCGTCGGACCAAAGATGGGCGGGTTGGCAATCCCAGTCCAGGTCGGCCTGGTCGAGCCGCCGCCGCGCGCGTGATTCGACTCGACCAACCCGATGCCCGCCAACAGTTGCCAGCTAAGCCCGCAATGCGGCGCCGCGTGGGCCTCGGCCAGGGCCGCGTTCATGTACGCCTGCCGGGCGAGCGGCGGAATCGTGTTCGGATCGAGCGGTGGTAGTCCTGTCGCGGCGACCACGTCAACCGCAGCTGCAGTCGGACTCGTCAGCGACAGCGACAGCGATGGCAATGGCGAGGACGTCGGGATGCTGACCGAAGCGGGTTGCCTGCGCTCGGCGACAGCGAGCTTAGGGAGAATGCTCGCGGCTTCTGGCGTACCGACCGGGAGAGATATCGCCGAATCCGTAGGCAAAATCACCGACCTGGCGCTAGTGATCGGGTCGGTTGGTTGCGTGGTGGCCATCGACGCGATTCGCCATGACAGCACGAGCCCGACGGCGCCCCAGCTCGCGGCCTTGGCGAAGAACGAGGCTGGGATCGGCGCAGCGTGCCGAGACGAAGGTGCGCGTCGACGCGATTTGAGGTGTCGGGCTGATCGGACATGTTTCGGCGACGCGACGTGACCCACGGCGATGAGACTGGCGGTGCTCGATCAACGGGGGTTGGCGGTCACACCAATGACAGACATCGAGAACGTTAACAAACGGTTCGTGATTGAGGGCGGCTGCCGGCGAGGTTCAACCGGACGCCGCCTCTCGCCTAGGATCGCAGCACGATGCGCACGACGTGACCCACGCATGAGGCGGTTGAGGTACGAATGCCAGCCAAACCACCATCACAAAAGCACCACCGCGTCGAGATCGATGCGCATGCCGCGCTCGATGATCTTGCGCACTATCGGCTTGAGATTGACGACGGCGACCTCGACGACCCAGTGCTCGTCGGGCCTGACGGCGCCCGCATCGAAACGTGGCGGGAAAACTACCCTTACGACGAGCGGCTCGACCGGGCTGACTACGAGCAGGGCAAGCGGGCGCTCCAGATCGAACTGCTCAAGCTACAGAGTTGGGCGCAAGACACCGGTCAGCGCATTGCGGTGCTGTTCGAAGGGCGTGACGCCGCCGGCAAAGGCGGCACGATCAAACGCTTTATGGAACACCTGAATCCGCGTGCAGCCCGGGTGGTTGCCCTCGACAAGCCAACTCATCGCGAGAACGGTCAGTGGTACTTCCAGCGCTACATCGCGCACCTCCCGACCGCCGGCGAGATCGTGCTGTTCGACCGCTCCTGGTACAACAGGGCCAACGTCGAGCTCGTCATGGGCTGGGTCAACGACGAGAAGTACCGGCTGTTCTTGCAGCAGGTTCCGGTTTTCGAGCGTTTGCTCGTCGACGACGGACTGCATCTCGTCAAGATGTGGTTCTCGGTGTCGCGTCGCGAGCAGCAGACCCGCTTTATCATTCGGCGCATCGATCCGGTCAGGCAATGGAAGCTCAGCCCGACCGACCTCGCGCTCCTCGACCGGTGGGACGACTACACCAAAGCGCGTGAAGTCATGTTTGACACTACCGATACCGACTACGCGCCGTGGACGGTCATTCGCAGCAACGACAAGCGCCGAGCCCGGCTCGAAGCCATGCGGCTGTTGCTGCACCAACTGCCGTACCCGGGCAAGAACAAGCGCGTCGCAACCAAGCCTGACGCGAAGATCGCCGGCCCACCCTGGCGCATCTACGAGCGGGGCGAACCAAAGCTGTCGCAGCCCGCGAGTCGAGCGATCGCACCGACGCGTCGCCAGACCGGCTGACGCCACCGCATCAAGCGTCGACGAGTTGCCACAAATCGCGGTAGGCCTGCGCAGCAGCGCTTCGGGGCGCGTAAACCTCGACTGGCGCGCGTTCAAGCCCCATCGCCTCAACGATCGTCGCCGCCGGCACCACCAACGGCGACACCTGCGGCCGCTGCGTCGGCAACCATCGGACGACCTCGCGATGCTGCCGTTTGCGGCGATCGACCATCGAGAAGAAGCCGACGATGCGCGGATTCGCCTTGCTCGGCGCGACCAAGTGCTCGAGCATCTGGTCGAACGTGCGCAGCGACAGCGCTGACGGCACGATCGGCACCACAATCACATCAGCGGCCCATACGACGCTTTCCGAGAGGAGCGAAACGCTCGGCGGGCAATCGAGGATGACCACGTCGTAGTCGTCGGCGAGCGGCTGGAGCAGTCGCGAGATTCGCTCGGTGGGCTTCTTCGTCGCGTCGAGTGCGAGATCCATGTTGCGGTAGGAAAAATCGGCCGGTAGCAAGTCGAGGCCGTCGAAGTCGGTTGCCTTGATCGAGTCTTCAATCGGACGGCGCCGCTCGACGAGGGCGACGCCACCACCCCTCACTTTGGGCTTCACTCGAAACAGATACGTGGCCGCGCCTTGCGGGTCGAGATCCCACAGGAGGGTGCGCCGGCCTTCGGCCGCCGCGATGTATGCGAGGTTCACCGCCGTCGAGGTTTTCCCGACCCCGCCCTTGATGGCGTAGCAGGCGACGACCTTCACAGTTCACTTCCGATCAGTGCCTTGAATCGGCGACGGTTCGCCGACGATGTGAACTGTTTGAATCGCTCAGCGAAGGCCGCCCTTGCTGCTGCCTGCGCCGCTTCGAGATGCACGCTGATTCGGCCGATCGCCAAAACTGTCGAGGCCGGGAGTTGCCCAGTATCGGTCGACTCCGCCCAGCGACGCAAGGTCGCGTTCTGAACGTCGCTGTCTTGGTAGATGCCGAGATTGTCTTGCAGTGCTTTCAGTTCGACGACGAACTCCCGCCGCCCCACGTCGTCCGCTGGCTTGTCAGCCTGAACCCCCGCGACATCTCGAACTGCCCCGACATCTCGAACCAATAGTGGCTCGAACAGTTGCAGGCAATAGCGCAACTCTTTGCATGCCTTGCGCAGATCGTGCAGCGCCTCAGGTGGCGATGCGTCGGTGATCTGCGATCCTTGCCGGACAACCCGGCGCATTGCGGCTGCTGCCCAATGTGACGCGGCCTCGGCGGCGAGCGGTGGCGGGGCCGGCGCCGCGATGACATCAGCGAGCTTGCTGCGATACGCGGCGGCGAACTCGGCGAATCGCGACGACTCAAGATTGGCCCCCAACTCTGCGTAGGCAAGAACGTTCTCTTGGGTGAGCACGACCCGCAGAGGTTCGAGGTCACCTTGCACATGCGCCGGGAGCACGGCAGCCAGTTCGGGCACCATGAGCACCAGCACGTCGAGATCGCGCGCCGGTGTCGTGAGGTCGCCGATCCAGTTCATACTCGGTCCGAACTCGTCGACGAATCCCGAGGGCAAGACCGTAGCCGTGAGCTTGAGCGCAGTGCGGCTTCGGCGCACGGCGACCCGTAGTTCGCGCAAGAACTCGGTGTCCAACCGAGCCGTCGCGCCGGCAATGTTCCACTCGATGACGTCGAGCAAGTACGTCAGCACGCTCGCGACCGCGTGCATTGCTGGCATCGCGCCGGTGATCGGCGGGCGGCGCGGCATCGGCGGTCGCTTGGGTTCGAACGGCACGACTGGCTGCAGGCGCTCGTCGGCTGCTAGCGCCATTTCGAGCGCAGCCGTCTGCGCCTCGTAGCCCCGCAATGCCTGCAACCGCACGCGGTCGCCGTGGCCGCGCTCGAACCACACCCGGCCAACCGTCTTCGAGTCTCGATTGACCAACGCGAGCACGGTCGCGGTTGACTCTTCTGTGCGCACCGGAATCAACACCCGCAACCCGACGAACCCGGCGATCTGGCGAGCTGTCGCAGGCGGCAGATCCTCCGACCAGATCGGCGGCTGCGCGCCAGCAAGCTCGGTCGTCGTACCTGTCACATCGCGCAGCACAAGGTGCCCGCGCCAGCCTTCGTTGACATGCATGAGCGAGATGCCCTTGCGCGCCAACTTGCCGTCAGGGGTGTCGACCCATGTTCGGCGCAGGGTCATGTGGCGATCCGGGGTCGCGCGCAGGCTCGGTGGAAGCAGGGTGTCGAGGTCGGTTGGTCGCAAAGTGCCTGACCACGTTGGCTCGGTTCTCGATTGCACAGCGACAATCTACAAAGATCGCCTGCCCGGCGCCCGGTTAGCTTCGCGCGGCTGATTCGGCTTCCGGATCCCAGCCCACGTCGCGCAGTCGCTCCCGCACCGCTTGCAACGAATTCACCTGGCATTCACCTGATCGCGACACCGCGAGCTGACACGGCCGTCGTCCGGTCACCAGTGCGGCTATCCGGCCTCTTGATCGGCGACGCCCATCACGAGTAACCAAGCTGCCGTAATCATGTAGCACGTGTTGGCGACCATGCCTGCCGCTGCGACATAAAGCCCGAACAGGTGCCCGAAGAAGAAGAGCGCGGCCCCGGTCATCTCAGTCAAGTGCACGAGGCTTCCGCCAACGATGCGAGAGACCCTTAGCCCGTCGCTCATCTTGATGGCTTTGCTGTAGCCCCTCCAAAATATGGCCATTGAGAGACCAGCAACAAGAAATAGTTCTGCGCCAATCGAGTGACGGTTTTGAGCGCCCATAAGCGCCAGTGCGCAACGCATGAAGACCAGTGCCAAGCCGGCAAGTGTGTTGATGGCCCGGTTGCGATGCGTTGCGTCGACAGCAACTGCTTTGAGGTTGAGTGCCATGGCCACGAAGACCAGACCCGTCAGCGTGACTGCGCCCGTTCCAACCAGAATGAAGAAATCTGACCACTGTTCGGGTCTATAGATTTCGGCCCCAACCATGGCCAAATGCTAGCTCGTCAGGTAGCTCTGGCTGATATCCCGATGGCCAGCTGGTGGCGGATGGTCGGGCCGCGCCAAACGCACCAGCCGAAAGAGCGACGGCGCATCGGACGCCTCAAGAAATTCACCTAAGAGCCGGCGAGGGGAATTGAACCCCTAACCTCCCGATTACAAGTCGGGTGCGCTGCCAGATTGCGCCACACCGGCGGGACCGCTGACCGATCGTAGCGCCGCGCGTGTGACAGTAGAGGCGTGCGCTTGCAGTTCGCCTCGACGGCCGACCCCAGCTGAACTCCTCGCGCTGCCCTGGTCGACCCCGCTCGACCGCTGGCCCGCCGACCGGCTGGTCTCGCTGCCGCGCGGCATCTCGCGCCACGTCGTGCGCTTCGTCCGCGTGTCCGGCACGGTCTACGCGATCAAGGAGCTGCCCCAGCACGTCGCCGAGCGCGAGTACCGCCTGCTCCGCGAACTCGCGCAAGCGCGAGCTGCCCGTCGTCCGCGCTCGTGGTGTCGTGATCGAGCGGGTCGACGACGACGGCGAGCAACTCGACGCGGCCCTCGTGACCAAGCACCTGCGCTACTCGCTGCCGTACCGCGCACTGTTCTCGCGCCGGCTCGACCCCGAGCTCGCCGACAAACTGCTCGACGCACTCGCGCAACTACTCGTACGTCTGCATCTCGTCGGCTTCGCCTGGAAAGACTGCTCGCTGTCGAACACGCTTTTCCGGCGCGATGCCGGTGCATTCGCGGCCTACCTCGTCGACGCCGAAACCGGCGAGCTGCACACCACACTCTCCGACGGGCAACGTGCGCAAGACCTCGACATCGCGTCGGTCAACATCGCCGGCGAACTTCTCGACCTCGAGGCGGCGAGCCTGCTGTCCGAAAGAGTCGAGGCCACCGACGTCGCCGACAGCGTGATCTCGCGCTACGAAGCGCTCTGGACCGAACTCACCCGCGCCGAATACGTCGACCCGAACGAGTGGTGGCGCATCGAACATCGCCTGCAAACGCTCAACGATTTGGGTTACGACGTCGGCGAAATGCAACTGATCGATGAGCCCGGCGGTACCCGCCTGCAACTGCAGCACGCAAGTCGTCGAGGCCGGCCACCACCAGCGCCGGCTGTCGCAACTCACCGGCCTCAACGTCGAAGAAAACCAAGCCCGGCGACTGCTCAACGACCTCGACAGCTACCGCGCGGCCGCCGTGATGCCCGGCACCGACGTCGACGAAGAAACCGTTGCGCGGCACTGGGTCACCGACGTCTTCGAGCCCGTGCTCGACCAGATTCCGCCGGCAGCTACGCGGCCGACTCGACGCCGCCGAGATCTTCCACGAAGTGCTGGTACATCGGTGGTTTCTGTCCGAAGCCGCCGGCCACGACGTCGGCATGGACGCCGCGACGAAGTCGTACGTCGAAACGTGCTCGAAGTTCCGGCCAGACGAACGCGCCGTGCTCGGTGCGGCACCCGCGCCAGCAGCTAGCACCGACTGCGTAGCACCGAAAGCCGAGCAAGCTCAGCGAACCCCCCGACGTCGCGCGACTTCATACAGCGCAACACCCGCGGCAACCGATGCGTTCAACGATTCGGTCGCCGACGTGATCGGAATGCGCACGACGAGGTCGCATCGCTCTTGCACCAACCGCGACAAGTCCCTTGCCCTCCGACCCGATCACCAAGACCAGCGGCTCGGTCGCGGCTTCGAGGTCATCAGATCGAGCGAGCCCTGCCCGCCAAGCCCACGACGAGCACGCCGCGTTCGGCATACGACGTCAGTGCGCGGGTGAGGTTCGTCGCGCGCGCTACCGGCACCCGCGCGGCCGCACCCGCCGACGCTTTCCACGCACCCGCCGTCATGCCGGCCGATCGCCGTTCGGGCACCAGCACGCCGTGTCCGCCGAACGCACCGACCGACCGCACGACCGCACCGAGATTGCGCGGATCGGTCACCCCATCAAGCGCAACCAGCAACGGCACGCCCGCCGAAAACGCACGGTCGAGCAGCTCGTCGGGATGCACGTAGTCGAACGGCGGCACCTGCAAAACCAAACCCTGATGGACGGCGCCCTGCGCGTACCGGTCGAGCTCGACCCGCTCGGCATCGAGCAGCGGAATGCGCAACTCGTTCGCCAGCTTGACCGCCTCGCGCACGCGCTCGTCGACCTCGACGCCGTTCGCGACGTACAGCGCGCTCGCCGGAATCCCCGCGCGCAATGCCTCGACCACCGGGTTGCGGCCGGCGACGATCTCCGGCGCATCGGCGTCGGGCCGCGTCGTTCGAGTCGGACGCCGAGCGGTTGACGGCCGTCCGCCCGCTGCGGGTCGTCGCCGAGAACTAGCCAGCGACGACCGACCAGCTGCGGCGCCGCGCCGGCTTCGTGCCGCCCGCGGGCGCCTGACTGTCGCTGCGGCCGCGTCGGCGCGCTGTCAGCCGGCGCCGCGACCACGGCGACCGGTCGGCGCATCGGCCCGCTTGGCCCGCCGCTGCGCCGGATGACCTTTGCGTTCTTCGGCCGGCGGCGTCGGTCCGCGACCTTCGAGACGCTCTGCGCTTCTGGCCGCCCGAGCCGATCGACGCGAACCCTTGCGATGCGAGCCCGGCTTTTGCGCCGCGACCGCCTTGGCCGCCGCGCTTTCCACCTGCCATGAACGTCAATCCCTCCGCAGTTGCCAGCGGGCTCCCGCGGCGGTGTCTTCCACGATGATGCCTGCTCGCAGCCAGCTGATCGCGAATCGCGTCGGCCGCCGCGTAGTCCTTGCGCTCACGAGCGGCGGTGCGCTGCTCGAGCGCGAGCGCCACCAGACCGTCGATCACGGCGCGCAATTCGCCGCTCGCCACCAGCCGCAGCTGATCCGGCGTCCGACTCGAGCCCGAGCACGGCGAGCATCGCGTTGACATGCCGCAGGCATGCGCAACGACGCGCACCTTGTCGCCCGCAGCGAGTGCAGCGTTGCCGTCGCGCACGGTCGTTGTGCAGCACCGCCAGAGCTTGCGGCACGCCGACGTCGTCGTTCATCGCGTCGACAAAGGTCGGCGGGAACGACGCCGCGTCGGGCGCCTCCGAATCCCACGCCAACTCACTGCGCGCGAATCACGAAACCTTCGATGCGGCGATACGCGGTCGCCGCTTCTCGACGCAGCTCCTGCAGTGAAGTCGACACTCGAGCGATAGTGCGGCGCGACCAGGAAGTAGCTGCAGTTCGACCGGCCGCACCAACTCGAGCAAGTCACCGACCGACAACGTGTTGCCGAGCGACTTGCTCATCTTGTCGCCGCCCAATGTCACCAGGCCGTTGTGCATCCAGATAGTTGGCGAACCCATCACCAGCCGCACGCGATTGCGCCTGCTCGTTCTCGTGATGCGGGAACACCAGATCGAGTCCGCCGCCGTGAATGTCGAACGTGCGCACCGAGATACTTCGTTGCCATCGCCGAGCACTCGAGATGCCAGCCCGGACGACCGCTACCCCACGGCGTTTCCCACGACGGCTCACCGGGTTTCGCGCTCTTCCAGAGCGCGAAGTCGAACGGGTCGCGCTTGGTCTCGACGTCGGTCTCACCCTGCTGCAAGTTCGACGGATCTTGTCCCGACAACGCGCCATACGCGGCGAACGAGCGCACCGAGAAATACACGTCGCCATCGACGGCGTACGCATGGCCGGCGTCGATCAGTCGGCGCATCAACACGATCATCTCGGGCACGTGCCCGGTCGCGCGCGGCTGCAACGGTCGGCGGCAAGCACCCCAGCGCCGCATACGCCTCGTCGAACAACCGCTGATGCCGCTCGGCCACCGCCCACCACGGCACCCCGGTGGCCGCCGCAACGTTGAGAATCTTGTCGTCGATGTCGGTGACGTTGCGGCACAAGGTGACGTCGTATCCGTTCGCCGAAAGCCAACGAATCAGGACGTCGAAAGCCACCGCCGAGCGCACGTGACCGATGTGTGGTGGTGCCTGCACGGTCGCGCCGCACAGATATAGCGACACCCGGCCCGGCTCGATCGGCACGAACTCACGCGTCGACCGGCTGGCGGTGTCATACAGGCGCAGATCCACCCGGCAAGACTAGTGCGCGGCCGGCTGAGTTCGATCAGCCAAATCGCCCGCACGTCGTCCGTGATCATGCACGAAATTGGTAGCGACCGTCGGTCGGGCTACCAATTTTGTGCATGATCATCGCCGGTTGGGCAGGTGGAGGGCCGACTCAGCGCGGGTAGATGAGCGCGGTTGCCATTGCGGCCAAGCCTTCGCCGCGACCGGTCAAACCGAGCCGGTCGGTCGTCGTCGCTGACACCGATACGGCGGCACCAACAGCAGCCGACAGCACGGCCTGTGCCTCGTCTCGTCGCGGCCCGAGCCGCGGCACATTGCCGATGACCTGCACGGCGACGTTGCCGATGCCGAACCCACGGTCGTGCAGTCGAGTCGCCGCCTCCGACATCAGCGCAACACCCGACGCACCCGCCCACGCTGGATCATCGGTACCAAACTGACTGCCGAGATCTCCTAATCCGGCCGCCGAAAACAACGCATCGCAACACGCATGCGCGACCACGTCGCCGTCGGAGTGCCCTGCCAACCCGACATCGCCTGGCCAATGCAGCCCAGCCACCCACAAGTGCGCGGCCAGGCTCGAACGGGTGGACGTCGACCCCGATCCCGACGCGCGGCAGCGCGCCACTGCTCTCCTCAGCCGACATCATCGGCCACCCGGTCAGCCATTGAGGCGTCGAGTCGCGCGGCCAAGACGGCCTCGGCAACGTTGAGGTCGAACGGTCGGGTGATTTTGAAAGCGAGGTCAGATCCGGGCACCACAACCACCGGCAGGCCGAGCCGTTCGACCAGCCCGGCGTCATCGGTGACCGCACCCTCGTCGTCCACGCTTGTTGCTGCGTGCGCTTTGACCAGCACGCCGCGTTCGAAACCTTGCGGTGTCTGCACGCAACGCAGATGAATCCGCGAAACCGTTTCGATCACCGTCTCGGGTGAATCGGAACGGCCGTCATGCACCCGCTTGACGGTGTCGGTCATCGCGACTGCCGGCACCACTGCTCCGTGGCCCATCAACACTGCGCGCGCGACCGCGTCAGCGAGTGCGCTCGGTGCGAGTGGGCGGGCGGCGTCGTGCACCAGCACCACGTCGACGTCGGGGGGCAACGCGTCGAGCGCGTTCGCCACCGACTGTTGCCGGCTGCTTGCGCCCTCGATCACCTGCCATGTGCCTGCTGCGCCAACGTGATCGCGCAACAGGTCAATGACGGCGTCAACCGTACCGATCGGCACTGCGACCACGACCAGGTCGACCAATTTCGCCTGCGCCATTTCGCGCACTGCGTGCACGAGCATCGGTATGCCACCGATCGGGCGCAGCGCTTTGGGCGCACCAGCACCAAGCCGCTCGCCGCTGCCAGCGGCGGCGATGATGACGGCGACACTCACGTCGGCCGGCCGGTCGTGCGTTCGACCGGAGCATGCGCGTGCTGTTGCAGCGGCATGTCGGCCGGTTGACCGAACACCATGCGACCGTTTGCCGTCGTGAGCACGCTGGTGACCCGCACGACGATCTCGTCACCTACGTTGTCGCGCGACCGCTCCGCCACCACCATCGTGCCGTCGTCGAGATACCCAACGGCTTGGCCGGGCTCCTTGCCAGCACGCAACAACAGCACGGAAATATCGTCACCCGCAGCAACCGGCGGACGCATCGCAAGGCCCAGCGCGTGCAAACTCATGACATGGACGCCGGCCAGACCGGCCGCCTTCGCCAGGTTCGAGTCGAGGGTCAACAACGGCAGGCCGCGATCGAGGCAGATGCGCACCAACTTGGCGTCGACCTCGGCAACGGCAGGAATCTCGTCGTCGAGTACTTCGACAGTGATGCCCGGTTCGCGCTTCAACGCTTCGAGCGTCTGCGAGCCCTCGGCGTCCGCGTGATCGTTTGCGTGTCGTCACCTGCGTCCGCCAGACCCTGAAGCTCGGCCAACACCGGTGCGGGGACCAACAGCTGGCCGTGCAAGAAGCCGGCGCGCACGACGCCGAGGATGCGCCCGTCAACTGCGACCGAGGTGTCGACGATGCGCGGCAAGTTCGACGTCGCTTGTGGTCTGCGGACCCATACCCGCGCGGCTGGCGAACAGGCCCAGCATCTCCTCGCGCCGACTGCCGCCGAGTCGGTAGCCGAGATACCCGATCACCAGGACCACGAAGCCGAAGATGCGGGAACGCAAGAAAGGGCTGCAGCAGAAGGAAAATCCACCACATCGACGCCCGCGCCGACGATCACGCCGATGACGCCGCCGAACGATCCCGCTACGAGTTCTTCTGCGGAAGCCTGCCGCAGGCTGTGCTCGGTGCGATTGACGACCGTGACGGTGGTGCGGCCGAGCACGCCGCCAAGCACGTAGCCAAGGCCCGAGCCGAGGATGACGCCGACAGTGACGCCGTTGAGCGGGCCGAGCGCGAACGACGCCCGAATGAATGTGCCGAGAGACTTCGTACCCGAGGCCGGCAAAGAAGGCGACGACGAGCAGCCGCAGCACATCAACCACCCCGCTCGGGCGTGCGATTCTTGACGGTCATGAGATCACTCCGAGACCGGCGGGGTGTCATGCTAGGAGGCGAGGACCTCGTCGAGGATCGCTTCGGCCTTGTCTTCGTTCGTGCCCTCCGCGAGCGCCAGCTCGCTGACCAGGATCTGCCGGGCCTTCGCCAGCATGCGCTTCTCGCCGGCGGACAGGCCACGCTCACGATCGCGGCGCCACAAATCACGCACGACCTCGGCCACCTTGTTGACGTCACCTGAGGCCAACTTTTCGAGGTTGGCCTTGTAGCGACGCGACCAGTTGGTCGGCTCTTCGGTGTGCGGCGCGCGAAGCACTTCGAACACGCGGTCAAGGCCCTCTTGGCCGACCACATCGCGAACGCCCACGAACTCGGCGTTGTCGGCAGGAACTCGAACCGTCAGGTCGCCTTGGGCGACCTTCAACACGAGGTACATACGTTCCTCGCCGTTGATCACGCGACTCTCAATGGCTTCGATCAGTGCAGCCCCGTGATGGGGGTAAACAACTGTCTCGCCAACGTTGAACGACATGTGGCACAAGTCCCTTCCGCTGCGTCGAGCTTACCACGCGACGAGGCCGCGCGGGAGGCTCGGTCGACCACATCTGCGCAGGTCAGAGCCATATTCGTGCCACCCTCATGATCGACTGCGCCGCGTTGGAGGGCTTGACAACGGGCCCGCGTTATGCCCGGCCCGCCCGTCGTCGCAGGCACGCGCACATACTGAGCAGGTGGATAGGGGCAGTGGACGACAGGGCGGACGACCGGGCGGACGACACGGCGGGCGAGCTCCCCGCCGGTCCTCGTGTGGTTGTCCCCGACGATGCGCGCGAACTCGCCCGCGACGTCGAGGCGTGGCGCCGTGAGCAACGGTGGGACCGCCGCAAGCGCTTCCTCCAACGCCGCTTCCTCGGCTCGCCGAGTCGAGCGCGTGCGATCCAAGCGCCGCTTGTCATCACCAGCTTGCTCGTCGTTGCGATGCTTGGTGCGACGCTCGCTTTTCCCGGCCACCCGGCCCGTCGCGAGGCAACCACCCCCGTACCACTCGTGCTCGCGGCACCATCCGCGGCAGCCGGCTCCATCGGGGGTTTGGTACCCGACGTCAGCCTGGTCGGCAGCACCGGCACCACCTCCGCCCGCGCCGTCCGCCCGGCTCTGCTTGCACTCGTGCAGGCCAACTGTCGCTGTGACCGCGCGCTGGCGCGGGTGGCCGACGACGCGGCCAGCCACGGCCTGACGGTCGATCTGATCGCCACACCGAGCACGACCACTGAGGTCGACTCGCTTGCCGCCAAGGTCGACCGTCCGAATGTGCGGGTATTGCTCGACCCGCAGTCGGCGTTGGCGCGCGCCTATGCACGCGCGGCCTTCACCGCCGTCGCGGTACACGCGGACGGCGTCGTCGACGACGTGCTGACCGATGTCACCGACACGGCGGTCGTTGATGCCATGCTGGCCACACTGAAGCAACCCGCGCACGCTGGGGCCTGACAGCCGCCGTCGAACGGGCTCGTTAGGCTACGCACACACCAGCAGCCGAAGGGACAGGCAGTGAGCAGCAGCACCGCCCGCATGACGCGGACGACGATGCGTGTCGCTTCGCCCGCCACTCTCGCGATTGCCGCCGCGGCGTTGTCGGCCACCCTCGCGGGCTGCGCCACGGGGTTTGCCTCGCCTACCCGGCACGCGATCGCCAACTTGCAAGCGGCGCGGGTCACGGTGAGCCCGACGTTCCACGTCGAGGACGCGATCATCGCGTTACCGGCCGGCACCTTGGCCAAAGCCGGCGGTTACGCCTACCTCGAGTTCACCGGCATCAACTTCAGTACTCAGCCCGAGAGCCTCATTTCCGCCGGGGTGGCAGCGCCGACCACCGCGGCCGCGTCGGGGTCGGTGCCGGCAAGCCCGTCGTCGGCGAGTACGCAGCTTCAGCCCGTTGGTTCGACGGCCATTCCGGCCGCGACTGCAACCGGACCCGGCAGCGCGCACATCACCGTCTTCTTGCGCGGTCTCGTGGCACCGCTCGAGCAAGGTGAATCCGTCCTGGTGAACCTGACCTTCCACAACAGCGGCAGTGTCCTCGGCTTGCTCGTGCCGGTGCAAAGCGCGACGGCTGTCGGTAAAGCGTTCTTGCCGAGCGCCCCGCCGCCGTCACCATCGCCGACGGCCACGCCAACACCGACACCTGCGCCATCTGCGCCGGCGTCGCCAGCGGCCTCCGCGCCGGCATCGGCGCCAGCAAGCACGGCGACCAGCGCTTCACCGGCCGCCTCGAGCTGACGCGCGGTCAGCGACCCTGGTTCGCGACTGCCTTCGCCGCAGTTTCGGCTGCGGCCGGATCGAGGTACTCGCGCGGTGCCGTCGGCCTGAGGTTGTCGTCGAGCTGGTACACGAACGGAATACCAGTCGGGATGTCGAGCCCGGCGATGTCGGCGTCGGAGATGTCGTCGAGGTGTTTTACCAGTGCCCGCAGGGAATTTCCGTGGGCGACCACGATCACCGTCTTGCCCGCGACGAGGTCAGGAACGATCGCGTCGTACCAGTACGGCAGCATCCGATGCACGACGTCTTTCAGGCACTCGGTCGAGGGTCGTAGCTCGGGCGGCAGCTGCGCGTATTTCGCGTCGCGGGCTTGCGAGAACTCGTCGCCGTCGGCAATCGGCGGCGGCGGCACGTCGTACGAGCGGCGCCACAACATGAACTGCTCGTCGCCGTAGGTCGACAGCGTTTCTTTCTTGTCCTTGCCTTGCAGCGCCCCGTAGTGCCGTTCGTTCAGTCGCCACGAACGTTGCACCGGCAGCCACGCCAGGTCGGCCACGTCGAGGGCGATGTTCGCCGTGCGGATCGCGCGTCGCAGCAGTGACGTGTGCACGACATCGGGCCGGACGCCGCGCTCCGCGAGCAACCGGCCACCGCTCGCCGCCTCGGCTTCGCCTTTCGCCGACAGGTCGACGTCAACCCAACCGGTAAAGAGGTTCTTGGCGTTCCATTCGCTTTCGCCGTGCCGCAGTAGGACCAGAGTTCGCATGCGTCGATCTTTCCATCTGGCGTCCGCCGCAACGATTCCGACCCCTCCGGCTAAGCCGGCTCGTCGGCTTAACGAACCAACGCGACCGGCAGCCCATCGCTCCGGGCGGCCGCACGAACTGCGTCGGTGTAGACGTCGATCACGCCGCCGACGGTACGGTCCCAGCCAAATGCTTCTGCATGCTGCCTGGCCCCCACCGAAAGAACGCTCCGTGCCTCGTCGTCCACCAAAAGATTTGTCAGGACTTCGCCGTAGCGCACCGGGTCATGGCCGTCAACCAACCGGCCCGACACGCCGTCGCGCACGGTGGTGACCAGGCCGCCGACGCGTGCCGCCACCACCGGCGTCCCGCAGGCCTGGGATTCCAGGGCAACGAGTCCGAACGATTCGCTGTACGACGGCACCACGGTCACCGTCGCGGCCCGATAGAAATCGGCGAGCCGCTCGCCGGTCGCCGGCGTTTCAAACCGCACGACATCGCGGACGCCGAGTTGCGCGGGCCAATCGGTCGAGGTGACCCGGGTCGGCGGTGCCGGTGCCGCTGGTGCCGCCGACGACGACGGCGATCAACCGATCGCGCAGCGACGGCTGGCGCTCGATCATTTCGGCGAGCGCGCGGATCAGCAGATCCGGCGCCTTGAGCGGTTGGATCCGACCGACAAAAAGCAGAACATCGCGATCGACGGGCAGGCCGAGACGGGCGCGGGCGGCCGACTGTCGAGCCTGGCCGATAGAGCGAAAGGTCGACGCCCGGCGGGACGACCGCGATCGCGTCGGGATCGGCGTCATACAGGTCGACGAGCTGCCGCGCTTCGGCCTCGGTGTTGGCGATCAGGCGATCGGCTGCCTCGACGACTTGTGCTTCGCCGATCGCGCGCGCCGACGGCTCGGGCGCGTCACCCATCGCGAGCGCCGCATTCTTGACCCGCGCCAGCGTGTGCATGCTGTGCACGAGCGGCACGCCCCATCGCTCTTTCGCCAGCCACCCGACCTGGCCCGACAACCAGTAGTGCGAATGCACGAGGTCGTACCAGCCGGCGTCGCGCGCCGCCTCGGCGCGCAACACCGCGGCCGTGAACGCACACAGTTGCGACGGCAGATCGGCTTTCGGCAATGGCTCGAGTGGGCCGGCGACGACGTTGCGCACGGTGAAGCCCGGCGCGATGTGCTCGACCGGGGCGACGTCGCCCGACGTGGCCCGGGTGAAGACGTCGACCTCGACACCCTGCGCGGCCAACCGCCTCGACAGCTCCATGACGTAGACGTTCATGCCGCCGGCGTCGCCGACGCCTGGTTGCTCGACCGGAGACGTGTGCAGGCTCAGCATCGCGACCCGGCGCACGGGAGGCTTGCGCTGCAGGCGCGATACTGCGTGAAGCGGCCAGAAGTTACAAGGGACCCAGCGGGCGGCGATGCAGTGGCGAGCTTGGCCACAAACGTCCTTCCATCGGCGCACCTGGCGTCGGAGTCGCCGGACATAACCCTGGCACGATCGTCCAACGCTTCGTGCTGCTGGGCCATTCCCGCCAGCTGCCCCGACCCGATGCGAGGATTCCCCCATGAGCATCGCGCCGACCACGCGATCCGACCCGTGGCGGTGATCACCGGCGCGAGCAGCGGGATCGGGGCCGCGACCGCACGGCGGCTCGCGGCCGACGGGCTTCGATGTCGTGTGTGCCGCTCGCCGCGCTGATCGAATCTCAGCCCTGGCCGCCGAGATCGGTGGGCGGGCGGTGGTCCTCGACGTCACGTCGGCAGAATCGGTGCGCGCACTCGCCGCCGCGGTGCCGACGCTGCGCGCTCCTCGTCAATGCGGCCGGTGGCGCAGTCGGCGCCGAGTCCATCGCCGAGGCCGACCCGGCCGACTGGCAGACGATGTACGACAGCAACGTGCTCGGCGTGCTTCGGGTGACGCAGGCGTTGCTGCCCGCACTGGTCGCCTCGGGTGCCGGCCACGTGATCGTCGTGGGCTCGACCGCAGGTCGGGTGGTCTACGAAGGCGGCGGCGGCTACACGGCGGCCAAGCACGCGACCGCTGCGCTCGTCGAAACCCTGCGACTCGAGCTCTGCGGCCAACCCGTGCGAGTGACCGAGATCGCGCCCGGCATGGTGCGCACCGAGGAGTTCAGCGTCGTGCGATTTCGTGGGGACGCCGAGCGAGCGGCGAAGGTGTACGAAGGCGTCGCCGAACCCCTCACCGCCGACGACATTGCCGATTGCATTGCGTGGTGTGCGACGCGGCCGGCACATGTCAACGTCGATCTGCTCGTCGTGCGGCCACTAGCGCAAGCCGCGCAACACAAAGTGCACCGAACGTCATGACCGACACGCCCCGACATCGCCGTCGACCATCAACACGTCGTCAACAACGGCAAGCGCGACCTCACCCTCGACGAGCTGGCCGCAACCCAACCCGGGCTTGATCGGTTGATGGCCGAGCTCGGCCCGCGCATGCACCGGTTGTATTTCGCCGGCAAAGCCGGGAATTGGCCGCTGGCAGGGTATTTCTTTCGTTCGGTGGTGAAGCAGCTGAGCTTGTGTGCGTTCTCACGACCGAAGTATGCCGAGGCGATCAACAGCTACATCGCCGCCGATTGCGAGCCGGTGCGCATCGCCATCAAGGACGCCGATGCGCCCGCGTTCGAGGCGGCGTACGCAGACATGGTGCGACGCGCCAACGCGTACCACGACGAGTTCGCTAAGCCGTATCTGCACTGGGTGTGTCCGGCGAGCTCGCCGGATGACATCGACTTCACTGCCGGTCTGTGAACGCTCGATCAGAGGCGCTTCACGGGTGATGGCGATGGCAATGGCTAAGGAAGCGGCGGCGATGCGTTACCTACCGGCCGCGGGCGCGCCGCAACGCTGGGCGGACGTCGACGAAGTAGACGATCGTCGCAACGATCGCGGCCAGCCCGAACGGGCCGAACCAGCCGGCCATGAGCACCACGACGAGCGCGACGGCGAGAATCGTCACCCACGCGTTCTTGGTGAGCTTGCCGGCGGCGAGGTATGCGCTGGCCGGGCACGTCGACGCGTCAACAAGCGCATAGACCTGAATGACAAGCGCGATGAGCAGGATGACGCCGAACACCGACGTGAGTGGTTGGAACACGACTCGAACGCTACTCGCCCGCGGCTAGTCGCCGCGTGCTGTTCGGGTGATGTCGTCGAGCTCAATCAGATCGAGCGCGTCGGGTTCCCACCCCACCGCTTGGGCGTTCGCCCGTACTTGCTCAGGCGTGGTCGCGCCGGCGATCACGCTTGCGACGCCGGGCTGCGCCGCGAGACCGCCGATCGCGACCTCGAGCAGACTGACCCCCCGCATTTCAGCGAACTTTTCGAGGCTCTCCAACACATCCCAGTCGGCGTCATCGAGTACGTGCGCGCTGTCGGCAAGGCGGGTGCCGGCGGGGGCAGACTCTCCTCGGCGGTACTTGCCGGTCAGCAGGCCCCGAGACAGCGGAAAGTAAGGAATCACACCAACACCGACGTGCTCGGCGGCCGGAACGACATCGGTCTCGATGCCACGCTCGAGCAGGCTGTACTCATTCTGGGCGCTCACGAAACGCGCAGTTCCGCCGACCCGCGCAGCCCAATCCGCGTCGACGATTTGCCAGCCGGCGAAGTTGGACGAACCGATGTAGCGAACCTTGCCCTCGCGGACGAGTTCGTCCAGCGCCTCAAGGGTTTCTTCGATCGGTGTTTGCGGGTCGGGGCGGTGGAGTTGGTACAGGTCGATGTGGTCGGTGCGCAGCCGCCGGAGGGATCCCTCGACCGACACGCGGAGGTAGCGGCGCGAGCCGCGCGCCTCGTGGCCGGGCAAAGTCACGCCCTGCATCGACATGCCGAATTTCGTCGCGACAACGACCGCATCGCGTCGGCCTTCGAGCGCTTGACCAAGCAACTCTTCGGACGCACCCGGATAACCGCCGTAGACATCGGCTGTGTCGAACATCGTGATGCCCGTATCGATGGCGGCATCGACGAGTGTGCGCGTCGCGTCGAGATCAAGCTTGCGGCCGATCTGATTGCAACCCAGGCCAACCGCCGAAACCGTCAGGCCGGACGCGCCGAGTTGCCGGTAGGTCATGTCGCTCATGGACAACACCCTAGGCAACTTCGTACCGCTGTGAAGAACGCCAATCGGCTACGACCGCGCGCTCGCCATCCGAGAATGTGCAGCCGATCAGCCAGGTGCGTGGTCAGTCGATCGTGGTCTTCTTCGCGGCGGCTTTCTTAGCTGCGGTTCGCTTCGCAGTCGTCTTCTTCGCGGCGGTCTTCTTGGCCGCCGACACCTTCTTGGCCGCGACCTTCTTCGTTGTCTTTTTCGCGGCTCTTCCTCGGCCGCCGCCCGTCGGCGGGCGTACCGGCTCGGGCATATACGGCTCGTGCACGAACGGCTCGTCTTCTTCGGCATACACGGTGTCGCCGCGCATCTTTGTCATGACGTCCTCGCCGCGTCGTGTGACGTCGTCGTAGAGCTCACCCAGTTTCAGGTTGGCGCGAAACGCGCCACCGACCAGTGCGCCTGCGGCGCGCATCGGGAAGTCGCGGTTCTCGGCCTGCCATGCGCTGACAACCTCGGGCAGCTCGCGCAGCTTCTCCGACACCAGGTCACCGGCGCCAGCCAGCAGCACGAACGGCTTGTCGCCAACCGCGCGCTGCAGGTTGTTCAGCAGGTCGTCGGCTCGGCTCATCGTGGTCTCCCGTTTGTCGCTCGTGTGGGGGTAGTCGCTCGTTTGGTGGTGGTCGCTCGCATCGTCGTGCGCATGCCAGGGGGCGGCGTCGATGAAGAGGCGTGCGGGGTTGTGTTCGGTTGTCGCGTACACGTGTACGGGGCGGACGACGGCATCGGTCTGAATCGGCCGCGGCCGTCGCGTCGTCGGCGTCCCGACGCAGGTTCTCTTTGCGGAACGAGTCGTACACCTCGAGCAGCACGTGCTTTTGCCGCTCGGTGATCGTGGGATCGGCGATGACGGCATCGACCACCGCGCCACCGACGACCCGCTCGTCGAGAATGCCGGCCTGCACGTAGAGCGCCTCGGCCGAGATGCGCAAACCTTTGGCGATCTGTTGCATGATCTCGGCGCTCGGGCGACGCAGACCGCGCTCGATTTGACTGAGGTAGGGATTCGAAACGCCGGCCAGCTTCGCGAGCTGCCGCACCGAAATCTGCGCCGTGCGCCGCTGCTCGCGGATGAACTCGCCGAGGTCAAAGTTCTGGGCCATGACTCCAGTGTCACTCCGACCGCTAACTATTGCAAGCGCGCCGGCTAGCGCAGTCCGACACGACTCGAGCGGTCGCGCATAGGCTGGCGCTCGACAGGTCCAGTTCCGCCGTCGGCCCGAAATGAGAACGCTCTTGTCCGCAGCTGGTCCACACGTGGCGTCGCCGCCGATCCGCACGTGCCCGCGTCGCTGCCGCACTGCTCGCGCGTCGTGTCGATCAGCCTCGTCAGTCGGCTGCACACGGCCACAAGACCGCCCAGCCGCCAGCAACCAGCGCGTCGTCAGCACCTGCGTCCGAACCAGCATCGGCGCCGCGCGTCGGCCGCGAGCCAGCTCGGCAGGTCGCGCGAACTCGGCCGCAGCGTCGCCGGCGGCCGCGACCGCTCACCTGGACCGACCTCACCAAGCAACTCAACAGCGAAATCGGCGCCACCAAGCGCAAGCTTCTGTTCGCCCGCGCGGTGATGCAGGTGCCACTGAACTGGGCCGACGCCGACGGGCAAGACGATCAGCATCACCGTGCTTCGGGTGCGCGCGGCGACGCAGCACAACCGGTTGGGTTCGTTGGTCATCAACCCTGGCGGCCCAGGTGGCTCAGGGGTCGACGCCGCGATCGGTCTCGCGGTGGACGAGTTGCCCGATGCGATCCTCGACCGATTCGACATCGTCGGCTTCGATCCGCGCGGCATCGGCCTCAGCCACCCGCTCAACTGCATCCCGAACAAGCAGAAGGACGCCGAGCTCACCGAGCCGGCCGACCCGACCACCGACGCCGCCTGGGCCGCAAAGCATCGCCGAAGCGACGAAGGTCGCAGACGAGTGCTACCTCGCCTACGGGTCGGATCTGACCTACTACTCGACCGCCGAAACGGTGCGCGACATGGAAGCGCTGCGCGGCGACGCTGGGCGATCCGAAGCTGACCTACCTCGGTTACTCGTACGGCACGTTGATCGGTGCCGAGTACGCCTCGGCATATCCCGACAAGGTGCGCGCGATCGTGCTCGACGGCGCAGTCGACCCGACGATCGACACGATCGATCAAGACAAGACGCAGGCGGGCGGATTCGAGCTGGCGTTCAGCCACTTCGCGCAGAGCTGCACGCAAGTTGGCTCGAAGCTGCAAGCTCGGCAGCGACCCCCGCAAGTTCGTGCAGAACCTGATGGCAAAGGCAGCGTCGAACCCGATTCCGAGCGGCAACGCCAGCGACAAACGCGCCGCCGGCGACGGCGCCGTCCTGCTCGGCGTGATCTCTGCGCTGTACGACCAAAGCCAGTGGCCGACGCTGACGACGGCTCTGGTCGACGCATCCACGGCGACGCGGCGGGCATTCTCGCGCTCGACGACCAGTACAACGAGCGCGCAGCCGACGGCACCTACAGCAACATCGAAGATGCGAACGCGGCGATTGGTTGCGCCGACACGACCGCAGCGGCCGACGGTCGCGCAGGCTCGTGCGCTGGAGCCGCAATGGCGGGCCATCGATCCGCTCTTCGGCGGCTCGGCGGCGTCCAGCCTGGGCTTTTGCAGTCTGTGGAAGGCGCCGCCCGATCAGCCGATCGTCGTGGCCGACCACCACAGCGCGCCCGATCTTGGTGATCGGCACGACCGGCGACCCGGCGACGCCGATCTCGGGTGCGCAACATCTCGCGCAGCTGCTCGGGTCGGGCCGGCTGCTGGTGTGGCAGGGCGACGGGCACACCGCCTACCCCAAGACGTCGTGCATCACGACGGACGTCGACCGCTACCTGCTCGACCTGACGCTGCCCGCCGTCGGCACGGTCTGCCCGGCCGGGTAGCGCGTGCGGCGGTTCGGTAGCGCGCTCAGGTCTCGCTGGGCAGCAGCGCCGTGACGTCGGCCTCGCCCTCGCGGTACCGGCGGGTGATCTCGTGAGCGCAGGCGTCGGCCACACGATCTGGACGGCGTCGGCGTTGCTCGGAAATCGCGCGCTCGTGGTCGCCGAAGCGGACGAGGGTCTCTTCCAGCTGGTCGGCGGTGCGGCCGGCGAGGGCAGACAGGTCGGAGTCGCCGACCAGCCGCTCGACCAACCGGCGGTGCTCGTCGACGCGCGACGGCTCGACCGAGGTGTAGCGGCCGAGGCCGCGGGCGGGCGAGCGCTCGTCGGCCAGGATGTGCGGCAGCTGGTCGATGATGCTGCCCGATTCGCCCAGCTCGCCGCGGCGTCGGGCGAGCTCGGCCTTGATGATGTCGACCCGGCCCTGCAAAAGCCGGCGAAGATAGGACAAATCGGCCTCTTCTTGCTCGGCGTCGTCGCGAAGCTCCCGCACTTCGGCCAGCGGCAGACCGCTCAATCCGTCGAGGTAGCGCTCGGAAAGCACGCGGTCGATGCGGCGGTTCCCACGGCGCGTCGGTCGCCCGCCGGCTCACCGTTACGGTCGTCGGGCACCTGCTGCCTCCATCGGTCATGGATCTGGCTCCAGTCCATGGTGTCATGCCAGGGGACGACGTGGGATGAACCGATACCAATCCGAGACGCCGACGCGTGCCGTCCGAGACACCGCGGGACGAACCGTCGATCGTGGCAATGGCCGCGTGGATGTTCGTCCGGATGGCTCAATGCGCCCGCCTCAACTGCCGATGGCAAATGGAGCAAGGTTGTAGCCCCTTGCGTCCACATGCCCGGCTCGCCAACCGCCGGGTGCAAACCGAAGGTGGGAGGTCGCCCGTGCTCAAAGGCGACCTGACGACCACCCCCATCGAAATCGCCCTCGCCGCGCTCGCCGACGAGGCGGCTACTGGCTGCCTGCACGTCGTTGACGACGAGGGCAGCGAGGCTCTGATCTACCTCAAGTCGGGCTGATCTACGCCGTCTCGGTGCCGGGCCAGCGTCCGCAGCTCGGCGCTCGACTCATCTCGAGCAACGTCTTGGTGCCCGAAAACCTGGCCGAGGCGCTCGAGGCGCAGCGCACCGAACTGCAAGGGCTGGCGCCTCGGCGAACTGCTCGTGCACCTCGGCTTCGTCGAACAAGACGTCGTCGAGGCTTTCGTGCAAGAGCAGGTGCGCGACGGATTCACCGACCTCATGGCCTGGACGTCGGGTCGCTGGCGTTTCCGCAAAGCCGAAAAGACCCGCGAGGACGTCGCTCCGCCGACGCCGCTTGATCAGTTGCTCGACCGAGGTGCGCCGCCGGAAGGAGACGTGGGACGGACATCGTCAGCGCCGTGCACGGGCCGAACGCCGTGCCGATGCTCGCCGCTCGCGGCGGTGAGGCCGACGTCACGCTCGACTCCGACACGTGGTCGCTGCTGTGCAAGATCGACGGCGAGCGCAGCATCGCCGATCTCGCCCGCGAATGCGGCTTCACGCTGTTCGAGGCGGGCACGGTCGTGCGCGCCCTGGTCGAAGCCGGTCTGGTCGACGTCGAAGAGGACATCGGGCCGGACGGCGACCCGGTGGACGACGACTTCGAATCGGACGACGATGCCGCACCGGCCTCGGACGACGATGGTGACGACGACGACCAGTCGGACGACGAGTCTGACGGACGACGACGACTCCCGCGAACGACCTGCTGCCGCGCACTGCCGCGCTCGCGGCCGCCTTTGCCTTGAGCGGCAAGGACACCGCGGTCGAGAGGCGCCCGCGCACGCGACGTCGACAGCCGTTCAGCATCGAAGAACTGCACGAGTGGGATGTGGCTCGGAGCGCCGAGCGACGAAGGCGCATCCGACGTTGGCCGCAGGTGTCGGAGGCGCTGACGCAGAGCACTCGGCCCGCGCAAAGAGTCTGGGAACTGCGTTCGTCGATCCGTTCCACGTTCCCGACGAGATCCGGTTGCGTGCCGGCGCCGAAGATCGCATCCGCGCCCGACGAGTTCAGCGAGGAGCAGCTGCGCCGCGATCGGCTCCGGCAGGCAGCAGCAGCCGAGCTCGCTGCTGCGCACGCCGAGGCCGAAGCGATGCACAACATCACGAAGGACACGTCCAAGGTCGGCCACATCGCTCAGGTAGTCGACCTGGAAGCGCGCCGCGGAGCGGCACGTGCCGAGGCCCAACGCCGCGAAGCAGAACGAGTCGCGGCTGAAGAGGAAGCCGCGCGCCTCGAAGCCGAAGGAAGCAGAGCGCATTGCCGCTGAAGAAGAAGCCGCCCGCATCGCCGCTGAGGAAGAGGCCGCGCGCCTCGAAGCCGAGCGGATCGCGGCCGAAGAAGAAGCCGCGCGCCTCGCAGCCGAAGAAGCAGCGCGCGCTTGCCGCTGAAGAAGAAGCTGCGCGCCTCGAAGCCGAACGCATCGCGGCCGAAGAAGAAGCAGCGCGCCTCGAAGCAGAACGCATCGCCGCCGAAGAAGAAGCCGCGCGCCTCGAAGCAGAACGCATCGCCGCCGAAGAAGAAGCCGCGCGCCTCGAAGCAGAACGCATCGCGGCCGAAGAAGAAGCCGCGCGCATCGCCGCCGAAGAAGAAGCAGCCCGAATCGCGGCCGAAGAAGAAGCGCGCGTCGCCGCCGAAGAAGAAGCCGCCCGCATCGCCGCCGAAGAAGAAGCCGCGCGCCTCGAAGCAGAACGCATCGCCGCTGAAGAAGAGGCCGCGCGCCTCGAAGCAGAACGCATCGCCGCCGAAGAAGAAGCCGCGCGCCTCGAAGCAGAACGCGATCGCGGCCGAAGAAGAAGCCGCGCGCATCGCCGCTGAAGAAGCAGCCCGCATCGCAGCCGAAGAGGAGGCTGCGCGTCTCGAAGCCGAACGCGTAGAAGCCGAGCGGATCGCGGCCGAAGAAGAAGCAGCGCGCATCGCCGCTGAAGAAGCAACGCCCGCATCGCAGCCGAAGAGGAGGCTGCGCGTCTCGAAGCCGAACGAGTAGAAGCCGAGCGGATCGCGGCCGAGGAAGAAGCAGCGCGCCTCGCCGCTGAAGAAGCAGCGCGCCCGCAGCAGCGCATTGCTGCTGAGGAAGAAGCGACTGCGCGCATCGCGGCTGAGGAAGAAGCGGCCCGCATCGCGGCCGAAGCGGAGGCTGCACGTCTCGAAGCGGAGCGGATCGCCGCCGAAGAAGCCGCCCGCCTTGCGGCTGAAGAACACGCGGCACGCATGGCCGCCGAAGAGCTGGCGCGTACGGACGAGGACAACGAAAACGCCGCTCGTGAGGCCCGGGCACAATTCGCGGCGGCCCAAGCGGCCGCGGACCAAGCCGCCGAACAAGCCGCGGCGCTCGCGACGGAGGAAGCCGCCCGCCTGGCCGCCGAACGCGCCGAATCGGAACGCATCGAAGCCGTCAACCAGATGATGGCGCACGCCTCAGCACCGACCGCAGACCCGCGACAGTTTGCCTCGGCGAACGCGATGCTCTCGGACTTCAGTCGCAACGGCGCAACCACGCTCGAGTCAACCGACGAAACACCTGCGGCTGACCAAGCAGCGGAGTACGAACCAATGCCGGCACCGGTAGCTCAGCGCGACCTCGCCGACACCGCATCGCTCCTACGCGAACTGTCGAGTCTCGGCTTCGAAGACGAACCGCCGGCGCCGACTGGCCCGCGCCCGGGACCAGCCGCTGCCGGTCCTAGTGCGCCACGACCCATCACCACAAGTGCTGCGCAGAAGAAGAAGCGCGGACTCTTCGGCCGCTAGTTCGCACGCCGCTTCCGAACCGATGACTGACTCTCTACTTCAGTCGAAATGCGGCGCGCGCAACCTGACCGGGGCGCGGCGATTCATCGCGCGCCACGACCGGATCCATCGTCGCTGACACCACGAGATCGTCCGTGCCGACGGTCAGCAACGCGTCGTCCGGCGTTGCGTATTTGACCACGGCGAGCGCGATCGGCCCGAGCTCATAGTGATAGGCGGACGTCGTCACCCGACCGATTTCGCCGGCCTCGCCGAACACTGCGGTGCCATGCATCGGCAGGTTTTCGCGGGCACTGCCGTCGAGGTGCAGACGCACCAACCGACGAGGCGGCCGACCGAGATTTGCCACGCGGGCAACGGTTTCTTGGCCGCGGTAGCAACCCTTGTCGAGCTGCACGGCCGACCCGATCCAGCCCATCTCGTGCGGGATCGTGCGGTGGTCAGTGTCGATGCCGAACCGCGGGCGCCCCGCTTCAACGCGCAAGGCCTCGAGCGCCAGAACGCCAGCGGGTGGTCCGGTTCGATCGTCGGACGACGCGTACGCTGGGCAGATCTGCGCGCGCGGCACGAAAACTTGGCGGCCCGCAACGGCATCGACCTGCGGATCGACCCGACTTACGCAACGTCGGATGCGGCTCGCGCAGTCGGCTCCCAGACCAAGGCAAAGTCTGCGGTGACGTCGTCGACCTCGACGCGCAACATGAACCGCATCGAGTTGAGGAATGCGCACGAGGTCGTCGGCCTCATTGGGCTCGACGTGCGCCCACACCGCATCGCCGTCGTCGACCAGTTGCAGATGATGTTCGACGTGACCTTGCGGGCTCAGGATCAACGTCTCAGAACCGGCTCCAGGGGTGAGCCGGTCGAGACGCTGCGTCGAAAGGTCGTTCAGCCATCGCAAGCGATCGGCGCCACTGATGCGGACGATCGCGCGATGGGAAAGATCCACGAATCCATTGCCCGCTGCGAGCTGCCGCTGTTCGCGGAGTGGATCACCGTAATGCGCGGCGACGCCGGCGTCGATTCCGCCGTCGGTCATCACCGCACCATCCAACGCTGCTCCCACAGCTACCAGTGTAGGTGGGCCGCCGTCGGCGCACCTGGCGCGCGATCTAGCTGGCCGAAGCTACTCCCGTAGGCGGTGCGATCAAACTGATTCCGCCCTCGTGTGCGAGCAGGTCAGCGCTGTCGGGTCCCGCCGGGTCTGCGAGGTCCCACAGCAGCGACAGCGGCAGCCCTTCGGCCAGCAACTGCATAGCGGCGTCGTCTGTGTGTTCCGTCAATGTGCTCACGATTTAGATGATCGGCATCCGAATGGCGTCGCTGACCCGCCGATGGGGTGATAGATGCCGCGCAACTGCGCGCGCTGCGTTACTGCGCTCACGCTGACTCCGCGTTCTCAAGGTGTCGCCCGACCGATGCCCGCCCTCCGGAAAGGTGATTGCCGGACGCGCGCGCGGCGATTACGTTTGTTGGTACACGAGAGAGGAGGTGGTCCGCAGAATGTGTAGTACTCGGACGCGTGAGGTGGCTGTCAGCTAGCCGCCGTCCCTTTCGGACGTGCCGTGCAATCCACGACAGCTTCACCCGACCCCCGGTCGCCGAACATCGTCCAGTCGGCCCGCTGGGCTCTGCCTTCCGTTAGGTGGCACTGAGCGGAGCTAACCGGGGGTCGACCCATGATTTCGGGGGATACTGTGCCTATGGTCGATACCCAAGCTCTTGACGACGCCCTGCACACGACCGGCGCGATCCTGGCCGGCGTCCGCCCTTCGCAGTACGAACTGCCGACACCGTGTCCCGACTACAACGTCGGCACGATGGTGAACCACATCGTCGCCTGGGTCGGGATCTTCGCTGACGGCGCGAACGGGCAGAAGCCTGAGAACGACCCGGCTACCTTCAAGGTCGGCGACGACCCCGCGAGTGAGTACGAGGCGGCGGCCAAGCGGCTCGCCGACGCGTTTCACAGCGGGGCTGCCGACCACGACATCGACCTCGGCAACGGACCGTCGCCGGGGACGATGACCTTCGGGATCATCCTGATGGAGGAAATCGGACACGGCTGGGACCTCGCCAAGGCGACCGGCCAGCCGACGCCGTTCTCGGAGCGCTCAATCGCAGCCGCAAAGGAGGCGGCGCTGGCGAACCTGAAGCCCGAGTACCGCGGCCCCGACAAGTCGTTCGGCGACATCGTCGAGGTACCCGACGATGCTCCGCCGCTCGATCAGTTGATCGGGCTCCTCGGCCGGACGCCCCGCTAGCCCCGCGCCGCCGATTACCGGGCCGATCCCCCGCGACTCCTCACAAATTCAGCAAATTTCGCGGTGGCAGCGTGAATTTGTGAGGAGTCACGTGGGGAGTAGGCCCAGCGAGCACCCCGGGATCACGTGAGGAGTCAGACGACCAACGCGAGGCGGGCCGACAGGTGCGGGCCTAGTGGCTGGCCGACCGCGGCCATGTCGTAGGCGTAGAGCAGGTCGCCGTCGACCATGCCGTAGAGCCGGCGGCCGGCGGTGACTTCCTTCGCCGACGCCGTGCGCGCGACGACGTCGGTGGTCAACTCGATCCGGCCGAACGCGATGGTTCCGATCCACACCTCGACAACCCCGATGGCATGGGCGAGCACCACCTCGAGTTCGCCCGCGGCATCGACCCGCCAGTAGCCCGACTCGCCGGCGCCCGGGCGCAGCACGTTGCCGTCGTCGTCGAGCACCCAACTGCGGCTGGCGTAGGTCAGCACCGGCTTGCCAGCGTGGCCGAAGACGATTTCCTGGCCGAAGCGAAACGACTCGATCGTCGGGTATCCGCCGACTCCAACCCCGCGCCAGGTGCCGAGCAGGAAGGCAAACGGCTCGAGCGCCGGATGCAGCGCCGGCACCGCGGCGTCCGGAATGAATGGCTGTTCGAACGCCGAGGCGAGGTCACCTGAACTCATGCGAAAACCCTAACCCGCCACGACCGACGTCGCAGCGGGAGCACGAGCTAGCCGACTGAGACGTCGGCTTCGGCTACCTCGCCGATGGCGGCGTCGACGGTGCGATCGGCGGTGCCGCCAGGTACCAGCGCCCGCACCGTCCAGGTGCCGGGCGCCGCGAAGAACCGGAACTCACCGGTCGCCGATGTCGGCACCTCAGCGGTGAACTCGCCGCCGCCGTCGAGCAACCGCACATAGCCCACCACAGGCTCGCCACCGCGGCGCACGACTCCCTGGATGACGGCCTCCTTGCCGGCGTTGACTCCGGCCGGCAAACCGCCGGCGACCGCTCCGCACATCAGGCACCAGCCCCGAGCTCGATCGGCACGCCGACGAGCGAGCCGTACTCGGTCCAGGACCCGTCGTAGTTCTTCACGTTCGGCTGGTCGAGGATCTCGTGCAGCACAAACCACGTGTGCGCCGAGCGCTCGCCGATGCGGCAGTACGCGATGGTGTCCTTGCCGAAATCGACGCCCGCGTCGCCGTAGAGCGTCGCGCAGCTCGTCGTCCGACCTGAACGTGCCGTCGTCGTTCGCGGCCTTGCTCCACGGGATGTTCTTGGCCGTCGGGATGTGGCCGCCGCGCTGCGACTGCTCCTGCGGAAGGTGCGCCGGTGCGAGCAGCTTGCCCGAGAACTCATCAGGCGAGCGGACGTCGACCAGGTTGAGCTTGCCGATCGCCGCAAGCGCGTCGTCGCGGAAGGCACGGATCGAGGTGTCGACGTCCTTGGCCGTGTAGTTCGTGGCCGGGCGGTCGACGGTGTCGGTCGTGAGTTCGCGACTGTCGAGCTCCCACTTCTTGCGGCCGCCATCGAGCAACTTGATGTTCTCGTGGCCGTAGAGCTTGAAGTACCAGTACGCGTAGGCCGCGAACCAGTTGTTGTTGCCGCCGTACAGGATCACGGTGTCGTCGTTGCCGATGCCGCGCGACGACAGCAGCTTCTCGAAGCCGGCCTTGTCGACGAAGTCACGGCGCACCGGGTCTTGCAGGTCGGCCTTCCAGTCGATCCGGACGGCGCCACTGATGTGGCCCTTGTCGTAGGCGGAAACGTCCTCGTCGACCTCGACGAGCACGATGTTGGGGTCAGAAAGATGGGCCTCGACCCAATCGGCGTCCACGAGGACGGCTTCGCGACTCATGCTGGAACTCCCTTACGAAGAGTAGAAGACGACGAATGAGCAGGTACATCTCGCAACCCAGGCAGTAGCCGAAGGCTGCGTTGAGAAATGCGGCGACAAAGGCGAACGCCGTTGCGGCGATGCCCAGCCAGCCCGAGTCCGCTGGCGTATCCGATCACGCCGACGAGCGCGAACCCCAGCCCCACCGCTTGCGCGAATCGCGGCGGCTGCTCGGGTTCAAGCTCGGCTGGCGGGCCGAGCCGCTTCGCGAGCGTGTAGCCGAAAGAGCACGCCATACGGAGCCCGGCGCATGCCGCCGAAGGCGCCCGACCGCAAACACAATTGCCTGCACGCCAAGCAGAATCGGGCTGCTGGTCACCAACACAACAGCGAGGACGACGGCGGTGATGAGTCGCGGCGAACCGCAACCCGCGTGGATCGACGAGAGTCGCCGAACCGGCCATGGAACGACGCTCCTGACGCGTGACGATGGAAGGGGAAGGATCACATCGCGGCTATGGCGCCCGCCACATCAAGGGCGCCTCAGCTGGAGAGTCGGCGGGGCGTCGAACGAGCGGGCCGACTCAGTCAGGGCATCGGACACAGGCAGGCGGCCACGCGGCACAGGTCGACCGCGCGCCTCTTGACGAGCACGAGCGCAACGCTCGGCCCATCGACCTTCACCGTGGTTCACGCCTCGATGGTACGGACGAGGTCTACTGCTGTCACCTCGGCCCACAACTCGCGACGATCATGCGCGAAGTTGGTAGTGCCGGGCGAATTCGTCGCAACTATGTGCATGATCATCGTGGTGAGGCGGAGGCGGCCGGTACGGCGCGGCCGAGCGCGGCGAGAACGTCGGCCTTGCGCGGAGCGCCGCTCGCCCGCTGCACGATCGCGGCCACCGGCGTCGAGGATCAGCACGGTCGGCGTCCGCATGATGTCGAGCCGGCGCACCAGGTCGAGGTGCGATTCGGCGTCGATCTCGATGTGGGCCACGCCGTCGACCATCGCGCTGACCTCGCCGAGCGTTACCCGAGCCGCCCGGCACGGCTGGCAGAACGCCGTCGAGAACTGCACGAGCGTGGCCCGTTCGCCGAGAGCTACGCCGATATCGGACGACGTCAGCCGGTCGCCGTCCGCCTGCTCGCGAACCCGGCCGTTGCGCGCGCGCCAGACCAGGCCGGCGGCGGTGGATAGCACCACGAGCGCGGCCAGGATGGAGACGGTGAGCAGGGTCGACGGCACGTGAGGATCTAACCGCAGATCGGCGGGCGATAGTCCCTCGGTCAGGTGCTCCAGGCGGCTGGCACCGACACCAGCGTCGTGCCGTCGGAACCGACTACCTTGAACGCACGTGATGTCTTTCGACGCGAGCGAGGTCGCGCCGTTGGCATTCACCTTGGTGACGCCCGTGTACCCCTCACTCGGCGCCGCCCAACTGGCCGCGACCTCTGTCTTGCCACCGGGGCCGACGGCGATCAGCTGGCAGCTCGGTGCCGGCCAGATCGGCGGTGACGCCAGTGACGGTGACCTCGAGTGAGGCGCCCCAGCCCTTCTTCCACTCCACCACGGTGGCCTGCACATGATTGGCCGCATTCGTCGCGGTGAAGGTCTGCGAGACGCCATGGCAGGGTCGCCGCGGCAACCGTCGTATCGTGATCGCGTCTGGCTGACGCCGACCGCAACGCTCACCGCGGCGACCACAATCACGCCAGCAGCAGCCGACACCAACCAGCGCCGCGTTTCGCTCACGACCGCGTTCGGCCGCCGCGGCCGCCAACAGGCGGTCGAGTAGTTGCGGGCCGGGCTCCGTCGGTTCGACTTCGAAGTCGGCACGGCTCAGCCGGCCGAGCAAGCCCGGGATGCCCGCGAGCGACGCGAGCTCTTCGCGGCACTCGACGCAGGTCGCCAGGTGGGCGTCGACCCGACTGCGGTCGGCCGGCTCGAGCGCTCCGAGCACGTAGGCACCGAGCGCGAGCCTCGTCTCCGCGCATCCGTCGGTACTCATGCTTCGGTCACTCCTCGTTCTTCCAGAATCAGTTTCAGCGCTCGCAGCGCGTAGTAGGTGCGTGACTTCACAGTTCCTGCAGGTACTCCTAGTTCGGCGGCGGCCTCGGCAACGGATCTGCCGCGGTAGTACGTCTCGACCAGCACCCGCCGGTGGTCGAGGCTCAACCCAGCGATCGCGTCGGTCACCTGCCACGCCTCCAACGCCCGGTCGATGTCGTCATCGACCGGAATGACTTCCAGACCGTCGGGCCCGGCTTCCGGCGGCCGCGACCGGCGAGCCCGATACGCGTCGACGGCGATGTGCCGCGCCACGGTGAACAACCACGGCCGGACGGCGTCCGGGCTTCGCTCGAACGCCGCTGGGTTGCGCCACGCCCGCAACAACGTTTCCTGGACGACGTCCTCTGCGCGTTGGAGATCACCGTTCGTGAGCCGCAGGGTGTAGCCGAGCAGCGGGCGGGCGTGCTGTTCGTAGAGCGCGCGGATGAAAGCTTCGTCGGTGGTGCGGTCGGTTTCGGCCACAGCCTGTGAACGGCGGCCGCGCCTGCGGGGTTCAATGTCGCCCGGATCGATTGCCGTCGGTTACCCATCGAAACGGCGTGACCCATCGACGACAGGGTGTGCGGGCGGGCGAGCGCTCGCGCTGGCAGCCTTGCGAGCTCGGTGCGCCCGCACCCGGGCCCGCGTGCCACAGGTCAGCGAGGAGCACCAGCGCCGGCGTCCGCTCGTGTCGACGAAGATCTCGCCACAGCCGGGTTCTTCGCATTCGCGCAGGTCAGCGGCCCGTTCGCCCGATAGCGCGTCGACGGTTTCTTCCACGATCAAGTTGAGCGCGGCGTCGACGTCGGGCACCCGCCGGCGCAACCGACCGGGCTCGATCGGGTCAGGGACGACGATGTGCCGGGCCGTTTTGGCTGCGCGGGTGATGACGGCGTTGACGGTATCGATGGCCTGAGGGTGCGCCGCGCGGCCTTGCACCCTGGCAACTGTCAGTTCGCGCAGCGCATTGCGCACGTGCCGCACGCTGGCGAGGTCGGCGGGGGTGGCCTCGACCTCGGTCTTGAGGTCGTGCTCGTCGAGCCACTCGATCAGGGCCTCTACGTCGGGCAGCTTCTCGACATGCGCCCCGCTTGGGGTCTCGGAGCGGGTGCCGACGAGCTCGAGCCAGCGCGGCGTCGTCGTCGGGCGTGCTGGCGTCAGCGTGTCAGGCATCGCAGCTGCTCGGCATCACGTGCCGAGCGTAACGGTCGCCAGCGTTACGCGCGGCCGCGACGCGCGGACGCCAGCCCAACGGCGTCCGGCTTGGTGGCAGTACCGTTGGCGGTGTGGTGCGAACCGCGTTTCGAGCTCGCTGGTTGCCCCGCCACGTCCTCGCCGTGATCTTGATCGCGGCGCTCAGCCTGCTCGGCCGCTGGCAATGGGACGTCTCGTACTCCGAGCGCGGCAGCTTGCAAAATCTGCTCTACGCGTTTCAGTGGTGGGCGATGGCGGCGATGGTCGGCTACGCCTGGTGGCGGTTGCTGCATGACGACGCGCATGGTCGCAAGCCGCGCCTGGCGAAAGTCGCAAGCACCGCGGACGCAGCCTGGCCAACAGCGAACCCGGCCGCGTCGATGGCCGGCACCTCCACCCTCGAGCCGGATGATGAGCTCGATGAGTACAACGCCTACCTCGCCCAGTTGAACGCCCGCTCCGAGCGCGCGCGATGAAGACGCCGCTCGACCGCTACCGGCTGATGGCCTACATCGTCGGCACCGGCTTGGTGATTTTGGTTTTCGTCGGTGTGCCGTTGAAGTACTGGGGGCACTCGCCCGGCGTCGCGAAGGTGGTCGGCACCGCGCACGGCTTCTTGTACATCGTCTACCTCGTCACCTGTCTCGAGCTTGCGTTGCGCTACCGGCTCGGTATCCCGCGCATGCTGGCACTGGTCTGTGCCGGCTTCGTGCCGTTCCTGTCGTTCGTCGTCGAGCGCAACACCACCGCGCACCTGCGGGCCGCCGCCACCCATCATGAAGCGACCTCGGCGGCCGAAGCCTGATGGCGCGCACTCGCCTGTATCGCAACGGGGTGCTGGAGAAAGAGAACTTCCCCGTCGCCGACATCTCCGAGTACATCGATGACCCCGGCGTCCTCGTGTGGCTCGATCTCTGCACCGCGGACGGCGAGGGGTTGGCCGAAGTCGAAGAAGAGTTCGGTCTGCACGCACTCGCCATCGAAGACGCCTCGCACGAGCATCAGCGGCCGAAACTCGACCACTACAGCACACATCTATTTCTCAGCGCCTACGCGGTTTCGTTGGATCCGAAGACGTCGGAGCTAAGCAGCAGTGAGATCGCGATGTTCGTGACGCCGAACGCGCTCATCACGGTGCGCAAGGAGCGCAACTTCGACATCGACCAGGTCGTCAAGCGATGGGATGACACTCCTGAGCTGGTCAAGGAAGGCGCCGGATTCCTTCTCTATGGCGTGCTCGACTTCGTGGTCGACGGGCACTTCGAGGCCGTGCAAGATCTCGACGAGAAGATCGACGCCCTTGAAGAGGACTTGTTCGACGACAGCCGCGACATGGTGCGCGAAGTGCAGCGCAGGCTCATTCGAGCTACGGCGAAACCTCATCTTGCTGAGGCGATTCGTGCTGCCGATGCGGGAGGTCGTCAACGCGTTGATGCGCCGCGATCTCAAGGTCGTCAACGACACGCTTATGCCGTACTACCAAGACGTCTACGACCATGTCTTGCGCGCAACCGAATGGACCGAATCGCTACGTGACCTCGTATCAACCGTGCTGGAAACGAATCTGACCATTCAGGGCAACCGCATGAACCTCATCATGAAGCAGGTCACGAGTTGGGCGGCGATCATTGCGGTGCCAACTGCGGTCACCGGCTTCTACGGCCAGAACGTGCCGTTCCCCGGCTATCTGAAGCACTGGGGGTTCGCCACCTCGTCGGTCGTGATCGTGCGGGCTTTCGGTGTTCCTGTACTGGGTCTTCCGTCGCAAGGATTGGCTCTAGCTCCACTAGCTCACGGCCTCACGAGCCGCCGCCGTGGAAGATGTTGACCGCGCGCGAGATGACGAGCGCGACCGTCACCAGCGAAATCGCCGACTGCACAAGGAAAACGTCGCCTTCGCCCAGCGTGACAACGGCAACGTGTCGGTCGGACTGAACGCGGTTGCGTTGGTGAATGAGGTGAAGAGGTAGTCGAAGAACGTCGGTTCCCAGTCGGGCGGAGCGATGTCGGGTTGCTGCATCTGCGGGAACAGCAGATCGGGGTGCTTGTGCAGCGCCTGCGCTCGCGACACCGGCCCGCCACGGTCGAACTCCCAGTACCAGAGCCCGAACGCAATGACATTGGTCAGCCAAATCGCGACGCCCTGAAGCAACAGCTTCCCGGCGTCGTTGGCCGCGCCGCTGATGATTTCGTGCACGAGCAGTCCCGCAGAGATGGCGTTGTCGAGACTGATCACGCCGATCAGCGCCAACACGATGGTGCGCAGCACGGTCGAATGCCGGTCGATGCGACCCGGGCTGGCGATGAAGAGCCACACCAGAACCGCGCCTCGAGCACCGGCACGAGGTCGTGCGGTCGGATCGACAGCTTGGCGCGGCAACGAAAACTGCAAGCCGATCGCGGCCGCGACCGCGAGCCCCATCTGCCACCGATGCTCGCCCTTGGTCGGTCGCAACCACGCCGGCAGCAGGTCTTGCTCGACCTGGTAGGCGCCCTTGGCCTGCGCGATCAGCCGGCGCTCGAGCGCGCTGAACGCGGCCCCAGTCGAGCCCACCAGCCCCTGACGTCGAGCCCGCTCGCCAGCCGACGGCACAGCACCGGCGGACGCCGGGTCAGTGGCCGGCAGATCAGCCGACGCCGGGTCAGCAGCGGACGGCGGATCGGCGTCGTCGTCCGGCACTGGTTCTCCCTTGTTACGGCGGGCCTGTTGCTATCGCGGTCCAGTCTGCCTCGCCGAACGACGTTCAACCGGCAGGCACGCTGCCGACGTCGGGGTAGCCCGAGGTCCACCAGCCGCGACCGTCAGGCAGCACCGCGAACGCCTCGTAGCCGGCCAACTGCTCGAGCCACCCGCGAGCCCGCGAGCCCATGGCAAGCGCCGCTGTTGCGTACGCGTCGGTGCGCGTCAGGTCGGCGCCAACCACGGTGACGCTGGCGAGGTCGACCGCGGCCTTGCCGGTGAACGGGTCGAGCACGTGCGCGCCGCGCTCGGCCACCCCTGACGTGGCGACCGCACCGTCGCGCAGTCGCACCACACTCGCGTATGCGTCGCGATGCAAGGGGTGCGCGATGCCGATCTGCCAGGCCGCTCCTGGTTCGGGTTCGCCGACCACCTGCATGTCGCCGCCACCGTTGACGCAGTGCCGACGCGATCCGGCTGCAGCGAGCAGATCGCTGGCGCGCTGCACCGCCCAGCCTTTGACGAGTCCACTCGGGTCAAGCCGGCCTGCATACATCGAGCTGAAGTATCCCCGCGTCTCGGTGCCTATCTGGGCGCACAAATCGAGCACCTGAGCGACGTCAGCATCGCACTCGCCGAGTGAGATTTCGCCCCGCCCGAGTCGCGAGATCTGGCTGTCATCGCGATACGTGCTGAATACCTCGTCGACGCGATGCAGCCACCGCACTGCGTCGTCGACGGCGACCGACCTGGCCGCGCGCTCTGCTTCATCGTCAAGTCGGACGTCGAAGCTGACCGCCGTGCCCATCACATGCTCGACGTGCACGACCGGCTTGATCGTCACCGTCAGACTTTCGCCTTGTCGATCGCCGACTGCAAGGACCGGGCGTACGCGCCACTCGTGATCGTGGCGCCGGAGACGGCATCGATCTGCGCGGTCTGGCTCGAAACCGCCTCACGGTTGAGGACAGGTATCGAGAACGAGGCGATCTCGCGCGACCGCTCATCCGTCGTCGGCTCGCTTGCGACCGCCTTCGTAATCTTGCCGTTGACGAGGGTCAGTTGAACCGTGATGAGGCCGTATTCACGTCGACCCTCAGACACGACGACCGACGCCCCAGTGACGGTCTTCGTGGTCGGCGCCGGCGTCGAGCGGCGCCGGCTTGGCCGAGGTCTTCGATGGCGTCGGTGTCGCGGCCGTTGTCGGTGTCGGGGTAGCCGTCGCGGCCACGCTGGACGTGGGAGCGGCACTGGAGATGGCTGGCTCGGCCGACGATGCGACGGCTGCAGCGCTACTCGCCGGCGCGCTACTGGCCGGTGCGCTGCTGGCTGGCGGGCTGCCGGGAGTTGCGCTGCTCAACGCTGCCGCCGGCGGCGTCTTTGTGGGCGCGGTCTTGAAACTGAGCAGGACGACGAGCCCAGCAACGGTGGCGATGAAGACAGCGATGAACCTGCGCATGGGCTCTCCTTCCTACAACTCGGTGGGCTTAGAACTCGAACGATTCGGTGTGCACGTTTCGGCGTGGTACACCGACGCGTCGAAGCGCAGCGCTCGCGGCGTCCATCATGCGGGGCGGCCCGCACAGGTACACGTCGTGCTCGCTGATGCCCGGCACGACCGTGGCCAACCGACGTCCGGTAAAGGGATCGGTGTCGCCACCTTGTGGTCCGACGAGGTAGATCACGCGTGCGCCCCGCGCGGCGGCGATCGCGTCGAGTTCGCGCCGGAACACGACGTCGACCTCGTAGCCGGCGCGATAGAGCAGCGTCAATTCCCCCGGCCCGGCCGGCAGCGTCTCGAACAGCGCCCGCAACGGCGTCACGCCAATACCTCCGGCCAGCAATAGCACCCGCCGGCGAGTGCGTCGACTTTGTGTCAGCGCGCCGTAGGGCCCCTCCGCTATAACGCGGGTGCCCTTGCCGACGTTACTGAGGTCGTGCGAATGGTCGCCCAGCGCCTTCACGGTAATGCGAAGCAATCGATCGGACGGCGGTGCCGACAGCGAGTACGGATGCGACTGCCACCAGTGGTCACGCGTGAGAAAACGCCAACGGAAGAACTGCCCCGCCTCGGCGTGCAATTCGTCGAGATGACGGCCGGCGATCTGCACGGAGAAGATGCCTGGTGTCTCGGCAAAGACGCCCGACACCACCATGCGGTGCCGCACCATCGCGCGCACCGGAACCACAAAGCGGAACCAGACCAACAGCGCGGCGACGGCGAGGTACAGCAGGCTCCAGGCCACCCGCGCACTTTGGTTGGTGCTGAAGTCGACGCCGGTCGCGAACTCATGGCTGAACGACAACGCAATGGCAAGGTAGGTATAGAAATGCAGGTGGTACCAGGTCTCGTAGCGCATGTGCGCACGTGCCGCTCGCATCGATACGGCAGCGACCATCACCAGCAGTCCCAGTGCGACCGTGGCCATCATGACGTCGGCATACTTCGTGAGTAAGTCACTCGTCTGCTTCACCAACGACTCGTGCGCGGTCACCGCGTAGCCCCAGATGATGAGTAGCGTGTGCGCGACCGACAGCGACACCGTGTAGCGCCCACCCATGCTGTGCCAGCGAGCCAGCCGATCAGCGCCGATACCGCGCTCAAGCGCCGGGACGCGCGCCATCAGCAGCAACAGAAGGACGATGACGTAGCCGGCCAGCAGGCCGGTAATGCGGCCGGCGTCGGTGAGCCATTCACCCCAGGTGTTGATCGTGGCGGGCGTGTCGATCCACCACAGCGCGAGCACCAGCACGGCGCCGAGGGTCATGGCGAAGAGCAGGAGATCGGGCCGAACGCTGCGGCGCGAGGCTGGCAGGCCGGCGCGACGGTGCATGCGATCGCCGGGAAGAACGCTTGTCACCACACCTCCAGCGAATCGAGCCTCTCACGGCGGTCTACTGCCTACCACCAGCATCGTCGTGACCGAGCCTGCGCGTCAGCTGAGCTACTTCTGAATGTGCCCGAAGATTAAGTCGGCGAACGTGCTGCCTCGCGGAGCGCGGCGAGCGCGCCGACCCGACGGAGCTGATCGAGGCCGGCCACCAGGTCACGCCGGAGCTCGTCATCGCCGGCGAGGTCGCCAAACACCGAACCGATCGCGAGGAGCCGCTGCACAATCACGCCCGAATCCGTCGCTCCCGCAAGTGTGGACGCAAACTTTGCGGCGAGCGGATCATCGATAATCAGCGCGCGACCCGCGTCGTCGTGTCGCGCACTCACGTAACGGAGCCAGGCCGCAACGGCGAGCACGCAGCATTGGCTTGGCAGTCGTGCAGCACGAAGGTCACGCAAGGTTGCGAGCAACCTGACGGGCACCTTCTGGCTGCCATCCATCGCGATCTGGCGCAGCCGGTGTTGCAGGCCCGGATTGGCAAAACGGGTCAGGAGCGCCGCTGCGTACGCCTCCACGTCGACGTCGGGCGGTGCCACGATCGTGCCGGCCGCCTCGGTCATCAGCGCGGTCAGAAACGCGGTCACCCCCTCGACCGCGACGACATCGTTGACGCACTCGTATCCGGCGAGCAGCCCGAGGTAGGCGAGGGCCGAATGCGAGGCGTTCAGCAGCCGCAGCTTCAGTGACTCATACGGCGCCACATCGGTCGTGAACGTAACTCCAACGTCGTGCCAGGCGGGCCGCGAGGTTGCGAACGCGTCTTCGATCACCCATTGCGCGAATGGTTCAGTCACCACCGCGGCCGCATCGTCGAGCCCTAGCACACTCGCAACATCGGCGAGATCGGCCGACGTCGTTGCTGGCACGATGCGATCAACGACGGTCGACGGGAACGTCACGTTGTCGTCGATCCAGGTCGCCAGCGCGGCTCCTTCAGCCGTAGGCAACAACTCGCAGAAATCGGCGACCAGACCGCGCACGGTTGCGCCGTTATTCGACAGGTTGTCGCAACAGAGGACGGTGACCGGCGCGGCGTCGCCGCGGCTGCGTTGCTGCAATCCGCGGCTGAGTTGCGCAACGACGGTCACCGGTGGTCGCCCGCTCGCATCCGCCCGCACGTCGGCGTCGGTTGCGTCGAGTCGCTTCGTCGCGGCCGAGTAGCGATAAGCCTTTTCAGTCACTGTCAACGACACGATGCGGGTCGAACTCGCGGCGATGTGAGCGAGCAGGATCGCAGATTCTTCCTGCGCGAACACCAGCTCACGAAGCGGCGTAAGCACGCGGTAGCTGGCTGACCGGCCCTCGTTGAACGAGCGTGTAGAGACCGTCTTGCGGTTGGAGCTCGTCGAGGACTGCACGCGAGCGCTGCGACACACCGCAGATCGCCCAGTCGGTGTCGCCACTGGCCACCATCGCAGCTTCGGTGTACGCCGCTTGGTGCGCGCGATGAAATGCCCCGAGGCCAAGGTGCACTATGCCGACGCTGAGCCCGCGCGGGTCGAGTGCGGGCTTGACCGACGTCGGCAACTCGTCGGACGTCGCGAGGCTCAGGCGTTGCCTCACTTCGCCTGCTGAGGCGTCGCCTCACGGTCTTCGCCGCTCCTCATCACCAGCTGTGCACGGTTCCGTCGAGCAATCGGTTCACTGGCAGCGGCGCGGGCGTGTAGGGATACTTCGCAGCCAACGCTTCGTCGATTTCGACGCCGAGCCCGGGCACTTCGCCTGGGTACAGGTAGCCGTCGGCGAATCGGTACTCGTGCGGAAAGACTTCGTCGGTCAGCGCCGAATGCCGCATGTACTCCTGGAGCCCGAAGTTCGGAATTGCAGATGTCGAGGTGGAGCGCGGCAGCCATGCAGACCGGCGACAGGTCGGTCGCACCGTGCGAACCGCTGCGCACCTGGTAGAGCTCGGCCAGAGCTGAAGATGCGGCGCAGATGAGTGATGCCGCCCGCGTGCACGACGGTCGCGCGAATGAAGTCGATGAGTTGCTCGGTGATGAGCTGCTGGCAATCCCAAATCGAGTTGAAGATCTCGCCGACAGCGATCGGCGTGGTCGTGTGCTGCCTGATTAACCTGAACGCGTCTTGCGATTCGGCCGGCGTCGGATCTTCGAGCCAGTACAGCTGGTACTCCTCGACCCGCTTGCCCAGCCGAGCGGCCTCGATCGGAGTCAGCCGATGGTGCACGTCGTGCAGCAAGTGAAAGCCGAACCCGTGCTTGTCGCGAATCGCTTCGAACAATGTCGGCACGTGCTGGAGGTATTGCTCGGTCGACCAGGTTGCCTCGGTAGGTGCGGCTCCCACGACGGCGGGTTCGTAAAACATCTTGTCGCTGCTGACGCCGTAGGTCACCGGCAAGCCAGGGATGCCAACCTGCGCGCGTACTGCTTTGTAGCCGAGCTCGAGGTACGACGCGACCTCGTCAACGACTTGCGCGACATCCGCGCCATTCGCGTGACCATAGACCGTGACGCCGTCGCGCGCCCGCCCGCCGAGCAGGTCGTACACCGGCAGGCCGGCGACCTTGCCCTTGATATCCCACAGTGCGGTGTCGACCGCTGCGATCGCCGTCATCGTCACCGGCCCGCGGCGCCAGTACGCGCCCTTGTAGAGGTAGTGCCAGGTGTCCTCGATGCGCGCCGAGTCGCGGCCGATCAGGGCAGGGCACACGTGGTCTTGCAGATAACTGGCGACGGCAAGCTCACGACCGTTGAGAGTCGCGTCGCCAACGCCGGTGACGCCGTCCGCCGTGGTCAGTTTGAGGGTGACGAAGTTGCGGCCCGGGCAGGTGACGATGACCCGCGCATCAACGATGCGCGAGCCGCTCGAGCCAGCTGAATCGGTCATCGACCCGGTCATCCGTTCTGCTGAAGCCAGGCGTGCTGCGGCTCGAGAAACGGCGCCATCGCGCGCCCGTTGCCGGCCATCACCCACAGGTAGTACAGCGAATATCCCGGCGCGGCCACGACCGGGTGATAGCCCGACTTGATGATGGCAACGTCGCCGTCGCGCACGACGATACCGCACGTCTTCGCCCTTGCTCGTCGTAGCGCAGCTGCACGCCGAAGCCGCCGGGCGGGTCGAACTTGAAGTAGTAGACCTCTTCGAGCTGCACTTCGTGCGGCGGCCGATGCTCATCATGCTTGTGCGGCGGGTACGACGACCAGTTGCCGGGCGGGTTGATCGTCTCGCCGACGATGAAGCCGACCGGCCGCGTGCTCGGGACCCGAGGATGGTGCGCACCTGCCGCGCCCAGTTGCCGTCGCCCGACCTCGGCGACCCGTTGATCGGCCGGGGTGATGATGCGGGCGTCGCGCCGCCGGCTGCGTCGGCGAACGGCGCCGATGGCGATCGCGACGATCGCGGCCGAACCGACAGCCGTCCAACTCCGTGAGCGCGACCGTCGCACCCGGCGGCAGGTACACGGCGTCGCCACCGCCGTCGAACACGCTGGCGCGACCGCCGGCGCGCACCCAGGCCGCTCGCCGTCGACCTCGACATCGAGCACGCCGTGCAAGATCACGACGAGCGCCTCGCCGTCAGCGACGAACTCGAGCGAGTCGCCGAGCATCGAGGTCGGCGACCTCGAGCCTGATGAGGTCGGTGTCCTTGCCGGCGTGACGAGGGTGCGTGACGCAGTGATCCTCTCCCGATCGACGCCAGCGCCGGTCTAGTCGGGTCACCAGGAACGGTAGCCCATGCCCGGCTCGGTGATCAGGTAGCGCGGCCGCGCCGGATCGGGCTCGAGCTTGCGCCGCAGCTGCGCCATGTAGACGCGCAGGTAGTTGGTCTCTGTGCCGTACGTCGGCCCCCACACGTCTTGCAGCAGCTGGCGACCGCTCACGAGCCGGCCGCTGTGCCGCGCGAGCACCTCGAGCAGCTGCCACTCGGTCGGCGTCAGCCGCACGTCGCGCCCGTCTTGCGCACCACCCGCTTCGCGCCGAGATCGATGGTGAACTCCGGCGTGACGCACGACCGGCTCGTCGACGCCTGGTGCCGCGCGGCGGGTCGCCGCCCGCAATCGGGCGAGCAATTCGTTCATGCCGAAAGGGTTTGGTGACGTAGTCGTCGGCGCCGGCATCGAGCGCCTGCACCTTCTGCAGTTCTTGTTCGTTCGCCGACAGCACGATGATCGGAACGCTCGACCAGCCACGGATGCCGCGGATGACGTCGGTGCCGTCCATGTCGGGCAAACCCGAGGTCGAGGATCGACGACATCGGGCCGCTCACGTGCCATGGCGGCCAGACCGGACGCTCCATCGGACGCCGTCGTGACGTTGTAGTCGCGGGCCGACAAGGTTGATGCGCAGCGCGCGCAGGATCGCCGCCTCGTCGTCGATGACGAGCACGCTCGTCACGCGTCTCCGCAACCGCGGCGCTGACGGGGCAGCTCGATCCGCATCGTCAGCCCGCCGCCGGCCGTGGCCTGCGCGACTAGCTTGCCGCCCATCGCCTCGACGAAGCCCTTGGTGACCGCGAGGCCGAGACCCGACGCCATTGGTCGCTGCGCGGGTCGCCGAGCTGCTCGAACGGCGCGACGATGCGCTCCCACTGGTCGTACGGCACGCCAGGGCCGTGGTCGATGACCTCGATCTGCACGTGCCGTGCGCGTTGCCGTTCTGCACGGCGCGCGCAGCGTCGGCGGCTGGTCGGCGGGTGAGTAGCGCAGGGCGTTCGCCACCAGATTGGCCAGCGCGCGTTCGAGCAACCCGGGATCGGCATCGAACAGCGGCAGGTCTTCGGGCATGTCGAACTCGAGCAACCCACCGTCGTCCATCGACTTGGACGACGAGCGGTGCGACCTCTTCGAGCGACGTCGGCCGCACGAACAGTTGCACCGCCCCGGTCTGGATGCGGCTCATGTCGAGCAGGTTGCTGATAAGCGCGTTCAGCCGGTCGGCGCCTTCTTCGATGGTGGCCAGCAATTCGCGCTGGTCTTCGGCCGACCAGGTGACGTCGGTCTGGCGCAACGAGCTCACGCTCGCTTTCACCGACGCGAGCGGCGTGCGCAGATCGTGCCCGACCGCCGCGAGCAGGGCCGTGCGAATGCGGTTGCCTTCGGCCAATCCCTGCGCCACGGCGGCTTCGGTGGCCAACCGGCGTCGCCAGCTGTGATCGCCGAGCGGCCAGGTGCACCACGCTGCTGATCGTGACCGCCACAACGACGAACAGCACGAGGGCGAGCAGGTTCTGCGGCGAGTCGATGCGTCCAGGTGTGCACGGGCGGGGTGAAGTACCAGTTCAGCAACAGGCTGCTGGCGATCGCGGCGACCACGGCCGGCAACAAGCCGCCGACCAGGGTGACCGCATGACCGCGGCCAGGTAGAGCAGCAGGTCGTCGGCGAACGCCAGATGGTGACGCACCGGCCGCAAGGCACAGGGTCAGGAGCGGGAAGGCCGACCGCCTCCAGCGCGAGCGCAATCGTCAGCCGCTTGCGCTGATCCCGCACGGCGCGATGCGCGAAGCGGCTGCGCTGGTCACAATCTGGCTCGACGTCACGACTCGAGTGTGGCCCTGGCGCGATGCGCAGCTGCACCTCCCGGCCCGAATCGTCACGATCTTGACGATTCCTTGACGCTCGGCTTGATGATCTTGACGCGATGCTGACGCTCGGGCTGGTCGATGCCCTATTACCGTCGATTGAAGTGACCACATCCGTCGGCAGCGTGAAACGCATCTTCGTCGGTCGGCCGTTCGAAGCCAGCAACTGCACGAAACGCTGCTGCCGAAATGGCTGGCGCTGCCGATCTTCGCGTCCGACCCGATCTCGTCGGTCGCCTACGCGACCGAAGAGATCGTGCTCGTGCTGGCGGTCGGCGGCGGGGCGGCGGCATTGACCTATGCCAAGAACGTCGCCGCGGCGGTCGCGCTGCTCCTCGTCATCGTCATCGTTGTCGTACCGGCAGATCTGCCGGGCGTACCCGAACGGCGGCGGCGCTTTCGCCGTCAGCCTCGACAACTTCGGCGAGAACGCGGCCCTCACTGCGGCCAGCGCTCTGCTCGTCGACTACGTCATGACCGTCGCCGTCTCGGTCGTGTCAGGCGTCGTCGCCATCACCAGTGCGTTCCCGTCGCTGCATCGCCATGCGGTCGCCCTGTCGGTCGGCTTCGTGGTCTTGCTGATGGTCGCCAACCTGCGCGGCATCAAGGAATCCGGCCGCGCTTTTGCGGTGCCCACCTACGGCTTCATCTTCTTGACGTTCGCCATGTTCGCGGTCGCCAGCGTGAAGGCCGCGCATGGCGGACTTGTCCGAGGCCTCGACCGCACATCAGGTGCAACCACAGCCCACCTCGCCGGCCTCGCGCTGATCTTGCTCACGCTGAAGGCGTTCGCGTCGGGCTGTACGGCCCTGACCGGCGTCGAGGCCATCAGCAACGGGGTGCCGTCGTTTCGCATGCCGAAGGCGCGCAACGCGGCCATGACGCTCACGGCCATGGGCGCGCTCGCCGTCAGCATGTTCATCGGCATCACCGTGCTGGCGTTGCACGTCAAAGCGCACGCCCAGCCCAGCGGCAACCCGTCGGTGATTTCGCAGATCGCGGCCGTCGTCTTCGGTCACAGCGCCGTGCTGTTCTACCTCTACCAGGCCGCGACTGCCGGCATCTTGATTCTCGCGGCTAACACCGCGTTCAACGGATTCCCGGTGCTGTCGTCGATCCTTGCCCAACACAGCTACCTGCCACGGCAGTTGCAGAAGCGCGGCGACAAGCTCGTGTTCAGCAACGGCATCCTGCTGCTCGGCGGCTTCGCGATCGCGCTCATCATCGGCTTCAACGCCAACATCGACAAGCTGATCCAGCTGTACATCATCGGCGTCTTCACCAGCTTCACGCTGAGTCAATCCGGCATGGTCAAGCACTGGAAGCGCAAGCTCGCCGACGCGCCTCGGGCTCCGAACGCCGCAGCATCCGCGTCTCGCGGGTCATCAACTTCACCGGCGCCGTCGCGACCGCCCTCGTGCTGGGCATCGTGCTCTACGCCAAAGTGCCGGACGGCGCATGGATCGCGATCGTCGCGATGATCCTGCTGTTCGGCGTGATGAAGGGCATCCGGCGGCACTACCAGCGGTCAGCCGACGAACTCGATATCGCGTCGGCCGAGAACCCGACGATGCCCTCGCGCAACCACGCCGTCGTGCTCGTTTCGCGCCTGCACATGCCCGCATTGCGCGCGCTCGCGTATGCAAAGGCGACCCGCCCAGCACGATCGAAGCAATCACGATCAACGCCGACGAGGTTGAAGCGCGGAAACTCCAGGAGCAGTGGCAGGCGCGCGGGATCGACGTCCCGCTCGTCTTGTTGGATTCGCCCTATCGCGAGGTGACTCGACCGCTGCTCGACTACATCCGCTCTCGTCGCGGGCAGAGCCCGCGCGACGTGGTGACCGTCTTCATCCCCGAATACGTCGTCGGGCACTGGTGGGAACAACTGCTGCACAACCAAAGCGCGCTGCGACTGAAGGCGCGACTGCTGTTCGAACCCGGCGTCATGGTCACCAGCGTGCCGTGGCAGCTGCGGTCGAGCGCCCGCGTGCATGTCTAACCGCGCGCAGAAGTGACAGTTTTGTGCCTCAGCGGGCCAAGACCGTCACGTCGCAGCGGAGTTAGGCTGTGGTGCATGGAGTACACGACGCTCGGCAACACCGGGCTCCAGGTATCGCGCATCGCGCTCGGCTGCATGAGCTACGGCGAACCCGGCCGTGGTGGCCAGCCGTGGTCGCTCGATGAAGACGGAGCAGTCAGCCGTTCTTCCGGCAGGCGCTCGACGCCGGCATCAACTTCTTCGACACCGCCAACGTCTATTCGCTCGGCAGCAGCGAGGAGATCACCGGCCGCGCGCTCGCTGAAGTTGGCCGCCGCGCGAAGACCTGGTCATCGCCACCAAGGTGCTTCAGCCGCGATGCGCGACGTGCCCGAACGGCGGCCGGCCTGTCGCGCAAGGCGATCATGACCGAGATCGACAACAGCCTGCGCCGGCTCGGCACCGACTACGTCGACCTCTACCAGATCCACCGCTGGGACTACGAGACGCCGATCGAGGAGACCGTCGAGGCGCTGCACGACGTCGTGAAGGCCGGCAAGGCCCGCTACATCGGTGCGTCGTCGATGTACGCGTGGCAGTTCAGCAAGGCGCTGTACCTCGCCGACCTGCACGGCTGGACCAGATTCGTCAGCATGCAGAACCACTACAACCTCGCTCTACCGCGAAGAAGAGCGCGAGATGATCCCGCTCTGCCTCGATCAGGGCATCGGCGTCATCCCGTGGAGCCCGCTCGCCCGCGGCCGGCTCGACCCGGCCCTGGGACGAAGTCGACGAACCGTTCGGAGAAGGACGAGTTCGGCCGCACGCTTGTACAGCGACGCCGACCGGCCCGTGGTCGACGCGGTCGGTCAGGTCGCCGACCAGCGCGGCATTCCGCGGGCCCAGGTTGCGCTCGCCTGGCTGCTGGCGAAGCCCGGCATCACCGCGCCCGATCGTCGGCGCGACCAAGCCCCATCACCTCGACGATGCGATCGCTGCTCTCGACGTCGATCTCACCGACGGACGAGATCGAGCTGCTCGAGAAGCCCTACCAGCCGCACACCATCGCTGGGCACCAGTGACCAACCTCGCGGCCGCCAACGACGCAGATCGGCCGTCGACTGTTGGCGAGCGATCAACCCGCCAGAAGCGTGCGCTCGCCGGCTTGCTGGCCGAGGTCGATGCCTTCCGCACCGCTCAAGATCTGCACCAACTTCTTCGCACCAGGGGCGAACGCGTCGGCCTCACCACGGTGTACAACCAACTGCGCAGTCTGGCCGACGCAGGCGATCTCGACGTTTTACGGAATGACTCGGGCGAGCTGCTCTTCCGGCAGTGCCGCACCGGCGCGCACCACCATCATCTGCTTTGCCGCGTCTGCGGCCGATCCGTTGACGTGAACGGCGCAGCGGTCGAGAAGTGGGCGGCGGCCGTTGCGCAGGCCGAGGGCTACGCCGACGTCACGCATACGGTCGAGATTGTCGGCGTGTGCCCCGACTGCGCACGGCGAGGTTGACAAGGCGCGCGAGCACGTAGATCCCGAAGCTGATGAAGGTCACGAACACGCTGGCCTTGACCGTGTTGCTCTCCAGACTCGCCAGTAACCCTCCGTCCGCCGCTATGACCGCGAAGCCGATCGACAACGCCGTCACTACCGCGGGCCGTGACGACAGCCGCTGAGCTGCTGCCGCAGGCGTGATCGCCAAGCTGAGCACGAGCAACGTGCCGACGATCTGCGCGGCCTCGGTCACCGTGATCGCCAGGACGAATAAGAACAGGACGCCGACCAGGCGGGTCGGCACCCCACGCGCATCAGCGACGTCGGGGTCGACGCTGGCGAACAGCAACGGCCGATACAGGAATGCCATCGCGGCGAGCACAACCAACGCGATACCGACGAGCAGCACGACCTGACCGGAACTGACACCGAAGATCTGACCGAACAGGATGTTCGTCGCCTCGGTCGCAAACCCGTGGTAGTGCGACAGCAACAAGATGCCAAGACCAAGACCAAACGCCAGGACGACGCCGATCACCGAGTCGCGTTCGCGCGCGCGTCCGCCCAACATGCCGATGGCGGCGGCAACGACCAGCGAGCCGATTAGCGCACCAGCGATGGGATTGTTTGCCACCAGCAAGCCAGCGGCGGCGCCGGTGAACGCCAACTCGGCAGTGCCATGGACGGCGAACGCCGCACCGCGGGTGACGACGAAGGGGCCGATGAGCCCACTGGTGATCGCGACGAGCCCAGCCGCAAGGAGCGCATGCTGCGCGAAGCTCTGCCCGAGGTAGTAGCTGAGACTCATCAGTGATCACTCGCATGCGGTGCGCGTCGGCCACGTCGGCCGATCACGAGGTCGGGCTCGTGGTCGTCGTCGTGCGGGTGGTGATGATGCGATGCACCCGGCTCGGCGTGCGCAGATTCGGGGCCACCGACCACGATGATGCGCCCGCGTACGCGCAGCACGTCGATCTCGGTGCCGTAGAGGTCGGACAACCGTTCGGTCGTGAGCACCTCGTCGGGCGTGCCGATGGCCCACCGCCCATCGACGAGGTACAGGATCCGATCGACCAGCGGTAGCACCGGATTCACCTCGTGGGTGACGAACAGCACGCTCGTCTGCGCCTGCTTGCGGCGGGCGTCGATAAGTGCCGTGACGGCCTGCTGGTGGTTGAGGTCAAGGGAAAGCAGCGGTTCGTCGCACAGCAAGACTTGCGGGTCGCCCATCAGCGACTGGGCGACTCGCAGCCGTTGTTGTTCGCCGCCAGAGAGCAAACCGAGTGGCGCGTCGGCGTAGTCGGCCGCGCCGACCGACTCGATCGCGTGTTGCACGGCGGCGGCCGCCTGCTTGTTCGGCAGCGGCGTGCCCCACCGATGCCCGTCGAGCCCGAGGCGCACGAAATCGCGCCCCCGCAAGGGAATGTCGCGATCGAACCCCTTCTGTTGCGGGATGTAGCCGACGACGCTGCTGCCCTTGCGCGGCGGCCGGCCGCACACCTCGACGATGCCGGAGCTCAGCGGCGAGAGGCCGAGCAGCGTCTTGAGCAGGCTGGTCTTGCCTGATCCGTTCGGCCCTAGCACCGCGACGAATTCGCCGGGTGCGACGTCGAGGGTGAGGTCGGCCCATATCGTTCGGTCGCCAAAGCGCAGCGTCGCGCGGTCGAGGTGAATGCGAGGCTCGTTGACGTCAGCCACCAAGCGCCGCCAGCAATTCCTTGTCCTGGCGTAGTTGCCAAGCTTGGAAGTTGGCGTCGGCTCTTCGGAATCGTCTCCGCGACACCCGACGGTCGGCATGCCCGCCTTCTGCGCGAGTTGTTTGATCGTGTCGGTTTGCGCGTCGGTCACCTGGCTGTTGTACAGCAACACCTTGACCTGATGATCGGTGATGGCGGTGTCGAAAGCGGCCGTGTCACCGGGCGAGGGATCGTTGCCGTCTTCGATGGCTTGGGCGAACCCGGCCGGGCTGCCGAGCGACAAGTCCCGCAGCGGCGACCAGGTAGCCGGGTACCCGCTCGGTGTACGCAATCTTGGTGCCCGCGTACGACGCCTTGATGTGCGCGATCGTGCCGAGCAGCGGCTGCGAGGCTGTCGTCGAACGTCTTCGCGTTGGCCGCGAACGTCGCGGCGTCGGCCGGATCGGCCGTCGCTAGCGCGCTTCGAATCGCCTCAGCCACTACGGGCAGCTGCGCGGTGTCGTACCAGACATGCGGGTTCGGATTGGTGCCACCGATACGCCAGCGTCTTCTCGATCGAGAGCACAGTGCGACCAGACGTGTGCCCAGCCGAAAGCAGCTTGTCGATGAAGTCGTCGTAACCAAAGCCGTTTTCGATGACCAACTGCGCCGAGGACAACGCGGCGGCATCGTGCGGATCGGTCTCGTAGCGTGTGCGGGTCGGCGTTGGGGTCGGTGATGATCGAGGTCACGGCTACGTGCGGGCCACCGATCTGCGCGGCGACGTCGCCCCAGAAATTCTCCGCCGCGACCACCCGGACGACGCCCGCGACAGGGTGCGCGATCGGCGCGGACGTCGAGCTGCACGCCGCCAGCGCCAACGCCAACGCCGCGAACCACCCCGCCTTCACGCTCATGCTTCGAGCTAAGCCGTAATGGGATCCATTGTCAATACGCACCAGAGGGCTCGCGCGGCATCGGTGACGAATACCTTCGACTGTTAGACGAAAACGGGGTCAGGGCGCCGCCAGCGTCTAACAAACTCGCTCAACCTGGCCGGTAAGTGCGCTCGGAGGGATTCGAACCCCCAACCTCTTGATCCGTAGTCAAGTGCTCTATCCGTTGAGCTACGAGCGCCGGGCGCGGCCATTGGCCCGAAGGTGGCAACTGCGCGCACCAAAGGGTACAGGGTGGCGAGCCGACTCGGTTCAGCCCTCGAGAGCGTCCGCGAGCGCGACGGTCGCCGAGAGAAACGGCGAGTGGCCGGCCGCCAGCTCGATCGGCTCGACGCCCAAAACCGCAGGGACGACGCGGCGCGACCACGCCGGGTTGACGATCGGGTCGGTCACGCCGAGCACGTACGAGTACGGCACCTCGGGCCAATCGAGCAGCGGTGTCACCTCTTGGGTGATGTTCCAGAACTGCCCGCGCATCTGCCCGGCGGCCCACTTCGCGACGTCGGGTTTGCAGTCGGCGAAGAACGACCGGGCCGCCGCCTCGGGATACCAGTGCACCGCGCCGTCCGCGCTTTCGTAGACGCCGCCCGCGGCGCTCATCGAGAACATGTCCGGCTCAGCGCTGATCACGTCGTCTTGAGCCTGGCCGACGCGCGGCAACATCGCGCAGACGAACACCAGCCGGCTGACCGGTCGCGCCGCGGCGACCAACGGAATCGTCAGCCCACCCAACGAATGACCGACAACAACAAGATCGGGGTCGGCGTCGGCGAACGCATCCACCGCGCTCGCCGCGTACTCCTGCGCACCCGCTGACGAATCTTCGGTCGGGAGATCGACGGTGAGCACGCGGTGCCCGCGGCCCTCGAGCTCTTCGGTCAATGGCCCCCAGCACCAGGCACCGTGATACGCGCCGTGCACCAGCCCGAATGTCGTCACGACGCCGACGTCACGACGCCGACTTTGCGACGTCCATCAGCAACTCGAGCTCGCCGGCGTGATGGAAGACGTGCGAGATCGCCGGCCGCATGAGCACGACGCCAACCGGCACACCGTGCAGGCCGGCAACGTCGGCAAGCGCTGCGGGGGTGGAGTAGCTCGCGCGCGTTTGTTGCCGCTCAGCGAACGGCGGCACCCAGTCGAGATCCTCCGCGCTCAACGTTGACAGCCAGTCGAGGGTGCCGGCGGTTACGGCGTCCGCATACGCACCGAGGACGTCGAGATCGACCGCCCGGGCCGCGTCTGCCGCACGTCGGGGGTAAGGCCAGTGCCAAACCCGAACCGCTCGGGATCGGGCAGCCCCGGAAACGCCTCTACGACTTCAGGCACGTTCCTGATCGAGGTGTTGACTGCCCAGTCCTGCACGCGCGGCAGATGCCAAAGGGTGAGACCCAACGGGCTTGTGCCTGGCAGCACCGGCTGCACCAGATCGAGGCCCACCGCCGCCTTGATCAGCGCGTGCACACGGCCGTTGACCGCCGAGATGCGTTCGGCAACGAGGGTGACTGCATCCATGAGCACCACCTCGCAATAGGCGGACGTTCAAGAGCCAAAGAAGTGCGCGGAGGCTCGGGGATTTGAACCCCGGATGGGCTTTAAGACCCAAACCGCATTAGCAGTGCGGCGCCATAGACCGGACTAGGCGAAGCCTCCCGAGACCCTTACGAGCCTCCTGCCGTGCCGAAGCAGGGTATCGGGACGCCGACGACCCCAGCAAAGCACTCGGATATCAACGAGCGACTCGACCCGTTGACCTTCTACAGTCAACGCATGGTTGCCGCCACCGATTGCGTTCTCGCTGGCCGCGTTGCTGCTCACCATCACACCTGGCCTCGACACGATGTTCGTGGTCCGGACGACGATGGCGAGCGGCCCGCGCATCGGCCTCATCGGCGGTCTCGGCGTCTGCCTCGGCGGGTTGTCGTGGGGGGCGGCAAGCGCCGCTGGCGTCACGACGGTGCTCGCCGCTTCACGGGATGCCTACGACGTGTTGCGCATCGTCGGCGCCACCTACCTCGCGTTCATCGGCGTCCGGCTGTTGCTGTGGAGCTCATCGACGGACGACGTCGCAGCGCGGCTGGCGGCCAAGCAGCACCCAGCTGACCGCCCCTCAGTCGTTTCGCACCGGGCTGTTCACCAACCTCCTCAATCCGAAGGTTGGCGTCTTCTACGTCACCTTGCTGCCGCAGTTCATTCCGGCACACGCGCCGGTGTTCGCCTTTTCGATGTTGCTCGCATCAATTCACGCCGCCGAGAGCATCGGCTGGTTCGGCGTGCTCGTCTCCGCAATGGCGCGAGTACGGCGCTGGCTCGAACGTGATCGCGTCCGCCGAATCCTCGACCGCGTGACGGCCCTCGTATTCCTAGGATTTGGAGCGCGGCTAGCCTTCGACGCGGGTAACCTCTAGAGCCGTTCGCACGATCAGAAAGCAGCCCTGTGACCGCACCCGCACCGCGTCCACGCTCCGACCTGACCGGCATTCCCGTCTACAAGCCCGGACGCCGAGCGGCGGGCGGCGAGCACAGCTTCAAGCTGTCGTCGAACGAATCGCCGTATCCCGCCGCTGCCCAGTGTTCTCGACGCGATCGCCGATGCGGCGAAAAGCACCAACCGATACCCCGACCTCACGGCGTCCGCTGTCGTTGATGCATTGGCGGACAAGCTGCGCGTGCCCGCCGAGCATGTCGTCGTCGGCTGCGGATCGGTCGGCGTCGCCACCCAGCTGGTCGAGGCGTTCGCCGGTCACGGCGACGAGGTCGTCTTCGCCTGGCGGTCGTTCGAGGCCTACCCGATCATCGTGCAGGTCGCCGGCGCGACCGCCGTGCCGGTGCCGCTGACGTCGACCGCCGTGCACGACCTCGACGCGATGGCCGCCGCGATCACGCCGCGCACGCGGGTGGTGTTCGTCTGCAACCCGAACAATCCAACCGGGACGGCGGTCAGCGCGGCGCGAACTCGACCGCGTTTCTCGACCGGGTGCCGGCTGATTGCCTCGTCGTGCTCGACGAGGCGTACCGCGAGTTCAACCGCGACCCCGACGTGCCCAATGGCCTCGAGGTCTACCGCGACCGACCCAACGTGGCGGTGCTGCGTACGTTCTCCAAGGCGTACGGGCTGGCCGGGCTTCGCGTCGGCTATGCGCGTCGCCCACCCGAGGTGGCCGAGGCGATCCGCATGACCAGCGTGCCGTTCGCCGTGAGCACGATCGCCCAAGCGGCCGCGGTCGCATCGTTGCTGCCGGCCGCCGAAGCCGAGCTGCTCGAGCGGGTCGAGGCGACCGTGGCCGAGCGATCGCGGGTCGCCGCCGCGCTTGCGCCGAGATGGGCTGGCAGATTCCGCCAGTCGCAGGCCAACTTCGTCTGGTTGCCGACCGGCGACGCCACCGACGCCGCCGCCGCTGCAATGCGCTGACGGCGGGCGTCGTCGTTCGCCCGTTCGCGGTGAGGGCCTGCGGGTGACAATCGGTGAAGTCGAGGCGAACGACATCTTTGTCAAAGTCGCCGGCCGAACTCGCGGCGTCCGCACCTCGATGAGTCGATCGCTTTACTCGTTCGTATCCGGTTTATCCGTTCCTGCGCCGTTTGGCTAGGCCGATCAGACTGGGTCGCGACGCTAAGTGACTTAGCGGGTACAGTCCGTATAGAGTAGTCAGCCTGTACTACTCCAATTATCGAACGGCCGACGGTCGGTGGGGAGGTGCCGCCTCCATGAAGCTCGGCGCTGCCTTCCGCCTGCCCTCTGCGCTGGCGGCAACTTCTGATTAAGACCGTCATCGCGGCCGCGTCGCTCGTGGGCATCACCACCGCGGCGACCGCGGGTGTCATCATGCTCGGCTCGAACGCGATTGTGTCGCCGAAGACACCGCAAGCTGCGGCTGGCCAATTCTTCGATGCCACGCCGCTACCCGGTGGCAACACCGTCATCGTGGTGCCGCAACCCATCGTGACGCGACCACCGAAGGCGCAGCAGAACGGCCCACTGCCGAAGCCAAAACTTGCGCCGGTGCCGTCAATCGCGACTAACCCGACGGTTATTACTCCTACCACGCCTTCGGTCGTATCGCGCGACTCGGTAAGGCCGCCGGTGGCTGTGGTAACTCCGGTCGCCGCGCCCGTTGTCGTCGTCCTGCCGGTGGTCGTCCCTACTCCAACGCCGACGTCGACGCCGATCCCGACGCCAGCGCCGGTGACACGTGTGGTGACGCCGCCGGTCGTGACCCCGACTCCGACACCTCCGAACGTTGCGCCCTGTCAAGTGCCCCAAGGGCGATCCGGCGCACGGACCCAAGCGCTTCTGCCCGGTCGACAAAGGCAAGGGCGACGGCAAAGGCAAGGGCGACGGCAAGAGCGATGCCGGCGGGAAAGGCAACGGCGACCCCGACGGGAAAGGCAAGGGCGACCGCGACGGCCAGGGCAGCATCGGTACGGGCAACAGCACCGGCAGTTCTGGTCACAGCTCGAGCAAGGGCGACACCGGCGACGCAGGCAAGAGCATCGCAGGCCACAGCGATTCAGGTGACGCTGGTAAGGGCAGCAGCACCGCCGACACCGGCAAGGGTGGTACCGGCAAGGGCGACGGCGGCGAGTCCAGCCCGCCGTGCACCGGCCACAAGCACTGACGAGACGTCACCCGCCCGCTGACGGCACCGCGGCGTGTTTCCGCGGGCGGCCTGCGATCTGCGACGATTGAGCTCGGGCACACCTCCCGACGAGGCCGACCGGCTGACCTCGATGCGTGCCCAGACAGACGCACTTCAGCTCGAGCGCGGTCCGGTCCGACAGCGAACCTGAGGGACGCCGCGTCGGTAAGCGAAGGAGTGGCATGAGCGCCGACCACAGCACAATGCCGCCAACCCCAGCAGGCGACGCTGCCCGCGACGTCGTGCAGTTGCTGACGCCCGAGGGAGAGCGGCATCGAGCATCCCGACTATCCGTTGGAGATCTCGCACGACGAGCTGCGCGCGCTCTATCGCGACCTCGCGCTGGTTCGGCGCTTCGATACCGAGGCGACCGCGCTGCAGCGCCAGGGCGAGCTCGGCATCTGGGCATCGCTGCTCGGCCAAGAGGCCGCGCAGATCGGCTCGGGCCGAGCGCTGCACCCCGACGACATGGCGTTCCCGACCTATCGCGAACACGGCGTCGCCTGGTGCCGCGGCGTCGAACCCGAAGAACCTGCTGCAGCTGTTTCGCGGCGTGAACTTCGGCGGCTGGGATCCGCAAGGACCACAACTTCGCGCTCTACACGATCGTCATCGGCGCGCAGACGTTGCACGCCACCGGCTACGCGATGGGCATGCAGCGCGACGGCTCCGAGAACGCCGTCATCGCCTACTTCGGCGACGGCGCTTCGAGCGAGGGCGACGTCAACGAGGCGTTCATCTTCGCGGCGTCGTACAACGCGCCCGTCGTGTTCTTCCTGCAGAACAACCAGTGGGCGATCTCGGTGCCCGAAGAGCGCCAGTCGCGCATTCCGCTGTTCCGACGCGCGCACGGCTTCGGGTTTCCCGGCGTCCGCGTCGACGGCAACGACGTGCTGGCCTGCCTTGCCGTCACCCGCAAGGCGTTGCAGTACGCACGCGACGGTCAGGGGCCGTTTCTTGATCGAGGCGTTCACCTACCGCATGGGTGCGCACACGACGTCCGACGACCCGACCCGCTATCGCCTCGCGAGCGAGCTCGAGAACTGGAAGCTGCGCGATCCGATCGAGCGCGTGAAGGCTTACCTGTCGCGCAACGGGCTGGCCGACGCGGCCTTCTACGAGTCGATCGAGGCCGAGGGCGCCGAGCTCGCCGCTCGGGTCCGGGCCGCGTGCCTGTCGATGCCGGAGCCCAAGCCAGCTCACATCTTCGAGCAGGTCTACGCCGGCGGTTCGCCGCTGGTCGACGAAGAGCGCGCGTCGTTCGACGAGTACATCGGCGACGGCGCCGACCGCGTCGGCCGAGGCGGGTCACTGATGGCGCCGGTAGCGATTGCGCGCGCGTTGAACATGGGCTTGCGCAAGGCCCTCGAAGCCGACCCCAAAGTCATCATCATGGGCGAGGACGTCGGCAAGCTCGGCGGCGTGTTCCGGGTAACCGACGGTTTGCAGAAGGACTTCGGCGAAGACCGCGTCATGGATACGCCACTGGCGGAGTCGGGCATCATCGGCACCGCGATCGGGCTGGCGATGCGCGGCTACCGGCCGATCTGCGAGATCCAGTTCGACGGCTTCGTGTTTCCCGGCGTACGACCAGATCGTCAGCCAGGTCGCGAAGCTGCACTACCGATCGCAGGGCCTGGTTCCGATGCCGATGGTCATCCGCATTCCGTTCGGCGGCGGCATCGGCGCGGTCGAGCACCACAGCGAATCGCCCGAGGCGTTGTTCGCCCACGTCGCCGGTCTCAAGGTCGTCGCGTGCTCCAACGCCGCCGACGCCTACACGATGATCCAGCAGGCCGTCATCAGCAACGATCCGGTCATCTTCTTCGAGCCGAAGCGGCGCTACTGGGAGAAGGCAGAGCTCGACGCCGACACCCCGCTCGCCCAAGCGGTCCCCTTGCATGCGGCCCGCGTCGTCCGGCCTGGTCGGCATCTGACGTTGCTCGCGTACGGGCCGATGGTGAAGACCTGCCTCGACGCCGCGAAGGTGGCCGCCGACGAGGGTCACGAGCTCGAGGTCGTCGACGTGCGCTCACTGTCGCCGATCGACTGGCCGACGATCACCGACTCCGTGCGGCACACTGGGCGCTGCGTCGTCGTGCACGAAGCACAGAAGTTCCTGGGCATGGGCGCCGAGCTGGCCGCTCGCATCACCGAGCTTTGCTTCTACGACATGCAGGCGCCGGTGCTGCGGGTCGGCGGCTATCGCCGATCCCGTACCCGCCGTCGCGTCTTGAGGAGCATTTCCTGCCCGATCTCGATCGCGTCCTCGACACGGTCGACCGATCACTCGTCGTACTGACCGCCCGGAGGCGGATGTGGCATCGCTCAAGCAGTTCAGGCTTCCCGACGTCGGCGAGGGTCTGACCGAAGCTGAGATCGTGCACTGGCACGTCAAGGTCGGCGACGGGTGACGCAGAACCAGACCATCGTCGACATCGAAACCGCGAAGGCGCTGGTCGAACTGCCGAGCCCGTTCGCCGGCGTCGTCAGCGAGTTGCTGATCCCCGAAGGGACCACTGTCGACGTCGGGACGCCGATCATCATCATCGACGTCGCGCCGGCTGCAGCGTCGTCGGCGAGCGTGCGCCGGCTCCGCGTCGCCGAGGGCGAGTCACCGGCGCATCGACGACCTGGTGCCCTCGATCCCCGCGGTCGTCTGAGATGAGTGCGGGCCGCACCGCCAATCTCGTCGGTTACGGTCCGCGCGCCGACTCCCCCGTGCGACGCCGCCAGCGGCAGGTCCCAGTCGCAGCTGGCTCACGACCGGCGCCGAGCTGGCCTTCGGTCGCGCCATCGGTTGCGGCGCCGCTGCCGTCGATGGCTTCAACCGACGTCGCAGTCGCGGACCCGATGGCCGACGGACGACAACGTCGTCAGCGTGCTGGCGAAGCCGCCGATTCGCAAGCTCGCGCGCGACCTCGGTATCGACGTGCAAGTTGCTGCACGGCACCGGCCCCGACGGCACGATCACCAGGTCGGACGTCGAGGCGGCAGCCGACAGTTCGCGACAGGCGGCGCCGACCGCGGCCACTGCCACGCGGTGGCGAGGAGCGGATCGCGATCCGCGGCGTGCGCAAGGCCACGGCGCAGGCCATGGTCAACAGCGTTCAGACCGTTCCGCACGTCACCGAGTTCACCACGATCGACGTGACCCGTTCGATGCGCGCGGTCACGCGGCTGCGTGAGCTGCCAGAGTTCGTCGACGTCAAGGTGACGCCGCTGCTGCTGGTCGCGAAGGCGATCCTGCTCGGGCTCGAGCGCTACCCGATGGTGAACTCGACGTGGGACGAGCCGAACGGCGAGATCGTGGTGAAGCACTACGTGAACCTCGGTATCGCTGCCGCGACACCGCGTGGTCTCGTCGTGCCGAACATCAAGAACGCCGAAGCACTGTCGCTCCCGCAACTCGCGCGCTCGATCAACGCGCTCGCGTTGACTGCGCGCGAAGGTCGCACGTCGGTCGCCGACATGCAACGCGGGTCATTCACGATCACCAACGTCGGCGTCTTCGGGGTCGACACCGGCACCCCGATCATCAATCCGGGCGAGGCCGCGATCCTTGCGTTCGGCGCGATTCGCGAGCAGCCGTGGGTGCATCGCGGCAAGGTCAAGTCGCGCTCGGTCACGACGCTCGCGTTGTCGTTCGACCATCGCATCATCGACGGCGAACTCGGCTCGCGGTTCCTGCGCGACGTCGCGATGTTCCTCGAAGATCCGGCGTCGTCGTTGCTCGCGCGGCTGTAGGAGTTCTCCGTTGCGCGTCGCACTTGCTGCAGCTTCGCATCGACGACAGCGAACCGGCGTCCGACCGTATTGCTCGGGTGTCTTGGCTCTGGTCGAAGCACAAGCCGGCGCCGACCTCGTGGTACTGCCTGAGCTGTGGGTGCCGGGCGCGTTCGGCTACAGCGGCTATCGAGGCGTCGGCGACTGCGTTGCCCGGCGCCGTCATCGCGTCATTGGCCGCGATCGCGCGCGACGATCGGCGCGCACGTTCTGGCCGGCACGGTCATCGAGCGAGACGGCGACGAGTTGCACAACACCGCGGTGCTGCTCGTCCCGACGGGCGAGATCGTGCACACCTACCGCAAGGTGCACCTGTTCGGCTTCGACCACGGCGAGGCCGAAGATGCTGACGCCGGGCGACGACGTCTCGACGTACGCGCTGCCGGCCTCACGACGCTTGGCATGACGACGTGTTACGACCTGCGGTTCCCCGAGCTGTATCGATTGTTCTCGACGCAGGGCGCCGAGATCGTCGTCGTCCCAGCAGGCTGGCCGGCCGCGCGCCTCGACCACTGGCTGCTGTTGACTGCGCGCGCGGGCGCTTGAGAACCAGCTCTTTGTTGCTCGGCTGCAACCAGGTCGGAACTCAAGAAGGCGTTGAGCTCGCCGGGCACAGCGTCGTGGTCGATCCGTGGGGCCGCGTCATCGCCGAAGGAGGCACTGGCGAAGAGGTGCATCACGGTCGACATCGACCTGGCGTTGGTGGCAAAGATCCGGGCCGAATTCCCGGTGTTGCGCGACCGCGGCTCGGGTTGTCGCGACCGCAGCCGCTAGCTCGAGTCGGTGACGTCTGATCGTGCCGCCGAACGTTGCGCCGGCGCTGGCGGCGAGCGTCGTCCATCATCGGTCAACGACGGCGACCAGAGCTTGCCGTTGCTGCGACGGTCGGCCTGAATCTCACACCCAGCCGCAGCACGCGGGCAGCCTGCTATGCACGGCTTGCCGTCGAGGCGGAAGCCCTTGGCCAATCGCGAGCTTGCGCGAAGCTGCGATCGAGGCCGCGCTGAGCGTGTCCGTGTGTGGACGACGCACCGCGCGTGCTGGTGTTGACCGGGCAGGCCGACGTCGCATGCCGGCCGGGGTGACGGTCCAGCCGGCTGGGATCGAACCCGGTGGCGTCGGGCGGGCGTGCATCGGGCAGCGGCTGCGTGTGTCACGTGCAGGGTGTTGTCGCCGGCCGGGTCGCCGGTCTTGCGTCTCGACGGCGAGCAGTGACTGCGGTGCGCGGCTGCGGGCTTGCCTGGAAGCGACCAGCCGCTGCCGAGCGGCGAAGAGCACCCAGGCGCCGTGGAGCTTTCCCTCGAGCGCGCAGTTGTAGATCGGCACCGGCTGGCACGTGCACCCGCCGCGGCCGCGGGGCTCGGCGAACAGGTGCGGTCGAGCTGCCCTCCGCCGGCTGCGAACGCGGTACGCAGCGCGGCGACCGTGCCGTCGGCGTCGGTGGTACTGGTGATGCAGGCATCGCCAGCGGCGCCGCACGCGGTGAAGGTCGGGATCGGAGCGAGACCTGCCGGCAGATGCAGCTCGAGGGCGGCGCGGGCGGCGTCCTGCTGCTTGCGCCGAGCCGTACTTGCGCGGCGCCGAGCCGTCGTGCGTGGCCCCCCAGGCGAGCGCCGCGCAATCGCGAGCAGGACGACGGTCACGAGCGCGATCGAAGCAAGCTGAGGCCGACTCCGCGTCGCACGGTGATCTCCTTCGGCACTGCGCCGTTCAGCCGAGCGAACTGCGACGGCTAGGCGAACCGCACGACGCAGAACGCGCCGAAGATGCCGCAGTACCAGGCGAACGGCGTGAGCGTGCGGGTCTTGAACCAGCGCACCAGGAACTTGGTGGAGATGAGCGCGGCGATGAAGGCGGCGCCTGCGCCCGCAAGTGCCTGTCCGCGAATGCCGTCGCCGACCGAGCCCATCAGGGTCGGCACCTTGAACAGGCCGGCCGCGAAGATGATCGGGGTGGCCAGCAGGAACCCGAACCGGACCGCTTGCTCGTGGTCGAGCCCGCGCATCAGGCCGGCCACCATGGTGATGCCGGAGCGGCTGATGCCGGCGAGCAGCGCCACGCTTTGGAAGACGCCGATGACGCCGGCGTCGCGGAAGCTCACCGCTGCGCGATCTCGACGTCGTTCTCCGGATCATGCTCGGGATCAGCGAGCGCGTCGGCTGCCCGTCCGGCAGCGGCGTCGGTCGCCGCGGTACTCGCGGTCGCCGCCACCCGCGCCACGGACCGGCGGCGCAGCTACTCGCCGACGAAGAGGATCCCGCCGTTGAGGGTCAAGAAGATCGCCGCCGCCTCGGGCTTGGCGAACAACCGTGCGGAACGTCTTTTCGAAGCGCCAGCCCGAGGATGCCCGCCGGGATCGTGGTGATGACGAGCAGCCAGGCCATCCGCTCGTGCACGGTCTCGACGCCGGCGGTGGCGGATCGAGCAGACGAATCCGCCGATGATCCGCACCCAGTCGCGCCAGAAGAACAGCAACAAGGCCAGCGCGGTGGCGACGTGCAGCCCGACGATAAACGCGAGGTACGGCGACTTCGGCCTGTCTTGCTGGGTGACCAGGTCGCTCCACGACCCGCCGATGAGGGCTGGCACCAGCACCGAGTGACCCAGGCTCGAGACCGGGAACAGCTCGGTCACGCCCTGCATGAAGCCGATCACGATCGCCTGGAGAAAGTTCAGATGCGGATAGGTGGCGTCGGGACTGGCACGCAGGGCCCTCATCAGGTCGGATCGCGGCTGATTCGAGTCACGTAACGATGCGGGTCGCCACGTCGACGAGCCCGCCCAGCCTACGGGAGCCCGACCGCGCGCACGGAGCGCGCTTCGTGCGAGAGAATGGTCACGAGAATGGCGCCAGCCGATCGGCGTCTGGCCGGGATGGGGGTATCGTCACCGTGCTCGACCCTCGCGAGCTCTACACGCTCGAGGAGCACATCCCCGCGCTCGAGCGACCGATTCTGGTGCACGCCCTCGACGGGTTCGTCGATGCCGGCGAGGCGGTCCGGCTTACGCACGCACACCTGCTGGCCAACGTTGCCGCACCAGGTCGTCGGCCGGTTCGACGTCGACCAGCTGCACGACTACCGCGCCCGCCGGCCGGCGATGATTTTCGACGCCGACCACTGGGAGAGCTACGACGACCCCGAGTTGCTGCTGTACTCCGTGACGGACGCCGCCGGCGAGCCGAGTTCCTGCTGCTGACCGGGCCTGAGCCCGATGTGCAGTGGGAGCGCTACATCGCCGCCGTCATCGGCTTGGTCGAGCATTTCGGCGTGCGGCTGACGATCGGTCTGAACGCGATTCCGATGGCGGTGCCGCACACCCGGCCGGTCGGCATCACCTCGCACGCTTCGCGCAAGGAACTGATCCCCGACAACGAGCCGTGGGTGCAGCGGGTGCAGGTTCCGGCCAGCGCAGGGCACCTGCTCGAGTTCCGGTTGACCGAGCGCGGCTTCGACGCGATCGGCTTTGCCGCCCACGTGCCGCACTACATGGCGCAGACCGAATTCCCGGACGCAGCCGAGCGATTGGTCGGCGCGATCGCACTCGCCGGGGGATTGGTTCTGCCGACCGACGGCCTTCATGTGGCCGGCACGGCCGCGAAGCTCGAGATCGACAAGCAAGTCGCCGATTCGACCGGAGGCGATGGCGCTGGTCGGCGCGCTAGAGCAGCAGTACGACGCGTTCGTGCGCGGCCGCGGCAGCGACTTGCTCGCGGCCGGTTCGGGCGACCTGCCGTCGGCCGACGAACTCGGCGCCGAGCTCGAACGATTCTTGGCCGACCACACCAAACGCCAGCGCGACGACCGCGAGCCATAGTTTCGCGAGCCGTAGTCTTGGGCGATGGCGCTACGCCCTGACGAGTTCTACGAACACGCACTCGCGGCCGCAGATGCAGAAGGTCGACTGCCGCTGGCACGAATGACCGGCTGGGAGATCAGTCCGTTCGAGCAGGAAGGGCTGCGGGTCGCGCCGCTGCGGCCGCCGGTGCCAGCCGAACCCGCACGCGAGGGCGAAGACCCGACCGACTGCCGGTCTTGTCGCAACCGCGACGACGGCATCTGGCTCGATGATCGCTGGCGGTTGACGCGCATCGCCGACGTGGGCATGCCGCTTGTCTTGATGCTGCATACCCGCGACCACTACGACCTCAGCGCTCTGACCGACGAACTGGCGGCTCAACTGGGTGTGCTGACCGCTCACATCGGTCGTCATATCGAGGCGCTGCCCAACATCGCGCGTGCGCACGTGTATCGCATCGGCGATGGCGGCGCGCACTTGCATATCTGGTTCTTCGCTCGGCCGGCCGGCCAAACGCAGCTTCGCGGGTCATGGCTGGTCGTCTGGGACGACCTGGTGCCGGCCTACCCGGCCGACGTCGCTGAGACTGACGCCGCGATCGTGGCGGCAGCATTAGCCGACTCCTTCGCGCCGCCGAAACCGACTCCTTCGGCGGCCGCAATACCGAATGAGTTGCGGCGGCGACCGCAGCGTGCGAGCCGGCTACGAAGACGTACTCGGTGTTGCGCAGGTGCGACACCGTGCCGACCTTGCGCCCGGCCGGATTGTGAATGCCGATCTGCGCACCCACGTAGCGCTTCGAGTCGACCTCGAGCAGCGCTACGTCATCATGCCCAGCGTCGCGTAGCCAGTGGTGATGTCATCGGGGCGCACCCACGACTCGTCGTTGTACGACACGACGACGACCTCCGCCTTCGTGCGCGCAATCAACGATCGCAGCGCAGCTGGCATTGCTGGCTTGCTGTTGAACGACGAGTGCGTGTTGTCGTCGTGCGGAGTCGATCCGCTTGCACGCGATGCCGTAATGCTCGGGTGCGTCCCATCGCATCAGCGTTTCCCACACGTGGTAGTTCGTGAAGTAGCGATGCTGGTTGTAGGGCGGGTCAAGATAAGCCACATCAACAGCAGGGACGACGTCGATGAGCGTCGATGCGTCCCCTCGCATTGCGACACCGCCTCCCACCAAGAGCTCTGGTACTCGCAGCTCGAGATCGTTGTACGCACGCGGCGCCCAACTGCTTGAGATAGGCCATCTGCAGTCCGGTGGTTGAATCGACGCGATCTGCGGCCAGCATCAACGCGGTCAACAGAATCGGATACAGAGCGCTCGCGCGGTAGTCGGATTCGATCGCGTCGCGGATCGCGTCAACGCGCATGCCGTTCTTCGGTTGGAAGTATCGCGACGCCACACAGAAGGTCTCGGTGAAGTAGCCGGCCTTGCCTGGCAACGCGTTCAATGCCGCAAAGGCCTCGCGAGTCGATCTTTGTCGACCGCCGTGGCGTCGGTCGCGACGTAACACTGCGCGAGTACCTCGGCGTAGGTAGCGCAATCAACCGCCGTGACGTGAATGCCGCGGCGCTTGAACTCTTGGGCAACTCGCGTCGTCCCAGTAAAGAGGTCAACGGCCGTACGCGGCGCCTACCGCCGCGGCGATGTCGCCGAGCATCGTGGCTAGCAACCGTTTCGAGCCGAGGTACTTGATCACGTGCACCGCCTTCGCTGACTCGTCAGCCTAAAGCTTGGCCGCACCGAATCCGCGCTGCTGCGTTCGATCACGCAACCCGGTCGCATGGCAATCTGTATGAGTGAGCCTGCACCAGTTCGGACACGGACTGACCTCCGGCCTGGCCGAAGGCTGGTGGATGCTCTTCGACACCTTCTGGGCTCTGGTACTCGGCTTCGCACTGTCGGGAGCCGTGCAAGCGTTCGTCTCCCGCCGACGGATGCAGGCTGCTCTCGGCAACCATGGCCCGGCGGCACTATCGCGGGCCAGCTTCTTCGGCGTGGTGAGCTCGTCGTGCTCCTACGCCGCCAGCGCTCTTGCGAAGACCTTGTTCGCGCGAGGTGCCGACTTCACCGCGGCGATGGTGTTCATGATCGCGTCGACCAACCTGGTGGTGGAGCTCGGCATCGTCATCTGGTTGCTGCTCGGCTGGCAGTTCGCGCTCGCCGAGTTCGTCGGCGGCGCCATCATGATCGGGCTACTCGGTTTCGCGCTGCCGCGCGTCATTCCGGCCAGTTGGATCAACGATGCTCAACGAACATTGGCCAGTACCCGGCGAGCCTTAGCCACAGCCGACGAGCCAGCTGAGGCAGCACAGCAACCACACGGCGTCCGCACACGCGCGGGCTGGTCGGACGCCTCCGGGTACGCCATCAGCGACCTGACCATGCTGCGCAAGGAGTTGGTGGCTGGGTTCGTGCTCGCTGGCTTCGCCTCAGCGCTGGTGCCGACCTGGTTTTGGCGCTCGCTCTTCACTACCGGGCACGGCTTCTGGTCAAGCCTCGAGAACGTCGTGCTCGGCCCGTTTCTGGCGGTCATCAGCTTCGTCTGCTCGGTCGGCAATGTGCCCCTGGCCGCGGCCCTGTGGCGTGGCGGCGCGAGCTTCGGTGGCGTCATCGCCTTCGTGTTCGCCGACCTGATCACGTTGCCGCTGCTGGTGATCTACCGCAAGTACTACGGCACGCGGCTCATGCTTCGACTACTGGCAGCCTTCTGGGCAGCCATGAGCCTGGCGGGTCTGGCCACCGAATACCTGTTCAAGGCGGCACAGCTCCTTCCGACCACCGCGCATGCGCCGGTTCGGGTGACGCACGCCGGCCTGAACTACACGACCGTCCTCGACGTGATCGCGGCCGTCGGCTTCGTCATTCTGTACGTGCTGCATCGGGCGGGTGGGCGGTACGCATCGCACGGCGCCGACAGCCCGTACGCAACGGACGTCGTGTGCGGCATGCAGGTGCGCAAGGCGGAGGCCCCGGCTCGGCTGACCTACGGGGGACAGACGTTGTACTTCTGCTCGGATCATTGCCGCGACAAGGCCAGCGCAAATCCGGCGAAGTACGCAGATCAGACAAATCGTCCGGTTATTGAGCAGATGTCCTGATCGACCGTTGGCCGCCCCAGCCTGGAGTTTGCCGGGCATAGGCCGCAAAGCCGCGTTGCCGTTGTGACAGATGTTCATCTTGCCTATGCTGCTCCGTGACCCGTTCGTGACCTGCTTCCCGATGGTGGGAGCGGCGGCCGGGTCGTCGCCTAATCCCCCTCGCGGGGGAACCGGGGAACCACAACTTCCCCTGGGGTGAATCTGCGCCGGCGCGAGCCGACGCGGTAGGGCTGCCCTCTAGCCCGAACCCGTCAGCTAACTCGGTCGGCGGCCGGAAGAGGAAGGGCTGCACGCCTTGGCGCGCCGTACCTACGTTGATCATGCGCGGACGTCGACCACTCCGCGTTCGCGGACTATGTCGGAGGCATGTTCTCGTCGGTTCGCGCGCCCGCTGATCAGGCTGGTATCCGCTGCCGGTGCCATCGTGTTGGCGACCAGCTTCCTTCCCTCTGTCGCCAGCCTCGCCGCCCAGCCGAACAACATCGCCGACGCCCAGGCGCAGATCGACGAGCTCGACAACCAAGCCGAGATCGCATCGGAAGAATTCAACGGCGCTCAGATCAATCTCGCGCAAGCGCAGCAAGCTGTCGCCGCCGCCATCGATGCAACGTCGCGTGCGCACAGCATCGTGGTCGCTGAGCAGGCGAAAGTCAGTGCGCTCGCCGTCGAGGCGTACGAGTCAGGCGACCTGAGCCAGGGCCTTTCGTTGGTGCTCGATACGACGAGTCCGGCCGACGCGATGAATCGCATCGGGATACTTCAGCAACTGAGTAGTCGGCAATCGACGACACTCGACGCGGTACGGACGGCCGACCTTGACTACCAGCAGTCGATGGCAACGGCGGCCCAAGCGACAGCCGCAGCGAACGCGGTGTCGGCAACGCTGAGCCAGAAGCAAGCCCAAATCAACGCCGCCCTTGCGCAAAGCCAGCAGGTGCTGGCTCACCTAACGGCGGTGCAGCGGGCCCAACTGCTGGCGGCGCAGAAAGCCAAGGCAGCGGCCGAGCAAGCGCAGGCCGCAGTGGCGCTGGCGAACTACAAGCGCGACCAAGCCGCCGCTGCGAGCCGCAACCTCGCTCGAGTCGCCGCCGCCACCCGCACGGCGCAGGCGGCGCAAGCCGCGTACGCCGCGTTGCCCGAAAGCTCAGGCGGCTCAGCCGTGGCGCGGCGCGCGGTTGCCGCAGCGATGTCGAAGCTGGGCGCCCGCTACGTGTTCGGAGCGAGCGGTGCGCGCACCTTCGACTGCTCGGGCTTGGTGCAGTGGGCTTACGGACAGGCCGGCATCAGCACCACGCACTACACCGGCACGCTGTGGAACGACTATCGGCACGTGGCGCTCAACCAGTTACAGCCGGGCGACCTCGTGTTCTTCTATCGTGACCATCACCACGTCGGTATCTACATCGGCGGCGGCATGATGGTCAACGCCCCGCACACCGGCGACGTCGTGAAGGTCGCTTCGGTGCTCGGGCACGGCAACTTCTCAGGTGCGGTTCGGGTCGTCGGCTGACGCCGTTTTCTCTCCCGGTCTCTTGCTCCGGTGTCTTGCTATTCCCGCGTGGATGACCCGACCGTTCGGCACGCAGTGCGTCATCGTCAATCCGGTCACGTCGCGTGGCCCGTTCTTGCCGAGATTCGCGAGCCGATCGTTCTCGGCGTCCGACAATGTTTGGGTCGCCAGCGGGGGCAAGTGCCGCACGTCGTCGGGGCCGATGCCGATGCCCTCACCGACCCGAAGACCGAGTTCGTCTTCGGCGAGCAGCAGATGCCAGACCATGCGCTCCTGGATCGGCCGGTCGCATTGTTGAAGTGCGCCGACGAGATTGGCGACGAGGTCGTCCTTCTCCCACTGCTCTGACAGTAGGTACCGCTCGCCCGCCTGCTGGTAGTCGTTCGTGCGCTCGATGCGCTTGCGGGTCAATCGGCCGGTGATCTGCGGCCCGACCTCGTCGTGGCCCGGGCCGTCGGCTTCGCGCAGGCCACCGATGATCGACGGCTCGTAGTTCACGTGCGGATTCTGGCCGCCACTGTCGACGTGGTACGCCATCTGGCCGTCGCGCTGGTTGGTCGCGACGCGTGCGTTCTTGGCTTGGTTGACCGGCAACTGAAGGTAGTTGGCGCCCACCCGGTGCCGCTGGGTGTCGGAGTAGCTGAACGTGCGGCCGACGAGCATCTTGTCGTCGGAGAAGTCGAGCCCGTCGACGAGAACGCCTGTGCCGAAGGCAATTTGCTCGCTCTCGGCAAAGAAGTTTTCGGGCTTGCGGTTGAGCACCATCGTGCCCACCTTGCGCAGCGGAAAGACGTTCTCGGGCCACACCTTGGTGTCGTCGAGCGGGTCGAAGTCGAGCTCGGGGTGATCGTTGTCGTCCATCAGTTGAACGAACAGCTCCCATTGCGGATAGTCGCCGGCGTCGATCGCGTCGTAGAGATCCTTCGTGTGGTGGCCGACGTTCTGCGCCTGGATGACGGCCGCGTCGGCGGCGGTCAGCGACTGCACGCCAAGCTTCGGCAGCCAGTGGTACTTCACCAGATGGGTCTCGCCTTGCTCGTTCACCCACTTGTAGGTGTTCACGCCAAACCCTTGCTGCGTACGGTAATTCGCTGGGATGCCGCGCGGGCCGAACACCAGCGTCACCATGTGCAGTGCTTCGGGCGTTTGCGAGAAGAAGTCGAACGCGCGGTTGGGCACGCTCGCTTCGAACGTGACCGGGTCAGGCTTCTGCGAGTGGATGAAGTCCGGGAACTTGATCGCGTCACGGATGAAGAACACCGCAAGGTTGTTGCCGACGAGATCCCAGTTGCCGTCTTCGGTGTAGAACTTGACCGCAAAGCCACGCGGGTCACGCGCGACCTCGCTCGAGTCGCGGCCGCCAGCGACGGTCGAGAAGCGGACGGCGAGATCTGTGCGCTTTCCCTTTGTTTGGAACAATTTCGCGCGCGTGAAGCGCGCGATCGGCTCGTCGCCGAGGGTTCCGTCAGCCTCGAAATAGCCGAACGCGGTCGTGCCGCGTGCGTGCACGACTCGCTCGGGGACCCGCTCGCGGTCGAAGTGGCTCATCTTCTCCAGGAACTGGTAGTTCTCCAGGGTCGCGGGCCCGCGCGACCCGATCGTGCGCTGGTTCTGGTTGTCATGAACGGGATGCCCCTGACGGTTGGTCAGTACCTCGCGGTTGTCGGGCGACTGGTCGGTCATGAGGGCCTCCTGTGGTGCGTTCGATTGGTCATGCAGATGCGGCGGCGCAGGGAGCGCACAAGCCCCACCACGTCACCTCGGCTTCGTCGAGTACAAATCCGTGGAGGCTGCTGGGCTCAAGGCACGGGGCCGAGCCGACCGCACAATCGACGTCCGCCACCGCGTTGCATCGCCGGCAGACGACGTGGTGATGGTTGTCGGCCAACCGGGTCTCGTACCGGGCCGGTGAACCCGCTGGCTCAATCCGCCTGATCAGGCCGGCCGTGGTCAGCGCGTTCAGCACGTCGTAGACGGCGGCCGTCGACAGAGCGCCCAGATGCTCGCGCGCAGCCGATGCGATTTCGTCGGCCGGCGCATGCGGGGTGTCGGCAACTGCGGCCAAAACGGCCAGGCGCGCGGCCGTCGGGCGTAGGCCGCCTTCGCGCAAGAGCTCGTGCGCCGCGGGCTTCGTCGGGCCAACCGAACTCACGGCTCCAGCTAACGCCCGTCGGGTGAGTGAGTCAAGTTCTGGAATCGTTCCAGTTGCTCGGCGCGTATGCAGGTCGCTACTGGCCGGCCCAGTACTGGGCGATCATGCCGATGCCGGAGACGACGTTTGAATCCCAGTCGTGACCGGCCGGCAAACCGGTCACCGTGCCGGTGACGGTGAAGTTCGCACCGTTCTGCGGCTGACCGTTGGTGTCACGGGCGGCCAAGCCGTAGGAGCCGAACGATGCCGTGTTCCAGGCGCCGTTGAGTCCGCAATACGTCGGGCAACTCGTGCCGACGGTGATCTGCGCGTTCGAGATCGTGTCGTTCACGCTGTCGCCGTTGATGCGCGCGTCGCCCTCGATGCCGAAGAACAGCCGCGGAACGAGCTGCACCGGCACGTTCGCAATCGGGGTCGAGCCGGCGTAGAAGACGGCAGTCTGCGCGCCCTGCCACCACTTGAGCGTCACCGGCAACGCGGTGTTCGACGCCGGCCCGAGGTACGCGTAAGTAAAGTGCCCATCCTGCACACGCTCCCAGATGTACGACGGCACGCCGTGCGACTGCGGCGAGAACGAGTCAGTCTGGATTCCGACCGAAATCGCGTTGGCGTTCGCGTCGTGGGCGTTGATGTAGGCCGAGTAGCCGGTGCCTGCGCCGCCTTCAGTCAACGTGGCCGAGAAGGTCAGGTACGGCGCGCCGGCCGGAACATCGACGGTCGGCGGAGGCGGCGGAGGCGGCGTGGCCGCGCACGTCGTCAACGTTTCGACGCCAGTACCAAGCGCGGCCGTGCCACCGAGCAGGGTGACCGCCGTCGGAGCAAGCGTCGAAACCTCCGCGGCGGTGGGAGCAGGCAGGCAGGTCGGCGCGGCCAGCAACAACGGCTGGCCGGACGCACCGGCAGCGGGACCGCCCGTCAACGCGTCGGCGAAACCTCCGCCGGCGGCAAGGTAAATCGCTTTAGCAGCAGGGAAAGCGGACGCCGCGATCGCGGCCGCCGTGGCGTAGCGATCAGCACCGGAGATACGCGTCACCGTCGACGAGTACGCGGCCAACTGCTGCTCAACGGTCGCCGAGACCGCGCCAGTCGCGCCAACAATGGTGATCGACGAGGGCGCCAACGTGGCCAGTGCCTGCGCGGTCGCGGCCGGCAACGAGACCGGGTCGGTCAACAAGATTGCGGCGTGTTGCGCGGCCGCTGCGGCGGTGGCCGCAAGCGCGTCAGGAAAGTTCACGCCGGTCGCGATGTAGACCCGACTGCCGGTGGCAAATCCCGCCGCCAACGTTGCCGCGGTCTGGTACCGATCGGCACCGGCCACTCGCGTCACGGTTCCGGTCGTATACGCCTGAAGTGCGCTCGCTACGGCAGGCCCGACCGCGAGCGCGCCACCGAGCACGACGATGCGACCAGGCTTCAGGCGGGTCAGTTCGGCCGCGACTGCGGGCGGAACATCGGTGGGCTGCACCAACAGCAACGGGCCGCCTGCGTTCGCGGCTGCCGCGCCACCGGCCAGTGCGTCGGGAAAGTTGAGGCCGGTTGCGACATACGCCACTGGCACGCCTGGCCGGTAGTTCGCGTCGACGATGGCAGCGCTGGTGGCGTACCGGTCGACACCTTGAAACCTGGTGACGGTCGCGCTAGCGGACGCCGACCCAGCGACCGCAATCACGGAGCACACCGTCGTCACCGCGACGACTGCCAGACCACGAAGTTTGCGAAGCACGCCGTCCCCAGAATTTCGGAAGTTACGCATATCGTCTCTAACGGCAACGCGCCGTCCGTTCTTGAGCCTATTAGCTACGAGCGGACGGCACCCTCGCTGTCCGACGAAAGAACCGGCCGTCCGACGAAGGAACCGTGTGGCAGACGATCAGCCCGGACCGGCGAATACGCGCTGGCAGCAGGGTGACGTCGCGCCTGCGCGCGGGCGTCGCCGTGCGCCGCGGCAGTCGGTTTCGGCAGCTCCCATCGCAGCAGTGGCCGCCGTGGTGCTTGCGGTTGGTGGCGTGGCTGCCTACGTCGTTGTCCGGCACCACCCATCGACGCCCGCGGCCGCGCCCGGGCGGTCGCCATCGGCCGCGGCTTCGAAACCGACGTCGGCCGCATCGGCTTCGGCCAGCCACAGCCCGACATCCAGCGCGTCCCCGATACCGTCCCCAAAAACCAACGCGACGATCACCGCGACCGGCTGGGACGACACGACGATGCACGCCGTCACGAAGCCCGTCGCCGTCGGCAACGTCGTCGTCGCCTATACCGCGGACGGCGGCAAGCTGACGTTGCGAGCGATCGATCCGGCGTCCGGCGCGACGGTCTGGTCGCACCCCGCGACGACGGCGCAGAGTACGCCGGGCCAACCGTTCTCGCTCGCATCGCTCGGCAACACTGTCTTCTACTACGTGAGCGTGGGTGATCCGCTCTCGGGCGATGCGGAGATTTCCGCCGTCGATGCAACGACCGGCAAACAGAAGTGGTTGACCAGCCAGGCTGTCGATTATGCCGACATGCCAAGCCTGTGCTCAGACAAAGCTGCGCTGTGCGACTCGGCATATAGCAACGACCAAGACTCCGAAGAAATTCGAACCGATCTGGCCACCGGAGCACAGTCGCTGCTGTCGTCGACGACGAGTCGCAATCTCGGTACGGGGATTTGGGATGCGGGCGACCGCTCGCCCGAACATATTGAGCACCTCGATGAGGTCACCGGTCGGGTCGTCTGGAAGGACGATGTCGCGCAACTGTTCGGTGAATCGGTCAGCTCGGACAACGGTTGGGAGTTCTCGACCTTCGGCGATGTGTACGTGGGCTGGCTCGGCACTCCTTCGCCGGAGAATGCCGACTCGCACGTGGTCGACCTCAATGGCCAGGAGACCGTCGGCGTTCGCGCAGTCGACGGGGTGCGGCTGTGGCGACGACCGGGTCTGTTTGGTTGTCCGGTGCAAGGGCTCGCCGACGATGCGCAGCCATTCGCCGTCCGTTGCCTTGTCAGCGGCACTGCCACGCTTGACGCCACCTACGAAAATGTGGTGACCAGCCACGTCGACGTCACGATCCAAGGCTTCGACGTACACACCGGCGCAACTACGTGGAGTGCCCATCTTGGCAACTCCCCGGCCGCGTTGGGGTTGGGTGACGACAGCATCGTTCGCCTCAGTGCCGACGTGTTCTCGTTGAACGACTTCACCGGCCGGACAACGGCGATCAATCTGCGCACCGGCGCGGTGTCGTCGCCCTCCCCGACACGGTGGGCTGGTGCGTGCAAAACAGCTTTTACACGATCGCCGGCATCAATCAAGACGACGGCACACCGCTCGACTTCATCGCGAACGGACTGACGCACGCCCTGCAACCCGAACGGCGCGCACGCGGCACCGGCCGACGGGACGGCGAGCGGTTACGGCGCGACAGTTGGCGGGTACTTCGTGTGGGCGTCGAAGGACGGCATGCATGCGTTCGCGATCGGCGACGGCGGCTAAATATTCCGGCGGCGCTGAGTGGCACGAAACACGGCCGTCATCTTCGTTGCGCATTCTTGACTCGCGCGTTCAGACGAATCGACCGGGCATCTTGGCTGCGGGAGGTCCTTTGCTGTACTTGCTTCGGGTCAGCGTTCCTGACCGACCGGGTGCCCTCGGTGTCCTGGCGAGTGCGATCGGCGCGGCCGGCGGCGACATCACCGCCGTTGACGTCGTCGAGCGGGAAGCATCCTCAGCGATCGACGACATTTTGATCGAGACTGCCGATGCCGCGTCGGCAGCCGGCATCCTGTCGACGGTCTCCGCTCTGGCCGGCGTCGTTATCGAGACCTGGCAGCCGTATACCGAGGGCGACCAGTTGCACGACGGGCTCGATATCGTCGACGGCCTCGGCTCGACGTCAGTCACCGGGCGCTCGCCGCGATCACCCGCATCGCGCCCGCTGTTCTCCGTGCTCGTTGGGTTGTCGTCATCGACGATGTGTCCGGTGGCGTCGCCATCACCCACGCGAGCGCCGGCGCTCCGTGGGGACGATGGGCGGCGCTGCCGTGGCTGCCGCTTGCTTCGGCACGAAGCATCCAGGCTGATCCGATCGTGGCTTCCGCACGAATGGGGTGCTGACCCGCAGCTCGCCGCGGCGCCGATCGGCGACTCACCCATGACGTTGCTTGCCGTCCGGCCGTCGGGTCCGCGATTCAGGCGGGCCGAGATCGCTCGACTGGCCAACTTGGCTGCCGTCGCCGCGCTCGCCGCGACACTCGAGTGGTGTCGATCGCATTCGTCGGACGGCGGGCGGCCTACGGCTGGAAGCGGTACCCCATACCGGCCTCGGTCATGAGGTGACGCGGTCGCGACGGGTCGGGTTCGAGCTTGCGTCGAAGCTGGTTCATGAACTGCCGGAGATAGTGCCCCTGGTCGCCGAGTTCGGCCCGGCCGATGGCTCGCAGCATGTCGCGTTGCGTTACTAGCTTCCCCGGATTACGAATAAGCACCTCAAGCAGCTGCCATTCCGTCGGCGTGAGCCGGACGTCGGTGGCGGTGTCACTCGAACCTGGGCCGGATTCGGTGAGACGGCGACCTGGTAACTCGACCTTGATGTCGCCGATCAATGCGACGACCTCGTCGCTGCCGGTGGGCGCGCGCCGGGTCACTGCACGCATACGCGCGAGCAACTCATCGACGCTGAACGGCTTGATGACGTAGTCGTCGGCTCCCGCGTCGAGCGCATCGACTTTGGTCGCTCCCTGGCTGCGGCCGGACAACACGATGATCGGCACCGTGCTCCACCCGCGCAGCCCGCGAATGACATCGACGCCGTCGAGGTCGGGAAGACCCAAATCGAGGACGACGATGTCTGGCGACGACTGGGCCGCCATCGCGAGCGCCTGCTTGCCGTTCACCGCAAGCAGGACGTCGAATGCGCGCGCCTTCAAGGTGATGCTGAGCGCCCGCAAGATCTGCGGCTCGTCGTCGACAACCAGAACCCTGGTCATGAGCGCCGCTCGTTCGTCAGTGCTTCGTTGGTGAGTGGCTCGCCAGCGGCTTCGGCGCAGGCCTTCATCGCAAGCACCATCGTGAGACCCCCGCCAGGAGTCTCCTCCGCCACGAGGTCATGGCCGAGCGCGTCCATGAGTCCACGCGACAGCGCGAGGCCGAGGCCGACACCAGTGGTGTTGTCGGTGTCGCCTAGGCGCTGAAATGGCGTGAACATCCGCTCCCGCTGGCTGTCAGGAATGCCAGGACCGCGATCGGAGATACGTAGCTCGACCACGTGTGCGTGCGCACTCGCGGAGACACGCGGTGGAACTCTGCTCGGCGCGTAGCGCAACGCATTCGCCGCGAGGTTCGCGATCACCCGCTCAAGCAGCGCCGGATCGGTCTCTACCTCGGGCAACGAATCGGGGATCTCGAGCTCGATGTCACGCGCCACCGGGCCGAGGCTGTCGAGGGCGACTGGCACGATTTCGTGCAACGCCACCGGTTGGCGATGGATCGAAAGTACGCCCGCTTGAATGCGACTCATGTCGAGCAGGTTGTCGACCAACCGATGCAGGCGGTCGAGCGATTCGTCGGCGGTCGCGAGCAATTCGGCCCGCTCCGCATCTGTCCACGCGACGTCCGCGCCGCGCAAGCCGGTCACCGCAGCCTTCGCCGACGCGAGCGGCGTCCGCAGATCGTGGCTGACCGCATTGAGCAGCGCGGACCGCATGCGGTCGGCGGCTTCGAGTGGCGCGGCGGCTTCCGCAACAGCGGCGAGCCGTTGCTGCTCCACGGCGGTCACCGCCTGCGCCGCGAATGCGCCGACGATGCGAAGATCGGACGCCGCCAGCGGCCGGCCGCGCGCCGCGAGCACGAAGCGATCGCCTACCGGAACCTCGGTATCAGCCTCGCCCGGCGTCGTGCACGGGTTGGCACCCGACCGACGCGACCGGCGTCCACGCGATGGCGCCCGGCCCGCGATCGGTGTCACGTTCGAGCAGCACGACGGACGACAACTGGAACGTCTCCCGCACCTGCTCCAAGAGTGCGGCAACGCTGGTGTTCCCGCGCAGCACACTGCCGGCCAACGTGGCCAGCGTTTCGGATTCAGCCGCCGCTCGCGCTGCTTGCGTCGTCCGTCGGGCGGCGTACTCCACGACCAGGCTCACGGTCGCCGCCACGATGACGAACGCGGCGATCGCGACGATGTTGTTGTGCTCGGCAATCGTCCACTTGTAGAGCGGCGGCGTGAAGTAGTAGTTGATCAACAGGCTCGCGACAACCGCCGTCGCGAGCGCCGCGTACAGGCCTCCGACCAGTCGCGACGGCAACGACTGCAACCAGATACGTCAGCAGGTCGCTCGACAGATTGAAGCTGCTGCGCGTATTGGCCAGCACGAACGTCAGCAACGGGAGCAGCACCGCGCCGAGCACCGCGCCGGTGACCCGACGACGTGAGGTGAGGCCGCGCGGTATCGACGGGCCTGACGTGGCGGCGTCCGGCTTGATCGTGCATGACGGTATGGACGTCGAGGTCGCCGGACATACGCGTCGTGCTCGAGCCAATTCCGCCGCCGCCGTTGAGCAAGGCGCCAAGCCGCGACCGGCGGGAGGCGCCGAGCACGAGCTGCGTGACGTTCTCGGCGTGGGCGAAGGCAATAAGTGTGCTGGCGATGTCGTCGCCGACGACCTGGTGATACGTGCCGCCGAGCGACTCGACCAGCAGCCGGTGGGTGGCGAGCATCGCGGGGTTCGCGCCGGTGAGACCGTCGGACGCCGCAACATGCAACGCCAAAAGGTCGGCACCACTGCGGGTGGCGATACGAGCCGCTCGTCGGATCAGCGTCTCGCCCTCGGGGCCGCCGGTGATGGCCACGAGAACGCGTTCGCGCGTTTCCCATGTCTCGGCGATCTGATGCTCGTGCCGGTAGTGCTGAAGCGCGTCGTCGACTTTGTCAGCTACCCACAGCAGCGCGAGCTCGCGCAAGTGCGGTGAGGTTGCCGACCCGGAAGTAGTGCGCGAGCGCAGCGTCGACCTTGTCGGGGCCGTAGATGTTTCCGTGCGCCATGCGACGCCGCAATGCCTCGGGCGACAGGTCGACGACATCGACTTGATCGGCGGCACGCACCACCGCATCAGGGATGGTCTCGCGCTGCGGGACGCCGGTGATCTTCTCGACGACATCGTTCAGTGACTCCAGATGTTGGATGTTCACCGTCGACAACACGGTGATGCCGGCGGCGAGCAACTCCTCGACGTCCTGCCAACGCTTTTCGTTTCGTGAACCCGGAACGTTGGTGTGCGCCAGTTCATCGACGAGGGCGACCTTGGGGTGGCGAGCGAGGATCGCGTCGACGTCCATTTCGGTGAAGTCGATGCCGCGGTAGTTGATGGTGCGGCGCGGGATGACCTCGAGGTCGCCGATCGCTTCGGCGGTGTGCTGCCGACCGTGGGTCTCGACGAATCCGACGACGACATCGGTGCCGCGCTCGAGCTCTGCGGTGGCCCTCGCCCAGCATCGCGAAGGTCTTGCCGACTCCTGGGGCCGCGCCGAGGTAGATGCGCAACGTTCCGCGCGCACCTGCCATCGACGCCACCTCCGAACTGAAGACTAATTCTCTCTGCTACGTCGCCCCGGACAGTTTGTCGAGCGCAAGATTGAGTTGCAGGACGTCGACGCCCGGGTTGCCCATGAAGCCCGAGCGCGCGACCGACCGTGTGGTTGCTGATGAGCTTGTGCACCTGGTCGAGGCTGATGCCCCGCGCCTTGGCGACCCGCGGTGCCTGCAGATTCGCGTAGGCCACGGATATGTCGGGGTCGAGCCCGCTCGCACTCGCCGTCACCGCGTCCGGCGGCACCGGGTTGTCGGTGCCCTTGCCTGGCCCGCGCACCGGAACGATCTTGCCGATCCGGTAGTCGACACCGAAGGTCGGCGCACGTCACCGCGACACCGTCGTAAGTTGCGATGAAGGGCTTCGCCGGGCACTCCTGGTTGACCGACACAACGCTCTTGACCGGGCCGGTCAGGCCAGTGTCATGGATAACAGAGAGCACCGCACCAATGCCGTCGCTCGTGCAGTACGGCCGTTGTCCGTCGACGCCTTCGAGCTGGCCGACCGCCATGCTGCGCGAACACACCTGAGTGAGCAGGCTCTGCTTGCCGGTGTCCTTGCTGTTGCTCGGGTCGGGCAGCGTGTCGATGATGCTCTCCGGCCCGAGGTTGCTGCCACCGCTGGCGGTCGGGTCGTACCCGGCGCCGGCGTCCGACGGCCTGGTTTGGAAGTACTTCGGAATCGGGTTGCCCTTGGCATCGGTGAAGCTTTGGCCGAGCAACGACGATCCGACGACGGTTCCGCCGGCCTTGACCAGCGACCCGTCTGCGTGGCTCTTGAGTCCCGGTACCTGGGCTATGAAGAGCACGACCAGCGGGTAGGCGATGCCGGTGACAACCGTCAGCACGACGAGCGCGCGCAACCCGGCGAGATGCTGGCGAAGAGATGCCGGAAGGCTGTTGACCATGCCGCTCACCGAATTCCGGGCACGAACTGGATGATGAGGTCAATCGCCTTGATGCCGAAGAACGGCAACACGATGCCGCCCAAGCCGTAGACGTAGAGGTTGCGGCGCAACATCGCGGACGCGCTGCTCGGGCGGTATCGCACACCGCGCAGTGCTAACGGGATCAGCGCGACGATGATGAGAGCGTTGAAGATGACCGCCGCCAAGATCGCCGACTGCGGTGAGTGCAGCCGCATGATGTTGAGCTTGTCGAGCCCTGGGTAGACGGCCGCGAACATCGCCGGAATGATCGCGAAGAATTTCGCGATGTCGTTCGCGATCGAGAACGTCGTCAGCGCACCACGAGTGATGAGCAGTTGCTTGCCGATCTCGACGATCTCGATGAGCTTGGTCGGGTTCGAGTCGAGGTCGACCATGTTGCCGGCCTCTTTCGCTGCTGACGTGCCAGTGTTCATGGCGACACCGACGTCGGCCTGCGCGAGCGCGGGCGCGTCATTGGTGCCGTCTCCCGTCATCGCGACGAGCTTGCCGCCAGCCTGCTCCTTCTTGATCAGAGCCATCTTGTCTTCAGGGGTGGCCTCGGCAAGAAAGTCGTCGACACCGGCCTCCTCGGCGATCGCTCGCGCCGTCAGCGGGTTGTCGCCGGTGATCATCACGGTGCGAATGCCCATGGCGCGCAGCTCGTCGAATCGCTCGCGCATGCCAAGCTTCACGACGTCCTTCAGGTGAATCACGCCGAGCGCACGCGCACCTTCGCCGTCCTTTGCAGCGACGACGAGCGGGGTGCCGCCGGCAGCAGAGATGCCATCGACGAGCGGTCCGAGCTCGGGTGGGATCGAGCCGCCCGCCGACCGAATCCACTCGGCAACGGAGCTCGCCGCGCCTTTACGCACGTGCCGAGTGCCGCCGCTTTCGGCAAGGTCGGCGCCACTCATGCGCGTCTGCGCGGTGAACGGCACGAAGGTCGCGTGCGTGAGTTCGCCCGGGTGGCGTTCGCGCAACCCGTACTGCTCCTTTGCCAGGACGACGACGGAGCGGCCCTCCGGGCGTCTCATCGGTCAGGCTCGACAGTTGCGCCGCATCAGCGAGCTCGGCTTCGCTCACACCTGGCATCGGCAAGAACTCCGATGCCTGCCGGTTGCCCAGCGTGATCGTTCCGGTCTTGTCGAGCAGGAGCGTGTTCACGTCACCGGCGGCCTCGACCGCCCGACCCGACATCGCCAGCACATTGCGCTGCACGAGTCGATCCATGCCCGCGATGCCGATCGCCGACAGCAATGCGCCGATGGTGGTGGGAATCAGGCAGACCAACAACGAGACGAGCACAATGCCGGTCACGCCATTGCCGGTGAGTGCACTGCTATTCAGGACGCCGGGTTGCTGCGCCTTCGAGAAGATCGCGAGTGGCTGAAGGGTGGCGACGGCCAGAACGAAAATGATGGTGAGCGACGCGAGCAAGATGTTCAGGGCGATTTCGTTCGGCGTCTTCTGTCTACTCGCGCCTTCTACCAGCGCGATCATGCGGTCGATGAAGCTCTCGCCCGGCTTTTGCGTGATGACCACGACGATGCGGTCGGAGAGCACCTTCGTGCCGCCGGTTACCGATGAACGGTCACCACCCGACTCGCGAATCACGGGCGCTGACTCGCCGGTGATCGCCGACTCGTCGACGCTGGCGATGCCTTCGACGACATCGCCGTCGCCAGGGATCGTCTGGCCCGCTTCAACCACGACGAAGTCGCCTTGCATGAGTTCGCTCGCGACGATCTCTTGCACAGTGCGCGCGTCGACCGTCATGCCGGGTTTCCACCCGTTGATGCGGCGAGCCATCGTGGTGGTCTTCGCGCGTCGCAGCGTTTCGGCCTGCGCCTTTCCGCGGCCTTCTGCCACTGCTTCCGCCAGATTGGCGAACAACACCGTCAGCCACAGCCAGACCGTGGTGATGATGGCGAACGCAGTGTGGTCGCGGATCGCCAACCAGGTGGTGAAAACCGAGCCGAGCTCGACGATGAACATCACCGGGTTCTTGTACAGCGTCGCCGGATTCAGCTTGCGGAACGCATCGGGCGTCGAGCGCCACAACTGCTTGGGGTCGAGGAGGCCGCCCTGCACACGATGCACCGCGGGCATCGCGACGGGTGCGCTCAGCGTGGTCGAGGTCATCAGTGCAGGCCTTCCGCGAATGGGCCGAGCGCGAGCGCCGGCAGATACGTGAGAGCGACGATGATGAGCACCACGCCGACAACCATGCCGATGAACAAGGGCCGGTGCGTGGGCAATGTGCCCTCAGAAACCGGAACCGGCTGCTGGCGAGCGAGCGAGCCGGCGAGGCCCAGCGCGAAGATCATCGGAATGAACCTGGCGCCGAGCATCACGATGCCAAGCACGGTGTTGTACCAGTTGGTATTGACACCAATGCCGGCGAACGCCGACCCGTTGTTGTTACCAGTCGAGGTAAATGCGTACAGCACCTCGGACAACCCATGTGCGCCGGTGTTCTCCATCGCCGCCCGTTCACCGGGTAGCGCCATCGCCGCTGCCGTCCCGATCAGTACGAAGGCCGGCGTCGTCAGGAAGTACAACGACGAGAACTTCATCTCGCGGGCCGCGATCTTCTTGCCCAAGTACTCCGGCGTTCGACCGACCATCAAGCCGCCGACAAAGACGGTGATCACGGCAAGTACGAGGATGCCGTACAGACCGCTGCCGGTACCGCCAGGCGCGACCTCACCCAACTGCATGTCAACCAGCGTGATCGCGCCGCCCAAACTCGTGTACGAGTCGTGCATGGAGTCGACCGCACCAGTCGACGTCAGCGTCGTCGCCGACGCGAATGTCGCGGAGTCGAAGACGCCGAAGCGCGTTTCCGTTCCTTCGGATGCCGCACCGACTGAGGTCGGCACACTGCCGTGGTGCGCGCCCTCTGCCAGGTTGAGACCGATCACACTGAGGATCGACAGCACAGCCATGACGGCAACGATCGCCAGACCCTGCCGCTTGTCGCCCACCATGCGACCGAACGTCCGCGGCAACGCGAACCCAATGACCAAGAGGAAGTAGATCTGGAACCAGTTGGTCCAGTTGGTCGGGTTCTCGAACGGGTGCGACGAGTTCGCGTTGTACGGGCCGCCGCCATTCGTGCCAATCTCCTTGATGGCCTCCTGCGACGCAATTGGCCCACCGGTGATCGACTGGTGGTTGCCGGCAATCGTGTTCACGGCGTGGGTAGCGTGGAAGTTGTCGATAACCCCACCGGCGATCAGGACGATCGCGAACACGATCGCCATCGGAAGCAGGATGCGCGTCACGGTTCGGACCAGGTCGACCCAGAAGTTGCCGAGCTGGTCAGTTCTCGACCGCGCGAAGCCGCGCACAAGTGCGATCGCGACGCAGATGCCCACTGCCGCAGAGACGAAGTTCTGCACGGCAAGGCCGGCCATCTGCGCGGTATAGCCCAATGTTGATTCGCCGGAGTACGACTGCCAGTTGGTGTTGGTCACGAAGCTCGCGGCGGTGTTGAACGATTGGCCCTGCTCCATGCCCTTGTAGCCGAGGCTGAACGGTAGGTGATGCTGCGCGCGCAGCATCAGGTAGAGCCCGAGCACGGATACGAGTGAGAACGCCAGCATGCTGCGCAGGTACGTCGCCCACTTTTGGTCGGCGTCCGGATCGACGCCGATGGCGCGGTAGACGAGGCGCTCTGCCCGCAGGTGTCGGCTCGATGTGTAGACGCGCGCCATGTAGTCGCCGAGTGGCCGATAGCTGAGTGCGAGTGCGACGATGAGCGAGGCGATGAACAGTACGCCAGCCAAAGTTGCGTTCATCTAGAACCACTCTGGAAAGAGCAAGGCGACCACTAGGTACACGATGACCCCGATGGCAAGGATCAACCCGATCAAATTCTCGGCGGTCATAACTTCTCGATCCCCCGCACAATCGCAGCGAGCACGACGAAAATACCGAGGATGAGGAGGAGGAACACGACGTCACGCATGCGGGCCACCTAGCCGCAGGGTTGCCTCTCGGATCGCCGCCGCGCCGATGCCGGCGGCGAAGATCACAGCTACTCGCACGGCGTCTTCTCGACCGCCCCAGCCCAGGTGGCCAGAACCGTTGACCACCATGCCGTCGAAGGTCAACCAGCCACACAGCGAAATGAACAGGCTTGGCAGTGGGCGGCTCCACCAGCACAGCAATCCGACGGTGATTGCCATCAAGGCCAGCTGGGTGTCCCCAGCGGTTTTGTCCAAGGTCTCCATCGCGACCGACACCACCAGGGTGGTCGCGAATGCGACGGCACCAACAAAGGCATTCGGCAGCCGGGGGTCAGGCTTTGCTGGGAGGACAAGACGCGTGACCGTTGCCGTTGAGCTGGCGGGCGGTGTGGACGACACCACGGCGGACTCCTCAATCGAACCGTGTCGCTGGTTGCGACATGTTCAGTGAATCCAGGGCGGCTCCGGACGGCGGCTTTCTTGACGGAACCCTGACGCGGTCGATGCCAACCCTGACGCGATCCTGACGCCATGAGTGGCGGCGAGCCGAAGGGCCGGTCCATCAAGGTCAATAGGCCCTGTTGGTCACGTGGAGCGGCCGCTGATGCTGGCTTTGGATCCTTCGCACGGCGACCGCGACCGGAGCAACACCCTGGAGGGGACATGCGCCAGCAGCGCCCGCACGATGTGACCGACTTGCGCCTTGCCCCGGTGACGCTGGAGGTCGACGAGCGACTCGAAGAACTGTCGGCGCTCGATGACACGCAACTCGCCGAGGCGATCTCGTTCGGCTCCAACCGCCAGCCGCACAGCGAGGCCGAACGCGGCGAGGCGTTGACCGCTGCCGCAACGCACCTCGTCGATCTCGCCGGCTGGCGAGCCACCTGGGATCCCCGTGGCGTCCGTCTCACGCACGACAATCACACACTGGTTCTCGGCGTATCCCGTCAGCTCGCTAACTACGTGGCGGGCTAGCCCGTCGCCGTCCGATACACGTCGCTGGCTTACCCGCGACGGTAGCCTCGGGCCATGTCGACGAACGGTGGGGCGCCTCCGCCGACGCTGCTCTATGTCGTCAAGCAGGTCGAGCTGGCGGTGCGCGCTCGGCTCGAGGAGATCCTCGCGCCGGTCGGGCTGACGGTGTTGCAGTACACCGCGCTGACCGTGCTCGAGCGGCATCCTGACCTGACGTCGGCCCAACTCGCCCGGAACTCATTCGTGACCGCCCAGACGATGACCGACATGGTGGTGAGCCTGTGTGAGCGCGGGCTGGTCGTCCGACATCGTGACCCGGCCGATCGTCGCCGGTTGGTCCTGGCCCTGACGGCGCAGGGGCGCACGTTACTCAAGGTGTACCGCCGCAAAGTGGCCGATCTCGAGGCTGAGATGGTGGCGCCGCTGACGGCTCGCCAGGCTGCGCAGCTGCGGGCAAGCTTGTCGGCGTGCCGAGAAGCGCTGGCAGATCACCCGCCGCACTAGTGCCACGCCCCTTGCACATCGGCCGTTGGCTGCGAAATCATCGAATCCCGAATCATCAGGAATCCTGAATAGTTCTGTAAGTGAGGAGCAACCGTGCCGAGTCTGTCGTCCGATGGCCTGCTGCTCGACGGCTCAGTCGCGGTGGTCACCGGTGCCGGGCGCGGGCTCGGGCTGGCGTACGCGTCCGCACTCGCCGCCGCCGGTGCATCAGTGGTCGTCAACGATGCTGACGAGCAGGTCGCGCACGAGGCGGCCGCCGCGATCGTGGCGGCCGGCGGGAACGCCATTGCGCACGCCGCCGCGGTCGGTAGTACCGAAGCGGCAGAAGGTCTCGTCGCCCGAGCCGTGGACGCCTTCGGAAAGCTCGACGTGCTGGTGACGAACGCCGGCATCCTGCGCGACAAGGTCTTGTGGAAGATGTCCGACGACGACTTCGACGCCGTCATCAACGTGCATCTGCGCGGTACCTTCACCTGTGCGCGGGCCGCAGTGCAACACATGCGTGAGCGGGGTGCCGGCGGCCGCCTCATCCTCATCGGTTCGCCGGCCGGCCAACGCGGCAACTTCGGGCAGACGAACTACTCCGCTGCGAAAGCCGGCATCATCGGCATGGTCCGCACCTGGTCGATGGAGTGCGCGCGAGCCGCGATCACCGTCAACGGCGTCGTTCCAATCGCAGCGACCGCGATGACATCGACGATCCCGGCGTTCGCGCCCTACATCGAGGCCTGGCAGCAAAGCGGCGAGCCGTTGCCCGCCTGGTTGCGCCGCGGCGAAGGCTTCGGCACACCGGACGACGCAGCACCCGTCGTCGTGTTCCTCGCGTCGGACGCGGCCAAGGACGTTACCGGCCAGTGCATCGGTATCGGCGGCGACCGGCTGACGTTGTGGTCGCACCCGCAGGAAATCGCAGCCGCATTTCGGGACGGCGGGTGGGATGCGGCGTCGATCGCGGACGCATGGTCGACGACGGTCGGGCGCGAGCCGCAGAGCGTCGGTATCCCGGCGCCTAAGGCGGAAAACTGATCGTGAACCTCGACGAGTTGGTCGCGATCGATGTGCACACGCACGCCGAGATGTCGGCCGATGGTCATCTTTCCCTCAGCCCCGAACTCGAGGCAGCCAAGGCTGCGTACTTCGGTGCCCGCGATGCGCATCCGACGATTCCGCAAATCGCGGAGTATTACCGGCAGCGGCGGATCGCCGCGGTCGTGTTCACAGTCGACGCACAGACCGCGACCGGCCATCCGCCGATCTCGAACGAGGAAGTCGCCGCGTCGTGCGCCGAGCACGCCGACATCCTGATTCCGTTCGCGAGTGTCGATCCGTGGAAGGGCGAGACCGCCGTGCAGCACGCTCGGCGGCTCGTCGAAGAACACGGTGTTCGCGGCTTCAAGTTCCACCCTTCACTACAGGCGTTCTCCCCCAGCGACCAGATGGCTTACCCGCTCTACGCGGTCATCGAAGAACTGGGCGTGCCAGCACTGTTCCATACCGGGCAAACGGGCATCGGCGCGGGCGTGCCCGGCGGCGGCGGCGTCCGATTGAAATATTCGAACCCGCTCGAACTCGACGACGTGGCCGCCGATTTCCCTGCGTTACAGATAATTCTGGCGCATCCGTCGTTTCCGTGGCAGGACGAAGCACTCGCGGTCGCGACCCACAAGCCGAACGTCTACATCGATCTCTCGGGGTGGTCGCCGAAGTACTTCCCGCCACAGCTGGTGCGCTACGCCAATGGCCTGCTGAAGCACAAGGTGCTGTTCGGCTCCGACTATCCGGTGATCACGCCTGACCGGTGGCTCGCCGACTTCGAGGCCCTTGATATCAAGCCGGAGGTGCGGCCGCTGATCCTCAAAGACAACGCGGCCCGCCTGCTCGGGCTCACCAAGAGCTAATGCGACAACGAAGGGCTCGGGGCCTGGCCGGCGCGCCGCGCGACGATGACGCCGCACCGCGTCGCGATCGTGCACGAGGGCCGCACGTTGACGTATGGCGAACTCTCGGTCAGGGTTACGCGACTAGCGAACGCTCTTCGCAGTATGGGCGTGGTTCGCGGCGACCGGGTGTCGTACCTCGGGCCGAACCATCCGGCGCTCGCCGAAACACTCTTCGCATCCGGGCTTCTCGGCGCCATCTTCGTACCACTGAACACCCGGCTCGCGATCGCCGAGCTTGAGACTCAGTTATTAGACGCTGATCCGCGCATTCTGCTGTGGGCGCCAGCATTCACCGAGGCCGTAGCGACATTGCGCGACCGGGTGCGCGTGCGCGACTACGTCGCGGTCGACCGCTCTGCGGAGGATGCGGCGACGTACGGCTCGACCTCGTACGAGGAGTTGATTCGCGGCGCAGTCGAGACATCCATCAACGAACCCGTGATACTCGACGACATTTGCATGGTGCAGTACACCTCCGGCACGACCGGCCGCGCGAAAGGCGTGCTGCTCAGCCACGGAAACGTGACCTGGAACTGCTACAACATGTTGCTCGACGTCGACATCACTGCCGATGAGGTCAGCTTGGTCAGCGCGCCGATGTTCCACACGGCCGCGTTGAACCAGTTGTTCCTGCCGAGTTTCTTGAAAGGTGGCACGTCGGTGCTCATGTCGTCGTTCGAGCCCGGCCGCGCATTCGACCTCATCGCCGAGCATCGGGTCACGTGGATGTTCGGCGTCCCGACGATGTTCCATGCGATGAGTCAGTCACCGCGATGGGCCGACGCCGACCTCTCGTCGGTACGCACCTTGATGTGCGGTGGCGCCCCGCTGCCCGAGGCACTCATCCGCACATATGGCGACCGCGGCCTGCTTCTCCTTCAGGGATACGGCATGACGGAGACGTCACCAGGCGCATTGTTCCTGCGGGCAGCCGATAGCGCCGAGAAGATCGGCTCAGCGGGCACGCCATGCTTCTTCACCGATGTCAGGGTGGTGCGGCCCGACGGCGACGACGTCGACGTCGGAGAGCCGGGCGAGGTGGTCATGCGCGGACCGAACGTCACCAGCGGGTACTGGCGGCAGCCGGCCGAGACGGCTGCGGCGTTCACCGACGACTGGTTCCATTCAGGCGACGTCGCGGTGGTGGACGACGAGGGCTACGTCACGATCGTCGACCGGCTGAAGGACATGTTCATCTCCGGCGGAGAGAACGTCTATCCGGTCGAGGTCGAAAAGCACCTGCACGAAAACCCGGCGGTCGCCGATTGCGCGGTGATCGGCGTGCCTGACGAGCTGTGGGGCGAGGTCGGCCGAGCAATCGTCGTCCTGCGATCTGGCTCTACGGCGACCCCTGAGGTGATCCTCGCCGGGTTGGCGGGCAACGTAGCCAACTACAAGATCCCCAAGTCGCTCGTGTTCGTCGACACCCTCCCGCGCTCAGCTACCGGAAAGTTGTTGCGAGCAAAACTGCGCGAGGCCTACGGCGACCAGCACGACACACCGCGAACCGGAGGAGAGGCATGACCGTCGTCATCAACGGGTTGGACGAACTGCGCGACCGAGCCGGCCAGCATCTCGGCTACAGCGAATGGTTCGAGGTGAGTCAAGACCGCATCAACCGGTTCGCCGACGCCACCGACGACCACCAGTGGATTCACGTCGACGTCGAACGGGCGAAGTCGGGACCGTTCGGCGGGCCGATCGCGCACGGATTTCTCACACTCTCGCTCTCCATTCCGCTCTGGACCGACCTGCTCGAGGTACGCGGCATCGGAATGGCCATCAACTACGGGCTGAACAAGGTGCGCTTCCCGGCGCCCGTGCCGGCCGGGTCGAAGATCCGACTCGGTGCGACGCTCGTTTCGGTGACCGACGTCCAGGGTGGCGTTGAGGCCATCGTCGACACCGTCATCGAGCGGGAGGGATACGAGAAGCCGGTGTGCGTCGCCCAGGTCGTGCACCGCTACTACACGTAGAGCCGCCGGACCTGTCTTTTGCCGACGGCGTTCAAAGCGCTCCTCCGCCGGAACAGGAGCGCATCCGCGAACTGAGCCGTTGCCAAACTCGCTGCTCGCCGTTGCATCAGCTTGGTGGAAGGAGATCGCGTCATGCACGTATTCGTCACCGGAGCTACCGGTTGGATCGGCTCGCCCACCGTCGATGAGTTGCTCGCGGCTGGCCACGACGTCACCGGATTGGCGCGCTCCGACGCGTCGGCCGCGGCCCTCAACGCAAAAGGTGCCCGAGTCCAACGCGGCGATCTCGACGACCTGGATAGCATCCGCGCTGGCGCCGCCGACGCCGCGGCGGTCATCCATCTGGCGAACAAGCACGACCCGAACTCGGCCATCTCGAACAGCGCCGAGCGTGCCGCCGTCCAGACCATCGGCGACACGCTTGTCGGTACCGGCCGGCCGTTCCTGCTCGCGTCGGGGGTGGCCGGTCTAGCTCAGGACAGGCCAGGCACCGAGCAGGACGCGTCCACGGCCTATGGTCCGGACTCGCCGCGTGGCGGCAGCGAGAACCTGGCGCTGGAGTTCGTCGACCGGGGCGTACATACCGTGAGTCTGCGCTTTTCGCCCACTGTGCACGGCGTCGGCGACGACGGATTCATCGCCCGCATTGCTGGCGTCGCGCGTCAGAAGCGCGTCTCCGGTTACCCGGGTGACGGGGCCAACGCGTGGGCGGCCGTGCATCGATCCGATGCCGCCCGCCTTGTCGCGCTCGGTCTGGAGAAGGCGCCCGCAGGGGCTCACCTGCACGCCGTCGCCGAACAGGCCATCTCCACTCGCGAGATTGCCGAGGCGATCGGTCGCGCGTTCAACCTGCCCGTCACGTCGATCAACCCCGACGATGTCGCCGATCACTTCGGGTGGATCGGCACCTTGTTCGCGATGAATTTCGCGGCGACCAGCACCGCGACCCAAGAGTTGCTTGGGTGGACGCCGACCGGCCCGACGCTCATCGAGGACATCGACGCCGGCGCCTATTCGTGATTCCGCTGCGCGGAAGCGCGTCTTCCGGTGCTGCGAACGGTTGTTCACACTGCGGCTAGCGCAGGTAACCGAACAATCAAGGCAGTCGGAGGGCAGCCGTGAGAACCGAATTCGCGCGCAACCAGTGGTATGTCGCGGCCTACGGAACCGAGGTCAGCAGACGCCTGCTTGGCCGCACGATCTGCGGCGAGCCGATCGTGTTCTACCGCAGCGCGAACGGCGAACCGGTCGCACTCGCCGACCGCTGTGTGCATCGGCAGTACCGGTTGTCGGCGAGCGCGCTCGACGGCGACAACCTGGTCTGCGGCTACCACGGCTTCACCTACGACACCGACGGGACCTGCGTGAAGGTGCCCGGCCAACGCCGCATCCCGCGGACCGCGCGAGTCAAGCGATACCCGGTCGTGGAGCAGGATTCCTTCGTCTGGGTGTGGATCGGCGACGAAGCAGCGGCTGACCCGAATGCCATTCCACGTGCGCCCTGGCTCGCCTCCAAGAACTGGGCGACGGTCTGTGGACTCGAGCCACTGGCCGCCCGCTACGGATTGCTTGTTGACAACCTGCTCGACCTCTCACACGAGACGTACTTGCACGGCGGTTACATCGGCACGCCCGAGGTCGCCGAGACGCCGATCACCACCGAGGTGGACGAGGAGCACGGCGTCGTGTTCGTCAGCCGACATATGGACGACGTGGCGTGCCCACCGTTCTACGCAAAGTCGACGGGCATCGAGGGCCGCATCGACCGCTGGCAAGACATCGAGTACCACCCGCCGTGCCTCTACCTGCTGCACAGCCGGGTCGCACCGGTCGGCGTCCAACCTGCTGCGGACGGCGATGACAGCGACGCGTTCCACGTCGAGGTCGTCTACGCAATAACGCCAGAAACCGAAACCACCACACACGATTTCTGGGCGGTCGCGCGCGACTTCGCGATCGGCGACACAACCGTCTCGGAGTTCCTGGCCGAGAGCAATCGCACCGTCGTCTTGCAGGACGTCGCCGCGCTGAACCTCCTCGAAACCGTGATCGCCGCCGAGCCCGCCGGATACCAGGAACTCAGCATCAACATCGACACCGGTGGGCTGGCCGCGCGCCGCATCCTTGCCACCCAGATCGAGGCGAGCGCCGACGCGCGCGTGCCAACGTCACTCACCGGCTAACCGTGCCTCGGCTGTTGTCGCGAGCGCAGATGCAGGGCGCGACTGTCACCTACCGGGTCGAGTGGGTGCCCGGCACCGACCGGTTGCTCGGCTATTGCCAGTGCGGTGCGCAGCACGAGTCGGAGGACCCGATCGAATTGTGGCAGTGGCTGACCGGCCATCCCGTGGGCCATGACCACCGCCGGCACTGAGTTCGCGGTCGTCGTCGACCAGAAGACGAAGATCGCGGACGACGTGGTGTCGCTGAGGTTGCGTAGCTGCACCGGTTCACCGCTGCCGGACTGGACGCCGGGTGCGCACATCGACGTCGTATTGCCGAGCAAGAAGGAACGGCAGTATTCGCTATGTGGCGACCCGGCAAAACGCGACGAGTGGCGCGTCGGCGTCCTGCGCGAGCAGGCCGGCCGCGGCGGTTCGGCATTCGTCTGCGACGAGCTGGCCGAAGGCACTGTGCTCACCGTGCGTGGGCCACGCAACAACTTCGCGCTTGAGCCGGCCGGGGCCTATCTCTTCATTGCCGGCGGCATCGGAATCACGCCGATTCTGCCGATGGTGCAAGCCGCCACGGAAGCGGGCTCCTCTTGGCAACTGTGGTACGGCGGCCGAAGGCACAGCTCGATGGCGTTCGTTGACGATCTCGAACCTTACGGCGACCGCGTTCACCTGTGGCCGGAGGACGAGTGCGGGCTACTGCCACTCGGCGAGGTGCTCGGATCTCCGATCGACGGAACGCTGGTGTACTGCTGTGGGCCGCCGCCGCTGCTCTCGGCCGTCGAGCAAGGCTGCGCGAATTGGCCGGCGAATGCGTTGCACATGGAGCGATTCACACCGGTCGCCGTCGCGCACGGTGCCGACGAACCGTTCGAGGTGGAGCTGGCACGCTCGCACAAGACGGTTGTTGTTCCGGCCGACACGTCGATCCTGCGCGCGATCGAGGCGACCGGTCTCGTCGTCCTGTCGTCGTGTCAGGAGGGCACCTGCGGCACGTGTGAGACCGACGTCCTCGACGGAGTGCCCGATCATCGCGACAGTGTGCTGACCGATGATGAACGCGCATCATGTGAGGTGATGATGATCTGCGTTTCGCGGTCGCGGACTCCGCGGCTCGTGCTCGACTTGTAAGGCACGTTCCCACCGGGGCGGCGAGGAGACGACATGGTTGCCGCGGGCTCGCCCCGACCGGGGAACGACGTCCGCTCGGCGACCGCTCGGGTGTTTCAGTTGCTCGACGTATTTACCGTCGGCTCGGCGGGCCTGTCGCTGACCGAGATGAGCCGGCGCAGTGGCTTGCCCTTGACGACCGTGCACCGCTTCGCGCACGAGCTGCATCGCCTCGGCGTACTCGAGTGCGATGCCGATGGCGCCTACCGAATTGGCTTGCGGCTATGGGAAATCGCCGCACGCGCGCCACGCGGGGTTGGATTGCGGGAGGCGGCGATGCCGTTCCTTGAAGACCTATACGAAGCGACCCATCAGAACGTGCAACTGGCCGTCCGAGATGGTCACGAGGTCGTCTATATCGAGCACATCGCCGGACGCCGCGCGGTTGGCGTGCTCACCCAAATCGGCCTGCGCTTCCCACTGCATGCGACCGGCGTTGGGCTGGTATTGCTGGCTTTTGCCGACGACTCGCTACAGGAGGAGGTGCTGCGCGAACCGTTGGCGAGCTTCACGCCGAGGACCATCAAAGATCCCGGCGCGTTGCGACGCGAGCTGGCCGACGTCCGTCGGCAGGGCTTTGCTGTCAGCGACCGGCAGGTCACGATGGACGCGATGTCGGTGGCATCGCCGGTTCGCGACGCAGCGGACGTGGTCGTCGCCGCGGTGTCGCTGGTCGTCGCGGCTGACGTGTCGCCTATCGCTATCGCGCCGGCTGTCGTCGCCGCCGGGCGCGGCATCTCCCGGGTGCTCCGCAACGCCGGGCTCGTGCTCGAACGGTAGGCGTTGAGCTTCAGCGCCGCCTTGTGCTAGGCGCACAGGTGTACGCTGTCCGAACGCGCTAGCGCGGGAAGTCGACGTGATCGGGGAGGCAGCTGAGCGTGGCTCGTGCGAAGGATACCGTCGGACCGGCCGCGAGCCGGCAGCCCGAGATCGCCGCACCCGTTTCGTCGAACGGCCGCGCCGGGCGCGGCTCCGACTTCGTGCAGTCGCTCGAGCGCGGCCTGGCCGTCATCAAGGCCTTCGACAGCACGAATCCCGAACTCACCCTCAGCGAGGTCGCTCGCGAGGCAGGGCTCACCCGCGCGGCCGCACGCCGCTTCCTCCTCACCCTGATCGACCTCGGCTACGTGCGGGTTGAAGGCCGACTTTTCGCGTTGCGGCCGCGGGTCCTCGAGTTGGGGTACGCGTATCTGTCCAGCCTGACCCTGCCCGAACTGGCGCAGCCACACATGGAAGAACTCGTTGCGCGCATCCACGAATCGTGCTCGGTGTCGGTGCTCGACGGCAACGAGGTCGTGTACGTCGCTCGGGTGCCAACACACCGCATCATGCGGGTGGCGATCAGCGTCGGCACCCGGTTCCCGGCGTTCGCGACATCGATGGGCCGAGTGTTGCTCGCAGCGCTCCCCCGCCGGAGGCCGAGACGCATTTTCCGCCGGAGGCCGTCCGGCAGTACACGACCCGCACGGTCACCGATCCGCAGCAGCTGCACGCATTGCTCGCCCAAGTTCGTACCCAGGGGTACTGCGTCGTCGACCAGGAACTCGAAGAGGGCCTGCGCTCACTCGCCGTCCCCATCCGCGACGGCGAGGGCAGGGTGATCGCGGCAATGAACGTCTCGATGCACGTCGGCGCGCGCACGGACGACGAGATCAAGCACGAGATCCTGCCGCAGCTCCAAGCCACCGCCGCCGAGATCGAGCAAGACCTGCGCAGCGGCCCGGGGCTACTGGCTCCCAGTCACTGACGCCCCGCGGGCGATCTCAACGCATTGGTCAGCCTGCAAATCAAACGAGACCGTTTTGGATGGCGCGCATGGTGGCGGCGGCGCGGTTGGTGACGCCGAGCTTGGTGTAGATGTGCTCGACGTGGTTGCCGGCTGTCTTCGGCGTGATGGCCAGCTGCTTGGCGATGCTCTTGTTCGGTAGTCCCTGGGCCAGCAACCGGAGCACGTCGGTCTCGCGGGCGGTGAGCGTGGCCGTCGAGCCGGCGCGCGGCAGGCTCTTGGTCTGCCCGGCCGCGACGAGGACGGCATCGACGGCCAGTTGGTCGAGCCGTCCGTCCTGGCGCGTCCTTTCTGAGTTCGCGGGCGGCGGCGTCCGCGTCAGCGCGGCCTCGATGCGGGCGAGGCTGCGTCATCGCGTGATAGGCGTCGGCCGCGGCGAGCACGCGCGCCGGCACCGACAGCATCGGGCCGCTGAGCCCCGGTGGTAGCCGGTGCCGTCCATCCGCTCGTGGTGCGTGGCCGCGAGCAGCCCGATCCGGCGCAGTGGTTCGGGTCGGGCGAAGATCCGGTCGACGTAGTAGACGTGCATGCGCATGCGTTCGGTCTCGCGGCTGTTGAGCGGGCCGGGCTTGTCCCACACCGCGCCGGGTACGCCGAACCGGCCGAGGTCGTGCACCAGCGCCGCGCGGCGGGCCAGCTGCACCTCGGGGTCGCGAGACCCGCAACTGGTCAGGGCGCCGGTGACGAGATCGGCGGTGCCGCGGCTGTGCCCGGCGAAGTACGGGCAGCGCAGGTCGCAGAAGTCGCCGATCGCCTCGAGCACCGTGTCGAGCTGCGCGTCGCTCAGCGGCGCTCGCTCGACCGGCTCGGCGTCGAGGATCTCGTGGGCGGCGTCGTCGTTGATGCCGGCGAACAGCGCGCCGGGATCGCTTTGCACCGCGGCGGCGATCTCGGGATCGAAGTGCGTGCCCCGCCGCGAACGCACCATCTCGACGGCGCCGTCGAGGCCGGTCGTGCGCTCGAAGACCTCGCACGCTTCGGCGACATGCGCGATCCGCGCCGAGAGGGCCAGGGCGTCGCCGCCGACGCCGGCCGGCACCCCCTTGCCGTCCCAGCGGGCGTAGGACTGCTCGACCCCGGCCCGCACCTCCGGGCTCAACCCCAGGCGATCGGCGAGCTCACCGGCCGCCGAGCAGTGGTTGGCCATTTGCTCGACCATCGCCCGTCCACCGGTGCCGATCACGGTCGCCACCTGCCGGGCCCGGTTCAACGGCGACGTGCCGGCGCCGGCTCGGCGCATCAGGAACAGCGCCGCCGGCAGGCCGGCGAGATCGACCTCGATCGCGCGGGCGCGAAAGTCGATGTCGTCGCCGAACAGGGCCGCGGCTTCGTTGCCGTAGATCGGGCAGCCGACGTAGGTCAGCAGGCTGACGTCGTACAGAGCGGCCAGCTCGTCGTGGCGTCAAGCCCAGCCGCCCGCCGATCCGCATGCTGATCCGGGCGGCGCGCACCATGTGCTCGGCCGGCTGTCCCAGGCCGAGATCGGTCGCCGCCGACAGCGCCACCAGCACCTCGCTCAGCCGCACCCCTGAGTCGGGCATGGCGCAAATCGTACGACGCGCCGACGGCCGATCGCGCGTGCGACTGAGGTGAATGCCTCATGACGACCGGTCGCCGCGTTCCTAGGTTGCTTCGCAGGGGCCAATCGGACGCCTCACACGACGATCAGAAGGAGACGACCATGAACAGGTACGTCATCGAGCGGACGGTGCCGGGCGCCGGCGCGATGGACCAGGCCGCGCTGGCCGCGATCACGAACGCAGTCCAACACCGTCCTGCGCGACACTCGGACCCGACATCCAGTGGCTGCACAGTTACGTCAGCGACGACAAGATCACCTGCGTGTACCTCGCCGCCAACGAGGAACTCATCCGCGAGCACGGCCGCTGCGGCGGATTCCCCATCGACGCCGTGCTCGAGGTCCACGCGGTCATCGATCCGGCGACGAGCGAGACGAACGCGATGACCAAGGCAGCGATCAGCCTGACCACCGGGCTCGAGGATCCCGAGAAGGTGACCGTCGCACTGCTCGTCGCCGTCGGCGCGGCCGAGGCCGGCCGCTCCACGCTGATGTTCCTCACCAAGGAAGCCGTCCGCCTCGCGACGCGAGGGCGTTGCCGTCGGCGTCGCCTGCGACGGCTGCCCGGCCATCGAGGACCTGATGAAGCGCTACGAGGCCGCCGGCGGCGAATTGCTCGTCTGCCCGATCTGCTTCAACGCACGACAGATCAGCGCAGGACACCTTGATCGCCAACGCCCGCACTCGGCGGGACGGTTCCGCTGTGGGAATGGATCGGCGACGGCGCGACCACCTTCAGCTACTGACCGGAGGCGGAGTTGGCGGTGGTGCAGTTGGCTGCTGCGGAGGGCCGGGCGGCGGCGCGAAAGCGCGATCCACCCCACGCGTCGCCCGGTTGGGTGCGGTCATCACGTAGTAGCCGACGGGGAACAGCTTGATACCGAAGCGAGCGGCGAGACCCCATAGGCCCTGCCGCATGAACATCGCCATCACGACGGCGAGCGAGCCGACGATGATGAGATACCAACCGCCGTAGTCGGACAACGTGCGCTGGAGCACGAAGAAGACGATCGTGCCGATGATCGGGCCCTCAAGCGTGCCGATTCCGCCGATCAGGACGACGAAAATCATGTACGCCGACCACTGCACGCCGTACACGTTCTGTGCTTGCACGTTGAGCTGGCTGATGGCGACGACGCCACCGGCAGCACCCGCGCCCAGGGCCGCGGCGAAATACACCACCCGCTTCGCGCCGTCGACCCGCACGCCCACCGCCCGCGCTGCGCCCTCGTTGTCACGAACGGCAGTCAGCGCCAGGCCGACTCGGCTGCGTAGCAGGAGATATCCGCCGAGGAGCGCGATGATCCCGACGCCAAGTGCAGCCCAGTAGGTATAGGCACCGAGCACCGTCGGGTCGAGACCGCCGAGTCCCGGAATGTTCGTGCCGGTGCCGCCGCCGAGCGCCGAGTCGCGAATCGTGAGCAGAAACAAGACCTCGGCGACCGCCCAGGTACCAATGGCGAAATAGCCGCCGCGTAACCGGAACACCAGCCACGAAATCGGCACCGAGGCGACCGCGCAGAACGCCGCCCCGATCGGCAGCGCAAGGAACGGCTCGACGCCGTGCTGGGCGAGCCAGAGCACGCCGTAGGCGCCGAGCCCGATGTAAGCCTGCTGGCCGACGGAGACCAGGCCGGCGTAGCCCGCGAGCATGTTCCAGGTGATGCCGAGCGTCAGCAGGATGAAGAAGTCGACGAGCAGGTTCGTGGTTCCCTGGCCGGCGGCGAACGGCAGCACGGCCAGGATCACGCACGCGATTCCCAGCCCCAACAGCGCCAAGTGCGACGTGCGCGTCGAGCGCCGGATGCTGGATTTCGGTGGCGTCGGCGCTGGCGTGGCGGGTGCGGCCGGTGCCGATGTCCCCGTCATGCGACCGCCCGCGCCGGGAGCAATCCGTTCGGCCTGACCGCGAGCATCGCAAGAAACACCAGCTGGACGGCGAGTGCGCCGGCGGTCGGCGCGATCTGCTCGCCGATCGTCTGCGCGAGGCCCAGTACGCAACCGCCGGCGAGGGTTCCCCACAGCGAACCGAGGCCGCCGACGATCACGGCTTCAAACGCGTAGAGCAGCCAGGTGCTACCGGTCGTCGGGGCGAACTGCGCGTACATGCCGAACGCCAGACCGGCGAGCGCGACGGTGGCGAACGCGATGCCGGCCGCGATACCGGTGATGTGCCGCGTGCTTACTCCCGCCACCGACGCGGCTTCTGCGTCGTCGGCCACTGCCCGGATCTGCCGACCGATCGACGTGCGCCTCAGAAGCAGCTGCACCGAGCCGAGCACGGCGACGGCCGCGAGCAGGATCCCGAGGCGCAGGTACGGGAACAACGACTCCGTTGGCCGGGTGGAACGCCTTCGTCGCGTAGCGCGCCGATGCTGAGTGAATGGCTGTCGGCCGAGAATCCCTCAAGCAGAGCGTTTTGGATGACGACCGACAGGCCGAACGTCACGAGCAGCGTCGTGAGCGGGCCGGTGTCGAGGCTGCGCTGAAGCACGGTCCGCTGCGCGCCGTAGCCGAACACCGCGAAGATCGGCGGCACGAACAGCAGCGCCCACAGTGCGTTCGTATGCACGCTCGGCAGCAGCGCGACCGCGACGTATGCGCCGAGCATCGCGAGATCGCCATGCGCGAGGTTGATGACCCCGACGACGCCGAACAGGAGCGACAGACCGCACGCGAACAACGCAAAGAGCCCGCCGAGCATCAAGCCCTGGACGATCACGTTCACCCAGACCATGACGCCACCGCCGGTCCGAATCCGAAGTACGCAGCCTCGACCTGGTTGGCCGTGTAATCGCTCGGCTTGCCCTCGAGTGTCGTCCGGCCCTCGAGCAGGCACTGGAAGCGCCCGGCCACGCGCAGCGCTTGCGCGACGTCCTGCTCGACGACCAGCACGGCCATGTCGGTCTCAAGCAGCGCAGGCAACGTCTCGTAGATGCGTTTGACGACGACGGGAGCCAGCCCGAGCGAGATCTCATCGAGCAACAGCACGCGCGGGTTGGCGACCAGCGCCCGGCCGATCGCAACGACCTGCTGCTCACCGCCGGACAGATGTGCGGTCTGCTCCTTGTAGCGGGCGCGCATCCAGGGGAAGAGCTCGAAGACGCGATCCGGAGTCCAGTTGCCAGGTCGGCCGTTGGCCTTTCCGACCAGCAAGTTTTCTTCCACGGTCATCGAGAGGAACAGCCGACGGCCCTCGGGCACCAGACGAGATCCCGCGCCGCACCCGGCGGTCGGTCGAAAGATGCGTGATGTCTTCGCCGGCCAGCGTGATCGTGCCGGCAGCCGGTTTGTGCAAACCCGGCCAGCGTGCGCAACAGCGTCGACTTTCCCGCGCCGTTGGCGCCGACGACCGCGAGCAGCTCTCCGCCCGCGATCGAGAGACTCACATCGTGGACGGCGGTCAGCTGGCCGTGTCGGATCGTCAGGTTGTCCGCGACCAGAATCGGATCGGTCACGTTGTATCGCCGACGGGGTCGATCGCCGGCTCGGATACTTCCCTGGCCGGTCGCCAGCGATCGCCGATTCAGTGCCCAGGAAGAGCTCCTTGACCTCCTGCCGACCGAGGACGTCGCGCGGGCTGCCGTCAGCGATCAGCTTTCCGAGCGCCAGGCAGATGAGCCGGTCGACGGTGGACAGCAGCGCTCGCACGACATGTTCGATCCAGACGACCGCGACGCCAGCGCTGTTGATGCGGCGCACGATCGCAACCAGCTCGGCGACCTCGGGATCGGTCAAGCCACCCGCCACTTCGTCGAGCAGCAGCAGTCGAGGCTGCGTCGACAGCGCGCGGGCGACTTCGAGGCGTTTGCGGGAAAGCAGATCCGAGCTGGCCGGCCATCAGGTTGGCGCGATCGGCCAGCCCGGTCTCGGCCAGTGCGGCCAACGCTGCATCGACGGCGGCGGCTCGTCGCAGCCCGCCCGCCCTGCTGGGCTGCGACGAGCACGTTCTCGAAAACCGTCAGGCCATCGAACGGGCGGGGCACCTGGAACGTGCGGGTGATGCCGAGTCGGCAGCGCTGCGCGGTGCCGGTTCCGACGACGGATCGACCGTCGAATTCGATGTCGCCGGAGTCGACCGGCAGGTCGCCGGAGATCATGCCGAACAGCGACGTCTTGCCCGCACCGTTCGGCCCGACGATGCCGAGGGTGGCTCCGGCGGCGACGCTGAACGACAGGCCGTCGGCGACCACGACCTGCCCGAACCGCTTGCTGACCGCGTTGAGCTGTAACAGGACGGCGTCCGTCATCGGCCTGTTGCGGCACGCAGCGCATTAGGCACTGGATCAGGCGTTAGTCGGCAGCAGGTCACCGTGTCACCTTGACGGACGGGTTGGCTGAGTTGTCGACGATTGCCAGGTCGTAGGGGAACTGGCCGGTCCCCTTCTTCCACTGCACACCGACCGGCTTCATGATCCCGACGCCGGGCACTGGCCCAGCCGGCGAAGTTCAGCGGTCCGCACATGCCCGGTGTAGTTCATGTTGCGCAGCTTGTCGGCGACGTCCTTGTGGTCGTGCGGGTCGGACGCAGCCTTGAACGCGTTTTGGGCAACCTCGAACAGCGAATACGTGCTCCCGAGCGACTGCATCCACTGCTTGCCGGTCGCCTTGGTGAAGTTATCGGCGAGCTGCTGGGCCGTCGTCCCGTCAATCGAGCTGGTGTAGGGCATCGTCGGCGCCCACCAGGCGTCGGTCGCGATATTGATGACGAGGTCGCCGAGCGCTACGACGTCGGCCGGGAAGAGCAGCACTTTCGCGACCGTCGCAAGCTTGGGCTTGTAGCCCTGCTGCGCGGCCTGCTTCCAGAACACGTTGAAGTCGGGTGGCAGCGGACCGTTCAGGTAGATGTCGCACTGCTCGCTCTTGAACTTGTTGATCATCGTGGTGTAGTCGGTCGTGCCGTCGGCGTAGGCGCCCGCGTCAACGCCGGTATAGCCCTTTGGCTGCAGGAGCGGCGGCCAGCCGTTGCGGAAGGCCGTCCCGTCAGCGTCGTTGGGGAACATCTCGGCGACCTTCTTGTCGCCCGGAACGCGGTCCCACATCGGGATGAACGTCTCGCCGAATTCCTTGAGGCCAAAGAAAAACATCGTCGTGTAGTTGAACGTCGTGCCCGGCTTCGCGCCTCGGCCGAAGTACCACGACTCCCACGGGACGACGGTCGAGACGCACGGCACGCCCTGCGATTCGCATACCGACGCGACGGGGTTCGTCACCTCGGGCGTCGACGTGACCACGATCATGTCGACCTTGTTCGTCGCGATGAGATCTTTCGCGACCTGCGACGCGCGGTTCGGGTCGGACTGGCTGTCCTTCGACGATGATGTCGACGTTGTAGTTCTTGCCTCCGGACTTGATGCCCTTGCTGAAGGCGGAACTCTTGCGGACGGTGTCGACGATGTAGTTGTCCCCGACCGAGAACCCGGCGAGTTGGCCGGTGAGCGGGGTCACGAAACCGATCGTGATCTTCTTGCCCGAGCTGCCGGAGTTGCTCTTCAGCCGCTGAGCAAGCCTCCATGACCCAACTGCTGCCGAGCAGGGTGGCTCCCGCACCCATACCGCGCAGCACCGCACGCCGGGAAATGAGCCCGCTGTCTGAGCCACTCCGATCAGAGGGCTCCTCGGGGTTGACGCCTGTCATGTGTCGCTCCTGTCCTCGCGTTGCCACGGGATTTCGGACTCGATTCTCGCCGTTGTTCGCTATGCGGCGAGGTGTCCGCATGTTGAAAGATACTGTCAACGTTCCCGATGGCGCGTGTCAAGGAGTCCGGATACCAACACCGCATCTATCTGGCCACGATGTACCCGGCTAGAAGCCCGGCAGCGGCAGTCCCACGTAGTTCTCGGCCAGCGACCGTGCGGCCGCCGCGGAGTTCGCGACGTACTCCAATCGCGATAGCTGCCGCAGGTTCTCGAAATCGTCGTCGTGGCGGTGCAGCAGCGCCGTCATGTAGTTGGAGAAGTCCTGCGCGCGCCAGACCCGGCGCAGCGCGGTCGCGGAGTATCCGTCAAGCCCAGTCGCCGTGCCGGCACGAAACCAGTCGATGAGGGCGGGCGCCAGCAGCGCGACGTCGGCAATCGCCAGGTTGAGGCCCTTGGCGCCGGTGGGCGGGACGATATGGGCAGCGTCGCCGGCGAAGAACGAGGCGGCCGTAACGCATCGGCTCCGCCACGAAGCTGCGCATGCTCGTGATGCCCTTCTCGATGATGGGCCCTTCGTGCAGCGTCCAGCCCGTCGCGGCCAGCCGGGCATGCAACTCGTCCCAGATGCGGGTGTCCGGCCACTGCGCCACGTCATCGTCGGGTGAGCACTGCACGTAGAGCCGGCTGATCTCCGGGGAGCGCAGGCTGTGCAGGGCGAACCCGCGCGGATGGCGTGCGTAGATCAGTTCGTCAGTGGACGGCGCGACTGCGGCCAGGATGCCCAGCCAACCGAACGGATACGCCCGCTCGTACACGCGCAGCGCCGCCGGCGGAATGGCGCTTCGGCAGACGCCGTGGAAGCCATCGCAGCCGGCCACGAACTCGCAGTCGAGCTCGTGCGCCTGGCCGTCGTGGGTGTAGATCACGCGCGGCCGCTCCGACGTGACACCCGCCACCGACGTGCATTCGGCTTCGAAGAGCAGTGGCGCGCCGCTGTGCAGGCGCGCAGCAATCAGGTCTTTCACGACTTCCTGCTGCCCGTAGACCATGATCGAGTGCCCCGTGAGGTCACTCATGGCGATGCGGTGGGCGGTCTCGTCGAAGCGCAACTCGATGCCGTGGTGGACAAGTCCCTCGCGGTCCATGCGCTCGCCGACACCGCTAGCGCGCAGCAGCTTCGTCGTCCCCTCTTCGAGGACGCCGGCGCGCACGCGCGTCTCGACGTGTTCCCTGGTCTGCGACTCCAGGACGACGTTGTCGACGCCGGCGAGCGTCAGCAGGTGGCCGAGCGTCAGGCCGGCTGGGCCTGCTCCGACGATGGCGACTCGGGTGCGCATGGCTCCGCTTCTGATGGGGCTACTCGTGCGACCGGTCCTGGAACGGATACGGCTCCTAGAACGGATACGGCGGAATCTCGCTGCGCATCGTGACCCACTGCGTCTCGGTGAAAGCGTCAATGTTGGCCGCGGCCCCGCCGAACCGCGAGCCGGTGCCGGAATCGCCGACGCCGCCGAACGGGATCTGTGCCTCGTCGCTCACCGTCTGATCGTTGATGTGCACGATGCCCGTCGGGATCAAGTCGGCGAGGGCGAGGCCCTTGAGCGGGTCGCGCGTCATGATGCCGAGCGACAACCCGTAGTCGGTCGCGGCCGCGAGCTCGGCGGCCTCCTCGGCGGTCGAGAAGCGTATGACCGGCGCGACCGGGCCGAAGACCTCGTTCGCGTAGGCGGGCGGTGTCCTTGCGCACGTCAGTGAGCACGGTCGGCCGGTAAAAGAGGCCTTCGTACGTGCCGCCGGCCGCGAGCGTCGCGCCCGCCTCGACGCTGCTGGTCACCAGGCTGGTGAATCTTGTCGCGCTGGGCGGCGTCGATGATCGGGCCCGAGCGCCACCTGGTCGCGCGCCGGGTCGCCGACCGGGAGTGCGGCGGCCTTGGCGCTCAGCAGTTCGATGTACTGGTCGGCGACCTTCTCGTGCACGAGGTGGCGGCCGGTCGTCATGCAGATCTGACCCTGGTGGAGGAACGAGCCGAACGCTCCGGCCGACGCCGCGCGCTCGACGTCGACGTCGTCGAGAACGACCATCGCGGAGTTGCCGCCGAGTTCGAGATGCACCCGCTTGAGATGGCGGGCGCCGAGCTCGCCGACCTTGCGGCCGGCCGCGGTCGAACCGGTGAACGAGATGACGCGCACGTGCGGGTCGGCGACGAGCGCCTCGCCGGCGTCGGCGCCACCGGGCAGCACCTGCAGCACACCCGGTGGCAGCCCTGCTTCTTCGAAGATCCGGGCGAAGCTGACGCCGCCCGACACCGCCGTGCGCGGGTCGGGCTTGAAGACCACGGCGTTGCCGAGCGCGAGCGCCGGCGCGACCGAACGGATGCCGAGAATCATCGCGACGTTGAACGGCGCGATGACACCCGACGACTCCGACTGGCACCTTGCGGGCGAAACTCAGCCGCGGTTGCTCGCTCGGGCAACAGGCTGCCGAGCGGCTGCGACGGCAGCGTCGCCGCCTCGTACAACTCCTGTGCGGTGACGTGCGTTTCGAGGCCGGCCTTCGGCGGAATCGAGCCGGCTTCGCGAATGATCCACCAATGCAACTCGTCGAGATTGGCCATCACGATGTCGCCGGCGCGGCGCAGGACCGCAGCGCGCTCCTGGAACGGGGTCGCGGCCCACGCTCGCTGCGCCTTCGCCGCGCGAGGCGGCGGCCGTCGCGATGTCGCTCGCGTTCGCTACGCCGACCGTTCCGAGTTTCGCGCCGGTCGCTGGTTCGACGACATCACGCACGCCGCCGTGGGCTTCTCGCCAGCCGTCGGAGTAGACCATTCCCGACCACAGGGATTCATCCAGCAGACCCATCGCCGTCTCCTCGCAACACGACCTCGCTCAGTACGCTGATTCGTTCGTCGCCGATTGTTCGTCATGAGAACGAACGTTCAGATGCTGAACGTAACCTGCGAGTCTCCCACCGCGTCAACGGGCCGTTTCCTTGACCGCCCGACCGAGCCAGCGGTTACCGTTCGCTTTGAGCACGAAAGTACGCATGACGAACGAAGGAGACTCGCTCGGCGGCACGGGCGTAACGGCCAGCGTCGAGCCGAGGGGAGACACGACCGATGGCTGAGCCGGCCAAGATCGCCACGCTTGCCGAGGCGGTCGCGAGCCTGGTCCACGACGGCGACGTCGTTGCGCTCGAAGGCTTTACGCATCTGATTCCGTTCGCCGCCGGCCACGAGATCATCCGGCAGGGCCGACGCGATCTCACCCTCGTCCGGATGACGCCCGACCTCATCTACGACCAGCTCATCGGCGCCGGTTGCGCCGCCAAACTCGTCTTCTCCTGGGGCGGCAACCCGGGCGTCGGCTCGCTGCACCGCTTTCGCGACGCGGTCGAGCGCGACTGGCCCCGGCCGTTGGAGCTGGAAGAGCACAGCCATGCCGGCATGGCGAATCGCTACGTTGCCGGCGCGTCCGGGCTTCCGTTCGCCATCCTGCGCGGCTACAGCGGCACCGACCTGCCCGGCCGCACCCCGAACATCAAGCCGGTGACCTGCCCATTCACCGGCGAGGTGCTCGCCGCCGTGCCGGCACTGCAACCCGACGTCACGATCATTCACGCCCAACGCGCCGACACCGAGGGCAACGTGCAGATGTGGGGTATCACCGGCGTGCAGAAGGAGGCCGTGCTCGCGGCCCGCAGATCTCTCGTCACGGTCGAGGAGATCGTCGAAACCCTGACGCCGGTGCCGGGCCAGGTGGTGTTGCCGACGTGGGCGGTGACCGCGATCGCGGTCGTCCCCGGAGGCGCGCATCCGTCGTACGCGCAGGGGTATTCCGAGCGCGACAACGACTACTACGTCGCGTGGGATGCCATCAGCCGCGACCGCGAGGCTTTCGGCCAGCTGGCTCCAGGAGCAGGTGCTCGCACCCGGTCGGTGGGGTCAGATGAGCGCCGACGCTCAGTCGCAAACGCTGGCTCAGGAGTGGTCGGCCGACGAGATGATGACGATCGCCGCGGCCCGGCAGCTGCGCGCCGGCGCCACCTGCTTCGTCGGCATCGGCTTGCCGAGCACGGCCGCCAATCTGGCCCGCGCGACGCACGCGCACGGGCTTGTGCTCATCTACGAGTCTGGCTGCATCGGCGCCAAGCCCACCCGGCTGCCGCTCTCGATCGGCGACGGCATCCTCGCCGATACCGCCGACGCCGTCGTGAGCGTGCCCGAGGTCTTCAATTACTGGCTGCAGCCGGGACGCATCGACGTCGGGTTCCTCGGCGCCGCGCAACTCGACCGGTTCGCCAACATCAACACGACGGTGATCGGCGATACCTACGACCGGCCCAGGGTGCGGCTGCCGGGCGCCGGCGGCGCGCCCGAAATAGCTGCGTCCTGCGGCGAGGTCATCGTCATCGTCCGGCAGACGAAGCGCACGTTCGTCGAGACGCTCGACTTCGTCACGTCAGTCGGGCTTCGGCAGCGGTGCCGGTGATCGGGACCGGCTCGGCTTGCGCGGGTCGGGTCCGCGCATGGTCATCACCGACCTCGGCATCCTGCAACCCGATCCGCACACCTGCGAGCTCACGCTGACGCACCTGCACCCGGGCAAGGCGGTGGACGACGTCCGCGAAGCGACCGGTTGGACAGCTCGCGGTTTCGCCGGAGTCTGTCGACGACCGAACCGCCGACCGAGCACGAGCTCGCAACGCTGCGCAGCCTCGAGGCGACCAAGTCGGGCACCGCTTCGTGACGACCCATACCAGCGAGGTCTTCATTCTCGATGCGGTGCGCACGCCCGTCGGCAAGTACGGCGGCGCGCTGGCCGGCGTCCGGCCTGACGATTTGGCCGCGACGGCGCTGAAGGCATTGCTCGAACGCTCACCCGCGCTCGATCCCGCGGCGATCGACGACGTGCTGCTCGGCGACGCGAACGGCTGCCGGTGAGGACAACCGCAACGTCGCCCGCATGGCTGCGCTGCTCGCCGGCCTGCCGCCGAGCGTGCCAGGCGCGACGGTGAACCGACTGTGCGGCTCGGGGCTCGAGGCGGTGATCGAGGCGTCGCGCGCGATCGCACGTCGGCGACGCGTCGGTCTGCATCGCCGGCGGGGTCGAATCGATGACGCGCGCGCCGTGGGTGATGCTCAAGCCGGCGACTGGGTTTCCTCGCGGGCACGAGCAGATGTGGTCGACGACGCTCGGCTGGCGGATGGTCAACCCGCGGCACCGCCCCGAGTGGACAGTCTCGCTCGGCGAGGGCGCCGAGATCCTGGCCGACCGCTACGGCATCTCGCGCGAGGCGCAGGATGAGTTCGCGCTGCGCAGCCACCACAACGCCGCGACGGCGTGGAAGGACGGGCTGTTCGCCGACGAGGTGGTCGCCGTCGACGGCGTCGACCTCGAGCAGCGACGAATCGATCCGCGCCGACACGTCACTCGAAGCAGTTGGCGCGACTGAAGCCGGCGTTCCGTGCTGACGGCACGGTGACTGCGGGCAATTCGTCGCCGCTCAACGACGGCGCCTCAGCCCTGCTGCTCGCCGACGAGACGCGGTGCTGCGGCCACCGGTCGGCGTCCGATCGCTCGAATCGTGTCGCGGGCATCGCACGCGGTCGAGCCGCAGCTGTTCGGCATCGCACCGGTCGAGGCCGCCCGCAGGGCATTGCAGCGGGCGGGCATCTCGTGGGGCGACCTGCGCCTGGTCGAGCTGAACGAGGCGTTCGCCGCGCAATCGTTCGCCTGCCTCGCCGACTGGCCCGACCTCGACCCCGCGCTCGTCAACGTCAACGGCGGCGCGATCGCGACTCGGCCATGCACTCGGTTCATCGGGGTCGCGCATTCTGGTCACGTTGGTGCACGAGTTGCGCCGCCGCGGTGGCGGCTTCGGGCTCGCCGCGATTTGCATCGGCGTGGGTCAGGGCCTCGCGATGGTCGTCGAAGTGGAAGGGTGAGCTGATGTGACACATCGAGTTGCCGTCGTATCGCCGCGAACCCGGCGTGCACCCGCCGCTGCAGTCGCCCGACTACCGCAGCACCCTCACCCGCGCGCCGGCGTTGCCTCCGATCGTGTTACCGCACCTGCTGACCGAGTTGACCGGACCGGTGCTCGGCAACGGGCCGCTCGCGCCCTACGACAACGACCTCACCCGGCAGCACGCGGGCGAGGCGATCGGGCAGCGAATCATCGTCCACGGTCGGGTGCTCGACGCCGATGGGCGGCCGATTCCTGATGCCCTGGTGGAAATTTGGCAGGCGAACGCCGCCGGTCGCTATCGCCATCACGTCGACAACTGGCCGCGCGCCGCACGACCCGAACTTCACCGGCGGCGGTCGTACGGTGACGCGGGCCGACGGCAGCTACGAATTCACCACCATCAAGCCTGGCGCGTACCCCTGGCGCAACAACCCGAACGCGTGGCGGCCGGCGCACATCCATTTCTCGTTGTTCGGCCGCGCGTTCGTGCAGCGGCTGGTCACGCAGATGTACTTCCCCGGCGACCCGTTGTTCTTCCAGGACCCGATCTTCAACTCCGTTCGCGACGAGAAGGCGCGGCAGCGGATGGTCTCGACCTACGACCACGAGTCGACGAAGGAAGAGTGGGCGCTGGCGTTTCGCTTCGACATCGTGCTGCGCGGCCGTGACGCCACTCCGTTCGAGCAGCGCCAGACCATGATCGGGCTCACGCCGTCGCAGACCGTCGGGCCGTTCCTGCACATCGGGCTCAGCTGGCCGGACGGTGCAAAGCGTCGTGCCCGAGGGCACGCCGGGCGCCGTCGTCATCACCGGGCTGCCTGTACGACGGGAACGGCGACGCCGGTGGTCGACGGGCTGATCGAGACCTGGCAGGCCGACGCGAACGGGAGGTTCACCCATCCCGACGATCCGCGCGGCACCGCCGACCCCGAACCGGCCGGCTTTCGCGGCCTCGGGCGAAGCGCGACAAGTGACGGCGGCCACTACCGCATCGTCACGGTCAAGCCCGGCGCGTTACCCGCGCCGGGCGGGCAGGTCGAGGCGCCGCACATCGACGTCTCGGTGTTCGCCCGCGGCTTGCTCGATCGCGTTGTCACCCGCATCTACTTTCCGGACGAAGACGCAGCGAACGCTGCCGACCCGGTGCTCTCCGCGATCAACGACGATGCGCGTCTGCGCTCGACACTGATCGCAATACCGGACGCCGACAGGATGCTCTGCTGCGATTCGACATCCATTTGCAGGGCGAGCATGAGACGGCATTCTTCGATGTCTGACGGGTTACTCGCACCGCTCTTCGCTTCGCCGCGGGTCGAGGCGGCAGCTGACCGACGAGCGCGTTGTTGCAGGCGATGCTCGATGTCGAAGCCGCCCTGGCGAAGGCCGGCGCCGATATCGGTCTGGTGCCGGACGCCGCGGCTGACACGATCGCCGCGGCCTGCCGGGCGGACGGTTTCAGCATCGCCGAGATCGGTGCCGCCGCCGAGGCGTCGGGCAATCCCGGTCGTACCGCTGGTGCAGGCCTTGCGGGCGGCGGTCGGCGAACCAATCGCGCAATGGGTGCACTTCGGTGCGACGAGTCAAGATGTCGTCGACACCGCACTGATGCTGCTCGTCGTGCGGGCCGGCGAACCGATGTTGCAGTGCGTTCGTGCTGCCGCCGACTGCGTGCGCCGAACTGGCCGACCGGCACCGCGACACGATGACCGTGGCGCGCACACTCGGGCAGCAGGCAGTGCCGACGACGTTCGGTCTCAAGGCGGCAACCTGGCTGTCAGGACTTGACGCGGCGGGTCACCGCCTGGTCGACGCGCTTCGCCGACGGGCCGCCGTCCAGCTTGGTGGCGCTGCCGGAACGCTCGCCGGCTATGGACGTTGCGGGCCCGGCGGTCGTGTCGGCGTTCGCGCGCAACCTCGGGTTGTGCGAGCCGGCGCTGCCGTGGCACACCGACCGGCAGCGGGTCCTCGAGATTGCTGACGCTGTTCGCCGCGATAGGTCCGGCCGTGCGCAAAAGTCGCCACCGATGTCGTCACGATGGCGAGCAGCGAAGTCGGCGAGTTGGCTGAGGGCGGCGCGCATCGCGGCGAATCATCGGCGATGCCGAACAAGCAAAATCCCGTGCATTGCGTGTTGATCCGCGCCGGCGCCTTGCAGCTTGCCCGGCCTCGTGTCGACGTTGCAGCATGCGGCCGTTCACGAGAACGAGCGGGCCGCCGGTGCATGGCACGCCGAGTGGGAGCCGCTGCGGAGGTTGATTTCGCTGGCCGGCGGTGTTGCCGATCGCACTTCTCAGTTGCTTGCCGAGTTGTCCGTGGACGCCGAGCGGATGCGCGCGAACGTCGAGGCGGGCGGCGGCGACATCATGGCCGAGGCGTTGGTGCACCGCTTGCGTCCGTTGTTGGGCCATAGCGATTCAAACGAGGTTGTTCAGCGGTGCCTCGCCGACGCACGGCGCCGCGGCGTGACGTTTCGCGAGGCCGTCGGGCCGATGAACAGGTTCACAGCGTGCTGGAAGTCGCCGACGTCGATCGAGGTCTTCGAGCCACGGAACTGGCTCGGCGCGGCATCGGACTTCATCGACCGTGCATTGCTCGCGCACGAGTGGGCCTGGGCGTGAGCCTACACGCCGTGTTCGACGGCCCGCCGACGGCGTCCGCACTGGTTCTTGGCCCGTCACTCGGCACAACGACCGCAGATGTGGCAGCCGCAGCTCGAGACGTTGGCGGCGCATTTCCGGGTCGTGCGCTTCGACTTGCCCGGGCACGGCGGGTCGCCATCCGAACCCGCACCGCGCACCATCGCGGATCTCGGCGAAAGCGTGCTGGCGCTGCTCGACGCGTCGGGGATCGGCCGGGCGTCGTACGTCGGGCTTTCGCTCGGAGGCATGGTCGGGATGTGGCTGGCGGCACACGCGCCGGAGCGGATCGATCGACTCGTGCTGCTGTGTACCTCCGCGCAGCTCGGGCCGCCGGAGTATTGGCGCCAGCGTGCTGACGCGGTGAGGTTGCACAGGCATGGACGGCTGGTCGATTCGGTGCCACTGCGTTGGTTCACGGCGGACGTTTCGCCGTGAGCATGCGGCTGTGTACGAGGCGTATCGCGACATGCTGCGCAGCAGCAAGCCCGACGGGTACGCGGCCTGCTGCGAGGTCATCGCTGCGATGGATCTGCGCGCCGACCTCGCGCACATCAAGCCGACACGCTGGTGATTGCCGGCGCCGACGACGAGGCGATACCGGTCACCGCATGCTGCGCGGCCATCGCCGAGCGATTCGCGGCTCGCGGCTCGAAGTAGTGGCCGGACGCCGCGCACCTGGCCAACGTTGAGCAGCCGGCGCGCATCACCGAGCTCCTGCTCGACCACCTGCTCGACCAAACGGCGGAGGCGACGGCGTGACGGACGGCGACGAGCAGCGCGGCGGCGGGGATGCGGGTGCGGCGTGAAGTGCTGGGTGATGCACATGTCGATCAGCGCGATCGCGTCTACGTCCGACTTCACCGCGGATTTTCAGGACTACATCACCCGCGCGGCATGGGGCGACGTGTGGTCGCGGCCGGGCCTGGACCGGCAGACCCGCAGCGCGATCACGTTGGCGATGTTGGCCGCTCTCGGCCACGAGGACGAACTCGCGATGCATGTGCGGGCCGCGTTGCGCATCGGGCTGAGCCCGCGCAGATCAAGGAAATTCTGTTGCAGGTAGCCGTATATGCCGGTGTTCCGGCGGCCAACACGGCCTTTCGGGTCGCCCAGCCGATCGTCGATGCGGCATCGCATGATGACGAGATCACGAGGAGAAGCACGATGCCTGATCAGCCACCGTTTCGCGCCGACCACGTCGGCAGCTTGCTGCGGCCGAAGAATCTGCTGCAGGCGCGCGACGAACATGCCGCCGGTCGGCTGAGCGCCGACGAGCTGCGCGCGATCGAGGACGACGCCATCCGCGACGTCGTGGCGATGCAGGAGAGCGTCGGTCTGCAGTCGGCGACCGACGGCGAGTTCCGGCGCACGTCGTGGCACATGGACTTCATCTACTCACTCGGCGGCATCTCGCGCACCGACGAGAAGATCACCGTGCACTTCGAGAACGAGAAGGGCAATCTCGACTTCGAGTCGGCGGCACTGAAGGTGCACGACCACGTGCGGCTCGAGAAGACCATCTTCGCCGACGCCTTCTCGTTCCTGAAGCAACAGGTCACGACGGCCACGCCGAAGCTGACGATCCCGTCGCCGAGCATGGTGCATTACCGCGGCGGGCCGGCGGCCATCGACAAGCAGCGTCTACCCCGACATCGAGATGTTCTGGGCCGACCTGATCGCGGCGTACGCCGAGGAGGTGCGGCGACTCGGCGAACTCGGCGTCACCTACCTGCAACTCGACGACACCAGCCTCGCCTATCTCAACGATCCACGACAGCGCGAGATGATGGCCGCGCAGGGTGCCGACGCCGAGCACCTGCACGAGCGTTACATCCGCAACATCAATGCCGTGCTCGAACACAAGCCCGCCGGCATGCGCGTGACGACGCACATGTGCCGCGGCAACTACCGGTCATCGTGGACAGCGTCGGGCGGCTACGACTTCGTCGCAGAGGCGCTGTTCGGGCAACTCGGCGTCGACGGCTTCTTCCTCGAATACGACGACCCGCGTTCGGGCGACTTCTCACCGCTGCGATTCGTGCCGCCCGGCAAGATGGTCGTTCTCGGGCTGGTGACAACGAAGCGCGGCGCGTTGGAGAGCAAGGACGATCTGAAGCGCCGCATCGACGAGGCGAGCAAGTACGTGCCGCTCGAGCAGATCTGCCTATCGCCGCAATGCGGCTTCTCGTCGACCGTCGAGGGAAATGCCATCACCTACGACGAAGAGGTCGCCAAGCTGCAGCTGATCGTCGACACCGCACAAGACGTCTGGGGCTGAGAGGCGCGGATATACACGCGATCAAACGATCGGCGCGGTGGCGCCGGGAAGCCGACGGACGCGGTTCCACCACAGCGACAAGCCGATGGCGAGCGCGACGAGCAGTCCGCCAATCGCGGCGAACGTGTTGGCGACGTCGACGTGTCTGTGCGCGACCGTGATCGTGCTGGGCAGATCCCTCAGCGCGTTGTTCAACTGACCTGCGTCGACCGCCCGGTAGTAGCGCCCACCGGTGGTGGTGGCCACCTGGCGCAACGCGTTCTCGTCGATGATCAGCGGGTTGACCCCGCCGTCGCGGCCGCCCCCGTAGCCGAAGCCACCGCCCCCGCCGAATCCGCCGCCTCCGCCGAAATTCCCGAAGCCGCCGATCTGCGAACTGTCGCAGACCAAAGGCGACGGCGTCGTGGTGCCGAAGCCGATCGTGTACGTCCGGATGTGACGAGCAGCGGCTTGCTGCAGCCGCAGTCTGCGGGTCGACGCCCTGGGTGTTGGCGCCGTCAGTGAGGACGACGATCGTGGCGGCCGCGTATCCCGACCCGGTTGAGGCGGGCACCTTTGCCGCGGTCGGAGGCACCGACGGGTCGATCGCGGCGATCGCGTCGATCGACACCAGGATCGCCTGGCCGATCGCGGTGCCACGCGATGTCGTCAGGGTCTTCATGGCGGCGGTGAGCTTGCTCGGTATCGGTGGTCGGCGGAACGACCTCGGCGGCCACGCCGGCGAACGCGACCAGACCCATGCGCGTCCCGTGCGGCTGTGCCTCGATGAAGTTGGTCGCGGCTTTCTCCGCCGCGGTAATCCGGTTCGGCGTCACGTCGGTCGAACACATCGACCCGGAGACGTCGAGCGCCAGGATGATCGTCGTCGAACTCGACGACACTGCCTCGTTCGTCTGCGGTCGCGCCGCCCCGATAGCGAGCACGCCCAGGCCCAGCAAAAGCAGGGCCGCCGGAACACGACGCCGCCACAGTGTTCGTCCGGGCAGAGCACCCCGCACCAGAACAGCCGACGTCACCCGCACGGCCGCGCGACGCCGCCGTCGCCGCGACCACCAAGCAATGAAGAGGACGAGCGGGGATGGCCGCCAAAGCGAACAGGGCCCAAGGCCACTCGAAGGTCATCACACGATCCGGCCTGTGCGCAGGACGGTGAGGATTGCGCCGACGGCGAGCAACGCAATCGCGAACGCGGTGAACGCGCCAGCCAGCGGCAGGTCTTCGTGGTGCGTCGTCAGCCGCAGGTTGACGGTCGACGCAATCCCGTCGAGTTGCGAAGCGTCCGATGCTGGGTGGTACGACCCACCTGTCGTCTTGGCGATCGTCGTGAGGGTGTCGGCGTCCAGCGCGGACTGAATGCGATAGCCGTCGACCTCGACCGGTCGCGCCGTCAGCTCGTGCCGACCCCGACGGTTTCGATGTGCACCCCGGCGTCCTGCGCAGCGGTCGCCGCCACCGTTGTCGCATCGGGGTTGCCTTGATCGCCGCCGTCGGAGAACAACACGATCGTCGCCGAACCCCAGTAGCCCGAGATCGGCACGGTGCCGTCCTTGCCGATCGACACCGTCTTGCCGGTGATGGCCGACAGCGAGGTGAGGATCGCGGCGGCCAGCGAGGTGCCGCCGGCGATCTGCAAACGCTGGATCGCGGCCGCCGCTTGGGTGTGGTCGGCACTGGGTTGATCGGTCGTCAGCGCGCCGGTCTGGAAGGCAACGACGCCGATATCGACGCTGCTCGGCTGGGCCTCGACGAATGCGGTCGCCGCCTTCTTCGCCGCGTCGAGCCGGGTGGGGGCAACATCGGTCGCCGACATGCTGTTCGACACGTCCATCGCGATGATCACCGTGCCAGCGGCGCGCGTCACTGGCACGGACGCCGCGGGGCGGGCGACGGCGATCGCGAGCACCGCGACACCGGCGATGCTGAGCCACAGGCCCAGCGCGAACCGGCTTTTCGTTGCGCCGGCGACAATTCCCGCGGCAGCCAGGGCCCGCTGGCGCCGACGGACTGCCACGACAGCACCCGCGACCAACGCGGCAGATACCAGTGCGCCGAGCACGAGCCACCAAGGCGACGCGATGCTCATGCCCGCCGCCAGTGCGTGCTCGCCACGACCTGCACGAGGGTCTCGACCAGATCGCGGTCGGTGTCAACGCGGTGCAACGGAACGTTCGCTCGGCGCATCGGTCTCGTTCAACGCGGCGTCTCGCTCGTCGACACCCGCCCGATACCGGACCCGGAACAACGGATCGCTCGAGTCGACGATCAGCTGCTCACCGGTCTCGGCGTCCTCGACAACGATCAGGCCGGCTTCGGGCAACTCGTCGTCGCTCGCGTCGAGCACCCGCAGCGCCACGACGTCGTGCCGGTGCACCAATCGCAGGAGCTGCTTGCCCCAATCGCCGGTGCCGATGAAGTCGGACACCACGATGATCAGCGATCGACGCCGCGCCATCGTTGCGGTCGCGTCGAGCATCGCGGCGAAGTCGGTGGTACTCGACACCGGCGTTGTCGCTCGGTCGAGTTCGTGCCCGATGCGCAGGGCGTGCGCCCGCCCCGCGCCCGGAGGCACGATGCGGGCAGTGGCGCCGTCGTGGAGTATCGCGCCGACCCGGTTGCCGCCGCGCCCGAACAAACGCGCCAAGATGAGTGCCAGCTCCGACAGCACGTCGTGCTTGCCGCGGCCTGGTGCGCCGGTGGCCATCGACGCCGACCGGTCGAGTACCAGCCAGACCGTGAGGTCACGGTCCTCGACGAATTGCCGAACCTGCGGGGCGTTCAACCGGGCCGTCGCGTTCCAATCGATGTGCCGGGCGTCGTCCGTCTCGACGTACTCGCGCAAGCCGGCGAAGTCGGTGCCCCAGCCGCGGTAAGGCGTGCGGTACGTGCCCTGGATCCGCCCATCGACGCGTCGCAATACCCGCCACTCCAGTTGGAGCAGCAGACGGTCGGGGGCAGTGGTCATGGTCAGCGGGCCTGGAGGGCAACCTCGGGCATACGGACGGCGTTCAGAACCGCGACGATGACGGTGTCGGGGTTCACATCGTCGGCAAGTGCCTCGTACGACAGCACAAGACGATGACGCAGGACGTCGAGGGCGAGCTCGGCGACGTCCTGCGGCAAGACGTAGTCACGACCGCGCAGGAACGCGAGTGCGCGGCCACCGAGCAGCAGCGCGATCGTCGCGCGCGGGCTGGCGCCGTACGTGATGTAACGGTCGAGGGCGTGCAAGCCGACGCTTCCGGGAGCACGTGTGGCCGCAACGAGCCGGACGGCGTACTCGATGACCGCCGGGTCGGCGTACACCTTCGCAACCTCACCTTGCATGCGCACGAGGTCTTCCGGCTTCAGGATCGACTGCGGGCCCGGCCCCGGGTGCAGTGCCCGCTCGACGATGGCGTGTTCCTCGGGCATCGACGGGTACCGCACGACGACCTTGAGCATGAAGCGGTCGACCTGCGCTTCCGGCAACGGATACGTGCCTTCGGATTCGATCGGGTTCTGCGTTGCCATGACGAGGAACGGGTTCGGTACCGCGAAGGTCTCGCGGCCGATCGTCACCTGGCGTTCCTGCATCACCTCGAGGAGCGCGCTCTGCACCTTCGCTGGCGCGCGGTTGATCTCGTCGGCCAAGAGGAGGTTGGTGAACACCGGTCCGCGTGAGGTTTCGAATTCGCCGGTGTGCTGGCGGTAAACGCGCGTTCCGGTCAGATCGGCCGGCACCAGGTCAGGAGTGAACTGGATGCGCTGGAACTGTCCGCCGATCGCTGCCGCCAGCGACTTCACCGCCAGCGTCTTGGCCAGCCCAGGCACGCCCTCGACCAGTAGGTGCCCGCCGGAGAGCAGCCCGATCGCCATTCGCTCGAGCAAGATGTCCTGCCCGACGATAGTGCGTTTGACCTCGAACAGAACCTGCTCGAGCGGGTTCGTGGCACTAGTCGTCATCGGGCATCTCGATCGGGGTCATCCTCACAGTCATATTTGTGGGCCCCTTCCGTTTCCCGGTCCGCCGCCGCCACCCAAGGCGGCACCGATGGGGACGGCGAAACTAATACCGGCGAACGCATCGACGCCGCCGGGGTTAGCGATCGAGATCACGATGCCGATGACATCGCCCTTGCCGTCGAGCAGCGGACCGCCTGAGCTGCCCGGATTCACCGATGCATCGAACTGGATCAGCCCGCTGAACTTGCCGCTGTCGGTGTTCGCGGTGCGGTTCAAACCCGATATCACCCCGGCGGAGACGCTGTAGGTCAGCCCGAGCGGGTTGCCGATCGCGACGACGTGCGCGCCGGCCGTCGCGCTCCCGCCGAAGGTGGCGGGCACGATCGGCTGCGGCAAAGTCGCCGGCGTGAGCAGGGCGATGTCGGTAGTCGGATCCGCCGACGCGACGGTCGCGCTGGATTGCGTGCCGTCAGCGAAAAGAATGGTGATGGCGCTTCCGTCGGCAATCACGTGATTGGCGGTTATGACAGCACCGGCCGCGTTGGCGATCACGCCCGTGCCGAGAGCACCCTTCGCCGTCCGCACGACTGCGACCGACGGGCCGACGTGCTGGTAGATGTCGCTGACGCTGGGGCTCGAACTCGTGCTGGGACTCGCTGGCGCGCTCGACACGCTTGCGGCTTTGGCGCCTGAGTTTCCGCGCCCGGCGAGGACCACGATGACGACGATGAGCGCGAGGATGACGACCGCCAGAACACGCCGCCGCCGACCAGCAGTTTCGTCGCGCGCGGCCGCGTCGCCGCTCGGGTGTCCGAGCTCGCAGCCATGACGACACAGTACGAGAGCCACCTGTGAGTCGCCTGAGCGCGCGATCAGCTTGGCGGGCGGGGTGGGCCGCGGGTCGCTACATGACGCGCGCAGGCCGGGTCGAGTCGAGGGAGAGGGAGCGGGTGACGGGAATCGAACCCGCACTGTCAGCTTGGGAAGCTGATGTTCTGCCATTGAACTACACCCGCGCGACCGCCGTCACAGACGCCAAACGCCCAACGACGACCGACATACTCTACGGCTTTGTCGTTAGCTCGCTGCCGCCAAGTGCCCCAGCAAGTCGCGCCAGCCCGCCGCGTGGTCGGCAACACGCTCGGCCGGCAGATCGCGGTGGATGAGCTCGACGAGCGTGCCGTCGCCGTCCGCGGTGAACTGCACCTCGACCGTTGACGAACCGGCGGGCAGCGCTTCATTGCCGGGAATCCCCCACGTGAACACCACCCGTCGCGGGGGATCGACCTCGACGAACCGGCCCCGTACAGGAACGCCCGGAAAGTCGACGGCGTAGAGCCCATCGGGCTCGGCATGCAGATCGGCCCAGGTGCCCATCCACTGGAGCAAGAGTTCGGGTTGCACGAAGTACTCGAACACGATGGACGGCGCGGCGTTGATGCGCACTGACTCGGCCACAATCGATGCGTCGGTCATCGCTTGCCGCTCTTCTTCTTCTTCGGCGCCACAGTGCCGGCCGACTTCGTCGGCGCAGCTTCCGTCGGAGGATGGCTCATTTCGACGACTGCCTTCAACCGTTGCAGCGCGGCCGGCCAGAGCTCGTTCAACATGGCGCGCACCGGCGCGAGCGACTCGACATCGAGCGCGTACAGCCGGCGAGTCGCTTCGCGCCGTTCGGTGAGCAACCCTGCACGTTGCAGCACCCGCAGATGATGGCTGACGCCCTGCTGCGTGACGTCGAAGTGCTGCGCGATCTCGCCGGCCGCGAGTTCGCCGTCGCGCACCAGCTGCAAAATGCGCCGCCGCTGCGGATCGGCGAGCGCGTGCAGCACCGCATCGGTGTGCTCCGTGGCCTTGGGTTGAGCGACCATCAGCTATCGGACGCCGCGATCCAGGGCGTGCCAACACCGGCTTCGCAGTACGCGCGCAGGCTCGGAAGGAAGTAGTCCCAGCCACTCTTGCACTCGTCGTAGCACACGAATTTGGGCGTGAGGCCGTGGTGCACGAACGAGAGCGTAGTGCCGCCGCTCGCTTCTGGCGACAAACCAAACTCGACGACGGTTCCCGGCCATTCGTCGAGCTGGGCTACTTCACAAGTCCAACGGACGACGTCGGCCTGCGCCTCGTCGACGTGAAACGTGTTGGGACCGCCGCCGAACTTGAAGGTGACTTGGCCGCCAGAGGACGCGTTGCCCTCGACCTGGCTGGTCCACCACGAACCCAGCCCTTCCAGGGTGGCGAGTGCGTCGAAGACAGTTTCCGGTGCCGCATCGATCGTCATCGTTGCCGTGTAGTCGGTGGTCATGTAGTCGGTGGCCGGGTCGGTCATGGTGTTGTTCGTCATCGTTTTCTCCTTAGGTCGGTGCTGACACGACCGAAGGTATATTAAAGTATTCGCTTGTGCAAGCACTTGCTTGTACTTGCTGCCCAAGTAACGAAACCGAGCACCACTCGCCAATTGTTCAGCGGCCCCTTCAGCAGACCGTTCAGTTGCAGCTAATGCAGTTGGCAGCACGTCACGCGAACGGGTAAACAGTCGGTCACCATCCCGCCGTCCATACCGCGAAACCGAGGACCACCATGGCGACCGAACCCATCCTGATCCCCGACGCCAGCGCCGAGCCGGCGAAGTACAAGCAGGCGTTGCTCGACCTCACCGGCGACGCCGACCCGATCGACATCTTCGAGGGCACCGTGGCGCATTGGCGCGAGCTCACCCGCGACCTCACCCCCGCGCAGCTAGCCGCCGAGCCGAGCGACGGCGAGTGGTCGGTCGCCGGCATCACCGGCCACCTTTTCGACGTCGACCTCGTGCAGGGATTTCGCTGGCGGTTGATGCTGACCGAAGACAACCCGACGTACCCCGGCTACAACGAGAAGCTGTGGACGCCGATGCCGCGCCTCCCGTTCGACCAGTTACTCGATGCGTGGGCGAGCCTGCGGGCCGCCAACTTGCTGGTGCTGCGGTCGGCCTGGCCCGCGGCCGCCGAGCGCACGGCGACCCATGCCGAGCAGGGTCCGGAAACATTCGGGCAGACGCGTGCGCAAGATCGCGGGGCACGATGTCGCACACCTCAACCAGCTGCGCCGCACGGTCGAAGCGGCCAGCTGATCGGCGTCCGCCTCGCTGGTGGCACGCCGACCCGCCGACCGGTAGATTGCGCGCGTGCTGCTCTCCGACCGCGACATCAGGGCCGAGCTCGCCGCGGGCCGCGTCGTCCTCGACCCGTTCGACCCGCAGATGGTGCAGCCGAGCAGCGTCGACGTCCGCATCGATAAGTACTTTCGGGTTTTCGAGAACCACCGCTACCCGCACATCGATCCGGCGATCGAGCAGCCCGACCTGACCCGCCAGGTCGAGCCCGCCGGCGACGAGCCGTTCATCCTGCACCCCGGCGAGTTCGTGCTGGCCTCGACGTACGAGGTCATCACCTTGCCGGACGACGTCGCCGGGCGCCTCGAGGGAAAGTCGAGCCTCGGGCGGCTGGGCTTACTGACCCACAGCACCGCCGGTTGGATCGACCCCGGGTTCTCCGGTCACGTCACCTTGGAGCTGAGCAACGTGGCGACGCTGCCGATCAAGCTGTGGCCCGGCATGAAAATCGGGCAGCTGTGTTTGTTTCGCACGTCCTCGCCGTCGGAACATCCGTACGGAAGTTCTGTCTATGGCTCGCGATATCAAGGACAACGCGGGCCGACGCCGTCCAGGTCGTGGCAGAACTTTCACCGCACGGAGATTTGATTCGGAGGGCCTATGGCCGTCACCCTTGGCGCGATCGTCTTCGACTGCGCGGACATCACCGCGCGTCTCGACCTTCTACTCCGAGCTCACCGGTTGGCCGATCGAAAGCGTCGAAGACGACTGGGTCGATCTTCGGGCCGCACCCGACGTCTTGGTGTCATTCCAGCTCGCGCCCAATCACGTGCCGCCGCAATGGCCCGACCCGAATTTCCCGCAGCAGGCGCACCTCGACCTGGTCATTCCGCTCGCTGAGCAGGAGGCGCTGCACGAGCGCGCGATTTCGCTCGGTGCCACCGCTGCTTGACGCGCCTGAGGGTTCGAACTTTCGGGTGTACGCCGACCCCGCTGGGCACCCGTTCTGCCTCTGCGCGCACTAGCTCGATTCGTGGCCGGGTCGGCCCGGCCGCGCACTGACCGCAGCAACACTTCGGCGACGTCGATGACCTCGACGCCGTCGCGCGCCGACCCCTGCGACTGACGGTCGCGCACCGCATCGCCGAGCATCACCCGGCAGTACGGGCATGCGGTCACGACGACGTCGGGGTCGAGTGCCAGTGCTTCGTCGATGCGTTCGTGGTTGATGCGCTTGCCGACGCGCTCCTCCATCCACATGCGCGCGCCGCCGGCCCCGCAACAGAATCCCTTCTCGCGGCAGCGCGGCATCTCCGTCGAGTCAGGCCGGGCACTGCTGCGAGCACATCGCGCGGCCGGTCGTAGACCTTGTTGTGCCGGCCGAGGTAGCACGGGTCGTGATAGGTCACCGCGGAATCAACGGCGGACGTCGCCTGCAGCCGGCCTTCGCTGACCAACGCTGGCCAGCAAGTTCGGTGTGATGCACGACCTCGAATTCGCCGCCCAGCTGCGGATATTCGCGCGCAGATCGTGTTGAAGCAATGCGGGCACGACGCCACGATCTTGCGCGCCTTCACCGACTGCAGCGTCGCGATGTTCTGCTGCGCCAACTCCTGATAGACGAACTCGTTGCCCATGCGCCGCGCCGGGTCGCCCGTGCAGGTCTCGAGCGGACCGAGGACCGCGAACTGCACGTTGGCGGTGTGCAGCAACTCGGCGACGGCGCGCGTCGTCGTGCGCGCGCGGTCGTCGGAAGCACCGGCGCAGCCGACCCAGAACAGGTACTCGACGTCGTCCGGAATCTGCTGACCCTGCGCCGATCGACGCGGACGTCGAAACCGAGGCCTCGGGTCCAGTCGAGACGAGCTGGATGCCGGTAAGCCCCAAGGGTTTCCGGCAGTTTCGAGGTTGCGCAGCATGCCGCCGGCTTCGGTCGGGAAGGCGGATTCGACCAGCACCTGATGTCGGCGCATGTCCATGATGTGGTCGACGTGCTCGATGTCGACCGGGCACTCCTGCACGCACGCACCGCACGACGTGCACGCCCACAACGCTTCGGGGTCGATGACACCGCCGGCCTCGATGGTGCCGACGAGCGGGCGCATCGCCGCCGCAGTTTCCTTGCCCGACAGCGTTTCCTTGCCCGACAGCAGACGTCGGTGCCTTGTCGAACAGGTGGTCGCGCAGGTCGGTGATGATGAGCTTCGGGTTCAGCACCTTGCCCGGTCGTCCACGCCGGGCACACCGATTGACATCGGCCGCACTCGGTACAGGTGGCCAGATCGAGCAGGCCTTTGATGGTGAAGTCCTCGATTTTTCCGCGACCGAAGTTGTCGTCGTCCAACGGATTTTCGAAGTCGATGCGGTGATCGCCGGAGTACATCGGCAACAGCGGGCCGAGCGCGTCGGGCTTGCGGGCGAAGTAGATGTTGAACGGCGCGGCGATGATGTGCAGGTGCTTCGAGTAGGTGACGAACACGCCGAACGCGAGGACGACGACAAGTTGCGCGAGCACGAAGAACGTTTCGACGCCGTGGTTGGCCGCGCCGAGTGGGTGCAGGGCGCGCGACACCAGCCACGACGCGAACGACCATCTGTACGGCCGGTACGGGAAGTTGCCGGTGTTCATCTGCGCGCCGCGATAGAGCAGCAGCGTCGCGATGACCGCGAAGATCATGCCGAGGATCGCCCACGCGGCGCCGGTGTGTGACCGGTAGAAGCGCGATGCTCGGCCGGCTGCGTTGCGGCGCGTTGCGGTACCGGATCGCGATGAAGGTGCGCGAGCGCGATGAGCACGCCGGTGGCGAAGAGGTCTTCGACGAATCCGATCGCGGCCCAGTGGCCGAAGCCGAAGTCGGCCTTGAAGAGCGCGCCGTAGGCCTCGACGATCGTCAGGCCGAGCACGATGAACGCCCAGAAGGTGACGGCGTGCGCGGCGCCGGGGACGCTCCACGCCAGCAACTTGCGCTGGCCGATGACCTCGGTCGCTTGGGCTTTGGCGCCCTTGTGCGTCGGTGGCCGCGGCCGGACCGATTCGGTCGGCGGCCGGCTGCCCGACGCGGATCAGCTGGTGAGCCACCACAGCCGCCGCCCGGCGAGGGCGGCGGCGAGCACCGTGGCGACAGCGCCGACGATGATGCGCAGCGCCATCCGCCCTCCCGCCGTCCGCCGTGAGACGGATGCCCGCCACCCTACGAGCAGGTCGTCGGCGCCCCTCGCCCCCCGCCGTCCGCTGCCTCACTAGGCGACCCGACACTTCAACAGGTGTGAGCGCCTGTTTGAGCGACGCAAAGCCCCCTTTGCGTGGTCGACCGACGACCAGGCTCGCTGCCGGCCATCTCGTCGGCCGGGCCCTTAAGAGGCCTTACCCCCCGAGGACACCTTTGCTGGCATGTCCTCGGGGGTGTCGATCACGTAAACGTGATCAACCTCCGGTGGCGGCAGAGTTGAGCGCCTCCGACTCAACTTTGGCTTGACAACGGCTGGCTGGCACGTAACATGAGTGCTACAGACTCAAGTTTCACCCAGAAGGAGACTCCCATGGCACGAGCGGTTGGCATCGACCTTGGCACGACGAACTCGGTCGTCGCGGTTCTCGAAGGCGGCGAGCCCACCGTCATCGCGAACGCCGAAGGGTCGCGCACCACGCCGTCCGTCGTCGCGTTCGCCAAGAACGGCGAGGTGCTGGTCGGCGAGGTCGCCAAGCGGCAGGCCGTCACCAACGCCGACCGCACAATCCGGTCGGTCAAGCGGCACATCGGCACCGACTGGACCGCCGACATCGACGGCAAGAAGTACACCTCCCAAGAGATCAGCGCCCGCATCCTGCAAAAGCTCAAGCGGGACGCCGAGGCCTACCTCGGCGAGCAGATCACCGACGCCGTTATTACCGTCCCCGCGTACTTCAACGACTCGCAGCGCGAGGCGACCAAAGAAGCCGGCACGATCGCCGGCCTGAACGTGCTGCGCATCATCAACGAGCCGACTGCGGCCGCGCTCGCCTACTCGCCTCGACAAGGGCGAGAAGGAGCAGACCATCCTGGTGTTCGACCTCGGTGGTGGCACGTTCGACGTGTCACTGCTCGAGATCGGCGAGGGCATCGTCGAGGTCAAGTCGACCAGCGGCGACACCCACCTCGGTGGCGACGACTGGGACCAACGCCTCGTCGACTACCTGGTGACCGCGTTCAAGAACAGCAACGGCATCGACCTGGCCAAAGACAAGATGGCGCTGCAGCGGCTTCGTGAGGCGGCCGAGAAGGCCAAGATCGAGCTGTCGCAGCAGGCCGAGACCACGGTCAACCTGCCGTACATCACGGCGAGCGCCGAGGGTCCGCTGCACCTCGAGGTGAAGATCACCCGGTCGGAGTTCCAGAAGATCACCTCCGACTTGCTCGACCGCACCAAGGGCCCCTTCCACCAGGCGATCAAAGACGCCGGCATCAAGGTCGACCAGATCGACCACGTCGTGCTCGTCGGTGGCTCGACCCGGATGCCCGCCATCGTCGACCTGGTCCGCGAGCTGACCGGCGGCAAGGAGCCGAACAAGGGCGTCAACCCCGACGAAGTCGTCGCGGTCGGCGCGAGCTTGCAGGCCGGCGTCATGAAGGGTGAGGTCAAGGACGTTCTGCTGCTCGACGTCACCCCGCTGTCGCTCGGCATCGAGACAAAGGGTGGCGTGTTCACCAAGCTCATCGAGCGCAACACCACGATCCCGACCAAGCGGTCAGAGACCTTCACCACGGCTGACGACAACCAGCCGAGCGTGCAGATCCAGGTCTACCAAGGCGAGCGCGAAATGGCGCAGTACAACAAGAAGCTCGGCATGTTCGAGCTCACTGGCCTGCCGCCGGCACCGCGTGGCATCCCGCAGATCGAGGTCACCTTCGACATCGACGCCAACGGCATCGTGCACGTGTCGGCGAAGGACCTCGGCACGAGCAAGGAGCAGTCGATGACCATCACCGGCGGCTCTGCGCTGCCGAAGGATGACATCGAGCGCATGATGCGCGAGGCCGAGTCGCACGCCGAAGAAGACCGGCAGCGCAAGGAAGAGGCCGAGACCCGCAACCAGGCCGAGACCCTTGTCTACCAGACCGAGAAGTTCCTTCGCGAGAACGCCGAGACGGTTCCGGCGGCCGAGAAGGACGCCGTCGAAACTGCGCTGGCGAGCTTGAAGAAGGCACTCGAAGGCACCGACGTCGCAGCGATTCGCACCGCGACCGACCAGCTCGCGGCCGAGAGCCAGAAGATGGGCAGCGCGATCTACGCGAACGCGCAGGCGACCAACGCCGGCGCCGGCACGTGCGGACGGCGGCGGCGACCACAGCGCGCGACGACGCACGGCTGACGGCGCTGACGGTGCCGACGAGGGGTGATCGACGCCGAGATCGTCGACGAGGGCACGTCATGAGCGGCGCCGATCCGTTCGAGCCGCCGGTCGTGCGCGACAAGCGCCGGGTGCATTTCGACCCGCACGTCCGGCGCCGTCTCGCAAGAGCCGCATCCGTGACCCGCCGGTCGAGCGAGAGGCCCGCTTCGGCGGGCCCATCTGGGCCCGCTGGCCGGCGCCATCGACTCGATCGAGCTGGCCCAGCTGCGCACCGAGCTCGCCGAACGCACCGCCGATCTGCAGCGGCTGCAGGCCGAATACGCCAACTACCGCAAGCGGGTCGAGCGCGACCGCGACAGCGTTCGCGACTTCGCCGTCGGCGACGCGCTGGCCGCGTTGCTGCCGGTTCTCGACGACATCGGCCGGGCTCGCGAACACGGCGAGCTCGAGGGTGGATTTCGCCAGGTCGCCGAGGCACTCGATGCTGCGGTCACCAAGCTCGGCCTGACCAAGTTCGGCCAGCCGGGCGACCCGTTCGACCCGACGCAGCACGAGGCGTTGATGCACTCGTACTCCGACGAAGTCACCGAACCGACGGCGGTGCAGATCCTGCAGCCCGGCTACAGCTACGCCGGTCGCGTCGTGCGGCCGGCGAGGGTCGCGGTCGCCGAACCGACGGCCGCGCTGCCAGCAGCGACGACCTGCCGATCGACGACGCGGACGACGACGCGACGCCATCCACCGACGCCGACCCGTCGTCGTCCGACTGTAGACGAACGTTGAGAACAGAAGGGAGGGACGCCGATGAGCACCCGCGATTACATCGAGAAGGACTACTACAAGTCACTCGGCGTCCCGAAAGACGCGACTGCGGTGGAGATCAAGAAGGCGTACCGCAAGCTCGCGCGCCAGCATCACCCCGACGCGAATACCGGCAGCACGAAGTCCGAGGAGAAGTTCAAGGAGATCTCCGAGGCCTACGACGTGCTGTCGAACGAGAAGACGCGCAAGGAGTACGACGAGGCGCGGTCGTTGTTCGGCAGCGGCGGTTTCCGCATGCCGGGCGGTGGCGGCGCGGTGGCGCCGGTGGCCCGGGCGGTTTCAACTTCGACCTCGGCGACCTGCTCGGCAATGCCCGCGCGGGTGGCGCGGGTGCTGCCGGCGGTCTCGGCGACATTCTCGGCGGCATCTTCGGCAACGACGCCGGCGCACGGCTGCGACACCCAGCAGCCGCGACGCGGTGCCGACGTCGAGACCGACGTCACCCTCGACTTCGAGCGACGCCGTGCACGGTTCGACCGTCGCGTTGCGCATGGCGACCCCGCAAGCCGTGCACGGCGTGCAGCGGCACCGGCGCGAAGGCCGGCACGACGCCGCGGGTGTGTCCGACCTGTAGCGGCACCGGCGTCACGTCTCGCAGCGCCGGCGGATTCGCGTTCTCCGAGCCGTGCCGCGACTGCCGCGGCCGCGGCCTGCATCGTCGACGACCCGTGCCCGGTCTGCCACGGCAGTGGCCGGGCGATGAGCGAGAAGACGATGCAGGTGCGCATCCCGGCCGGCGTCAACGACGGGCAGCGGATTCGCCTGAAGGGCAAGGGTTCTCCGGGCGAACGCGGTGGTCCGAACGGCGACCTCATCGTGCTCGTGCACGTGCGCCCGCACGAGTTGTTCGGCCGCAGCGGCGACAACCTCACGATCACGTTGCCGGTGACGTTTCCCGAAGCCGCGCTCGGCTCCGACGTCAAGGTGCCGACGCTCGGCGGCCCGACCGTCACCCTCAAACTCCCGCCCGGCACGACGAGTGGGCGCGTGTTGCGGGTGCGCGGCAAAGGCGTCACCCGACGCGACGGCAGCAAGGGCGACCTGCTCGTCACCATCGACGTCGCCGTGCCGCACAAGGTCTCTGGCAAAGCAAAAGAAGCACTCGAGGCCTACCGCGCGGCGACTGCTGCGGACAACCCGCGCGCGCACCTGCTGGGAGGTGAGTAACTCATGCTTGACGACGACACCCGGTGTTTGTGATCTCGGTCGCGGCCCAACTCGCCGGGCCTGCACCCGCAGACGCTGCGCACCTACGACAAGCTCGGCTTGGTCTCACCCGGGCGGACGCCGGGCGGCGGGCGCCGGTACTCCAGCCGCGACATCTCCCAAGTGCGCGAGGTGCAACGGCTGTCGCAAGAGCAAGGCGTGAATCTCGCTGGCATCAAAAGGATTCTCGAGCTGGAGAACCACGTCGACTGCGTTGCGCCAGCGGCTGGCCGAGGTTGCGCGCGAGCTCGACGCCGTCCACGCTGGTGCCGCTCGCATGGTGGCCGAGGCGCACGCTTCGCATCGCCGCGATCTCGTGCCGGTGCGGTCTGTCACCGCGATGGTGTGGCAGGTCGATGCCGCCGCTGCGAGCTTGCGCGACGAAGCGCCGCAGTCGTAGACCGCTGCTAGTCGTGCGACTCGACGTCGGGCTCCTTGCTCGCACCGGGGCGAACTTTGCGCGCAAGCGCCAAGGCCGCTGCCTTGAGCGGTCGGGCACGACGGCGCACGGCTCGATAGGCGGGGTTGCGGTTCAGCGCGTCGCGACGCGGATGCGGCTTCGCCGGTTTGCGCTTCGGGCGCTCGACTCGGCTGTCGACCAGGGCGTCCCACGCAGTGTCAAGTCGTCGCGCGAGCACCTCAGGGTCACCGGCGTGCAGCGAGCGGCGCAACACGAAGCCGAACTCGATGCTGTCGACCACGTCGGCGACGAAATACGCGTCGATCAGCTCCCACGACATGCCCATTGCGGTGATCGTGTGCCGCAAGACAGGAATGAACTCTTCCTGAGTCCAGCAGTGCACATGAAACGAGCGGTCGCGTTGCATGTCGAATCGCGCCTTGCGACTCGCGGCGTCGTCCCACGATTCGTGCCAGCCCTCGGCGTAGATCAAGAACTCTTCGATGTGCGCGTCGTCGGCGACCGTCAACCCGACCTCGTGGTCAGCGATGAGGTGCGGCAGCGTGGTGCCCTGCCGGGCGCGGTCGAAGGTGAGGGTGCGCTCGGGGAGCAGCACCAACGCCACGCCGCCCGGGCGCAGCACCCGATGGATCTCGGCAAGTTGGGCGAGCGGGTCGGTGAGATGTTCGAGCACGTGACTGGCGATGACGAAATCTTCGCTCTGGTCAGCAATCATCGACAGGCGGTCGACATTGAGGTCGGCAACGATGTCGGGCAGCGCGAACACCGCGTCATCGCCAAGTTCGGGGAACAGTTCGGTGTTCTCGTCGGGCTTCCACCGGTCGACGTAGCGCGCGGTCGCGCCCCCGTAAGGCAGTGGGAACGGTTGGTGGCCCGGGCCGAGTTCGATGCCGTCGCCGCTGACGAACCGAGCCAACATGCGCAGCGCCCGATCGCGTTCAGTGCCCGTGGGTATGCCCGTCACGCAGGCAGGGTATCGCCTGCCTTGGCAGCTCGACCTTGCTGCCGACCACGCCGCGCCATCCTGCTGCACCAAACAGAGTCGACCCGACCCCGAGATGGCTGGCCCAGAACCGATAAGCAGAGGATTGCCTGATGGATACGTACAAGCTCACGACGAAGAGCCAAGAAGCGGTTGCCGACGCGATCGGCCTGGCCGCGGCGCAGGGGCATCCGCACGTCGAGCCGGTCCATCTGCTGCTGGCCTTGATCACGCAGCTCGACGGCACGGCGGCGCCCTTGCTCGAAGCGGTCGGCGTCGACCTGCGCGCGCTCGCTGCCGGGGCCGAGCAAATTGCCGACCGCTTGCCGCGCGCCTCCGGAGCGACCGTGTCGACGCCTGGCATGGATCGTCCGTCGATGCAGGTCATCACCGCGGCCGCGAAGCGCGCGACCGAACGCGGCGACGAATACATCTCCACTGAGCATCTGCTGGTTGGTCTGGCCGACGAGGGCGGCGAGGTGGCCGCTCTGCTCGAGCGTCATGGGGCGACGTCCGATGCGTTGTTGAATGCGTTCGAGAAGGTGCGCGGCCATGCGCGGGTCACCTCTCCTGACCCCGAATCGACCTTTCAGGCACTGGAGAAATACGGCGTCGACCTCACCGCCCGAGCCCGTCGCGGCGAGCTCGACCCGATCATCGGCCGCGACACCGAGATCCGGCGGGTCGTGCAGGTGCTGGCACGACGTACGAAGAACAATCCCGTTCTTATCGGCGAACCCGGCGTCGGCAAGACCGCCGTCGTCGAGGGTCTGGCGCAGCGCATCGTGGCCGGCGACGTGCCCGAATCGCTGCGCGGCAAGAGATTGATCGCGCTCGATCTCGCCGCGATGATCGCCGGCGCGAAGTTCCGCGGCGAGTTCGAAGAACGGCTGAAGGCCGTGCTCAACGAAATCAAGAGCTCGGACGGCGAGGTGATCACGTTCATCGACGAACTGCACACCGTCGTGGGTGCAGGTGCAGCCCAAGGTGCGATGGACGCCGGCAACATGCTCAAGCCGATGCTGGCGCGCGGCGAGTTGCGCATGGTCGGCGCGACCACCCTCGACGAGTACCGCGAGCGCATCGAGAAGGATCCGGCTTTGGAGCGGCGATTTCAGCCGGTGCTCGTCGGAGAACCTTCGGTCGAAGACACGATCGGCATTTTGCGCGGTCTGAAGTCTCGATACGAAGCCCATCACAAGGTGCAAATCACCGACGCCGCGTTGGTCGCCGCGGCCACGTTGTCAGACCGCTACATCACCGGCCGCTTCTTGCCCGACAAGGCGATCGACCTCGTCGACGAGGCGGCGTCGCGACTGCGCATGGAGATCGACTCGTCGCCGGTCGAGATCGACGAGCTGCGCCGAACTGTCGACCGCATGAAGATGGAAGAGCTCGCACTCTCGCACGAGGACGACGCGGCCAGTCGCGACCGCCTCGAGCGGTTGCGCGCTGAGCTGGCTGACCGCCAAGAGCAGCTCAACGTGCTGACCGCCCGTTGGGATCTGGAGAAGTCGGCGCTCAATCGGGTCGGCGAGCTCAAGCAGAAGCTCGACGACGCGCGCGGGCAGACCGAACGGGCCCAGCGTGACGGCGATTTCGAAACGGCGTCGCGGTTGATGTACGCCGACATTCCGGCGCTGGAACGAGCGCTCGCCGAGGCGAGTTCCGCCGCGGGCGGTGCCGACTCCGGCGCGCGCCGCTCCGGCGCAGACGGTACCGCCGCTGCCGCGATGGTGAAAGAGGAGGTCGGGCCCGACGACATCGCCGAGGTGGTCGGCTCGTGGACCGGCATCCCGGCGGGCCGGTTGCTCGAAGGCGAAACCGGCAAGCTGCTGCGCATGGAGGCCGAACTCGGTCGGCGCTTGATCGGGCAAAAGCGAGCGGTGGCAGCGGTTTCTGACGCGGTGCGGCGGGCCCGCGCGGGCATCTCCGACCCCGACCGGCCGACTGGTTCGTTCCTGTTTCTTGGCCCGACAGGTGTCGGCAAGACCGAGCTCGCGAAGGCACTCGCCGACTTCTTGTTCGACGACGAGCGGGCGATCGTGCGCGTCGACATGAGCGAGTACTCCGAGAAGCATTCGGTGTCGCGACTTGTCGGCGCCCCGCCCGGATACGTCGGCTACGACGAGGGCGGCCAGCTCACCGAGGCGGTCCGCCGGCGGCCGTATTGCGTGGTGCTTCTCGACGAAGTCGAGAAGGCGCACCCCGAGGTTTTCGACGTCCTGCTTCAGGTACTCGACGACGGCCGGCTCACTGACGGTCAGGGGCGCACGGTCGATTTCCGCAATACCATCCTGATCCTTACCTCGAACCTCGGCTCGATGTATCTCATCGACCCCTTGCTCGACGACGACGCCCGACGCGATTCGGTCATGGCGGTCGTGCGAGCGACGTTCAAGCCGGAGTTCCTGAATCGTCTCGATGACGTGATCCTCTTCGACGCCTTGACCACCGACGAACTTGCCGAGATCGTCGACCTGCAAATCGCGCGCATGCAATCGCGGCTGGCAGACCGGCGCATCACGCTGTCGGTCACACCGGCCGCGCTCGACTGGCTGGCGCTGACCGGATTCGACCCGATCTACGGCGCTCGCCCGTTGCGCCGGCTCGTGCAGATCCGCCATCGGCGACCAGTTGGCGCGCTCTCTGCTGGCCGGTGAAATTCACGACGGCGATACCGCACTCGTCGACCTCGCGCCGTCCAAAGACAAGCTCGAGGTGCGCAAAGCCTGACCGCGCGGCTGCTGGCTAGCGCGACTACAGGGAGGCGCGCACTTCCGGCGCGCCGAGCCGCGACGCGTCAGCGGTCTGGTCGTCGAGCTGGTTTTGCGACTCGCGTTCGGCCGACACCCGTTTGCGGTAGTGCTCGATCTCGCGAGCTTGCGCTTCCGCCGACCAGCCCAGGATCGGCCCGACAATCTGAGCGACGTGTTCGGCCGCCCTGCAGGCCGCGGTCAGGCACCTCGATGGAGATGCGGGTACGGCGGGTAAGGATGTCTTCGAGATGCACAGCGCCTTCGTGGCTCGCGGCGTAGTGCGCCTCGACGGCGAGGTATTCGGGTGCGCCGTCCAATGGCTCGCGTAGCGCTGGCTGTTCGGTCATGAGGGCGACCAGCTCGGGGTAGAGCGTGCCGTAGCGACCGAGAAGATGCTCGACGGTCGACACCGGCAGGCCGATCTCGCTGGCGATGCGCCGCCGATTGTTGTGCGCGGCGAAGTAGCCCTCAGCCCCGAGCAACGGAATGCTGTCGGTGCACGAGGCCGGCACGGTGCGCTCGAGGCCGTGCACTGCTGCGTTGACCGCGTCTTCGGCCATAACGCGATACGTCGTGTACTTGCCGCCGGCGATGACAGTGAGCCCGCGCACCGGACTCGCGACCGCGTGCTCGCGCGACAATTTGCTCGTCGATTCGGATTCGCCCGACAGCAATGGGCGAAGCCCGGCGTAGACGCCGACCACGTCATCGGCGGTGATCGGATCAGCGAGCAAGGCGTTGGCACGCTCGAGCAGGTAGTCGATATCGCTGCGGCTCGCCGCCGGGTGCGCGAGGTCGTGATTCCAGTCGGTGTCCGTCGTGCCGATGATCCAGTGGCTGCCCCACGGGATGATGAACAAGCAGGCTCTTCTCGGTGCGGGTGATGATGCCGGTCGCGCTATTGATCCGGTTGCGCGGGATCACGATGTGGATGCCTTTGGAAGCCCGCACCTGGAACTGGCCGCGTCCGCCGACCAGGTGCTGGATCTCGTCGGTCCAGACGCCGGCCGCGTTGATGACCTGGTGTGCGGCGATGTCGAACTCTGCACCGCTTTCGAGATCGCGCACGCGAACGCCGGCGACCCGATCGCTTTCTCGCACGAACCCGATCACGCGCGTGCTGTTCGCGACCAGCGCGCCGTACGCGGCCGCAGTGCGAGCGAGCATCATCGTGTGCCGCGCGTCATCGACCTGGCCCTCGTAGAACCGGATCGCGCCATGGATCGCGTCGCGCTTGCCCGACGGGAAGGAGTGCATGGTTTGCGTACGGCTCAGGTGCCGCAAATGATGCGGAACACCTCGCCCGGCACCCATCAGGTCGTACACGCCGATGCCGAGACCGGCGTAGGCGCGGTCGAAAACCGGCCGGCGGAGCGGGTAGATGAACGGCACCGGCCGCGCGAGGTGCGGGCACAACCGGTTGAGCACGAGCGAGCGCTCTTTCAGCGCTTCGAACACGAGCCGAAAGTCGAACTGCTCGAGATAGCGCAAGCCGCCATGGAACAACTTGCTCGACCGGCTGGACGTGCCGGACGCGTAGTCGCGCGCCTCGACCAGGCCGACGCGCAAGCCGCGGGTGACCGCATCGAGTGCACTACCCGCGCCGACGACACCGCCACCAATGATGAGGACGTCGAGTTCGGTGCTGGCCAGTTCGCGCAGCGCAGCCGCCCGGCCAGCCGGGCTGAGCATGGTGGTCGTGTTCGGCATCGCGTTAGTCGAAGCCTACCCAGCCGAACGTGCGCTCGACCGCCTTGCGCCAGCCGGCATACCCGGAGTCGCGTTGTTCCTCGGTCCATCGCGGTTCCCACCGCTGCGACTCGCGCCAGTTCGTACGCAGTTCGTCGGGGTCAGCCCAGAAACCGACCGCAAGGCCAGCCGCGTATGCGGCACCCAACGCGGTGGTCTCGGCAACAACCGGCCGACGAACCGGAATGCCGAGAACGTCGGCTTGCAATTGCATGCACAATGCGTTTGCTGTCACGCCCCCATCAACCTTCAAGGCGGAGATTGCCACTCCCGCGTCGGCCCGCATCGCATCGACCACGTCTTTGCTCTGGTAGCAAATCGCTTCGAGCGTGGCGCGGGCCAGATGCGCTTTGGTGTTGTAGCGCGACAGGCCGACGATGACGCCGCGCGCATCGCTACGCCAGTACGGCGCGTACAAACCGGAGAACGCCGGAACGAAATAGACGCCACCGCTGTCATCGACCTGCGCAGCCAACGGCTCGATCTCGCTGGCGTCGGCGATCATGCCGAGTTGGTCGCGCAGCCATTGCACCGCTGAGCCGGTCACCGCGATCGAGCCCTCGAGCGCGTAGACGGGCGGCGCATTGCCGATGCGGTAGCACACCGTGGTCAACAGACCGTGCGTGCTGCGAACGATGCTCGGTGCCGGTGTTGAGCAGCAGGAAGTTGCCGGTGCCGTAGGTGTTCTTGACATCGCCAGGCGCGAAGCACACCTGACCGAACATCGCCGCCTGCTGGTCGCCCAGCATGGCGGTCAGCGGCACACCGGCACAGACGGACGGCGTCGCCACCTCGCCGTACGGATCCTTCGTTGACGACGGTCTGATCTGCAGGGAGCATCGACGGAGGGATATCGAAGAACCCGAGCAACTCGTCGTCCCAGTCGAGTGTTTCCAGATTCATGAGCATCGTGCGGCTCGCGTTTGTGACATCGGTGACGTGCATTCCGCCGTTGGAGCCACCGGTGAGGTTCCACGTCAGCCAACTGTCGACAGTGCCGAACGCCACCTCGCCGCGGTCGGCAGCGGCTCGTACACCGTCGACGTTCTCCAGGATCCATTGCACTTTGGCGCCGGCGAAGTAGGTGGCCGGCGGCAACCCGGCCTTGCGACGGATCACCTCGCCCTTGCCGTCGCTCTCGAGTGCGGCGACGATGCGGTCGGTGCGGGTGTCTTGCCACACGATCGCGTTGCAGTACGGACGGCCGGTTGTGCGGTTCCACACGATGCTGGTCTCGCGCTGGTTGGTGATACCCAGTGCGGCCAGATCGGTGGCGGCGAGGCCGAGGCGAGCCATCGCGGTCTCGATAACAGCCTGTCGTGCGCTGCCAGATCTCGACCGGGTTGTGCTCGACCCAGCCCGGCCGCGGCAGGATCTGTTCGTGCTCGACTTGGTGCCGGCCGACCTCGGCGCCGTCGTGATTGAAGACCATGAATCGGGTGCTGGTGGTGCCTTGATCGATTGCGGCGACGAAGTCGGCCATGTCAGGTAGCCAGGCTGCGAAGACGGTCGACTGCCTCCGCGAGTACCTCGTCGCGTTTGCAAAATGCGAACCGCACCAGCGGCCGGCCGACGTCGACGTTGTCGTAGAACACCGAGTGTGGGATCGCCACGACTCCTGCCCGCTTCGGCAGGTCGCGGCAGAAGGTAACGCCGTCGTCGTACCCAAGCGGCCGTACGTCGGCGGTAGCGAAGTACGTGCCAGCAGGTCGAAAGATGTCGAATCCGACCGACGCCAAACCCGCGCACAGCAGGTCGCGCTTGCGCCGCATGTCGGCACCGAGCGTGAGATAGAAATCGTCGGGCAGCGCGAGGCCGAGCGCGATGGCCGGCTGCATCGGTGCTGCGTTCACGTAGGTCAAGAACTGCTTGGTGGTGCGCACGGCGGCGACCAACGCAGCCGGGCCGGTTGCCCACCCGATTTTCCAGCCGGTGAAGGAAAAAGTCTTGCCGGCCGACGAGATCGTCAGCGTGCGCTCGAACATGCCGGGCAATGTCGAGATCGGTATGTGCGGCCCGTCGAAGAGCACGTGCTCGTACACCTCATCGGTTACCACGATCAGGTCGTGCTCGATCGCGACATCTGCGACCGCCTGCAGTTCGTCCAACGTCAACACGGTGCCAGTCGGATTGTGCGGCGTATTGAGCAGAATCAATCGGGTGCGTGGGGTGACCGCCGACCGCAACCGGTCGACGTCCAATCGGAAATCGGGCGCACGCAGCGTGACCGGCACTCGCACGCCGCGGGCCATCACGATCGATGCGACGTAGGAGTCGTAGTAGGGCTCGAGCGCGATGACCTCGTCGCCTTCGTCGACCAGCGCGAGCATCGCGGCCGCGACGGCTTCGGTGGCACCGGCGGTCACGAGAACCTGGGTGTCGGGGTCGAGGTCGAGGCCGTAGAACCGGCGCTGATGGTGGGCGATGGCGCGCCGCAATTCGGGGACGCCGAGGCCCGGCGGATATTGATTGCGGCCGGCCCAAATAGCGTCTACGACCGCCTGCTTGATGACGTCTGGCCCGTCAACGTCGGGAAATCCCTGGCCGAGGTTGATCGATCCGGTTTCGAGCGCGAGTGCCGACATCTCGGCAAAAATCGTGGTGCCAAGGCCGCGAAAGCGCGGAACCAACGGCTCGGTCGGCATGGTCGCCAGCGTAGCCGCCGGCCGGCGGCCCGCCACCCGCGTGGCAAGCTCGTCGCATGCCCACCGCACTCATCACCGGGTCGACTTCGGGCATCGGCGCCGAGTTCGCCCGCCGATACGCGCAACTTCATCACCACCTGGTGTTGGTCGCCCGGGACAAGACGCGACTCGACGCCCAGGCCGCCAACCTCGCCGCCACCTTCTTCGTCGACGTCGAAGTGCTCGCGGCCGACCTCGGCACCGACGACGGCTGCATGCTCGTCGAGGCCCGCGTCGCGGACGGCGGCCGGCCCGTCGACGTCCTTATCAATAACGCGGGATTCGGGCTCGGGGTTGACTTCGTGCATTCGACGCTCGATGACGAAGAGCAGCTGATTCGAGTACTCGTGCGCGCACCGATGCGCATCACCAAAGCAGCGCTACCGGGCATGGTGACGCGCAAGAGCGGCGTCATCATCACCGTGTCGAGCGTCGCCGCGTACCTCAACTACAGCACGTACGGCGCCGCCAAACGCTGGGAGTTGCGATTCAGCGAAACGCTGTCGCGTCAACTGGTCGGCACAGGCGTGAGAGCGATTGCGCTATGCCCAGGCCTGGTGCACACCGAGTTTCACCAGCGCGGCAAGGTTGAAGTCGGCCGCACGCCGAGGTGGCTGTGGCTCGACGTCGAACGGGTCGTCGATGAGTGCCTGCGCGACCTGCATCGCGGCAAGGGTGTCAGCATCCCGAGTAGGCGCTACAAGGTCATGATCGCCATCGGCCGACTGCTGCCGCCGGCACTGGTTGATCGCGGTCCGCAAAGCCGCACGCAAGCCGCGCAAGGGCGCCGAATAGGCTGCAGCGTCATGACTGATCGCGATGCGCTGCTCACCGAGATCACCGCCAAAGCCGTCGTGCACGGCAAGGTCATCTTGAGCTCCGGCCGCGAGGCCGACTACTACGTCGACCTGCGCCGCATCACTCTGGACGCAACCGCAGCGCCCCTTGTGGGCGCAGTGATGCTGGACCTCACTGCCGACCTCGACTACGACGCGGTTGGCGGTCTCACCCTCGGCGCCGACCCAGTCGCCGCGGCGATGTTGCACGTAGCGGCCAGCCGCGGACGCAAGCTCGACGCATTCGTCGTCCGCAAAGAAGGCAAAGCGCACGGCCTGCAACGGCGAATCGAAGGGCCGGACGTCGAGGGCCGGCGCGTGTTGGCCGTCGAAGACACATCGACGACGGGCGGTTCGGTACTCACGGCGGTCGAGGCGTTGCGCGAAGCTGGCGCACATGTCGTCGGGGTTGCGGTCATCGTCGAGCGGGGTGCGGCGCCGGCCGTTCTCGAGGCCGGGCTCGACTATCGGGCGGCCTACTCGCTCGCCGACCTCGGCCTGGCCTAACTTTCGGGCGTGGCCCGGCGCTTGATGCGGCGCATCTCGATCGCGATGGACACAATCGAAATCACCACCACCGCTGCAACGACGGGCAGCACGTAGCGATCGATGTGCAACTTCTCGCCGACGAACCGGCCGGCGAGCAGAATGCCGATCGTCCATACCGTTCCGCCGATGACGTTCCAGATGACGAATTTCCGCGCCGGCATGCCCAAAATGCCCACGGCCGGGTTGATAAAGGTGCGCAGCACCGGGATGAAGCGGCAGACCAGCACCGCCCAGCCCTCGCCGAACCGGTCGAGCAGCGGCTCGATGCGGCGCATGGTGTGCTCGAACGCCGACCCGGGTTTCGCCAGCACATGCCCACCGCGGACGCCGATCAGGTGACCCACCTGCGCCCCGACGACGGCCGCGATCGGGCACCCGATGAGCAAAGGCACGAGCGGTAGGTGGACGTCGGTGGTGTGGTGCGGCCCGGCCAGGGCTCCAGCGAGCGCGAGCAGGGTGTCGCCCGGCAGGAAGAAGCCGATCAGCAATCCGGTCTCGGCGAACAGGATCGCGAAGACGCCCGCGAGTCCGAACGTGACGATGAGCCACTTCGCGTCGAGCGGATTCGCACTGGTCTTCGCCGGCAGGGCCGCGACGGCACCGAACAGCTGGTGGGCGGCGCCCGCGGCCGCGTCGGAGATCACCGTGCGAGGTTACCGACCCCGGCCCCCCGAACCGTCACCCGACCGTGCGGGATACTCGTGGGCAGAGGGCCGCCCCCGGCGTCCGCCCGATTGTTTGTCGGCCGTCACCGAGCACCGACCGCCAGTTTCGTCGTCAGGAGTATGCAGATGCCGATCGCCAGCCCTGAGGTCTACGCCGACATGATCGACCGGGCGAAGGCCGGCAAGTTCGCCTACCCGGCGATCAACGTGACGTCGTCGTCGATCGATCAACGCCGCGATCCAAGGGTTCGCCGACGCCGAGAGCGACGGCATCATCCAGTTCTCGTGGGGCGGCGCCGAGTTCGCGTCGGGCCAGCGGGTCAAGGACATGGTCGTCGGCGCGGTTGCGCTGGCCGAGTTCGCGCACGTGGTGGCGGCGAAGTACTCGGTGAACATCGCCTTGCACACCGACCACTGCCCGCCGAACAAGCTCGACGGCTACATGCGGCCGCTGATCGAGATCTCGAAGGAGCGGGTTTCGCGCGGCCTCGACCCGCTGTTCGGCTCGCACATGTGGGACGGCTCGGCGGTGTCGCTCGAGGAGAACCTGGCCATCGCGCGCGAGCTGCTGGCCGGCTGCGCGGCAGGCGCAGCATCATCATGGAGCTCGAGATCGGCGTCGTCGGCGGCGAGGAAGACGGCGTCTCGCACGAGATCAACGACAAGCTCTACACGACTCCTGAAGACGCGCTGCGCACAGCCGAGGTGCTCGGTCTCGGCGAAAACGGCCGCTACCTGCTCGCGGCGACGTTCGGCAACGTGCACGGCGTGTACAAGCCCGGCGGGGTGAAGTTGCGGCCGGTCGGTGCTGAAGGAGATCCAGGACGAGGTCGGCGCCAAGTACGGGCGCGACGGAGCCGTTCGACCTGGTGTTCCACGGCGGCTCGGGTTCTTTGCTGGAGGAGATCCGCGAGACCCTCGACTACGGCGTGGTGAAGATGAACGTCGACACCGACACGCAGTACGCCTACACGCGGCCGGTCGTCGAGCACATGTTCAAGAACTACGACGGCGTGCTGAAGATCGACGGAGAAGTCGGCAACAAGAAGACCTACGACCCGCGCGCCTGGTCGAAGCTGGCCGAGAACGGCATGGCCGCCCGCGTCGTCGAAGCCTGCACCGACCTGCGCTCAACCGGCACCAAAGCCAACTAACGCGCCGCCGTCGGCCCGGCCGACGCCGTCGGCCGAAGCCGTTGGCCGAAGGTTGATCACGTAAACGTGATCAACACCCCCGAGGACATGCCAGCAAAGGTGTCCTCGGGTGGGTAAGCCTGTCCAGGGCCTAGTCAACAGGTGCCCAAACCTAAAAACACATACGTCGACGGCGACGGCTGCGGCCCGCTCTTTCGCGCCACGCTCGTGGCATGTTGACGTCGACGGCACTTCCTACGTCTCGCTCGGCAATGACGCTGCCGCCCAAACTCGCCGCAATCGCGGCCGCGCAAGGCGGCCCATTCACGACTGCGCAGGCACTGAGCGCTGGCTTGGACGAGCGTGAGATCTACCGAATGCGGAGATCGGCGCCTGGGTCCGCCTCCGACGCGGCATCTATGCCGAACGCATCGTCGTCCCAGACGATGAAATCGGCCAGCACATTTTGCAGCTACGCGCCGTATTGCTGACGCTGCATCTTCACGCCGCCGCCAGCCATGTTACGAGCGGCGCTCTACACAGGTTCTCGTTGCTAGACCCGGATCTTTCGCGACGTGCACATCACCCGTGATGGCTGCGGATCTTCACGGACGGAGGCCGGCGTATGCCACCACGATGCGTCCCTGCCGGCTAGTCAGCTCACCAAAGTTCGGCGACGTCGTCACGACGACTGCGGCACGGGCAGTTCTGGACATCGCCCGCGACCAGCAGCTTGGCGGCCGGGCTCGTCGCCGCTGAGTCCGCGCTGCAACTCGGCCTCACCTCACGTGCCGAGCTTCGCGAAGTACTCGGACACTGCGTCGACTGGCCAGGCGCCCGCGATGCGGGCCGGGTCGTCTCGTTCGCGTCGACACTCTCAGAATCGGCTGGCGAATCGCTCGCCCGCTTGGCCTTCGAGTTCCTTGGGCTGCCCACGCCACTGCAGCAAGTCGAGGTCTACGACGACGCCGGGTTCATTGCCCGGCTCGACTTCCTGTGGGATGAGGAGTACACCGCTGGGGAGTTCGATGGCCGGCTCAAATACACCGGCGCCGATCCCGATGTGCTCTACAAGGAGAAGCTGCGCGAAGACCGGCTGCGCGACGCAGGCATCGAAGTTTTGCGCTTCGGGTGGGCCGATGCTCAGGCGTTTTCACCGTCGATCCGCCGCAAGGCGCTCGACGCGTTTGCCCGCGCCGCCCAGCGCACCTCACGTCCATCGCTTCGCATCAAGAAGCCCGAGTCGGACGCCGATCGTTGACCCAATTTGGTACTGCGCGACAGGTTGAGTAGGCCAACGGCTGTCGCGGGCCGCCGTTCCCACCGGCCCATTTTGCGGCCCTCATGCGCCGCAACCCCCCGAGGACACCTTTGCTGGCATGTCCTCGGGGGTGTTGATCACGTAAACGTGATCAACCCGAGCCCATGGCGGCAGGGCAAGATGGGGGCATGACCGAACCTATTCGGCGAACCACCGGCCACGCTTCTTCCCGACGACGCAATCGCGCGCGCCGAACTTGAGGCGGGCAGTGACCCGACTGCGGTCGCCGCCGCACACCCGAGCTACGCCGCAGCATGGGCCGAGCTCGCCGACCGCGCCCTCGCCGCCGGCGAGCCGGTCGCCGCATACGCCTACGCCCGAACCGGCTATCACCGCTCACTTGATCAACTGCGCCGGGCCGGCTGGAAAGGTCACGGTCCTGTGCCGTGGGAGCACGAGCCGAATCGCGGATTCCTCCGCAGCCTGAACGCGCTCGGTCTAGCGGCAGCCGCAATTGGTGAGGACGACGAGGCGGCCCGCTGTTCCGATTTCCTACGCGACTCGAGCCCGACTGCAGCGGCGGCGCTCGGCCGACTAGATCCGCCCGAGCGCCCCGCCGGCCGGCGTCCGCTCTGGTGTTTTGGCTCTACCCGGCGGGCCCTCATGTGCCTTTACCCCCCGAGGACATGGCTGCACAGGGTGTCCTCGGGGGGCTAGACCCCCTGAACGTGATCAACCAACGGCCACATGACCAACGCAGCGCAACCGACAGCGTTGATCAGCACGCCGGACAGCCCGATCGGGTAGCCTTTGTTCGCAAGAGGCCCCGGTCGCGCTTGCGCACCTAGGGGCCTTCCGCTTTAGCCGCCACGTTTCCGCCACCACGCTTACTGCCACCGCGAGAAAGGCCGACGCCATGCCCGCCATCGTGCTCGTCGGCGCCCAATGGGGCGACGAGGGTAAGGGCAAGGCCACCGACCTGCTCGGCGACCAGATCGACTACTGCGTGCGGTTCAACGGCGGCAACAACGCCGGCCACACCATCGTGGTCAACGGCGAGAAGTACGCCGTGCACCTACTGCCGAGCGGCATCCTCACGCCGACCGTCACACCGGTCATCGGCAACGGCGTCGTCATCGACCTCGGCGTGCTCTTCGGCGAGATCGACATGCTCGAGCAGCGGGGCATCGACACCAGCCGGCTCATCGTGAGCGCGAACGCCCACGTCATCGCGAGCTACCACCGCACGATCGACAAGGTCGGCGAGCGCTTCCTCGGCAAGGCGCAGCATCGGCACCACCGGCCGCGGCATCGGGCCCGGCGTACTCCGACAAGATGTCGCGCGTCGGCGTGCGCGTGCAAGACCTCTTCGACGAGAAGATCCTGCGGCAGAAGGTCGAAGGCGCCCTGCTGCCGAAGAACCAGCTGCTGGTCAAGATCTACAACCGCGCGGCCATCGACGTCAGCGCAGTCGTCACCGAGTTGCTCGAGTACGCCGACCGCCTCCAGCCGATGGTGCACGACACCAGCCTGCTGCTCAACAACGCGCTCGACGCGGCAAGACGGTGCTGCTCGAGGCCGGCCAGGCGACGCTGCTCGACGTCGACCACGGCACCTATCCGTTCGTCACCTCGTCGAACGCGACCGCCGGCGGCGCCTGCACCGGTTCGGGCATCGGCCCCACCCGCATCGACCGCGTCATCGCCGTCGTCAAGGCGTACACGACCCGCGTCGGCGGCGGGCCCGTTTCCCGACCGAACTCAAGATGCGGACGGCGAGAAGCTGCGCGCGATCGGAGCCGAATTCGGTGTCACCACCGGCCGTCCACGACGTTGCGGCTGGTACGACGCGGTCATCGCGCGGTACGCGGCGCGGGTCAACGGCGTGACCGACTTCGTGCTGACCAAGCTCGACATGCTGTCGGAGTTCGATCGCATCCCGGTCTGCGTCGCCTACCGGTTGCCCGATGGCAGCGTCATCGACGAGATGCCGATGACGCAGACCGACTTCCACCACGCGAGCCCGTCTACGAGGAGTTCCCCGGCTGGCGCGAGGATATTTCGGCGATCCGCGAATTCGACGACCTGCCCAAGAACGCCCGTGCGTACATCGAGGCGCTGCAGGACATGTCAGGTGCGCCGTTCAGTGTGATCGGCGTCGGGCCTGCGCGCGATCAGACTTTGCAGCTGCGCCCGCTTGCGTGACGATGGTCGCCATGGAATCCCCGCCTCGCCTACCGCGGCCGACGACGCTGTGTCACGGCGACATCCGGCTCGAGCCGATGGCCTTGGCACATGTCACCGGGTTGCACGTCGCGCTCGATGATCCGAGCGTGTGGCAGTGGTTGCGCGACAAACAGCCGGTCGACGAGATTGCGATGGGCGCGATCGTTGTGGCCGCCCTCGAGCAGCAAACTGCTGGCATAAGAGTGCCGTTCGTCATCTCGGTCGCGGGCACGGTCGCCGGCACGACGTCGTACTGGGATTCCGACCCGTTCAGCTCAGGTATCGAAATCGGTGCGTCCTTTATCGGCAGCCCGTGGTGGCGCTCGAGCGTCAACACCACGGCCAAGTTGCTCATGCTCGGCCATGCGTTCGAGGTGTACGGCTACGAACGGATTCTGCTCAAGACCGACGTCGCCAACGAACGTTCGAGCAAAGCCATCGCCCGGCTCGGTGCGACCAAAGAGGGCGTGCTTCGCCACCACATGAAACGGCCCGACGGCAGTTGGCGCGACAGCGTCGTCTTCTCGATTCTGCTGAGCGAATGGCCGTCGGTGAAAGACAAACTCGAAACCGCTCTCGCCAAACACGCGGTCACGTCGCAGTGATCGTTCTCGTCATCGGCGGCGGCGCGCGCGAACACGCGCTCTGCCGCGCGCTACGCAACGACCCGAGCGGTCGATCAGCTCATCTGTGCACCCGGTAACGCCGGCATCGCCGCCATCGCCGACGTAAGACGCCGTCGACCTGCGCGACAACGACGCGATCGCCAACCTGGCCGTCGAGCTGCACGCCGACCTCGTCGTCATCGGGCCCGAAAACCCTTTGGTAGCAGGCGTTGTCGACGCCGTCCAGGCACAAGGGCATCGCCTGCTTCGGCCCGACCAAGGCCGCCGCACAACTCGAAGGCAGCAAGGCGTTCGCGAAAGAAATCATGGCCGCGGCCGACATACCCACGGCCGACTCACGGCTCTGCACCACCCCCGCGCAGGCGGCTAGCAGCCCTCGACGAGTTCGGGCCGCCCTACGTCGTCAAAGACGACGGGCTCGCCGCCGGCAAGGGCGTCGTCGTCACGACCGACCGCGACGTCGCGCTCGCCCACGCGGCCGCGTGCACCAGCGTCGTCATCGAGCAGTACCTCGACGGCCCCGAAGTCTCGCTGTTCGCCATCACCGACGGCAGCACGGTCGTGCCGCTGCTGCCGGCTCAAGACTTCAAGCGCGTCGCGGACGACGACCAGGGGCCGAACACCGGCGGCATGGGCGCGTACGCCCCGCTGCCATGGGCACCGGTCACGCTGGTCGACGACGTGCTGGCGACGGTTCTCCAACCGGCCGTCGACGAGATGCGGCGACGCGGCACGCCGTTCGCCGGCCTCCTGTATGCGGGGCTCGCCCTCACCAGCCACGGCACGAAAGTCGTCGAGTTCAACGCCCGCTTCGGCGACCCCGAAACCCAGGTCGTGCTCGCGCTGCTCGAGACCCCGCTGGCCGGCCTGCTGTACGCCGCCGCCACCGGCACCCTCGCGCAGCAACCACCCCTGGTATGGCGCGACGGCAGCGCGGTCACGGTCGTGATCGCCGTCGGCCGGCTATCCCGAGAGTCCGCGAACCGGCGACTCGATCGACGGGCTCGACGATGTGCCGCCACCCGCCTACGTCCTGCACGGCGCCACCGCGAGCCAAGACGGCGCACGGTCTCGGCCGGCGGCCGCGTCTTGTCGGTGACCGCCACCGGCGACACCCTCGAGGCAGCTCGCGACGCGGCCTACGCCGGTGTCACGGAGATCAGGCTCGACGGCGGCCACAATCGCAGCGACATCGCGCTGCTCGCCGTCCGCGATGAGATTGAACTGCCGCTTTAAGTCGCGGCGGCGTGCAACCCGAAGCGGCGCGTCGACACCTCTACGAGGTGACGGCAGGCGAAAGGGCGTGGCGATGCGAGCAGAAGATGAAGCGGAGTTCAAGGGCTACGCCGCGGCCCGCATGCGCGACCTTCGCCGCACCGCGTTCCTGTCTCTGCGGCGACTGGCACCACGCCGACGACGTCGTGCAGACGGTGTTCACCAAGCTCTACGTCAACTGGGAAAAGGTCCAACGCCACGATCGGCTCGACGGCTACGTGCGCACGATGCTCGTCCGGGCCACGTTCGACCGGCGCCGTCGCATTGTCGTGGCGGCGCGAAACTGAGCTCCGCCGAACCACCCGAGACCGTCGACGCGACTGCCACGCAGCGTCGAGGATCGGCTGCTGCTGTTCGACGCGCTCGCGAAGATGCCGCCCGGCAGCGGGCCGTCGTCGTCCTGCGCTTCTGGGAAGACCTCGACGTCAGCCGAAACCGCGCAGCTTGCTCGGCTGCACCGAAGGAACCGTGAAGAGCCAAAGTGCCCGCGGGCTCGCGAAATTGCGCGAGTTGCTGGCGCCCGAGACCCGCCCCTGCCGAACTGACGAGAGGACAACACCGATGAACGACGAGGACTTTGCCCGCCAGGCGTTTGCCGCCGCGTTCCGCTCCGGTCAAACCGGAGAACCACCAACCTTGCCGGACGTCGAGTTGCTGGTCGCGGCGGCCGCCGCGCCGATCGCTACCGGCACGGCACTCTACGCCGCCGGCACACAGCGCTGGCCGGCGTGCGGTTACGGCCGGAATCGTGACTGGGCCCGCGTTGCTCGGTCTGGGCAGCCCCTCGGGGCCGCGCACGGTCACGGCTGGCGCCGGGGGAGACGACGACGCCGACGCCGACCGCGTCCGTCGAGTCGGTGCCGGACGTCGACGAAGCCGTCGCCCGGGGTCCCATGCGCGACTCCGCCCGCGATCGACTGGCTTGCGGTCGTGAGCGCCGCTCTGCCAGCTGGCGTGACCGCGACCCCGACCACTCGGCCAACTGCGTTCAGTTGCCCGACGGATCGCGTACCATCGAGGCGTTGTTCACGCTGTCGACTGGTGACGGTAGGGCTTCAGGTGAACGTCGGAACTGGTCCCGAGATCGCGAGGAAAATCGGCGCCGGAGCGGGTGCAGATCGGGATCCCGCCGGCCAGTGACTCGCCTCGTCGCTGGATCCATCCGCGCTCGCCAGCCTGCAGGCCAGCAAGATGGCCGCCGCCGCTGCCGCGTCGGCCGACACTCAGCTGCCGGCAGATCGTGAAGCCGCACCCTCGCCATCTGCGTCGCTCGATGCCGCCGCAATCGCCAGCCTGGAGGCGCAAAAGCGAGCCTTGGCAAGCGCTGGGCGCAACTGCTTCACCCGCGCCTGGCGACACACAGGGCGTTGACCTCAAGCCGGGGTATGACGGCACCTGCTCGACTGTCAGTGCAGACGAGAACGCGTGTATTTCCCACCTGACAAAGGGCCCGATGTCCGTCGTCGACGTCCAACTCCTGCGCACAGGTAGCAGCCCGGTCGTGGTCGACGTCGCGGCTAGTAACGGCAAGCTCATCTCGACGCCCGCTCCCGAACAGCTCCCGAGTGACGCGACGATGGTGGCCCTCGCCCAAGCGGTGGCGGCCCACTTCTAAGGGCGACGCTTTCCAGCACTTGCGCGGGCGCGGCCTCCGGGGACACACGGCGGAGGCCGCGCCGATGCGACAATGGTCGTGACATGGCCACGCCCCAGATTCCCGATGTGCTGGCGACGCGCTACGCGTCGGCTGAGCTGGTTGAGCTGTGGTCGCCGCGCGCCAAGGTGGTGCTCGAACGACAGCTCTGGATCGCCGTCCTGAAGGCTCAGGCCGAGCTCGGCATCGAGGTCGCCGCCAGGCGTCATCGACGACTACGAGCGGGTCAGTCGGTGACGTCGACCTCGACTCGATCAACGAGCGCGAGAAGGTCACCCGCCACGACGTGAAAGCGCGCATCGAGGAGTTCTCGCGCTCGCCGGGCACGAGCACATCCACAAGGGCATGACCTCGCGCGACCTCACCGAGAATGTCGAGCAGCTCCAGGTGCGCGTCGTCGCTGGTGGTCGTTCGCGACCGGATGGTCGCCGCGCTCGCCCGGCTGGCCCGGCTCGCCGCCGAGAACGCCGAACTGGTGATGGTCGGCCGCAGTCACAACGTGGCGGCGCAGGCAACCACGCTCGGCAAGCGATTCGCGTCGGCCGGCGAAGAGTTGTTGATCGCGCTCGAGCGGATCGAGCAGCTGATCGCGCGGTACCCGCTGCGCGGCATCAAGGGCCCGATGGGCACCGGGCAAGACATGCTCGACTTGCTCGACGGCGACGCGGCGAAGCTCGCCACGTTCGAGGCCACCATCGCCGCGCACCTCGGCTTCGAGCGGGTGCTGAACAGCGTCGGGCAGGTCTACCCGCGGTCGCTCGATTTCGACGTCGTCAGCGCACTCGTGCAGGCAGCGGCCGGCGCCGTCGAGCCTGGCGATCACGATCCGGCTGATGGCCGGCAACGAGTTGGTGACCGAGGGATTCAAGGCCGGCCAGGTCGGGTCGAGTGCGATGCCGCACAAGATGAACACGCGATCATGCGAACGCGTCAACGGGCTTGCGGTCGTGCTGCGCGGATTCGCCGCCATGACGAGCGAGCTGGCCGGCGACCAGTGGAACGAAGGCGACGTCTCTTGTTCGGTCGTGCGCCGGGTCGCGTTGCCCGGCGCGTTCTTCGCGGCCGACGGCTTGTACGAAACTTTCCTTACGGTGCTTGATGAGTTCGGCGTCTACCCGGCAGTCGTGCAGCGCGAACTCGACCGCTACTTGCCGTTCCTCGCCACGACGAAGGTGCTGATGGCGGCGGTGCGTCACGGTGTCGGCCGCGAGATCGCGCACGAGGCCATCAAGGAACACGCCGTCGACCGTCGCTCTCGCGATGCGCGAGAAGGGCGCCGACCGCAACGACCTGCTCGAACGGTTCGCCGCCGATGAGCGCCTGCAACTCACCGACGCCGACATCGCTGCGCTGGTCGCCGCACCGATCAGCTTCACCGGCGCCGCGACCGCGCAGGTCGCCGCATTCTGCGATGCGGTGGCGCTCGTCACCGCCCGCTACCCCGACGCCGCCTTCTACCGCCCCGCGACGATCCTGTAGTCGGCCCCGACCCGCGACCCCCTTTACGTGGTCAACCGACACAACTGAGAAACTGCCGCGCGTGACCAACTACACACACATCGCCTCGGGCAAGGTTCGCGATCTCTACGCGATGGACGACGGCCGGTTGCTGTTCGTCGCCAGTGATCGCATCTCGGCGTTCGACTTCGTGCTGGCGACGCCGATCCCCGACAAGGGCCGCGTGCTGACCGCGATGTCGATCTGGTGGTTCGAGCAGCTCGCCGACGTCGTGCCGAACCACCTGGTCTCGACCGACGTGCCGGCCGAGTTCGCCGGCCGGGCGATGATCTGCGAGCGGCTCGACATGCTGCCGGTCGAGTGCATCGCCCGCGGCTACCTGACCGGCTCTGGCCTGTCCGACTACAAGCGCACCGGCGCCGTCTCCGGCCTGCCGCTGCCGGCCGGGCTGGTCGACGGATCGCGGCTGCCCGAGCCGCTGTTCACGCCATCGACGAAGGCGCCGATCGGCGAGCACGACGAGAACATCTCGCTGGCCGACGTGGTCACCACGGTCGGCGCCGACGCCGCCGACGAGCTCGAGCGCCTGACGCTCGCCGCCTACGGGCGGGCCGAGGAGATCGCGCGCGGTCGCGGCATCATCCTGGCCGATACGAAATTCGAATTCGGACGCCGCCCGGCGGGCGAGTCGGGCGAGCTCGGGCCGATCGTGCTGGCCGACGAAGTGCTGACGCCCGACTCGTCGCGCTTCTGGCCGGCTGACACGTACGAGCCCGGCCACGCGCAGCCGTCGTTCGACAAGCAGTACGTCCGTGACTGGCTCACCTCACCGGCGTCCGGCTGGGATCGCGCTTCGGACACGCCGCCACCACCGCTGCCCGACGACGTCGTGGCGAAGACGCGCGAGAAGTACATCGAGGCGTACGAGCGGCTGACCGGGCTGGCCTGGAGCTCGTGATCGTGCGGCGACTTGCCGTTGCACCGATCGGCCTCGTGCTCGTTGCGGCGTTGACCGTGGGCTGTTCGAGTGGGTCCGCGAAGACCGCGGCCGGGTCCGCATCGGCAAGCGCGAGCGTTTCGGTAAGCCCGAGTGTCGCGGCAAGCTTGTCTGCTTCGGCCAGCTCGACGGTTGCGGCAAGCCTGTCTCCTCGGCCAGCTCGACGGTCGCGGCGAGTTCGGCAGCTCCATCGGCTAGTGCGTCGGTTGCGACGTGTGATGGCGTCGCCTACCACCAGATCACTGCGTCGGATGGCACCCAACTCGGCGTGGTCGAGCGAGGTACCGGCCCGCGCGGTGTGCTGATGTTGCCGCAGTACCAGTCGAGTGCGTGTTACTGGGACGAGCAGGCGAGCCATCTGGTGGACGCCGGCTACCACGTGCTGATGCTGGAGTACCGCTGCACGGACAATTCCGCGTGCCCAGCCGACGTGGCAGCCCAATCGCAGTTGCCGCTCGACGTGGCGGCCGGAGTAGCGGCCTTGCACACGGCTGGCGCCGCGAAGGTGGTCATCCTCGGGGCTTCCGCCGGCGGCACCCTCGCTGTCGTTGCCGGCGCCGCAGCAGGACCGCTCGTCAATGGCGTCATCGACTTGTCCGGGCCGGCGGATGTCTCCGATCTCTATAACGCTGCCACGGGCGTCATGGACAGTCGGCGCGGCAGCGCCAAAGTTGCATGTTCCTGCGCTGTTCGTGGTGTCGCAGAACGACCCGACCACGTCTGTCACCGAGATCACCGACGTGTACAAGTCTGTGCCCGGGAGCCCCAAGAAGCTGCTCGTGTTATCACCCGACGGCGGGCACGGGTGGGACACCCTCAACTACGACGGTCCCGCCGGCAACGTGCAGAAGGAAATCGACAACTTCCTCGCCGCCCACGACTAGTCAGTCACAGGACATGCGCACCCGCCCCGACGGGCCTTCATAAGGCCTTACCCCCCGAGGACACCTTTGCGGGCATGTCCTCGGAGGGGTCGATCACGTAAACGTGATCAACCGCAGCGGCGACCACTTCGAGCGCGACCTTCGCGGAGACGTCGCCGGTCACGCGCACGACGACGTCGTGCTTACCGAGGGTCTTGATCGGCGCGGCCAATCTCGACCTTGCGCTTGTCGAGGATCGGGCCGCCGGCCGACTTGACCGCGGCGACCACGTCAGCCACCGTGACCGAGCCGAAGAGGCGGCCGGCCGACCCAGCACGCGTCGGCAACGTCACCGTCAGGGCCTCGAGCTGGGTCTTGATCTCGCGCGCGTGCGCCAAGTCGCGCACCTCGCGGACGTCACGCGCCCGCTTCAACGACGCGATCTGCTTCTCGGCGCCCTTGGTCGCGCGCATGGCAAAACCCTGCGGCACAAGGTAAGTTGCGGCCGTAGCCGTCCTTGACCTCGACGATGTCGCCAGGGGCGCCGAGGCCCGATGACCTCGGCAGTGAGGATGAGCTTCATGGTCGTCGTCCCGGCTTCTAGCGCGCAGCGCTGGTGTAGGGCAGCAACGCCACTTCGCGGCTGTTCTTCACCGCGGTGGCGATGTCGCGCTGGTGCTGCGTGCAGTTGCCGGTGACCCGACGGGCCCGGATCTTGCCGCGGTCGGAGATGTACTTGCGCAGCAGGTTGGTGTCTTTGTAGTCGACGTAGGTGACTTTTTCCTTGCAGAACACGCAAACCTTCTTCTTCGGCTTGCGCAGGGGAACCTTCGGCATCGCATTACTCCAAGTGGTCGCGCCCGTGTGGCTTTCGCCCGGGCAGTCAGTGTGTAGTGGGCGGACGGCGCTGGCCGAGCTGCCCGCGTCCGGCATCAATCTCTAGAAGGGCGGCTCGTCGGAGAACCCACCCGCAGGTGCAGGGCGTCGACCACGGATCGTCGGCCGGCGCGCCGCCGCCGCCACCACCGCCGCCGCCGAAACCGCCGCCGCCGCCCGGACCGCGCGCGGCCTTGACGACCTTGGCGGTCGCGTTGCGCAACGACGGGCCGACTTCGTCGACTTCGACCTCGAAGACGGTGCGCTTCTCGCCTTCTTTGGTCTCGTACGACCGCTGCTTCAACCGCCCGGAGACGATGACGCGCATGCCGCGCTGTGAGCGACTCGGCGCAGTTTTCGGCCGCTTGCCGCCAGACGTTGCAGGTGAGGAAGAGGCTCTCGCCGTCTTTCCACTCGTTCGTCGCCTTGTCCATGAACCGCGGGGTCGAGGCGATGCGGAACTTCGCGACCGCCTGCCCGTTGGGGGTGAACCGCAACTCGGGGTCGTCGACCAGGTTGCCGATCAGCGTGATGACCGTGTCGCCGGCCGCCATGACTAGTGCTTCTCCGGCCGCATGAGCTTCGTGCGCAGCACGGTCTCATTGAGGTTCAGCTGGCGGTCGAGCTCCTTGACCGAGGCCGGCTCAGCGACGATGTCGATCACCGCGTAGATGGCTTCGGACTTCTTGGAGATCTCAAACGCCAACCGGCGGCGGCCCCACACGTCGACCTTCTCGACGGTGCCGCCGTCTTGGCGCACCACACCGAGAAACTGGTCGAGGGAGGGGGCGACGGTCTTCTCTTCCACTTCGGGATCGAGAAGCACCATCAGTTCGTAACGACGCATGCGTGCACCGACCTCCTCGGTCTGCGCGGCCACGGTCGATCCGTGACAGGAGGGCTCGTTGCGTCGAAGCAACGCGTCACACTACCAAGCGAGGCGCCCGACCCGAAATCGTCGTCCACAGCCGGCCCGTCCGCCGGCCTCCCGTAGTGGGTTGAGTCGCGTTAAGCGTGAGCACACCCGCCGCGGACATGCCAGCGCAGGTGGTCCTGCGGGGCAGGGTGACGCCTGTCGCGTCGGGCCGCGGCTTAGGGTGGAGGCGTGACCGAAAAACCCAACGACCACGCTGCCGAAGATCGGCGCGCACGTCGACCAGACCGACCCGCTCGCCGAGGCCGCAGCGCGAGAGGCCGACCTCGTGCAGTTCTTCCTCGGCGACCCGCAGGGCTGGAAGGCGCCCGCAGATCCGGGCCGGCGTAGAAGCACCTGAAGAACGCCCCGATCGACCTCTACGTCCACTCGCCGTACGTGCATCAACGTGGCCACCACGAACAACCGGATCCGCATCCCGAGCCGCAAGATGCTCGCCCAGCACGCCGCCGCCGCCGCGAGCATCGGCGCGAAGGCGCTGATCGTGCACGGCGGCCACGTCTCGAAGGACGACGACCCGACAGTCGGCGTCGACAACTGGCGCAAGACCTTCGAACGCTGGACCCCGCCGCTGCCGATCCTCATCGAGAACACCGCCGGCGGCGAGAACGCGATGGCCCGCCACTTCGACCGGCTCGCCATGCTCTGGGACGCCGTCGGCGAGTACGGTCCCGGCTTCTGCCTCGACACCTGCCACGCGCACGCCGCCGGAGAAGACCTCGTCGACGTCGTCGATCGGGTCAAAGCCATCACCGGTCGCATCGACCTCGTGCACGCCAACGGCTCACGCGATCCGTTCGGCTCAGGCGCCGACCGACATGCCAACTTCGAGGACGGCGAGATCGACCCCGCGCTCATCGTCGAGGTCGTCCGCCAGGCGAGTGTCCCCGTCGTGTGCGAGACGCCGAACGGCGCCGCCGGTCAGGGCGCCGACATCGCCTACCTGCGCAAGCACCTCAGCGCTGACGCGCTAACCCGAGAGCCGAAACGCGGCGCTCAGTTCAGCGCCATGCCGGCTCGAGGCTCGTCGTAAGCTCGGATCGCCGATCGAAGATGTCGGGTGCTCCGTCGAGCACCCCGCCGGCCGGATCGTCACTGCCGTCGGCCCGCACGATGTCGTGCTTCGGGTCGCAGGATGTCGACGACCACCAGCGCGCACAACGCCAGCACCGAGACGTCCCTGATGGCGAGCGCAATCGCGTACGCCCCGAACTCCAGGCCCTTGCCCGTTCGCCCGCTCGGGTCGCCGAGCAGGTACATCCAGATGCCGAGGAAGTAGATGATTTCGGCGGCCTGCCAGACGAGGAAGGCTCGCCACCGCGGCCGCGCCAGCACCGCGAACGGCAGCAACCACAGCACATATTGCGGCGAGTAGACCTTGTTCAGCACCAAGAACAACGCCAGCGTCAGAAAGCACAGCTGCGGCAAGCGCGGACGACGAGCGGGCGGCCAACGCGAGCCAGCACACGCCCAGGAAGGCGATCGGCGATAGAGCCGCCTCGTACAGGTTGAGTGGTTCGTCGTGTAGTTCAAGCCGAACCGGACGGCGGAGCGTTTCCGGACGCGAGAACACGTACCAGATCGAACCCCAGTCGGCGCCGCGCGTCTGGCTGAAGTAGTAGAACCGGCAACCAGCCTTCGGATGCGCGTAATCACGACGGGACGTCGACAACCGCCCACGCGAATCGCGGCGCCACCGAACGCGACCCAGAAGGCCCTGAACTGACGAGCCCGCCAGGCACAACACGAACAACGGTAGGAAAAACACGATCGGATAGAACTTCGTCGCGATCGCCAGGCCGAGCAACGTGCCGGCGAGGAAGTTGCGTTTTCGCGACCACGCCAACATCGCCGAGCGACGTCATCGCGACCGCGAGCAGGTCCCAGTTGATGAGCACCGGCCAGGATCAGCGACGGCGCCGCGGCGAACATCGCGGCGTCCCATATTCGTCGTCGAACGGTCAACGCCGTGGCGATCACAGTGATGACCGCGGCGATCGTGAGCATCACCCAGGTGATGTCGACGAAGCCCTGGCCGCGCTCGATTCGCGGATAGAGGATGCTTGGTGAGCAGGCGCCGACTTCCATCGCCGCACCGATCATCACCGGATACTCGACCTCGCCGGTGCGCGCTGCCGTCTGCTGGTCGGCGTGCGCGTCGAGATACGGCCGCTTGCCGTCGGCCAGACCCTCGCCGAAGTACAGCGGGAGATGTCGTTGTAGCAGGCGTGGCTGTACTGAAAGCCGCCCGACCACGTCTGGTTGCGGCACGGGTACTTCTGCATGTACCCGAGGACCGAACTGGCCAATGCGATCGCGATCAGCACCCGCAGCGGCGTCCACCACGACCAGCCGGTGCGCGCGTGCCTGCCGAGGGGCCGCCGAAAGCGGCGCTACCGCCGCGAACGAACGGGTCTTCATGCGTGGGCGCGACGGGGTGTTCGTGCGTAGGCGCGATGCGGCTATCGGACGACGGCGAGCTCAGGTCCGCCTGCGGCCGACCCGCCGGTACCTCGTCCATGAGTGAAACCTAGTAGATGGGCATGCGCCGCTATTCGCAGTGGCGCGGTTCAGACGCGCCGTTACTCCGACAGCGCGCGTTCGCGCGAGTGCCGCACCCGCCGGCCGCCTGCTTGCAGCCGTGCGGCGTCGGCGCCGTGCCGGTGCAGCGCCGTGGCCGAGCACGTAGGACTCGCGCAGGTGGTTCCACCCGCAGGTCTGGCAGACCTCGACGACGTAGACGGTGAACTCGCTGACCTCGTACTCCATCTGCGCGAGCTCACGGGTCGCCTTGATCCGGCCGCTGTACTGCCCAGCGCGTCGCCGTAGGTGTAGGTCACGTGGGTGAGCAGGTCCTTGCGGCAGACCGGGCACGCTCGTCGGTCGGCTCGCCGTGGAACTTGGCCGCCCGCAGCAGGTAGGGGTGCGCGTCGCAGACGTCGGTGGTCGTCGTCCGCCCGCCGAAGAGCGCGGCCAGGTCGCTCGCCGCGCCAGCGAGTAGTCGATGACGGACCGGGTCGTCTCCACCCGGCCAAGCGTATTCGCGCCGCAGGCCCGGCGCAGACACGCTGGGAGTACACCCGCGCGTTTGCGTTCCGTCCATCTGGAGCAGTATCGTGCGGATGTATCGGCTCGATACATCGGTTAGCCGTTCGAGCTAATCTCGGAAGGAGCGGCATCGTGGCACAGCAGTCAAGCGGTCAGGACGCTCCGGCGTCCTCGAACTTGCCGTCCTGGGCCTCCTCCACGAGTCGCCGATGCACGGGTACGAGCTCAGCAAGCGCCTGAACACCATGCTCGGGGCGTTCCGCGCATTCTCCTACGGCTCGCTCTACCCGTGCCTGAAGCAGATGCTCGCCCTTGGTCACGTCAGCGCCGACGGCGAATCCACCGGGAGCCGCAGCAAGCATCGTCTACCGGCTGACCGCCGAAGGCAAAGAGCACCTGCAAGATCTGCTCGGCGAGGCAGGGCCGTCGTCCTGGGAGGACGAGAACTTCGGGGTGCACTTCGCCTTCTTCTCGCAGACGGACGCCGAGGTGCGGATGCGCATCCTCGAGGGCCGCCGCAACCGGCTCGAAGAGCGGCTCGACAACGTGAAGACGTCCGTCTCCCGCACTCGCGAACGGGTCGACAGCTACACCCTCGAACTCCAGCGGCACGGGCTCGAGTCCGTCGAGCGCGAAGTTCGCTGGTTGACCGAACTGATCGAAACGGAGCGTCGCGGCGAAACCAACGCCGGCCCCGCGCCGTCCGCCAGCACTTCTCTTCACTAACCCCACACGACGTACCTGCATCAGCAACGCGAAGGAGCACCGCTCATGGGTTCGGTTCGGGTAGCCATCGTCGGCGTCGGCAACTGTGCCGCGTCGCTGGTTCAGGGTGTCGAGTTCTACAAGAACGCCGACCCCGACGAGCGCGTGCCGGGCTTGATGCACGTGCAGTTCGGGCCCTACCACGTGCGCGACATCAAGTTCGTCGCTGCGTTCGACGTCGACGGCAAGAAGGTCGGTCAAGACCTCGCCGACGCGATCGGTGCGAGCGAGAACAACACCATCAAGTTCTGCGACGTGCCGCCGACCGGTATCATCGTCCAGCGCGGTCACACCTATGACGGTCTCGGCGACTACTACCGCGACATCATCCAGGAGTCCGACGAGCAGCCGGTCGACGTCGTGCAAGACGTTGAAGGACGCGCGCGTCGACGTGATGGTGTCGTACTTGCCGGTCGGGTCGGAGGACGCCGACAAGTTCTACGCGCAGTGCGCGATCGACGCCGGCGTGGCCTTCGTCAACGCGCTGCCGGTCTTCATCGCCAGCGACCCGGTGTGGGCGAAGAAGTTCGAAGACGCCGGCGTTCCGATCGTCGGCGACGACATCAAGAGCCAGGTCGGCGCGACGATCACGCACCGCGTCATGGCCAAGCTGTTCGAAGACCGTGGCGTCGAATTGCTGCGCACCTACCAGCTGAACTTCGGCGGCAACATGGACTTCATGAACATGCTCGAGCGCAAGCGCCTTCAGTCGAAGAAGATCTCGAAGACGCAGTCGGTTACCTCGCAGATCCCGCACGAGATGGCGAAGGCCGACGTGCACATCGGGCCGTCCGACTACGTGCCGTGGCTCGACGACCGCAAGTGGGCCTACGTGCGCCTCGAGGGTCGCTCGTTCGGCGACACCCCGCTGAACCTCGAATACAAGCTCGAGGTCTGGGACTCCCCGAACAGCGCCGGCGTCATCATCGACGCAGTGCGCGCGGCCAATGATCGCGAAGGACCGCGGTATCGGCGGCACCGATCCACTCGGCGTCCAGCTACTTCATGAAGAGCCCGCCGGTGCAGTACAGCGACGACGAGGCCCGCCAGGCAGTGGCCGACTTCATCGCCGGCACCGTCGACCGCTAAGGGCAAGCTCCGGCTCCGCTCCGCCCGCGGTTGATCACGTTTACGTGATCGACACCCCCGAGGACATGCCAGCAAAGGTGTCCTCGGGGGGTAACGCCTGTCCTCGGCCCGGCGAATAGCGCTAGACGGACGCCGAGTGGCTCGCGTCCCGCGGTACGGCGCGCCAGCCCCGGCGATCCCAAGCGAACTAGCTCGGACCGATGCCGTGTTCGCGGCCCATTCCCGTCAAAGCGGCCGCGGCCGCTTCCTTGCCGATCGGTCCGGCGTCCAGGCGCAGCTCGAGCAAGAAGCGCCATGCCCGGCCGAGGTCGGGTCCTGGCGCGATGCCGAGAACCTCGCCGATCTCGACGCCGTCGAGCTCGGGGCGCAAGTGCGTCAATCTCTTCTTGCGCGCGCAAGTCCTCGATGCGGTGCTCGAGTTCGTCGTAGGCGCCGGCCAATGCGGCCGCCCGGCGCTTGTTGCGCGTCGTGCAGTCGGAGCGCGTCAGCACATGCAGTCGCTCGAGCAACGGCCCGGCGTCGCGCACGTAGCGGCGCACCGCTGAGTCGGTCCACTCGCCCGTGCCGTAGCCGTGGAAGCGCAGGTGCAACTCGACCAGCCGCGACACGTCCGCGACGACGTCCTTCGGGTACTTCAACGCATGCAACCGCGCGCGCGCCATCTTCGCGCCGACCACTTCGTGGTGATGGAAAGAGACGCGGCCGCCCGGTTCTTTGCGCCGGGTCGCCGGCTTGCCGACGTCGTGCAACAACGCCGCCAGCCGCAACACCAGATCGGGCCCGGCGCGTGCTCCAACGCCATCGCCTGTTCGACGACCGTCAGCGTGTGCTCGTAGACGTCCTTGTGCCGAAAATGCTCGTCGCTTTCCAGCCGAAGCTTCGGCAACTCCGGCAGCACCCGAGCGGCAAGTCCCGTGTCGACGAGCAACGCGAGCCCGCGTCGCGGCGCACCCGAGCACATCAGCTTCGAGAACTCGTCGCGCACCCGCTCGGCCGAGACCTTCTCGATGCGATCAGCCATCGCGGTCATCGCGGCGAAGACGGACGGGTCGACATCGAACTCAAGCTGCGCCGCGAATCGAGCCGCGCGCATCATGCGCAACGGGTCGTCGGAGAACGAGTCTTCTGGTCGGGCCGGCGTCCGCAGCAGCCGCGCCACCGCGTCGGCCGCACCACCGAACGGGTCGTGGAACGCATGGTCGGGAAGACTCACGGCCATCGCGTTCACGGCGAAGTCGCGCCGACGCAGGTCTTCGACAAGCGAGTCGCCGTAGACCACCTCGGGCTTGCGCGACTGCGCGTCGTAGCTCTCGAACCGGTAGGTCGTGACCTCGAGCCGGTAGCCATGCTTGAGCAAGCCGACGGTGCCGAACGCGATGCCGGTTTCCCATTGGCTCTCTCGCCACTGCTTGGTGATGCGCAAGATCTCGTCGGGTCGCGCACTGGTGGCGAAGTCGAGATCGGGACTGATGCGCCCGAGCAGCGCGTCGCGAACCGAGCCGCCGACCAGCGCAAGGTCGTGACCCAGCGTGCGCGAACAACTCGCCCAGCTCGTCGGCGACCGGAATCGCGGCCAGCATCGCGGCCAACGCGTCGCTTTGCCCGGCGCTCAGGCCGGGATCGCCGCTGATTCCGGCGCTCACGCCGGCCCCGTCGCCGCGCACCTCGCCCGGCACATCGTGCGGCGGCGGAGCGGAGGGAGATGGGGGCACGGGCGCCAAGCGTACGCAGGTACCCATGAGCCGTTCACCAATTGTTCGGCATACGGCCTATATCCACCCACGAATTCCTGACGTACTCTGAAACCGCAGGATTTTTCGCGACGAGGTTTATGGCGACCTCACATCGACCACAAGTGTTCCGTAACTTCAGGCATTCCATTCCCCCAGGATTGCCCGCCCCGACGCACTGAGTTGGGCGGTTCTGGTGCCGTCGGAGGTCGACATGCTCGGTCCACTCGACGTCCATCAATACCTCGTCGAACACGACGTCGCGCACGAGATCGTGCGGCTGCCTCGGCCGGCGGTCGGCGCCGAACACCTCGCCGAGGTCTTGGGCCTGTCGCCCCGCAGATGCCTGGCCGTTTACCCTTTTCACGCGTGGACGACGTCGGCGGACGTTCTCGTGCTCCTGCTGACCTCGGCCGACAGCACGGTCAGTGCTGCCGCTACCGGCCCTGGGCCTGCTGATTGCGGATCGTCTCGGTGACTCCGCCACGCTCGAGGCTGCCGGCGCCGAGCTCGTGAGCCGGCACACCGACTATCTCGCCGGCCACGTCACACCCCTCATGCTGCCCGACGACGTCATCGTCGTCGCCGCGCCCGAGGTCGCCGATCTGGCGATGTCGATCATCTACACCGCGACCGGCGATGGTGGCACCGCGCTCGGCATCAGTGCGTCCGATCTCCTCGAGCTAAGCCACGCACACGTGCTCCCCGCGCCTGAGCGACCGAGCCGCACGACCGACCTCGACTCGCCCGCCTCGATTTCGCTCGATCGTGAGGGTGCGCGCACGGTGCGTCCTTTTCCGGTCAGCGGTAGCCGATCCGAAGTCGGCGCCGCGCGATCAACGGTGATCGCCAGCGCTAGCTGACGCCTCGCGCGGCCTCGCACCCCGAACAGCCGAGGCCTAATACCATCGAGCCGTGCCTGCCGGACGTCGACCACTGCCCCGATTGCGCCGTGTTGAGGAAATCTCGGCCGGCGGCTTGGTCGTGGACGACCGCCATTCCGGGAGTCCGCGGGCATCGCGCTGCGGTGATCGCGCGGCATGACCGGCGCGGCCGGCTGGTCTGGTCGTTGCCGAAAGGGCACCTCGAAGAAGGCGAAACCGCCGAGGTGGCCGCGGTCCGCGAAGTGACCGAAGAGACCGGCATCGCCGGCCGGGTCGATCGCCCCGCTCGGCACCATCGACTTCTGGTTCGTGGCCGAGGGCCGGCGGGTGCACAAGACGGTGCATCACTTCCTGCTGCTCGCCGAGAGCGGCGAGCTGTCCGACGCCGACATCGAGGTGGTCGAGGTGGCCTGGGTGCCCCTCGAGGAGCTGCCGACGCGGTTGGCCTACGACGACGAGCGTCGCCTCGTCGACCTGGTTCCGGGGCTGCTCGCGGATATCGCGTGAGGCGAGTAACGCACCGAGCCGTTACCGCCCTCGCCGCGGGCGCTCTGGCCTTCACGGCGGCGGCTGCCGTTACCGCAAACAGCACACCGGCGCATGCGGCCCAGAGCCCGACGCCGAGCCCGACGCCGACCTCGAAGCAGACTCAGAAGCCAACGTCGAAACAAAGCTCGAAACAGACTGCGAAACCGAGCCCGACCACGACACCAGCGAACGCACCCGACCGGGTGCGCATCACGCTCACCACGCTCGAGCCGAAGGCGGTCGCACCGCACGACGTCATCGAGCTCGACCGGTACGGCGGTCAACATTTCCGGCCAGCCACTCACCAATGTGAGCATCGCGCTGCGCGGCTCTTCACACCGCATCGAGACGCGCTTCGACCTCGCCCGCGAGGCCGACCCGGCCGACGTCCTCGGCACGACGCTGTTGAACACCCGCCAGACCATCGGCGTGCTCGATGTCGGCGCCGAGGTCGACTGGCACTTTTCGCTGCCGGTAGAGCGACTCGACCTGCCCTCTGGTCCCGACGACTTCGGCGCCTACCCGCTGGCGGTCGACGTCCGTTCAACACTGACCCCCAATACCGGGAGCTCGACCACCTCTACGACGAGCACGGCGAACAGCAGCACGGCGACGACGCGATTACCCACGACGGTGCTATGGGTGCCCGCCGGCGCGCAGTTCGTGCCGACCTCGATCAGTTGGCTGTTGCCCTTGACCGACGGCATCCACCGCGGGGTTGGCACCACGTTCACCGACGACACGCTCGCCAGCGACCTCGCTACGTCCGGGCGACTGGGTCGGCTGCTCGCCCTCGCCGACACGCGCGAGGGTGCCGTTGACCTATGTGATCGATCCCGCGCTCGTCGATGACGCGACAGTGATGGCCGGCGCGGGCCCGGTGTCGACGCGGCGGCAGCTCCGAGCGGCGCACCCGCTAGTCCGCGGCCCAGCGTGAGCGGAAGCGAACGCGCGGACGGCAGCGCAAGCGCAAGCGCAAAGTCCAACGCCGCAAGCAAAAGCGGGGTCAGGGAAGCAACGTCGCCCGGCGCGACACCGGCGCCCACGGCCGAGCCACAGCCCTACCAGGTAGCCCATGGCAACAGCGTCATCAGCGGCACAGGGACAGTCGCCGCGGCCAGCTGGCTTGCGACCCTGCAAGCAGCAATTCACAGCGACGGCGCAGCGGTGGTCGGCTTGCCCTACGGCGACACCGACCTGGTCGCGCTCGAACGGGCGGGTCTTACCAAAGATGTGGCCATCGCCCGGTCGACCGGTCAATCGACACTCGAATCGGAACTCGGCGCTCCGCCGCTGCTGAACGCGGCCTGGCCGGTCGACGGTCTCCTCGATGACGCCACGCTCGACGAGTTGGCCAGCCTCGCCGACCCGGTCGTGCTCACCGACAAGGCGCTGCCCGCGCGCGATCCCAACGCGGTCACCGGCGCGCGCTCCGACCTGCAGACCGCGTCCGGCACGGTGCACGCGGTGCTCACCGACTCGACGGTCAGCGCATTCCTGACTCCCTCAATTTCAATGGACGGCGGGGCGCGCGCCGCCGAGCAGCGCTTTCTCGCCCAGACCATGCTGGTCACCGAACAACGACCCGGTGTGGGGAGCGCGATCGTGGTTGCGCCACCGCGGCGGTTCGATCCGGCCGGCACGATGGCCGCCACTTTGCTGGCCGACAGTTCGACTGCACCCTGGCTGACTGGCGCCAATCTCGCCCAGGTGGCCGCCGCCCCGGCGGACGGCGTGGCCCGTACCTCGCTGGTCTATCCGGCGTCCGCACGGGCGGCCGAGTTGCCCACCACCGACCTGGCCCCGCTCGCCGGCCTGCGCGGAAGCCTCGCGGCCTACAGCGCGATTCTCGGTTCCAGTACGACTGACCCGATCATCAACCGGTCGAGCGTGGCGATCCTGCGCTCCGAATCGAGCGCGCTGCGTGGCGCGCCAGCAAAGACGGCCGCCATTCGAGCCTCGGTGCAGAGCGCGCTGGCGATCCAGGTCAGCAAGGTCTACATCGTCAAGCCCGGCCTCATCACCATGACCAGCCGAAAACAGAAGATCCCCATCACGATCGTCAATGACCTTCCCGATCCGGTGACCGTGCAGATTCGATTGACGGCAGTGAACGCCGCCCGCCTCACCGTGACACCGCAAGCACCGTTCACCGTGCCTGGCAATCAGAGCCGGCACGAGGTGTTGGTCGAGGTGGCGGCGACGACCGGCGGCCGCTTCGACGTCAATGCCCAACTCTGGACGCCGGAAGCCGCGCCGCTCCCATACGGTGCACCAGTTCCGTTCGTGCTCAACTCCACTGCCTACGGCGCGGTCGCTCTCGCGATCGCGGGCAGCGCTGCTGGTTTGGTTTTCCTGCTGTCGGCGATTCGGATCACCCGCCGCATCAGGGCCAGCCGGCGGCGCCCCGACGCGTCACCGCCAGCAGAACCCGATCCGTCCGGGGTCGCGTGAGCCTGCCCAGCCTGGCTCGGTCGAGCACCGTCATGGCGATCGGCACGGTGGCGTCGCGCGGCACCGGATTTGTGCGGACGGCGGTGCTGGCCGCCGCGCTCGGCAGCGGCGCCCTCGCCGAGAGCTACAACATCCCCAACACAATCCCGAACGCGATTTACGACCTACTGCTCGGCGGCATTCTCACCAGCGTCGTAGTGCCGCTCCTCGTCACCGCAGTGAAGGACGACGCGACCGCGGGCGCTCAATACGCGCAGCGACTCCTCACGGTGGTGGCGGTCGTGCTCGGCGCCTTCACCCTTGTCGGCGTCATTGCCGCGCCCTGGATCGTCGATCTGTACGCGCGCGGTTTGACCGGCGAACAACGATCGCTGTCGGTCACGCTGACGCGGTATTTCCTGCCCCAGGTCTTCTTCTACGGGCTGAGCGCGACGATCGGCGCGATCCTGAATACCCGTGGGCGGTTCGCCGCTCCGATGTGGGCACCAGTGCTCAACAACCTGATCCTCATCGGTGTCGGCGTGGTGTTCATCCACCTGACCACGGGCGTCCCCAATGACACGCTGACCCGTCTCGGCGTGCGTCTGACCCACGGCGAAATCACGTTAATCGGCCTCGGCACGACTGCCGGCGTCGTGGTGCAGACCTTGGCTCTCCTGCCCTCGCTTCGCGCCGCCGGTTTCCGATTCCGGCCACGATTCGACTGGCGCGGCACCGGCCTCGGCGCGGCCGGCCGTCTCGGTGGCTGGGTGCTGATGTACGTCGTGGTGAACCAGATCGGCTTCGCTGTCATCACCAACCTGGGCCGCGCTGCCGGAGCAGCGGCCGCATCAACAGCATCCGGGCAAACCGCCGGGCACCATGACACGTTCTCGGCGTACATGTACGCCTACCAACTCTTCCAGTTGCCCTACGCGATCGTCGCGGTCTCGGTCATCACTGCCCTGCTGCCACGCATGAGTGCGCACGCGGCCAACGGCCGGTTCGACGACGTCCGCGCCGATCTGTCGACCGGTCTGCGCACGAGCGGCGTCGCCATCGTTCCGGCAGTCGCGCTTCTCATCGCCTTGGCGCCACAGATCACCACCGTGGTCTTCCATGGCCTGCCGCACACGCGCGTCAGCGCTAGTGACGCGCGCTACATCGGCTGGATCCTCATCACCTTCGCTACCGGTCTCGTGCCCTTCGCCATGTTCCAACTCCTGCTGCGCGCCTTCTATGCGCTGCACGACACCCGCACTCCAGCCCTCATCAACGTGCTCTCGACTGCCGTGAACATCGGGCTCGACGTCGGCCTCTACCTCGTGCTGCCCAAAGGTTGGCGAGTCGTCGGTTTGGCGGCCGGGTTCGCGGCGTCGTACTGGGTGGCCCTTGCCCTCACCGGCCGGGCCTTGTCGCGGCGATTGGCCGGTCTCGACGGACGCCGGGTGCTCCAGACCTACGTTCGCATTTCCGTGGCCGCAACTGTCGCCGGCGGCGTCGCCTTCGGCCTGGCTCAGCTGACCGGCGTCCTACTCGGTCGTGACATCAGCGGCAGCATCGTCGCGCTAGTCGCAGGAGGCGGGTTCGGCCTCGCCGTGCTGGGGTCGGCGATGCAGCGGATGCGCATCAGCGAAGCCACTCGCGTGTTCGATCTGATGCGGTCGCGGATCTCCGGCTGAACCGAAGGTCAGGGAGGTAGCGGCTGAACCGAAGGTCAGGGATGTAGCGGCTGACGGAAGGTCAGGAATGTAGCGGCTGGCGGAAGGTCAGGAATGTCGCGGCTGGCGGAAGGTCAGGAATGTCGCGGCTGGCCAGATGGCCCCATGATCGTTACGCCGAACGGACCCCTGTGGCACCAGCCATTCGGCGCGCGGCGGCTCAAGGCCCGGCCCGTCGACGCCGACGTAACGGCTGAGGTGACGAAGCTGAGTACGGGTCCATGGGGACGAACACGCCGCTGCGCAGACGTACGTCGTTTGCCGCGGACGGGTCGGTTGCCACAGGTCGAGGGTGTCGCACGCGATGAGGGTGACGTCATCCTCAGCTGGCTCACGCGCATCGTCATGGCCATCGCCGTGACCGCCGTCGTCGGCTTCGATTCCCTCTCGATCGCCGTCACTCATGTCAGCACGATGGACGACGCAAACACCGCCGCGCGGGTAGCTGCGCTGGCTTGGAGCGCTGGCCACGGCGATCTGTCGGCCGCATTGACGGCGGCCCAGAGCTCCGCCGCCCAGCATGGCGAAACCGTGGTGCCCGCCAGCCTGCGCGCCGATCCTGACGGCACGATCCACCTTCGACTCACTCACGTTGCGACCACGATGGTCATCCGGCACCTTGGCCCGCTGCGCGCGTGGGGCGAAGTCACTGCCAGCGGCACGGGGCGAGTGACGACGCCATGAGTGACCGTCGAGCGATGAGCCTTTCGGGGACGGCCGCGAGAGCGGTACTCGCCGCAGCCCTGGTCGTCGTGGCAGCCGCCAGCGGCGTCAAAGCGGCCCATGCCGACCCGCTCGGCGATGCAAAGAACCGTGCTCGGCAGTTGCAAGCTCAAGTTGCCCAGCTGCAACTCCAGTCAGAGACGGCGAGCGAACGGTACGACGCGGCCGAAGCCGGCCTCGCGCAGCTCGTCGCGGACCAGCAGGTCGCCATCCGCGCGGCCGACGCGGCGAGCGCAAGCGCGCAACTGGACGAGGTCGGTGTGTATGCACGCACCCGAGCCTTGTACACGTCCGGCGGGATCGTCGGCCTCTATGCAAGTGTCTTCAATGGCCATGATCCGCGACAGGTACTCGACGGACTGCACAGCGTCGAAGCGCTCTCCGACGCCGATCAGAGCGCGCTGGAACAGGTGAAATCGACCGCATCCGCCGCCGAACAAGCGAATGCCAAAGTGGCCGACCTGAGTGCGCAACAAGATGTACTGACGGCCCAGGCATCAGCGGCTGAGGCAGACGCGCAGGCAGCGCTCGCCCAAGAACAGCAGGCGCTCGCTGACTCCGACAGCCAGGTCACGAAGATCGAGGCGCAACTTCAAGCCGCAGCCGATGCGGCCGAGGCGGCCCGATCGGCCGGAGAACTCATCGCCGCCCAAAACGCTGCCCGCGCCGCGGGCTTTGTGCTGACGACGGCAACCCCACTGGCGGCGAAGGCTATTGCGGCGGCGCGCACACAAGTCGGAAAACCCTACGTGTTCGGCGGATCCGGACCCGACACCTGGGACTGCTCGGGCCTGACCCAATGGGCTTTCGGTCGCGCCGGGGTGCTGCTGCCCCGAACCGCTGCTGAGCAATACGCAACAGTGCCGATGAAAGTGTCGCTCGGTCAGCTTGAGCCCGGCGATTTGTTGTTCTGGGCAACGGATCTCTCGAACGCGGCGACGATTCATCACGTCGCGATCTACCTCGGTAGCGGGTTCATGCTGGCCGCGCCGCACACCGGTACCGACGTCCAGATCGAACCGGTTTATCTCGACGGCTACTTTGGTGCTGTGCGCATCGGCTGACGCCGATTAGCATGAGGCGGCGAGAGTTTCTCGCCTGAAACTCAAGCGAACAGCGAGCACCGCAGGAGGTTTGCTGTGGGCGCCGCACCGGCCGAAGCACCCGGGCTACTCATTGCCGACCGCTATCGCGTCGAAGCTGCGCTTTCCGACGTCGGAACCGGGCGTCGCGTCGGTCGGCTGTGGCGAGCCCGCGACGAGGTGCTCGCGCGACCGGTCGCCATCCTGCTCGTGGCCGCGGACGACCCGCTGGTGCCGGAAGTGCTCGCCGGCGCACAGGCAGCCGCCCGCCTTGCCCACACCGCGGTCGTCAGGGTGTACGACGCGGGAGAGGTCGATGGTCTCGCGTTCGTGGTGACGGAGTTGCTCTCGGGCGGGTCACTTGAACGCCAACTGCTCACCGCACCGCTCGATCCCATCGCCGCCGTTGACCTCATCGCGGACTTGGCTACGGGCGTGACGGCGGCATACGCGGTCGGTCTGCACGGCCTTGGCCTTACTCCCAAGAGCGTCCTGTTCACAGCCACCGGCGCCCCGCGGTTGACCGGTATTGCGCTGGCCACGCCGCCCGCCCAACCGCCGCTCGACAAGGCTGCGCAGGCACGGCTTGACACGATCGGTCTGGCCAACCTGCTGTACGCCGCGTTGACCGCCCGGTGGCCGGGTGCCCCGGCAGACAGCGCATTGCCGGCCGCACCGATTTCCGACGGCCATCTACGGACGCCGCGGCAGGTGCGTGGCGGGGTGCCACGCGAGGTTGACGCCGTAGTGGCCCAAACGCTCGGCGACGAGGCCTCGGCGCGAGTCGCGCCGCCGATCGAGTCGCCCGAAGCGTTCGCGGCAGCCCTCGCGCCCCTGCGAACAGCGAGCGAGCAGGCCCATCCCTACGGTGCCGACACCGGGCCGATCCATGAGCTCGAACCCCGTCCCGGCCTGCTTGGCGCACCACGGCTCGTGCCGGCTCGCCATTGGCGCCGGATATCGGTCATCGCGGTCGCACTGCTCGTCCTGATCGCCCTGGGAGTGCTGTTTCTTCCTGGCTCTCCGGGCTACCAGCGCTTCGTCGCCGGAGCCCCGGCGCCTGCGGCAACGCCGTCGCCCACCGGAACCACGGCGACTCCTACGACAGCGGCCGGACCCGCCGCCGTTGACGGCGCGATTTCGATCGCGGCCATCAGTGAGTTCGACCCCTACGGCGCGCATGACGATCCACACGTATCTGAGGTGCCGCGAGCAACCGACGGCAACGCCGGTACGAGTTGGCGAACACAGATCTTCCGCACCGCTGACCTGGGCAAGCTCAAGCCCGGTGTCGGCCTCCTGGTTGACCTCGGGAAGCCACAGAAGGTCGGGTCAGTGGTGCTGTCGCTACTCGGTTCAGGCACGAACCTGACCTTGCTCGACAGCAACGGCTCGGCCGCTCCCACCACCGACAAGGAGATGACGGCGGCCGCGCAGCAGACCAATGCACCCGAGCACCTCACCCTCCAACTGACGACTCCGACGACGGCGCGGTACTGGGCGGTATGGCTGACGTCGCTCCCCGCCATCAGTGGCGGATTCCGCGGCGGCATCGCCGAAATCGCCTTCCTGCACTGATTCGCCGTCCGGCGTCTATAGGCTGCGCGCGTGACCGATGGCGCGCCCGGCGGCCCAGCTCGAGGACGACAATGCGCACGATGTCGAGCTGTTGAATCGGCACCTGTCCGGCGACTCGCAGGCCTTCACCGAGATCGTTCGACGACATCGCGATCATCTCTGGGCAGTCGCGTTGCGCACGACAGGTAATCCCGAAGACGCCGCCGACGCGCTTCAAGATGCGCTCATCTCCGCGATGCGCCACGCCACCTCATTTCGGGGCGACGCGAAGCTGAGCACCTGGCTGCATCGCATCGTGGTCAATGCGTGCCTCGACAAACTTCGCCGCCAGGCCGCCCACCCGACGAGTCCGTTGCCCGACGACGAGCGGGCTCCGAACACCAGCCGCGACGCGTTCGCCGATCGCGATACCGCGGCCGACGTCCAAACCGCGCTTGCGACCCTGCCCGCCGACCAGCGGGCCGCCATCGTGCTGGTCGATATCGAGGGTTATCCGGTCGCCGAGGTCGCCGCGATGCTGGAGGTTCCGGTCGGCACGGTGAAGAGCCGATGCGCCCGTGGTCGGGTCAAGTTGGTTCCGCTGCTTGCACACCTGCGCGGAACACCAGGGAACCCGCCAGTGGGTGGGCACGTCGAACCACCGATGAACCCGCCCCGAGAGGACCTCCGGTGAGCACCCCACACCCGGACCAAGAAACGCTGGCTGAGCTGGTCGACTCCGACGAGTCGGCTGGGTCTGCGCAGGCGGCTGAGGTCCGTGCGCACGTCGCTGACTGTGCCCAGTGCGCCGCGGATCTCGCCGCGATTCGCGACCTGCAGGCAACGCTTCGGGCCCTGCCGCCAATCCCGATGCCAGCCGATGTCGCTGCCCGGCTCGAAGCAGCCCTCTCGGCAGCAGCGGCTCCGGAAGCAGGAGCGGCCGACGTCACCCCCACGGCCGGCGCGGCCGCCGACGTCGTCCCGTTTGCTCGGCCTGCCCGCACCCGGCGTACCCGCGAGTTCCCGCTCGGAGCCGCCGCTGCCGTCGTCATCGTGCTGGCCATCGGGGCAGTCGCGATCGGTATCAGCAGCAAGGGCGAATCGAAAAAGAGCGCCGACCGCGGCCGCAAGCTCGTCCGCCGCCGCCACCACGACGGCCCCACCGACGACGGTGCTCGCATCGGGCACCAACTACACCGGCGCCGACATTCGGTCGCAAGTGGTCGCCGTCGTCGATAGTGCGGCACCTGACGCGGCCAACCAGTTCGGCGCGCTTCGAGTGCCGAACGAGGGTGGGGCATCGGCGGCCGCAGCCGCCCCTGCGTCCGCTCCAGCTCCCGCTGCGGCGGCGTCCGCGAGCGCAAGTGCTGCCCCGTCATTTGCTGCTCCCACGGCCCAATCCTCCGCACCCGCGGCGGCGGGATCGGTCCCCTCTGCTCCGTCACTGACAACTTTGCGGACGGCGCCGAGCGGGCCGCTGGCCGACCCAGCCGCGCTCGCGCGTTGCATTCAAACCCTCGTGGGGAAGCCTGAACAACCCGTGTTGGTCGATTACGCCACGTTCAATGGTGTGCCGTCCACGATCATCGTGCTGCCGGATCCCGATGTGGATGGCAAACTCGACATCTACGTCGAAGCCGACAACATCGACTGTGCCAGCCAGGTGACCTTCCTGACCTTCTTGCCACCGCCATCGAGCCCGGCGCCTTAACCGCCGATGCGAGTTCGGCACGCGCGACACCGCAGCCGCTTGGGGTCGCCGGAATCTACGCGCCCTAAGATCTGTTGACGCTCAGGTCCGCCCGACCCGGCGAACATGTCAAGGTAGGTCACGTGAGCGCAGTAGCCAGTTCGATCGACAGCCCGATCCGCGAATTGATCATCATCGGTTCCGGCCCGTCCGGATACACCGCAGCCCTTTACGCCGCGCGCGCTGATCTGCGCCCGCTGGTGTTCGAAGGCGCTATCGGTGCCGGCGGCGCTCTCATGACCACGACCGAGGTCGAGAACTTTCCCGGCTTCCCCGACGCGATACTCGGGCCCGACCTGATGGATGGCATGCGCAAGCAAGCTGCGCGCTTTGGCGCCGAACTCATCACCGACGATGTCACCGAGGTTGACCTGACCGGTCCGGTGAAAATCGTGCACGTCGGCGACGCGGTCTACCGCGCCCGCGCGGTGATCCTGGCGACAGGCTCGAAGTACCGCTACCTCGGGCTCGATAACGAGGCTCGCCTCCTCGGTCACGGCGTTTCGGCATGTGCGACGTGTGACGGATTCTTCTTCCGCGACCAAGACATCGCAGTCGTCGGCGGCGGCGACTCGGCACTGGAGGAGGCGACGTTCCTCACGAAGTTTGCGCGCAGCGTGACCGTCGTCCATCGTCGCGATGCCTTACGTGCCAGCAAAATTATGCAAGACCGGGCCCTTGCAAACGACAAGATCGCCTTCCGCTGGAACAGCGAAGTCACCGACGTCATCGGTGACCACAAGGTCGCCGGCATCGCCGTCCGCGACACCATCACGGGCGCGGCCGACACCGTGGGTGTCACCGGCTTGTTTCTCGCCATCGGTCATGACCCGCGCAGCGAGTTGTTCCGTGGGCAGATCGATCTCGATGACGCCGGGTATGTCAAGGTCGCGCATCCGTCGACCCAGACCAACCTCGACGGCGTGTTCGCCTGTGGCGACCTGGTCGATCACATCTACCGGCAGGCCGTGACAGCGGCAGGCACCGGCTGCGCCGCGGCGCTCGACGCCGAGCGGTGGTTGGCGGCACACCCGGCCGCCGACCCTTCCGCGGACCGGGATGTTTCCGCGGCCCTTGCGCGTTAGCCCACACACGCACTCCGACAACCGCTCACCAAGACAACCGCCTCACAGAGGAGCCCACAATGGGAGCCACCCAGTCCGTCACCGACGAGAGCTTCGCCACCGACGTGCTCGCCAGCGATACGCCGGTGCTCGTCGATTTCTGGGCGGAGTGGTGCGGGCCGTGCCGGATGGTTGCGCCGGTCCTCGAGGAGATCGCCAACGAGCACGCCGGCAAGGTGCGCGTCGTCAAGTTGAACATCGATGAGAACCCAGAAACCGCTCGGGCCTATTCGATCTTGTCGATTCCGACCCTCAACGTGTACCAGGGCGGCCAGGTCGTCAAGCAGATCATCGGGGCCAAGTCGAAAACTGCTCTGTTGAAGGACCTGGAAGCGTTCCTATAGCCCGGTAGCATGGCTGCCCCGGCCGCTACCGACCGACAGGACCGCCGATGCAACAGCAGCACGAGCGAGTCGACGAGCCCTTGCGGCTGGGCGACCGCGGGCTCGCTGTGCTCGAGCTCCGCCACCGGCTCCGCCAACTTGGCCTGCCGCTGGTCGACGCATTGAATCGCTCGGGCCGAAGCACCGACGTGCGCGAGGCACCCGAAGCACTCGATGTGTTCGACGAGCGGTGCGACCACGCCGTCCGCAGCTTTCAACAACAGCGTGGCCTTCGCATCGATGGCGTCGTCGATCGCGAGACCTATCGCGCACTCGACGAAGCGCGCTGGCGCCTCGGCGATCGCCCATTGTCATTCGCGGTGCGGCACCCCTACGTCGGTGATGACGTTGCCGCCCTGCAACACCGCCTGATCGACATGGGCTTCGACTGCGGGCGAGCAGATGGTGTGTTCGGCGTCCGTACCGAGAACGCGCTTCGCGAGTTCCAACGCAACGTCGGCCTTCCCGCCGATGGCACCTGCGGGCCGGCGACGTTCCGGGCGTTGCGTCAACTCGTGCGCACCGTGGTCGGCGGCAAAGCCAACGAGCTGCGCGAATACGAGCGCTTGCACCACGGCGGCCCAACAATGGCCGGCAAGCTCGTGGTCATTGACCCGGGTCACGGCGGCCTCGATCGGGGCGCGTCGCGGGGCGAGCTCGATGAGGCCACCATCGTCGACGACATCGCTAGTCGCCTCGAGGGGCGACTAGCGGCGGCAGGGGCGCAGTCCTACCCCACCCGTGCGAGTGAGGGCGCGAACGAAAACTTCGAACCGGACGCTCCCCCGACCGACGCCGACCGCGCCGCGTTTGCGAATGCGGCCGAGGCCGACCTCGCTCGTATCGCTGCATGTCGACGGCGACGCGAACCCGCTGTGCCAAGGAGTGTCGACGTACTACTACGGCACGGTCAACGACCGTTCCCTCGTCGGATCGCGATTGGCCGACCTCATCCAGGAAGAAATCCTGGCCCGCACCGACCTGCTCGACTGCCGCAGCCACCCCAAGAGCTGGGCGCTGCTACGGACGACGCGCATGCCCGCCGTCCGCGTCGAACTTGGCTACCTGACCAATCCCGACGACGCCGAACGGCTTGCGTGCCCGGATTTTCGCGACGATCTGGCCGAGGCGATCGTGGTGGCGATTCAGCGGCTGTTCGCGGTTGCCGAGCTCCCCACCGGCGACGCGATTGAGCTAGGCCGTCAGCCCATCTACGTCTAGATCGGCGGCACTACACCGGTCGCACGACAGCGGCCACTAAACCGGCCACTAAACCGGCCGCAGCGCACCCTCCGACGTCACGGAGCCGAGCAATCGCTCGAGTGCGCCTTCGACGTCTTCGCGCCATGACAGCACTGTCTTCAGGTCAAGGCGCAGTCGCGGAAACCGCGCGTGCGGTCGAACCGTCTTAAATCCCAATGCCAGCAGGAAATCTGCAGGCAGCACGCACGCAGGCGATTCCCACTTTGTGTCGCCGAAGGCCTCGATCGCTTTGACGCCGCGGCGAGTGAGGTCCTTCGCCATCGCCTGAAGCAGCATGCGTCCGAGGCCACCACCGCTGAACTCGGGCAACACTTGCGCGGTCATCAGCAACACGGCGTCCGGACTCACCGGGCTGGTCGCGAACGCGACCGAACGGGGCACGTAAGCGGGCGGCGCGTACGTGATGTATCCCGCGGGGACGCCGTCAACCTGCGCGAGCTTGCCGCAGCTGCCCCATTCAAGCAGCGCGGCCGACACCCAGGCTTCCTTCTCCAATGCGGCGTCGCCGGCTTCTTCGGCGCGCGTGCCACTGACCGGGTCAAGTTCCCAGAAGACGCATCGGCGGCAGCGCCCCGGTAGTTCGTCGAGGTTGTCGAGTGTCAGCCCGACGACACGTCGCGACATGCCCGCCTCCGCGAGAGCTGCCCCGTTCTGATGACGTCAACCGCCACCCGATGCTAATCCTCCCTGGTCTGGCCTGACAGGAAATCCCGGAAGCTGTGGGAGCCCGGGCGGTAGCCTGGATCTTCGGCGTTCACCCCCAGGAGGTTTGTCGTGGACATGTCCGGCGGATCGCGGCTCGACGCCTACGTCGACCGCTATGCCACCCGCACGCACGGCATGACGACCTCGGAGATCCGCGCACTCTTCGCCGTTGCCAACCGACCCGAAATCATCGGCATGGGCGGCGGATCGCCCTGCGTCAGTGCGCTGCCACTCGACGCCATCGCCGCGATGACCGCAAAGCTCATCAGCGAACAGGGCGCGCAGGCACTGCAATACATGGGTGGCCAGGGCGACGAGCGGCTGCGCGAACTCATCTGCACGGTTATGGCGCTCGAGGGCATCAGCGCGTCGCCCGATGACGTGATCGTCACCGTCGGATCGCAACAGGCCCTCGACATCGTCTCGCGCATCTTCCTCGACCCGGGTGATGTCGTGATCGCCGAAGCACCGTCATACGTCGGCGCGCTGGGCACGTTCACGCAGTATCAAGCTGACGTCGTCCACGTCACGATGGACGACGACGGGCTGGTGCCCGAGGCGTTGCGGGCGGCGATTGCCGACGTCGCGAAGAGCGGTCGGCGGGCGAAATTCCTTTACACCGTACCGAATTATCACAACCCGGCCGGCATCACACTGATCGAAGAGCGACGCGACGAAATCATTGCGATCTGCGCCGAAGCCGGGTTGCTGATCGTCGAAGACAACCCGTACGGGTTGTTGGGTTTCGACGGTCCACCATTGCCCGCACTGCGGTCGCGGATCACCGACGGCATCTTGTACTTGGGGTCGTTCTCGAAGACGTTTGCGGCCGGCGTCCGCGTCGGCTGGGTGGTCGCGCCTCCCGGCGTGAAAGAAAAGCTGATCATGGCCAGCGAGGCGACCACGCTGTGTCCGGTGGCGCTCTCGCAGTACGTCGTCGCCGAATTCCTCGCCCACCACCCCTGGCAAGAGCAGGTCAAGGTGTTCCGCGAGCTGTATCGCGCCCGCCGTGATGCCTGCCTCGAAGCTCTCGAGGCATCGTTCCCGCCCGGATCGTCGTGGACGCATCCGACCGGTGGCTTCTATGTCTGGGTCACGCTGCCCGACGGAGTCGACGCCAAGGCGATGCTCCCGAGAGCCATTCAAGGGAGGGTTGCGTACGTGCCTGGCGTCGGCTTCTATGCCGATGGACAGGGCACCCGCAACTTGCGGCTCGCGTACAGCCTGCCCGAGCCCGACCGCATCCGTGAAGGCGTGCGTCGGCTGGCTAGTGTCCTTGCCGAAGAACTCGAGATCGTCGCCACGTTCAGCGGCCAGCCGACTGGGCGAGGCGGCGCGTGAGCGACCTCGGGCCCGTTCTCGTTCTCGCCGGCGGCCTTTCCTACGAACGTGAGGTGTCGCTTTCTTCTGGCCGACGCGTCACCGACGCCTTGGCCGCGCTCGGTGTCGACGTGCAACTGGTTGACATCGACGCCCATCTGCTGCCGCGCCTGCTGAATGATCCGCCGGCCGCAATTTTCCTTGCTGTACACGGAATCGAAGGCGAAGACGGCGCACTTCGTGACGCGCTCGACCTCACCGGCGTGCCCTACGTCGGCGCCGCGGGATCGGCCGCCCGACTCGCGTTCGACAAGCCGGTAGCGAAGGCAATCGTGGCGCGCGCAGGGCTGCACACCCCGCCGTCCGTGGCCTTGCAGCACGCCGCCTTTCGCGACCTTGGTGGGCCGGCACTCCTCGCGCAGGTCGTGCAGCGATTGGGATTGCCGCTTGTCGTCAAGCCCGCGCGCGGCGGCTCGGCGTTGGGCGTCACCGTCGTGCGAACGGCCGCTGAGCTGCCGGCGGCGATGGTGGGCTGCTACTCCTACGACAACGTCGCGTTGATTGAGCAGCACGTGGCCGGCGTCGAGCTCGCGGTGAGCGTCATCGACGACGACGGGGGACCGGTCGCCCTGCCCGCGGTCGAGATCGAACCGCTGAGCGGCACGTTCGACTATGCCGCGCGCTACACCGCGGGCATGACCGAGTACCACGTACCGGCCCGACTCGATTCCGCCCAGGCTGCAGCAGCCAGCGAGGCTGCGGTGTTAGCGCACATCACCCTCGGTCTGCGTGATTTGTCACGGACCGATCTGATTGTTGATAACGAGGGCCGGGTGCACTATTTAGAGACGAATGTCGCGCCTGGCATGACGACCACCAGCTTGTTGCCGCTCGCGGCGACCGCCGCAGGGCTCGATCTCGGCACGCTCTGCCGAGACTTGCTGCACCAAGCCGTACTGCGGGGCCAGTCGGTTCCGCGGCGCTAGCTGCCGCTCTCGCGGCTGCGCGGCGTGAGCGCTGGCGCCATGGCCGACACAATGCGGTCGAGATCATCCACCGACGCGAATTCGATGGTGATTTTGCCACGGGTCTTGCCCAGATCGACCCGAACGCGGGTCTCGAAGTGGTCGGAGAGCCCGGCCGCGAGCTCATCGAGGCGAGGAGCCCGTCGATGCGTGGTGCGCGGCCCGCGCCGCCGGGTGAGCGAGCCGTCGCCGACCGCCACCAGCTCTTCGACCGCACGCACCGAGAGGCCTTCGGCGATGATCCGCTGCGCCAACGCCTCCTGGGCGCCGGCATCGTCGAGTGACAGCAGCGCTCGTGCGTGCCCGGCCGACAGCACGCCGGCGGCCACCTTGCGTTGCACCGACGGGGGCAGGTTGAGCAGCCGGATGGTATTGCTCACCTGCGACCGAGACCGGCCGATACGACGGGCCAACTCGTCGTGCGTCACACCAAACTCGTCGAGAAGTTGCGCGTAGGCGGCGCCTTCCTCGAGCGGGTTGAGCTGCTCGCGATGCAGGTTCTCCAGCAGCGCGTCACGCAACAACACATCGTCGTTGGTCTCGCGAACGATGGCCGGGATGTTGACGAAGCCGGCCTGCTCGGCCGCCCGCCAGCGCCGCTCGCCCATGACCAGCTCGTATCCCTGCGCCGCAGGTCGGACGACGACGGGCTGGAGAAATCCGACCTCGCGCAGCGAATGCGCTAGCTCGGCGAGGGCCGCCTCGTCGAAAACTTGGCGCGGCTGCTTCGGGTTCGGCCGGATGTCGCGCACGGCGATTTCGGCGTAGCGCGCACCAGGTACGTCCACCATCTGCTGGTCGCTTGTGGCGTGCGCGGCGGACTTGTTGGCGATCGCTGTGTGCGCGGGATCGTGCAGGACGGTGAGATCAGCACGCGCGGGCGCGGTCGGGATGAGCGCACCAAGGCCCCTGCCCAATCCACCGCGTCGGGTGTTCATGCCTGTCTCCTGTCTTCGGCTGGTTCTTGCGTTCCCCGCTGTTCCGTTCCCGGCTCACCCGTCCCGCGCTCGGCGATTTCCCGGGCGGCGTCGAGATAGCACAGCGCTCCAGGAGAGGTGGGGTCGTAGGTCATGACGGTCTGGCCGTAGCTCGGGGCTTCGGAGACGCGGACGCTGCGCGGGATCACCGTGCGCAGCACGGTCGACCCGAAATGCTCGCGAACGTCGTCGGCCACCTGCGAGGCAAGCCGGGTCCGGCCGTCGTACATCGTCAGCAGGATGGTCGAGACGTGCAGCTTCGGATTGAGATGCGACTTGACCAGTTCGATGTTGCGCAACAGCTGGTTGAGCCCCTCAAGCGCGTAGTACTCGCATTGAATGGGGATCAGCACCTCCTGGCCGGCAACCAGGGCGTTCACCGTGAGCAAGCCCAGCGACGGCGGGCAGTCGATCAACACGTAGTCGTAGTCAGCCGTCGACTCGACCAGCGCTCGGAGCAGCCGCGCCTCTCGCGCCACCAGCGAGACCAATTCGATCTCGGCGCCGGCCAGGTCGATCGTGGCCGGGACGCAGGCGAGGCCTGGCAACTCGGGCACCTCGACCACGACATCGCGCAGGCTCTTGCCTTCGATCAGCAGGTCGTATACCGACGGAATGTCCGCGTGGTGGTCGATCCCGAGCGCGGTAGAGGCATTTCCTTGGGGGTCGAGGTCGATCACCAGCACCCGCAACCCGTGCAGTGCCATGGCGGCCGCAATGTTGACTGTGGAAGTGGTCTTCCCTACTCCACCCTTTTGGTTGGCGACAGTGACCACCCGCCGCGAGCGCGGTTTGGGGAAGTCTTCGCCAGTGCGGCCGAGCACCCGTAGTGCCGTGGCCACCGCCGTCGCGATCGGGGTGTCGTCAGCCCCAGGCGGTGTTTCACGTGAAACATGGCGAACGATAAGCGGATCGTTCTGGGCACGTGTTGTTTCACGTGAAACCGGAATCGACGACGAGTGCTGACTGCCCGCAACGGCCGAGGGATTCATGCGGGTACCTCCGATCACGTGCGTTCGGATCCTCAGGACAAGAACTTTGGGTCACGTTGGCAAACCGACGGCGCTCTCCGTCGGCCGTCGCGAGTGCGTCAGCCTAGACCAGAGGGCGGACGCTCCGAGAGGCCTGGTGCACCGCGATTTAGCCGAACGACGACGGCGAGCGCCTCGCCGGTCTCGCCAGCCACATGGTGCTCAGCCGGCACAGCGATTGTGCCGACCGAGGTGCCTGCTGGCCCCGTTTTCGCTTGCCAGCGGGCCAGTTCGGCCACCTGAACTGCCGGCAGCCACTCCGCGCCTGAACCGTCGGCGGCGGCCGAGATAACGAACAGTCTCGCGGCCGATGTCATACCGGCCTGTCGAATGGCGGGCCATTCGTCCGCTACCTCCGCGGCGGCTCCGGCGCCTTTGAGTGCGAGGAGTTGTCCACCGGCGCGCAGCAGCGGCGCTGCCCAGCCCGCCAGCCGCCCCGTCGGCGCGACCGCTCGACACACGACGACGTCAGCACTCAACCGCGCCGAGGCAAGGTCCTCAGCCCGCGACCGATGAACCCGCACGTTCGTCAGACCGAGATCCGTGACTACCTCATCCAGGAACGCCGAGCGGCGCGCCATCGACTCGACTAAAACCATCGATAGATCGGGTCGAGCGAGGGCGAGCGCAATGCCCGGCAGGCCCGCACCTGAGCCGATATCGACCCCGGTGCTGCTCGGCGGAATCAGTGCCGCGATGACGGCGCAATTCAGGAGGTGGCGGTCCCACAGTCGGCTGGACTCGTTCGGGCCGATCAGGCCGCGCTCGACACCCGGCCCGCTTAGCCAATCGACGTAGCGTGCTGCCGTCGGCAACTGGGCGCCGAAGACGGCGGCCGCGAGCGCTTCAGCCTTGATCGGCGGCCTCGGCCGAATCAGGCGCTTCGGTGTGAGTAGTGGCCGGTATTTCGGTCACGCCGGGTGGCAGCACGACAACGAATCGGGCCGGCTCAACGCCCTCGGACTCACTGCGAAGGCCAGCGGCCGCGATTGCATCGTGCACCACCTTGCGCTCAAACGCCGACATCGGCGACATCCGCACCGGCTCGCCAGTTTCGGTTGCTTCCTCGGCCGCCTTCGTCCCCAGCACTGTGAGATCCGACCGGCGTCGAGCTCGGTGCCCGCCGACGTCGAGCATCAACCGGCTGCGCACGCCGGTTTCACGTGCGACCGCGAGACGTGTCAATTCTTGCAGCGCGTCGAGCACTTGGCCGTCGGGGCCCACGAGGTGGCGCAACCGGTCGCCGATGATCGAGACCACCGCCCGGTCGCCCTCGACGTCCATGTCGATGTCGCCGTCCGCGTCGATGATGTCGAGCAAACCCTCGAGATAGTCAGCCGCCACCTCGCCCTCACGCTCCAGCAGGTCAGCAAGCGAAAGCTTTCCGGTGCCCGCGTCGTCCCCGTGGGCGGTCTCATCGGGCTGGTCGGTCTGATCGACCTGATCGGCGGCGGTCGGCACGTCGTCGAGTGAGTCAGTCGCGCTAGTCACTGCCTCATCCTCCTGACTCATCGGGGTCTACTCGGGCGCTGCGGACCGCCGCCGCCGCCGCGCTTGCGCTTGGGCGGCCGAGACGGTTGCTGGCGGCGAATTTGCACCGTTGCGGCTGGTGGCGGCGGCGTCTGGCCGCGTTTCTTTCGACCACTAAGCCCGGACGCCGCGCTGGCTCCGCCGCCGTTTGTCGTCCCGCCCGGCGGTGGTGCGCCCGGCCGCGTCCCGCCCGGCGGTGGTGCACCGGGTGTGCCGGGCAGCGGCCCGCCCGGAGCGATCTGGGGCATGGCTTTGATCACGAAGTGCTGCTGGCCCAACGACCACGAGTTGGTGGTCACCCAGTAGATGAGAACGCCCATCTGAAAGTTCAGCCCGAACAGCGCGAAGATCGGCGGCAAAACGTAGAGCATGATCTTCTGCTGTGAGGGCATTGCCGTGCCGCTGGCGGCATTGCGGGCGACCAACTGGCGCTGGGTCAAGAAGGTCGTGGTCGCCATGATCGCGATGGCGATGACGGTCACGATCTTCACGGTCGACGGTGTTGCACCGAACGCCGCCGCCTTCGACGCAGTCTTGAAGCCGAGCGCCAGCGGTACGCCGAAGACCTTCGCGTGGCCGGCCGTGCACAACGAGCTCGCCGACCAGCCGTACTTTGCGGAGCCGAATCCTTTTGGCTTGGTCTGAAGGTACGCGGTGCACGCGGCAACGCCCTTGCTGGTTGCGCCGGCCTGGCCGCCGTGCTCCGCGATGTAACGAAGAACGTGAAAAAGCGCGTAGAAAACCGGCATTTGCAAGAGGAGGGGAAGGCAGCCCATCAACGGGTTGGCGTTGTGTTCCTTGTAGAGCGCCATGACCTCCTGGTTCATGCGCTCGCGGTCTTTCTTGTACTTGGTTTGGAGTTCCTTGACCTTCGGCGCCAGCACCGACATCGCGCGCTGGGTCTTGATCTGCTTCACGAAGATCGGGAAAAGGAGGATGCGCACCAGCACGGTCAGAAAGAACAGCGACAGGCCCCAGGTCACGCCACTCGTCTTGCCGAACAACGGCGCCAGCACCGCGTGGATGCCGAGAATGACTTCGGTGACAAGTTGGTACAAAGGGTTCAGAATGTGCACCGGGGTGCTCCTGTATTCAGGCCGGGCAAAACCGACGACGGTACCGGGTCAGGACCTCCGGGGTTCCACGGGTGACAGCGAGCTATCCGGCGAATGGATAACCAGAGGCCGCGGCCGGCGCCGTGCACCTGCAACGCCTCGACGGCGTACGCGCTACAGGATGGGGTAAAGCGGCAGCGCTGCCCGAGAAATGGGCTGACCAGCTTGCGGTACCCCACGATCGGCACCACGAGCACTCGCGCAAGCAGGGTTGGTTGGGGCTCAACGGTGGTCCTGGTCATGATCGCCCACCTGCTGCCGCAACTGGCCGCGCGCAGCGCGCGAGTGCAGCGTCCAGATCGCTCGCGAGGGTCGCCGCGGGGACGGTCGCCGCGGCGGAAAGAACGCGCACGACGACGGTGGCGCCATCGGGCAGATCGGCGAGCCGCGGGCGCATCAGGTGCCGCAACTGCCGGCGAATCCGGTTACGCACGACAGCGCCGCCAACCGCCCGCGGAACGATGAACCCGACCCGCGAGCCGGCCGCTGCCGACGTACCTGTTACTCGTGTTACGGGAGTAACCGTTACCGGCATCAGATGGACGACCAGCGACGGCCGACCGGCACGCCGACCATGCCGCACCGTCGCGTTGAAGTCGGAGCGCTGTCGCAGTCGCGCCGAGGCCGGTAACACAGTGATCCGGGATGCCACAGGGAATCCGGGTGCGGTCGTCAGGCCGAGAGGCCCTGACGACCCTTCCGGCGGCGAGCGGCGAGAATGGCCCGGCCGGCACGCGTTCGCATGCGGAGCCGAAAGCCGTGGGTCTTCGCACGGCGACGATTGTTCGGCTGGAACGTGCGCTTGCTCACTCGGGGGCTCCAGAGACGCGGATGTTGCAACGGCGGTGCAGCGGCGGGTGCAGCGGCAGAAAGAACAGATGGCGGGTACGGCGGACGAAGTCACGCCTAACGGACAGCGTCACGCCCAGCAGGTCACATGAACTGCCTACGGTACGTGCGCCGCGAGGCACGGTCAAACTGCCAAGATTCTTTCAACTGCTTGTGGAGAACGGCTTGAAGCGCGGGGCGGCGCGCTGTTAGCGTCCCACGGCCGGACGTTTTCCGATCGGGCCGTCGCCGCGCCTCGTTGGCCGGGTGGTTGCTCGCTCAGTCTCGACCGGTGGCGCATTAGCCGCGCTGCGTACACAGGCTGTGGACGACGGTGTGGACGAACTTCCTCGTGACACCGTCGTTTAGCGACATTTCGGGCCTAAACTCCCGTGCTTTCCCGGCACTCTTGCGTTTCCCCACCGCGAGGGGCTCTATGGTGACCGGCTTCGCCGGGCGCTTTCACCGCGTGGTTGGGCAGAACTTGCCCGTGAGGGGGGTGCATGTCCGCCCCGCAGGAGAACGCCATGAGCACTGGTATCACGACCGGCAGCGCCACTGACCAGAACACCGCCTCCACTGACCAGAACACTGACAGTGATATGAACGCCAGTGATACGGCACGGCAACAGCATCGGCCCCGGCCCTGAACTTTCGATTGGCACGGACGAGTCGCCCGATCCGCGACCGGATCTAGCCCAGTTGTGGTCCCGCACACTCGACCGGCTGACCGCCCAAGACGAACTGACTCCGCAGTTCCAGGCGTGGTTGTCTTTGACCCGACCGATCGCCTTCGTCGAAGACACTGTGCTACTCGCCGCGCCGCACGATTTTGCCAAAGACATCCTCGAAACCCGGCTGCGGCCTGCGTTAACGACGGCACTGGCGTACGAAATCGGCCGCGATGTGCGGGTGGCCGTGACAGTCGAGCCGTCGACCGGGGTCGCGACCTCGCCCGATGACAGCCGCGACTTCGCTGGTGACAGCCGCGAGTTCGGCACCGACGACGGCGTATTCGCCCGCGGCGACCAGGCGTTCGCGACCGATACCGGTCGCCGGTCCAGCGACGAGACGACTGGCCTGCACACTCCGCGCCACCCCGATGAAACCCGGCACGCCAATGACACGCACCGCGGAATCGACGACGGCCGCCGCGAGCCGGATCATCGGCCCGCGCCCGGCGGCCGCGACGGCCAGCCAGCGCGCGCACACCTAGGCACCGGTCGGGAGCCGGGCGCGCGCCGCGAAATCGAGCCGGCGCGGCTAAATCCGAAGTACACGTTCGAAACCTTCGTCATCGGGGCCAGCAACCGGTTTGCGCATGCAGCCGCGGTCGCGGTAGCTGAAGCTCCCGCGAAGGCGTACAACCCTTTGTTCATCTACGGCGAATCAGGGCTAGGCAAGACTCACCTGCTGCACGCAATCGGCCACTACGCGATGGGCCTCTTCCATGGCGCGCGGGTGCGTTACGTGAGCTCTGAGGAATTCACCAACGACTTCATCAACTCGATCCGTGATGGCAAGGCCGAAGGCTTCCGCCGGCGCTACCGCGAAGTCGATGTACTGCTGGTCGACGACATCCAGTTCCTGGAGAACAAGGAACAAACGCAGGAAGAGTTCTTCCACACGTTCAACACTTTGCACAACGCGAACAAGCAGATCGTCATCTCGAGTGACCGCCCACCTAAGCAGCTCATCACGCTGGAGGATCGGCTTCGCAACCGGTTCGAATGGGGCTTGCTGACCGACGTCCAACCGCCCGAACTTGAGACCCGCATCGCCATCCTGCGGAAGAAGGCAGCGCAGGAACGCCTGAACGTGCCGAACGACGTCATGGAGTACATCGCCAGCAAGATCGCGAGCAATATTCGCGAGCTCGAAGGGGCGTTGATCCGCGTTACCGCGTTCGCCAGCCTCAACCGCCAGGGCGTCGATCTCTCGCTTGCCGAGGTCGTGCTGAAAGACCTCATCCCCGATAGTCAAGGGCCCGAGATCACGGCCGCGACGATCATGGGCGCCACCGCGGCCTACTTCGGCATCTCGCTGGAAGACCTGTGCGGCTCGTCCAGAAGTCGCGTGCTGGTCACCGCTCGGCAGGTGGCCATGTACCTGTGCCGCGAGTTGACTGACCTGTCCCTACCGAAGATCGGTCAGCTGTTCGGCGGCCGCGACCACACCACGGTTATGCACGCCGACCGCAAGATCCGGTCACTCATGGCTGAGCGCCGCTCGATCTACAACCAGGTGACCGAACTCACAAACCGCATCAAATCCCAGGCGAAATGAGTGCTGTGCACAGCCTGGGGACAACGTTGTGGACCGGAAGTCGATTTCGGTGGGCAGCCAGCTTCGACGGTGGTATTCGGTGTGCGCAGCCGGCCCGGCAACGGTCGTCCATCCCCACCCGATGCACCATCGCCGCGTAGTTGTCCACCGGCAGCCAGCAGGCTTGCACCATCGCTGACCTGCAAAGAGGTCGGTTATCCACACTATCCACCGCACCGATGACGACGTCCTTGAGATAAGGATCAGATATGACACAAGACGTCAGGCGGTGGGTCGAAACGCTGCCGACCAACCGCTCACTGCCAACGAAAGCTGTCGCACACGGTGGTCAGGTAACCGGTACGGCTTCTTGGCCTACGCGTGACTACGATGACGTGACGACGACCGCCTGGGTGATCGGGGCCGCATGAAATTTCGGGTCGACCGTGACGTCTTCGCTGAGGCTGTGGCGTGGGCAGCTCGTAGTTTGCCGCCGCGGCCGCCGGTCCCGGTGCTGGCCGGCCTGCTGCTCGAGGTAACTGACACGCTCGCGCTGTCGAGCTTCGACTACGAGGTCTCCGCAAACGCGCGCATCGAGATCAGTGCGGCCGAGCCTGGCCGCGCACTCGTGTCCGGCCGGCTCCTTGCTGAGATCAGCCGCAGCTTGCCGCCGCAGCCCGTCGACGTTTCGGTCGAGGGCGCGCGGGTGGTCGTGTCCTGTGGCAGCGCTCGCTTCACGATGCCGACGCTGCCGGTCGACGACTATCCGGCCTTGCCCGAGATGCCGACAACTGCCGGTGTCATCGGCGCCGACGACTTTTCCGCGGCCGTCTCGCAAGTCGCGATCGCTGCCGGTCGCGACGACACGTTGCCGGTGCTGACCGGCGTCCGCATCGAAATTGAGGACGATCGCATCACCTTGGCAGCGACCGATCGGTATCGGTTGGCGGTTCGCGAGCTGCGCTGGCAGCCGGAGCAGTCGGGGCTTTCGTTGGTAGCGCTGGTGCCGGCACGCACGCTGGCCGACACGGCGAAGGCATTGACCGGCGGTGCTCAGGTGACGGTCGCGTTGGCGACCGGTGGCACGAGCGACGGGCTGATCGGATTCTCGGGTCGGGGCGCTGCCGGCCAAACCGGCGAACGCCGCACGACCGCACGACTACTCGACGGCGAGTACGTCAAGTACCGCTCTTTGCTGCCGAGCGAATCCTCGGCCCACGCGTTCGTTGAAACTGGTGGATTCATCGAAGCGGTCAAGCGGGTGTCGCTGGTTGCGCCGCGCAATACGCCCGTCCGCCTGACATTCACTGGCGGTCAGGTGGCGCTCGAGGCAGGCACGTCCGATGAGGCTCAGGCGTCAGAATCGATTGACGCGAAGTTCACCAGTGGTGACGGCAGCACCGACGAGTTCTCGATCGCCTTCAATCCCGCCTATCTCCTCGACGGGCTCGGCGCGGTCGGTACCGACACCACCCGGCTCGACTTCACCTCGCCGACCAAACCGGCTGTGCTGTGCGGAGGCAAGGAAGCTGAGAGCGGCGCCCACGACGACTATCGGTACCTACTGATGCCGGTGCGGTTGTCGGGCTGACCGCCCTAGCCGGTGGCCGCGCAGGTCTGATTCCCCGTCGTTCTTGAACGTGCAGTTCTGAGGTAGCAAGGGAGAAATCACATGGCCTCCACCGGCTTCGAAATCGGCCTCATCGGGCTGGGCAAGATGGGCGGCAACATGCGCGAGCGGTTGCGCAAAGCCGGCCTCACCGTGGTCGGCTACGACCGCAACCAAGAGATCAGCGATGCCACTTCATTGGCGGATCTGGTGTCGAAACTGAGTGCACCGCGCAAAGTCTGGGTCATGGTTCCCGCCGGTGACCCGACGCGGCAGACGATCGATCAACTTGGTGAACTCCTTGCCGCTGGCGACGTCGTCGTCGATGGCGGCAACTCGAAATACACCGACGACCAAGTGCACGCGGCGAAGCTCAGCGAGAAGGGCATCGGCTTTGTCGACGCCGGCGTATCCGGTGGAGTCTGGGGACTGAAGAACGGTTACGCCTTGATGGTCGGGGGCGATGCTGAGCACGTTTCCCTTGTACAGCCGGCTTTTGATGCGCTCAAGCCCGAGGGTGAGTTCGGCTACGTGCACGCTGGCAACGTCGGCGCTGGGCACTTCGCGAAGATGGTTCACAACGGTATTGAGTACGGCATGATGCAGGCCTACGCCGAGGGCTACGAATTGCTCGCCGCCGTTGATGCAGTCGAGAACGTGCCCGCCATTTTCAAGAGTTGGCGCGAAGGCACCGTGATCAGGTCGTGGTTGCTCGACCTTCTTGACAGCGCACTCAGTGCCGACCCCACCCTAGAAAAGGTCCGCGGCTACGCCGAAGATTCCGGCGAAGGCCGATGGACCATCGAGGCCGCGATCGACCACGCGGTGCCCCTCCCGGTAATCACGGCGTCGTTGTTCGCGCGATTCGCGTCGCGCCAAGAGGAGTCGCCGGCGATGAAGGTGGTCGCCTCGTTGCGCAATCAGTTCGGCGGGCACGCGATCCTGCCTGAGACGGCGGCCGGCAACTCCGCCGGCTGACCTCGTCGTGCACCTCGCGCATCTGTCGCTGGCCGACTTCCGGTCGTACGCCGTTGTCGAACTGCCGCTCGATGCCGGCGTCACCACGTTCGTCGGCCCGAATGGTCAAGGCAAGACGAACCTGGTCGAGGCGATCGGCTTTCTCGCCACCTTAGGCAGCCACCGGGTTGCCGCCGATGCGCCGCTGGTGCGAAGCGGGGCGACCAGTGCTGTCGTCCGCGGAAATCTTGTGCGTGACGGCCGCACATTGCTGCTCGAGGTCGAGATCAACCCGGGTCGAGCAAACCGCGCCCGGGTGAACAGGTCGCCGGTGTCCAAACCGCGCGACGTGCTCGGGCTGCTGCGCAGCGTGCTGTTCGCGCCCGAGGACTTGGCGATCGTGAAGGGCGACCCGGCGGAGCGCCGGCACTTTCTCGACGACGTGCTCGTGGCGCGCACGCCCCGATTGGCCGGCGTGCGGGCCGACTACGACCGGGTGCTCAAGCAACGCAACGCCTTACTGAAGAGTGCCGCGCTGGCGAGGCGCTCGGGTGGCGCTGACTTGCGCACCCTCGATGTCTGGGATTCCCACCTTGCTCAGGCCGGCGCCGAACTGCTGGCCGCCCGCATCAGCCTCATCGACCTGCTTCGGCCGCTGGTCGACAAGGCGTATACGTCGCTCGCGGTCGGTGACGGCCGGGCGGCCGCCATCGGCGTCGACTACCAGAGTTCGCTCGGACCCCAGGTCGAGCTCGTACCTGATCGTGACGTGCTGGCAGCCGCGCTCGGAGCTGCACTGGCCGTCGTCCGAAACGACGAACTTGATCGCGGGATCACCCTCGTCGGCCCGCACCGCGACGAGCTGCTGCTGACAATCAACGAACTGCCCGCCCGTGGGTACGCCAGCCACGGCGAATCGTGGTCGCTGGCGCTTGCGCTTCGGCTCGCGTCGTACGACCTACTTCGTGCGGACGGCGTCGAGCCGGTGCTGATTCTCGACGACGTGTTTGCCGAGCTCGATGCCGATCGGCGTGAGCGGCTGGCCGAGTTGGTCGCACCGGCCGAGCAGGTGCTGATCACCGCCGCGGTCGTCGCCGACGTCCCCGAACTCCTGGTCGGCGCGCGTGTCGACGTCATGGGCGGGGAGGTGCGGCGTGTCCGGTGACGACCCGTTCGGTGGCCCGGTTGGGCGATCAGCTCGACGACGGGGCGGACGCCGAAAGTGCCGACCAGCCGGTTCGGCCGCTGTCGGGCGTCGATCTTGCCCGGGCCGCATTGGCCCGAGCCCGCGACGAGGCACGGGCACGAGGCACCGCGGCGCCGGCGCAGGGCCGTCGCTCGGCTCGTTCGGCCCGATCTGGCTCGTCGCGACGCGAGCCCGGCGACCCGGAACTACTCGGCGAGACTCTCTCGAAACTGCTGGTCGAACGGGGCTGGGATGTGCCGACCGCGATCGCCGGCGTCACCGAACGTTGGGGCGAGATCGTCGGCACCGAACTGGCCGAACACTGTCGGCCGGACAAGTTCGAAGCGGGCGTCTTGCAGTTGGTAGCCGAGTCGACGGCGTGGGCAACCCAGGTGCGGATGCTGGTCGCGCAGGTACACGGCCGCATCGACGATGTGGTCGGGCGAGGAGTGGTGACGCGGATCGAGGTGCGGGGTCCGACCGGCCCCGATTGGCGTCGCGGGGCCCTTCGTGTCCGCGGCCCTGGGCCACGCGATACGTACGGCTGAGGTACGGGGATCCACAGGCGACCGAACTAGCTCAGCACAGGCACATCTAGGTGACGCGAAGGCCCGTTCCTGGTGGGAAACGACTACACTGAAAGGCAATCCCCCACCCGTAGCGGCTCTGTACGCGATCAGGAACGACGATCACCGCCCCTGCCCGTTCTACAGCCCGTTCTGACGACATGTGCCCTCCCGGGGTGCGTGACGACCGGAAGGAAAGACGTCCGCCCGTGACCCAAGAGGCAGTCATTCCCCCCGACCCCGAGCTGATCAACGACGCTGAGCTGATCAACAACACTGAGCTGATCAACGACCCTGAGTTGATTGATGACGCCACGTACGACGCCGGCTCCATCACTGTGCTCGAAGGCCTCGAGGCCGTCCGCAAACGGCCCGGTATGTATATCGGCTCCACCGGCGAGCGCGGCCTGCACCACCTGGTCTACGAAGTGGTCGACAACTCGGTCGACGAGGCACTGGCCGGCTACTGCGACACGATCACCGTGGTGCTTCAGGCCAACGGTGGCGTTCGGGTGACCGACAACGGCCGCGGCATCCCGGTCGATGAGCACCCGATCGAGAAGAAGCCCGCAGTCGAGATCGTGCTGACCATGCTGCACGCGGGCGGCAAGTTCGGTGGCGGCGGCTACAAGGTGTCGGGCGGTCTGCACGGCGTCGGGGTCTCCGTCGTCAACGCGCTCTCGTCGCGTCTTGACATCGAGGTCAAACGCGATGGATACGTCTGGCGCCAGACGTACGAGATCGGCGTCCCCACCGGCCCACTCGTACGGGGCGAAGCCAGCACCGAGACGGGCACGACGATTACCTTCTGGGCCAACGCTGACATTTTCGAGACCACCGACTACAGCTTCGAGACGCTCTCCAACAGGTTCCGCGAGATGGCCTTTCTGAACAAGGGCCTCACGATCAGCCTGCGCGACGAGCGGCCCGGCGAGCACACCGCCGGCGATGCCGACGACGTCGCGTCCGTCGTTGGCGAGGTTGACCCAGCCGACGTCACCTACCGCTACGACGGCGGTTTGGTCGACTACGTCGAGCACTTGAACGCGTCGAAGGAGCCCGCGCACCGAACGATCATTGCGTTCGAGTCGAGCGAGGCCAACGCGATGACGCTCGAGCTGGCGATGCAGTGGAACACCAGTTACACCGAGTCGGTGCACACGTTCGCCAACACGATCAACACACACGAAGGCGGCACCCATGAAGAAGGCTTTCGGGCCGCGCTCACGACGCTGGTAAACAAGTTCGGTAAAGAGTGGGGCCTGATCAAGAAGGAAGAAGACCGCCTCTCGGGCGAAGACGTGCGTGAAGGGCTGACCTGCATCGTGTCGGTGAAGTTGACCGACCCGCAGTTCGAAGGCCAGACCAAGACGAAGCTCGGCAACACCGAGGTCAAAGGCTTCGTGCAGACCACCTGCAACGACAAGCTAGGTGAGTGGTTCGAAAAGAACCCGACCGAAGGCAAAGAGATCGTGCGCAAGGGCATTCAGGCGGCGAGCGCACGAGTCGCAGCCCGCAAGGCTCGCGACCTCGCCCGTAACCGCAAGGGTCTGCTCGGCGGTGGCGGCTTGCCTGGCAAGCTGATCGACTGTCAGTCGTCGCACCCCGAGGAGTGCGAGGTCTTCATCGTCGAAGGTGACTCGGCCGGCGGCTCCGCTCGCCAGGGCCGCGACCCGCGCACCCAGGCGATTCTGCCGATTCGCGGCAAGATCCTGAACGTCGAACGGGCGCGTATTGACCGGGTGTTGCAAAACACCGAGGTGCAGGCCGTCATCTCCGCACTCGGCACCGGAGTGCACGACGAGTTCGATATCGCCAAGCTTCGCTATCACAAAATCGTGGTGATGGCAGACGCCGATGTCGATGGCCAGCACATCCGCACGTTGTTGCTGACCTTGCTGTTCCGGTACATGAAGCCGCTGGTCGAAGCCGGCCACATCTACCTCGCGCAGCCGCCGTTGTACCGATTGAAATGGTCGAGCGGCGCACCCGAATATGCGTATACCGAACGCGAACGCGAAGGCTTGGTCGCCACAGGTCTCGCTGCGAATCGCAAGCTCCCGAAAGACGGCATCCAGCGGTACAAGGGTCTCGGTGAAATGAATGCCGAAGAGCTCTGGACGACGACCATGGATCCCAATCAGCGGGTGCTCTTGCAGGTGAGCATCGACGATGCGCTGCGGGCTGATGAAATCTTCTCGATCCTGATGGGCGAAGACGTCGAGCAGCGACGGTCGTTCATTCAACGCAACGCCAAAGACGTCCGCTTCCTCGATATCTAGTTGTTGCCGGCCGACCATTGCTCGCGCGTGCGTGAGCTCGTGAGGACCCAGTTCGTGAGGACAGAATGACCGACACCACACTGCCGCCGAACCACGGCCGCATCGAGCCCGTCGATCTCCAGGGTGAGATGCAGCGGAGTTACCTCGACTACGCGATGAGCGTGATCGTCGGCCGCGCCCTGCCCGACGTCCGCGATGGTTTGAAGCCCGTGCATCGCCGGGTGCTCTACGCGATGTACGACGGCGGATATCGACCCGACCGCGGTTTCAACAAATGCTCCCGCGTCGTCGGAGACGTCATGGGGCAGTACCACCCACACGGCGACTCGTCGATCTACGACGCGCTCGTGCGCCTCGCACAACCGTGGTCACTGCGTTACCCCCTTGTCGATGGGCAGGGCAACTTCGGTTCGCCTGGCAACGACCCGCCCGCTGCAATGCGGTACACCGAGTGCCGCATGGCGCAACTGGCCATGCGCATGGTCGACGACATCGACGAAGAGACCGTCGAGTTCACTGCAAACTACGACGGCAAGACGATGGAGCCGTTGCTGCTGCCGTCGCGGTTCCCGAACCTGCTGGTCAACGGATCGGCCGGCATCGCGGTGGGCATGGCGACCAACATTCCGCCGCACAACCTGCGCGAAGTCGCGGCCGGGGCGCTGTGGTCGCTTCAACACCCAGACGCGAGCCGTGAGGAATTGCTTGAGGCACTGATCGAGCGAATCTCCGGGCCCGACTTCCCGACGGGTGCATTGATTGTCGGCCGTCGCGGCATCGACGATGCGTACCGCACCGGCCGTGGGTCGGTGACGATGCGCGCAGTGATCGACGTCGAAGAAGACAGTCGTGGGCGCCAGCTGCTGGTCATCACTCAACTGCCCTACCAAGTGAATCCCGACAATCTGGCGCTGCGCATCGCCGAGTTGGTGAACGAAGGCAAACTCGCTGGTATTGCTGACATTCGCGACGACTCGTCGTCGCGCACCGGCCAGCGCCTCGTCATTGTCCTGAAGCGCGACGCGGTCGCCAAGGTTGTGCTGAACAACCTGTACAAGCAGACGCAGTTGCAAGACACGTTCGGCTGCAACATGGTCGCGCTCGTCGATGGCGTGCCCCGCACCTTGAGCCTCGACGGATTCATTCGGCACTGGGTCGCGCATCAGATCGAAGTCATCGTTCGCCGCACCCGGTTCCGGTTGCGCAAGGCGGAAGAGCGCGCGCACATCCTGCGCGGATTGGCGAAGGCGCTCGATCAACTCGACGCAGTGATTGCGCTGATTCGCAGCTCGTCGTCGGCCGACGAAGCCCGCACTGGCCTGATGCAGTTGCTCGACGTCGACGAGATTCAAGCGACCGCGATCCTCGACATGCAGTTGCGCAAGTTGGCCGCTCTTGAGCGGCAGAGCATCATCGACGACCTCGCCAAGTTCGAAGCCGAGATTGCCGACCTCAACGCGATCCTCGAAAGCGAGGCCCGGCAGCGCACGATCGTCAGCGAAGAGCTTGGCGCGATCGTCGAAAAGCATGGCGACGAACGCCGCTCGCGCATCATTGCCGCCGAAGGCGAGGTCTCGATGGAAGACCTCATCGCCGAAGAAGACGTTGTCGTCACGATCAGCAACGGCGGTTACGCGAAGCGCACGAAGACCGATCTGTATCGCGCGCAGCGCCGTGGCGGTAAGGGCATCATCGGCGCGCAGCTTCGCCAGGACGATGTGGTCGAACACTTCTTCGTGACCACAACCCACCATTGGTTGTTGTTCTTCACCGACAAGGGTCGGGTCTATCGCGCGAAGGCTTATGAACTGCCAGAGGCGGCCCGCAGTGCGCGCGGCCAGCATGTGGCCAACCTGTTGGCGTTCCAGCCCGATGAGTCGATCGCCCAAGTTCTCGCCCTGCGCGATTACGACGTCGCTCCGTATTTGGTCTTGGCTACCCGCGATGGTTTGGTGAAGAAGACCGCGCTGCGCGAATTCGATTCCAATCGGTCGGGCGGTGTCATCGCCATCAACCTGCGCGAAGACGATGCGGTGATTGCGGCTCGATTGGTGTCCTCCGACGACGATCTCCTGCTCGTCAGTCGCAAGGGCCAGTCGATCCGTTTTCATGCGGACGACGAGGCGCTGCGTCCGATGGGCCGCGCGACGAGCGGTGTCATCGGCATGCGCTTTCGTGCCGGCGACGAGTTGCTCGCGATGATGGTGGCCAGGCTGGGTGCCTTCGTCTTTACCGCAACCGACGGCGGTTTCGCTAAGCGGACGCCGGTCGAGGAATACCCCGTGCAAGGCCGTGGCGGTCAAGGTGTTTTGACAGCGAAGCTCACCGACGATCGTGGGGGTCTGGTCGGCGCATTGATGGTCGATACAGGTGACGAGGTATTCGCCATCACGTCGGGCGGCGGTGTGATCCGCACGCGATCCGACGAGGTGCGTCCGACGTCACGCGCGACGATGGGCGTGCGGCTGATGAATCTGGGTGACGGCGACGCGGTGGTCGGGGTCAGCCGTAACGCGGAGGCCGCCTCGGAGATCGCGGACGACGACAGCGACCCCGATGCGAGCGAGTTTGCCGCAGATGCCCCGAATGCCGAGATCGGTGGGCAGAATGAGATCCAGGAACCGACCGACGCCGGCGCGACTGACGGCGACCCGACGGACGCCGGCCCCGCTGACGGCGAACAGGGAGACTCGTGAGCGACTCAGACCCGGGGAACGGTCCCGCTCGCAATCCGTATTCCCGGCCAGTGACGGCGGCCCCACCCGGGCCGGCCGCGCCGGCAGCTCCAGCTGCTCCACCCGCTCCCAAAGAACCGCCGACGGGTGCGGCTCCCGCTGGCAGCTCGGCCAAGCCCGGCGGTGCCGGCTATCTGGTCGAGGCGTTACCCGAGCCGCCGATCCCGTCATCGAAGGCGCCAGCCGGCCCGGCGTCCGACAGCTCGTTGGCTCGTGCGCCGGTCGTCACGCCACCGGCTGGCACGAGCGGTGGCCCGAAGGCTGGCGAGAAAGTTCCCGGTCGCCTCGACGACCGGCCGAAGGCCGTGCAGGTCGCGACGGCGCACCGCCCGCCGCGTCGCGCTCGACTCGTGATCAAGCACATCGATCCGTGGACGGTGATGAAGGTCAGCTTCGTCGTATCGCTGGTCATGCTGGTGGTGTGCGTCGTGGCCGTCGCGGTGGTCTACGGCGTGCTCGGCCGCATGGGTGTGTGGGATCAGATCAACACCCTCGTCAACGAGGTCGCCCCTACAACGACGAGTACCGCCCTGCACAACCCGCTGACCGCGAGCCGGGTGATTACCGTCGCAGCCGTCGTCGGCGGCATCAACGTGGTGTTGATCACGGCGTTGTCCACGCTCGGAGCGGCGATTTACAACCTGATATCCGACCTGGTCGGCGGCATCGAGGTCACCCTCGTCGACCCGTGACCTGTCGTATCCGCCCCCGTCATTGGTCGTATCCGACTGCGAAGAGCCGGCCGCGGTGGGATACCCTCGGCACGGCACGCAGCCGGGGGCCTGTAGCTCAGTTGGTTAGAGCGCATCCCTGATAAGGATGAGGCCGGAGGTTCAAGTCCTCCCAGGCCCACTCCCCGCCCCTCATGCCGAGTGAGAATGACGAAGCCGAGGTGAAAACGATGAAGAAGATGCTGTTATTGATCGTCGGCGCGACCGGCGGCTTCGTGGTGTACCGCCGATTTCGGGCCGCGCAGGCGGAGGAAGACCTGTGGATCGAGGCGACGGCCACCGAGCCAGCGTCTGCCGTCTAACGGGCGGGCATCTAGGGCGTCACGGGGACGTAGCTCAATTGGTAGAGCACCGCCTTTGCAAGGCGGGGGTCAGGGGTTCGATTCCCCTCGTCTCCACCGAGGTATTTGCGCGCCGTCTAGACCGGATCCCTGCCTGAATCCGGTTGCGTGGCTTCGAAGTCCGGCGGTGCCTGGAGGTCGTGGGCGCGGAACAAAACGGCATGCTCGACGCCCATGGCCTTGCCATTCATCGCGGTGAACATCGGGATGAAGTCCTTCGGCGCCGGATGATCCGGCAGCGCTCCGAGGTAGGCGGCGTGCGCCTCGAGCGAGGCGATGCCCCGGCGCAGCGGCTCACCGGTGACATCGACGCCGTGGCTGGCTGAGCCCGGGAGCCCGGGGACGAGGTACCAGCGCACGGAGTGCGGTTCGAGACCTTCGCCGTCGATTTGCTCCGCGAAGACCCATCGGTTGCCCGCATCGCGAATGGCGTCGAGCGTCGCGAGCCCGGCCGCTCGGTGGTCGGCCTGGTCGAAGCCCCACGGCACCTCGATTGCGTACCCGACGCCGAGGACGACGTCGGGCTTGAACCGTCGGATCCCCCGGCAGATGTCCCGCCGCAGATCGAGGCCGTACATCAACACGCCGTCCTGGTGTTCGAGGACGGTCAACTCGGTGACGCCGACGATGGCGCAGGCGGCTCGCTGCTCCGCAACGCGCAGCCGAGCCGTCTCCTCCGGCGGGTTCGGCATGCCCGCTTCGCCGCGGGTGAGCAGGAGGTAACTGACCTCGATGCCGCGCGCGGTCCAGCGGGCGACTGCCGCGGATGCGCCGTACTCCATGTCGTCAGGGTGCGCGACCACGCAGAGCACGCGCCGGAACGATTCTTCGGGGAGCGCAGGCAAGGTCATGCCGACGATCCTCTCGCGTCCAGTTCTTACATGTACATCAGTGAGCCTGGCGTCGTGAGCAGCGTTGCCGTCTCGAGCCAGGTCTTGAGGCCCGAGAGGATCATCGGCCAGCCGCCGTACAACTGGTCGTTTGCTCCCTCGCGCAGTTGGTCGTGCGTCACAGTCAGCTGACACGAGTCGTTGATCTGTTGGATTTCCCACGTAACACGGGAAAATCCTTCCTGCGCGACGTCGTCGCTCCACAGTGCGCGCATGCTGTGCACGAGTCGGCGCGGCGGGTCAGCCTCGATGACCTCGCCGTCCCCCAACACTGCACCGGTGTTGCGCGAGGTCATCTCGAGGTGCGCCCCCGGCGTCCATTCTGATGCGACCGTTGCGCCGAACTGGTACTTCGCACGGATGTCGGGGTCGGTAATGGCCTCCCACAACCGCTCGGGGGTGGTGCGGATGTAAATCTCGTACACCTTCTCCATCGAAGCCTCCAGAGTTTCTTTGATGTCGGTCAATGCGGCCACCCAACGCTCTGCGTACTTGCTCACCCACCGGTCGTGGACGAGCCGGATGGGCACTGGATTGAGGAAATGCAACTTGTCTCGGCCTCGCCGCTTCGTGACGATCAGGCCGGCTTCTTCGAGCAGCCGCAGGTGCTTCATGACGCCGAATCTGGTGATCGCGAAGCGCGCCTCGAGGGCGCTCAGCGTTTGACCGTCCTCACGGAACAGCTCGTCGAGCAGTTGCCGCCGCGTCGGGTCGGCCAATGCGCGAAACACGAGGTCCATAACGGGCGACCATATGTGACCGATCAGTCACATGTCAACAGGACCAACGTCCGCCTCGATCGCCGCTACCCGGGCCTCGAGTACATCGAGGCGGTGCCGCATCAACTCCAACTGCGCCTCCGCGTCAAGGCGGCGCTGCGCCGAATACCGCAGCCGCGGCGAGGCTTCGGCGCGCGCCGCCACGGCGGCCAGCGGGACCAGCCTCGTCGGCCCATGTGGCCCGTCGGCCAATCGCGAGGCGATCTCACCGCTGCGATACCAGCTCCGCAGCACTGCACGGGAGGCGCCAGTTCGGCGAGCAGCCACGTCGAGCGTGACCCAATCCGACCCTTCGACTTGGGCCTGGAGTTCGAGGTGGGCGGCCCAATCGTCGATCCGGTCCTCCCAGTCCACGACATGCCTCCAGTCGCTGACCGTTCGGTCCGACCCTATTATTAGCAGAGTCTTGACGGGTCACGGCGAGTTGCCGCACGCTCAGACCATGTTTGAGAGATTCACTGCCCGCGCCCGCCAGGTCATCGTGCTCGCCCAAGATGAGTCGCGGCGCCTTCAGCACAACTACATCGGCACCGAACACCTCCTCCTCGGTCTGCTGGCCGAGAATCGAGGGCGTCGGTGGTCAGGCGCTGGCCGCGGTCGGCGTCACCCTTGACGAGACCCGTGCGCGGGTTGAACAAATAGTCGGTCGCGGTAAGCGCACGCCGAGCGGCCACATCCCGTTCACGCCGCGGGCAAAGAAGGTGCTCGAGCTCGGCCTCCGCGAGGCCCTCAACCTTGGCCACGACTACATCGGCACCGAGCACCTGCTGCTCGGCATCATTCGTGAGGGCGACGGTCTCGGGACGAAATTGCTCGTGCAGCAGCACGTCGACCTGCCGGCGCTGCGTGCCCAAGTTCTGGCGCTTGTGCCGCCCGCGGCCGAGAAGAATCGTCGGCGATTCTGGGCTTCGCGGCACCGCGACTTCAGCGCACCGACCGCGGCGCCCGACGACGTCCGCACGACGGTCGCGGCCACCACCAGCCTCGACGAAGCGCAACGGTTGGCCGGTGAGGCGGCCGTCGGGTCGCACCACTTGCTGTTGGCGACGCTCAGTGACCCGACAAGCGCGGCCGCGAAGGCTCTCGGTTCGCTCGGCATTGACCTCGACCAGGCCCGCACGGCGCTGCGCAACGTCGATGTCGCCGGCACGACCGACGAACTACCTGAAGAAGCCGGACGACGACAGCTGACCATGCGTCTTACCGACGCCACGTTGACGCTGGAAACGGCCGACCCGACGCTCGTCGCGCATGCTCGGCACGCGCTGGTAGGTCCGGATTTCACTCTGCGTGGCGACGACGACCGCAGCCGGGGATTCGCCGACCTATGGTCAGCGTGGGACGCAAGTTTGCGCGCGACCGCAACCGCGATCGTCGAAGTTGCGGACGGACGCATCCGCCGGACTGAAGTGCTCGGATACCGCGGTCAGGCGTGGTGGACGTGCGCCTCGTCGTCGAGGTCGATCCGCTCGTCGGACGCCCGCGTGTGCATGTCCTCACTGCGGAGCGGATACGGAGTGAGTTCGACCGGCTTGCCGGCCTGGGCGAGCCAGGCGGCGCCAGCGCCGACCGCACCACCGAGGGCGAGGAACAGCAGCGCGATCGGCCAACGACGCCGCTTCACCACCACGAGGTTCTCGCCGCCGCGAAGCGCAATGGCGGCCAACCGACCGCGACGCATCGCTTCCATCCGGGCGGGGGCCGACGCCGTCCGGGCGTTGTCGACAGCCGGAAGAATGCGCTCGTTCACTACCTGCCGTGCCTGCGCGGCGGCCTTGCGGCCGACCGGGACAGCGAAGGGCAGAACCTTGCCGTCGACGAACGGTCTGACCCTGCCGTCGACGAACGGCATGACTCTGTCGTCAACGACACTGCCGACCCGCTGCTTGGCGGTGCCGAAGCGGGTGGTCACGGTGTCGCTCATTCGGGCGGACCTGATAGGCATGCGAACCTCCGTGGAAGCGGCCGGACGTGGGTTTCACGCCATGACGGTCTAACAGACGTAGTTCCCCAGCCGCGGCCAGACAATCACCGTACGGTCACTTCCGAGCCGCGGGCCAAGTGTGCCTACCTCACCGTACGACGACACGCCCGATCCTGTCGCGTGGCACGATGGTGAAACACCCACCTATCGGGAGGACCACCCAGTGGCCGACGAAACTTTCGCGACCTTGCACACCACGATGGGCGATATCGAGATCAAATTGTTTCCCGATCATGCGCCCAAGACGGTCCGGAACTTCATCGACCTGGCTGAAGGCACCAAGGAGTGGAAGCACCCTGGCAGTGGCCAGAAAACCACCAACAAGCTCTACGACGGCACGGTTTTTCACCGGGTCATCGAAGGCTTCATGATCCAAGGTGGCGACCCGCTGGGCAGCGGTCGGGGCGGCCCGGGCTACCAGTTCGGCGACGAGTTTCACCCTGACCTGACGTTCAATCGCCCGTACCTGCTGGCCATGGCGAATGCCGGCCCAGGCACCAACGGGTCGCAGTTCTTCATCACGGTGGGGCCGACGCCGCACCTCAATCGCAAGCACACCATTTTTGGTGAAGTGACCAAAGGCAGCGACGTCGTCGACGCGATTGCGACCGCTGCGACCGGCGCCGGCGATCGTCCCCGTACCGACATCGTGATCAACTCCGTCAGTATCGAAACGCGCTCGGCCTAGTTCGATGACCGCCGATCCAGTCGGCCCACCAGGAAATCTGCCGCCGACCGGGGTCGGCCGCACCTGCTACCGCCACCCGAACCGCCCGACCGCCTTGAGTTGCGTGCGCTGCGAGCGACCGATCTGCCCCGACTGCATGGTCGAGGCGCCGGTCGGCTTTCAGTGCCGCGACTGCGTGCGGGGCGCCAACAAGACCACGCGCCAGGGCCGCACGCCGTTCGGCGGTCGGGTGACGTCGAATCCGCATGCCGTCACCTATGCGTTGATCGGGCTGAACGCGCTGGCGTTCTTGTTCGAGCTGTCGTCGACGGCGTTTGTCGACCGCTTCCAGCAAATCGGTTATGCGTTCGAACGCACGAATGGCGCGGTGCACCTCGTCGGCGTCGCGCACGGGGAGTACTACCGGCTCCTGACGAGCATGTTCTTGCATGAGCCGCCGTCGGCCGGGGGCGCCTTTTTCCTGCACATCCTGTTCAACATGTGGTGCCTGTTCGTTGTCGGGCCGCCGCTCGAGGCGCTGCTCGGGCGGGTCAGGTTCGCCGCGATGTACCTGCTCACCGGACTGGCGGGCTCCGTGCTCGCCTATGCCTTGACCGCGCCGAACGTCGGCGAGCTCGGTGCGTCTGGGGCCATCTTCGGCCTCTTCGGCGCGCTGCTCGTGGTCGGGCGTCGCCTTCGTTTGAACATCCAGCCGATCGCCATGACGATCGGCTTGAACCTGGTGCTGACGTTTTCGTTGCCTGGCATCAGCTGGCAGGCGCACATCGGTGGCCTGGTGGCCGGTGCCGGACTTGCCGGAGCTTGGGCGTACGCGCCGCGAGACAAGCGGACGGCGATTCAGCTCGCCAGCTCAGTGGCGCTGCTCGCACTGCTGGTCGTCGTCGTCATCGCTCGAACGCATCAGCTCAGGGGCTGATGTAAGGGCTGATCAGCTGGTTGTCCCCACTGTGGACAACCGCTGTGGACGAGTTACAGCCTTGTAATTAGGCGGCTGATCAGTTCGGCAGCCCTGCAGTTAGGCGGTCGAGGAGTTAGGCGTGGTCGTGGTTAGCGCCACTGCGTGGCGAGACCGAGACCGATGATGAGCAGCACAAAGCCCTCGATCAGGTTGCCGCCCTGCCCGCCCAGGTGCGACATGCCGGGGAACGCGTAGTTGGAGACGTAGCCGAGCACGAGCCACAAGACTCCCAACAGCATGTGGCGACCATCGTCGGCGCCAACCACGCGCGGACTCATCCGCTTGCTTGCCGACCGCTTCGGTGGCGGCGTGAAGACCTCGGTCTTTCGCACTCGCGACTTCGGCACGACGCAACCTGCACCTTCTGTTAGATGTGACTGGCTGTTTGGGTCTGACTGTTTCGGTGTGGCCGTTCGGTAGCGGTTAGCGTACAGATGGCAGCGTTGATGCACGGCGGACGGCGGGAGGTGTGGGTCGGTGCCGAGATCGACCGCGCCGCTCTGGCGGTACGGCATGCCGGTCGTGGCCCTGGTGGCCGGCTTGCTGTTCGCCACGTCGGCGACCACCTCGCACGGTTTCGACCTGCGGGTCACCGGCCGCGACGACGTGAATACCCTCGTCGACCGCGAGCAGCAGACCGTCATCGCCCAAGGTGCTCAGCTGGTGACGTTGCAGAAACGGCTTCAGGCAGCGACGTCCGATGCGGCGAAGACCGACAGTCGGGTCGCCCAGGCACGTGACGAGGCCGACGCGTTGGCGAACGCGGCCGGCCTCGAACCGGTCTCGGGCCCTGCGGTGACCGTGACCCTGAACGATGCGCCCGCGCGGCCGGGCACGGACCGCGAGGCGGTGCCGCCTGACTATCTCGTCGTCCATCAGCAGGACGTTCAGGCTGTCGTCAACGCGCTATGGGCAGGCGGCGCGGAAGCGATGACATTGCAGGGCCAGCGGGTCATCTCGACAAGTGCAGTTCGGTGCGTCGGCAACACCCTGTTGTTGCATGGCGTGGTGTACTCGCCGCCCTACACAGTCGAGGCCATCGGCAATCAACAGCGGTTGCAGGAGGCACTGAACTCGGCGCCGGATGTGATCATCTATCGGCAGTACGTCGATGCCTACCAACTCGGCTACAAGGTCGACATCGAAAGTGACGCGACAATGCCTGCATTTTCCGGGGCGCTGACGTTAGCGCATGCGCAACTCGCGTCCAGCGCACCTGCGACGGCGACACCGTGACGACGCTCTCGGTTGGTGGTCGGGGTGCGCATGCTCGGTTGCCCGGTGGTCGATTGAACCAGGTGTTGCGGGTCACCGGCGAACTGCTCATCACGCTCGGCGTGATCGTGTTCTTGTTCATCGCCTACGAGCTGTGGTTTACCGGCATCTACACGCAGCACGCGCAGTCAACGCTGAACCATCAGCTGCAAGCTGAGTGGGCCAAGCCACTGCCTGCCGGTCCGGCCCCAACGAGCTCCGCCAACGCATCGCCCGGTGCCACCTCCAGCGCGAGCCCGGGCCCGAGCCCGACCAGCGTGCCGAGCTCGTCGCCGTCCGCGCCGGTGGCGGTGGTGTTACCCGGCGACGCGATCGGCATCATCCGAATTCCGCGACTGGGCAACAACTATGGCTTCGCGATTGTCGAAGGTGTGTCGACCGACGACTTGAAGAAGGGCCCTGGACACTACCCCGGGTCGGCGATGCCGGGCGGCGTCGGCAACTTCGTCGTCTCCGGCCACCGCACCACCTACTTGGCGCCCTTCAACGGGCTCGGCGATGTCGTGGTCGGCGACGCGATCGTGATCGAAACCCGCGACACCTACTACACCTACCGGGTCAACCAAACCGAGTCGGTACTGCCGACGGACGTCGGCGTGGTGCTGCCGGTGCCCGAGAAACCACGCGCGAAGCCGACGCAGGCGCTCATCACGCTGACGACCTGCAACCCGAAATATTCGGCCAGCCACCGGCTGATCGTGCACGGGCTGCTCGAGTCGGCCTTGCCGAAGTCGGCCGGTCTGCCGCCTGCCCTGAAGGGGGCGTAGCGATGTACGGCTGGCTGTGGCGCACGCTGCCAGGCGGCCTAGCGGGCAAGCTCGCCGGTTGCTTCGCACTGCTGCTCGGAGTGCTCGCGCTGCTGTTCCTGGTGATCTTTCCGTGGGTCGAGCCGCGCCTGCCCTGGAACGACGTGACCGTGAACTCACCCTCGATCGAGCAGACCGTGCCGGCCTCGCCGTCGGCGCTTGCCGGCCGGCTGAGCGGCGACATCTGGGAGGATCAACGGGTGCGCATCCTCGTCGTCGACAACTACGACAGCTTCGTCTTCAACCTGGTCCAGTACTTAGGCCAGCTTGAGGCGACCTGTGTGGTGCGTCGCAACGACCAGCTGTCGACGTCCGATGCATTGGATTTTGATGGCGTGCTGCTGAGCCCTGGGCCGGGGACGCCCGAAGACGCAGGTATTTGTGTCGACCTGATTCGCGAGTGCGCAGGACGCGTGCCGATCTTCGGTGTGTGCCTTGGGCATCAGGCGATCGCTGTCGCGTACGGCGCGGTGGTCGGTCGCGCGCCCGAACTGCTGCACGGCAAGACCAGCGACGTCTATCACGACGGCACGGGAGTGCTGGCCGGCCTACCCGACCCGTTTGTCGCGACGCGCTACCACTCGCTCGCGGTCGACGAGGCGACGCTGCCGTCGGAACTTGAGGTGACCGGCCGCACGAAGTCGGGCGTGGTGATGGCGATGCGGCATCGCGAGCTCGACGTCGAAGGCGTGCAGTTTCATCCCGAGTCGGTACTCACCGAAGGCGGCCACCGCATGCTGGCGAACTGGCTGGTTCGGTGCGGCGACATCGACGCACCCCGACGAGCCGGCGCGTTGGCCGCGCCGCTGTAGCTCGGGATGGCTGTACCGTCCGGCGCGCGGTTATGGCGTTGCGGTCGCCGTCGGGCTGACGCCGGGCGGCGCACTGCCTGGCGGCGGGCTCGAGACCGCCACTGGTGCCGCCGCGACAATCAAGGTGACCTTCGAGCCGACCGGCGCCAGCGCATCGTGATCGGGGCTCTGGTTGATGACCGTGCCCGCGGGCACGGTGGTGCTTGGTTGATCGTGCTCGGCGAAATCAAAACTGTTCGTGCTCAGCTCTTGCTTGGCCGAATCGACCGGAAGGTTGCGGACATCTGGCACCCGAGTCTTGCCACTGGCCAGTACCAGATTGACAGTCGTGCCGGGATTTGCGGACGTACCGGCAGCTGGCGTCTGACTCAGCACCGTGTTGGCGGCCTTCGGTACATCTTGGGTCGAGGTCAGGCCGAGGACGAGATTGTCGCGCGCCAACTCCGCCTTTGCATCGGACAATGTCGTGTTCGTGAGGTCGGGGATCGGAATGGCTTGCGGGCCGGTTGACACCGTGATCGTCACCGGGCTGGTGCGCGGCAGCGGCGTGCCGGCGGGCGGACTTTCGCTTAGTACCAAGCCCTTTGCGACGGTTGGGCTAGCGCCGGACTCGGTCTTCGGTACGAATCCGGCGTCGGTCAACGCCGTAGTTGCGGCCGCCGCAGTGAAGCCGACGACTTGCGGCACCGGCACACTTGTCGACGCGTGTTTCGTTGTCAGGAGGTGCCGGAAGAGCACACCGAGAACGAACAACAGGCCGAGCGCGATCAGGGTCACCATGATGTAGACCAATGACCGTCGGCCACGCGGTTGCTCGCGACCATTGTCGGCGGCCACGGGCGCGATGCTGACGGTCTGGTCGTGCAGCACCGGCGTCGCGCGCACCGGCGCACCACTCAGGGCGCGCTCGATGTCTTCGCGCATTTCGGCGGCGCTCTGATAGCGGTTTGCTGGATTCTTTGCCATCGCCTTCAGTACCAGCGCGTCAATGGCCGGGCTGACATCGGCGTTCACCCGCGACGGCGGGATCGGGTCTTCACGCACGTGCTGATAAGCGACTGCCACGGCCGAGTCGCCGGTGAACGGCGGTGTGCCGGTGAGCAGTTCGTACAGCAGGCAGCCGGTGGAATAGACGTCACTACGCGGGTCGACCTGTTCGCCCCGCGCTTGTTCGGGGGACAGATATTGCGCAGTGCCGATGACGGCGGCCGTTTGCGTAACCGCAGCACTGGCCTGCGCGACCGATCGGGCGATGCCGAAATCCATCACCTTGACGTCGCCGGTGGGCGTCAGCATGACGTTCGCCGGCTTGATGTCGCGGTGAATGATGCCGTTGCGGTGGCTGTAATCGAGCGCGGCCAGAATCTCGGCGGTGATTTCGAGCGCCCGGGTCGGCATCACCCGCCGCTCGGTCTTGAGCAGGTCGCGAAGAGTTTGACCTTCGACGTACTCCATCACGATGTACGGCACGGGGACGCCGTCGAGCATGCTCTCGCCGGTGTCGTACACCGCGACGATCGCCGGGTGGTTCAAGGACGCCGCCGATTGGGCCTCGCGCCGGAAGCGGGCCTGGAAGGAAACCTCGCGAGCGAGATCGACGCGCAGGGTCTTGACGGCGACGTCGCGACCCAGCCGGATGTCGCGACCGCGGAATACCTCGGCCATGCCGCCGTACCCGAGCACGTCGCTCAGGTCGTATCGGTCGCCGAGCCGCCGTGGCTCCGTCATGTGGTGCGCCTCTCGTTAGCGGGAGCTAGGAACGAATCTGTCATGGCTGCTTCTTCAATTCGGCTTGCATGACCGCCTTTGCGATCGGCGCGGCGATCGCGCCCCCGGTGGCGTCGCTGTCGCCGCCGCCGTTTTCGACGACGACCGCAATGGCGATGCGCGGCTGAGTGGCCGGTGCAAAGGCGACGAACCAGGCGTGCGGGGGCGCTCCGGGGGCGTTCTCGGCGGTGCCGGTCTTGCCCGCGACCTTGACCCCGGCGATCTGGGCACTCGTGCCCGTGCCGTGCTGCACCACGTTGATCATCATCTGGGTCAGTTGCGCGGCCACCTGGGTCGACACCGATTGGCGCAAGACCGAGGGCTTCGTCTCGTCGACGATCTTGAGGTCGGGCGCGACGAGTTGATCGACAAGATACGGCTTCATTTCGTACCACCGTTGCCGATCGCGGCCGCGACCATCGCCATCTGCAACGGCGTGGCACGCACGTCGAATTGACCGATCGCCGACTGAATCGTGCTGGCGTCGGTGAGATCGATCGGGAAAACGCTGGGCGGCCGATTTCATCGGGATCGAGTAGGTCGTGTCGAACCCGAAGGCGTCGGCCTGCCGACGCAGCGCGTCTTGGCCGAGAGAAAGGCCGAGTCCGCCAAAAGCGGTGTTGCACGAAATCGTCAACGCCTGAAGCAGGGTGGCCTGACCACCGCAACTCTCGCCGTGGAAGTTCTTCAGCACGCTGGTCGATTGCGGCAGCTGGAGAGTCTCGGGTGCAGGGATCACCGTCTCTGGTGTATCGCCGGCCGTCAGCGCTGCCGCTGCGGTGATCAACTTGAAGGTCGAACCAGGCGGGTAGGTCTGACTGATCGCCCGATCGAGCATCGGGTTGGTCGGATCGGCGATGAGCTTGGCCCAGTTGGCCTGGATCGACGCCTGGTCGTGCGAAGACAACAGATTCGGGTCGTACGACGGCGAGCTGACCATCGCCAGGATCGCGCCGGTATTCGGGTCGAGTGCGACGACGGCACCCTTGCGACCGGCCAGCGCCTTGTACGCCACGTCTTGCAGCACCGGGTCGAGGGTGAGCACCACCGTGCCGCCCTGCGGCGTGCGACCGGTGATGAGGTTGCGCAACTGCTGAACGCCGAACAGGCGATCGTCGCTGCCCGACAGGATCGAGTTCTCCGCGCTCTCGATTTGCGATGCGTTGTAGACGATCGAATAGAACCCGGTGACGGGCGCGAACAGCGGCCCTTGCGGGTAGCTGCGCTGGTACTTCAACGCATCGGCGGTCGCGACCGACGTCGCGATCGGAACACCGGTCGACGTGGTGATGTCGCCGCGCTTGCGGTCGTACTGCTGGTAGAGCACACGGGTATTGCCAGGGCTGTTGCGCAGCGTGTTGGCGTGCGCGAATTGCACGACGTTGTCGTTGACCAACAGCACGACAAACATCAGCAAGCACACGATCGCGACGCGCCGGATCGGCTTGTTCATAACGACATCACCTGGGTCATCGCCTCATCGGGCCGTGGCGCCGGGGTCGGCGGTGGACGCCGCCCCGCATCGCTGATGCGCAACAGCAGCGCAAGCAGCGCCCAGTTGGATACCAACGACGACCCGCCGTACGAGACGAACGGTGTCGTGATGCCGGTCAGCGGGATCAGCCGCATGACCCCGCCGACCACGACAAAGACCTGGACGGCGAGACACACGGACAAACCCGCGGCCAGCAGCTTGCCGAACGAGTCGCGAACGGTCAGCGCGGTGCGCAACCCGCGCGACACGATGACGACGTAGACCAACAGGATCGCCATGAGACCGGTGAGGCCGAGTTCTTCGCCGATGGTCGCGACGATGAAGTCGCTCTTCGCGAACGGCACCAAATCAGGGCGGCCGTTGCCAAGCCCAGTGCCCATGAGGCCGCCAGTCGCGAAACCGTACAGGCCCTGAACCAGCTGGTAGCCCGACCCCTGAGCGTGCTTGAACGGGTGCAGCCAGATCTCGAATCGTTCGCGTACATGGGCGAACAGGTGGTACGCCAAGAACGTGCCGCCGGCGAACAAGAGCGTGCCGATGATGAGCCACGACAATCGCTCGGTAGCGATGTAGAGCATCAGGATGAAGAACCCGAAGAACAGCATCGACATGCCGAGGTCGCGGCCGCGCACCAGCAGCGCGACGCTGACCAACCAGGCAAGGAGAATCGGGCCGAGATCACGTCCGCGCGGCAGGTCGATGCCGATGATGCGGTGGCTGGCCAGAGCAAGGGCGTCGCGCTTCGACACCAAGAACCCGGCGACGAAGACCACCAGCAGGATCTTGGCGAATTCTCCTGGCTGGATGGAAAAACCGTCGAACCTGATCCAGTTGCGGGCGCCGTTGACCTCACTGAATCGGGCTGGCAGCAGCGACGGGATCGAGAGCAGGAGCTAAGCCGACGAACATCGACGTGTAGGTGAACCGCTGCAACAGCCGATGGTCGCGCACGAGAACAAGCACGGCGATGAACCCGACGACGCCGATGGCACTCCACGCCAGTTGCAGAGTCGCGTCAGACCGCTCGGCCTTCGGTGCCACCAGATCGAGTCGATGGATCAGGACGATGCCAAGCCCGTTGAGCAACGCCGCGCACGGGAGCAGCAGGGGGTCGGCGTAAGGCGCAAACACGGCGGACGGCGATGTGCGCGATCAGCACGAGGCCGCCCAAGCCCGAGACCGTAGGTGAGCATGTCGGACGGCAACTTCGACGAACGGGTCAGCCCGACGTCGGCGTAGGCGGCCAACGCGATAACGACGGCGAACACGAGCATGGCCAGCTCAACGGAGCGGCGGGTGCGCGGGCGCCGTGGCTTGATCGCGCGCACGATGCCGCTCGTCGTCGCGGTCACGATGGCACCTCCGTCACGACGCCACCGCCGGCGAGGGCGACGACAAGGGCGGTGCGGGTGACGATGCCGCCGGCGAGGCCGGTGCCGACGGTGATGGTGTCGGCCGCCGGTGTCGAGGTCGCGTGCAACTGCCCGACGATGCGGTCGGCGTCGCTGCGACTGCTGCGCGCCGATGGTGTCGGTCACCCGCTCGCGCTCGAACACCGGAAGCGACGACATCGCGATGCCGGTGTTCTCGATCGCCGATGAGTAGTGGATGCCGAGAACGGTGCCTTCGATGCCCTTGTAGACGATGACGTTGCTGCCATCGGTGCCCACATAGAACTGATGCTGCGAGTACCACCAGGTGCCGCCGAACAACCCACCGGCGGCGAGCATCAAGAGCAACAAGACCAGCGCCGGCCCACGCCAGCGGCGACGTGCCGGTTCGTCGTCGGTGCCCCGACGAGGGGCCGGCCGCCGATGAACGCGCAACGCCGCGGCCCGACCGGCCGACGTATTAGGTTCGCGCACGCGGGCTTCGCTGCCATCGGCGACGGAGCCGCCAATGACCGGTGCTGCTGACGCGGTGTTGTCGGCTTCGACGATGTCGCACACCACGCAGGTGACGTTGTCGGGTGCGCCGCCACGCAGCGCCAGATCGACGAGTGCGTCGACGGCCTGCTCGGGATCGGGCAAGGCCAACGTGTCGCTCAACGTTTGCTTGCTCACCACACTGGACAGCCCGTCGCTACACAACAGGTAGCGGTCGCCGGCGCGCGCCTCGCGAATCGACAGGTCGGCTTCGGCGTCGGGTCGGCCGTTGAGCACCCGCAAGATGACCGAGCGCTGCGGGTGCGTCGGGATCTCGGACTCGTCGAGTTGGCCTTCGTCGACGAGGTGCTGCACCAAGGTGTGGTCGTGGGTGATCTGCACGAGCTCGCCGTCGCGCAACAGGTAGGCCCGCGAATCGCCGATGTGCGCGAGGGCGAGGCGGTTGCCGCCCCAGAGCAACGCGGTCAGCGTCGTGCCCATGCCGTCGAGCTGGTCGTCGGCGTCCATCATGCTGCGCAGTTGTTCGTTGGCCGCGCGGATCGTCTGCTCGAGAATGCCGAGCAGATCGGACGGCGGGTCATCGTCGTCGAGTGGCGCGAGCGTCGCGATCGTGACGGCGCTCGCCACATCGCCAGCGGCGTGCCCACCCATGCCGTCGGCGACGGCGACTAATCGCGGACCCGCATAGACGGCGTCCTCGTTGTTGGTTCGGATCAGCCCGACATCAGACCGCGCGGCGAACCGCAGCATGAGTGTCATGAGGCCGGTCACTAAAGGCGTCACCGGCGCAGCTCGAGCACGGTCTTGCCGATGCGAATCGGCGTGCCGAGTCCGACCGGGGTCGGCTGGGTGACCTTGCTGCGGTCGAGGAAGGTGCCGTTGGTGGAGCCGAGATCCTCGACCAGCCACTGGCCGTCGCGGGAAAACACCCGCGCATGCTTGGTCGAGGCGTAGTCGTCGGTGAGCACCAGGGTCGAGTCGTTGGCCCGGCCGATCGTGACGGGCGTGTCGCCGAGGCTGATCGACGTGCCGGCTAGTGCGCCAGCGACGACCACCAGCTTGCGGGGTGCCTTGCGCGAGCTCGCCGGCTTCTTCGCTTGCTTCTTCGGCTGCGGCCGCGCGACCCGGGCCTGCGGGCCGCCGAGCAAATCGGAGCGGACGATGCCGAAGGCGACGACGACGAAGATCCAGAGCAGGGCGACAAATCCCGCCCGCAGCAAGAAGAGCGAGAGTTCTGACATAGGCGCCGCTCAGCCTCTGCGGGCCTTGATAGATGATCGTCGTTTCGCCGAGACGGATCTCGTCGCCGTCGGCCAACGCTTTGGTGGTGACGGCGACGCCATTGACCGTGGTGCCGTTGGTCGACTGCAGGTCGTTGAGCATCGTCGCGCCGCCGGCGACGCGGATCTCGGCATGGCGTCGCGAGACCGACTGATCGGTGAGCCGCAGGTCGGTGTCGGTGCCGCGGCCGATGACGGTCACCTTGTTCTTGAGTTCGAAGTCGTAGGCCGCGCCCTTGCCCTCGCGCACCCGCACCCGGCCGTAAGTCGGCGGTGCCACCCGCGGGATGGCGGTCGTGTACGCGACGTCAGCCGGCTCGTCGTCCAGCTCGTCGGTGACGGCGGGCGGACGCCGACGGGCGGGCCGGGCGGGCGTGCGCGACCGCGTGCCGGACGAGGTGAGGCGGGATGCCTTCGGGGCCGGGCGCGACGTCGCTGCGCACCTTGAACATGCCGGTGTCGAGGGTGGTGATGCGCGACGAGCTTGACGTCGACCGGGCCGACGAAGGTGTAGCGCTGGTCTTCGGCGTGCTCGCGCACCATCGCGCCAAGCTCGTGGGTCAGCGGCTTCTCGTACGGCGCCAACCGGTCGTAGTCGTGGTCGCCGAGCTCGACGACGAAGTGGTTGGGCACCAGGATGCGGTCGCGACCGACGACGGCAGCGCGCTCGTCGAGCTCGCGCTGAAGGGTCGCGGCTACCTCGACCGGCTGGACCTCGGATTTGAAGGCGCGCGCGAACATTCCCTCGACCATGCCGCCGAGCCGGCGCTCGAAGCGCTGGAGTACACCCACCCGAGCCTCCTTCCGGCCGTCGGTAGAACGATCCCCGCTGTGCGAAACGTGCCGCAGGCCACGTCATCTGATGCTATCCAGGACGCCGGATTGGCCGCCCTTGGTGCGCATGCGCGCCCTGCTACGCTGAGCGCTCCACTCGGGCGAGTGGCGGAATGGCAGACGCGCACGGTTCAGGTCCGTGTGTCCGTGAGGACGTGGGGGTTCAAGTCCCCCCTCGCCCACTCCGCGCCGCGATCGCCCATTGGTTCATCGGCGGGCGGGCACGCTTTAGGCTCGGGCGATGAGCTACCGGCAGTCACCGCTGCGTCCGCGCGGCCGGCGTCGCCGCGGCCCGACTCCTGGCGTCGTTCTCCTGATCGTGATTCTGCTGGCGGCCGGTGGCGGGGCGGCGTACTACTTCCACTCGCACGCCAAAAAGCACACCGCCGGCGTCGCGGCGCCGGGAACCGCGAGCGCCTCGGCGTCGATCCCGCCCTCGCCCGCGAACAACTTGGTGCAGTCGTTCGCGGCGGCGTGGAGCAAGGGCGACCTGTCGACCGTGCCGTTTGCGGCGGGTCTGACCGGTGCCGAGGTTCAGGGCCAGTACGCCGCCATCGTGAAGGGGCTGCAAGCTCGATCAGTGCACGTCGACGCCACCGCGGTCGCCCACACGGCGGACGACGATGTGTCGCGGTCTGCGCTCACCGTCACGTGGCAGTTGCCGGGCGACCAGGTGTGGAGCTATGCGTCGAACGTCGACGTCAGATTCGCCGACGGCAACTGGACGGTTGCCTGGCAGCCGTCGTCGTCGAGCCGTCGCTGGCTGCTGGTGACGCCTTGCAATACACCCGGCTGGCGCCGAAGCGGGCCACGATCCTCGACGGCGCGGGGCAGCCCATCATCATCGAGCGCGGCCGTCACCGACATCGGCGTCGAAGCCGGCAAGGCCGGCAATCCGACGACCACGGCCAACCGAGCTCGCCAGCATCTTGGGCGTCGACGCCGACGCAATTGCCGCGCACATCAGGGCGGCCGCGTCCGACGAGTTCGTCGACGTCATCACGCTTGCGCGAGGCCGACTACGAGAAGGTGTCCGCTGCGCTCGGCACCGTGCCCGGCATCGTTTTGCGCGACGAGACGTTGGCGCTGAGCCCGTCGCACGACTTTGCCCGATCGCTGCTCGGCACCGTCGGCCCGGTCACCAAGGAGATCGTCGACGCGTCGAAGGGCCGCTACATCGCCGGCGACATCACCGGCCTCGGTGGTCTTGAGCAGGAGTTCGACTCGACGATCGGCGGCACCCCCGGTTTCGAGATCGACGTCATCCATCCCGCCTCGCAGATCGGCACCAAGGTGCCGACCGTTCTGAAGGTGCAGCCGGCGGTCGACGGCACGCCGTTGCAGACGACGCTCGACGTGCGCGTCGAGACGGCGGCCGATACCGCGCTGCAGACCGTCACGGATCAGCCGACCGCACTCGTCGCCGTCCGCATTTCGACCGGGCAGGTGATTGCGGTCGCGAACGGACCGAGCGGTGGCGGGTTTGATACTGCGTTGCTCGGTGCAGTGCCGCCGGGATCAGCCTTCAAGATCGTGACGACGACTGCGCTGCTCGAAAAGGGCTTCAACGTCAATACGTCGGTCGTCGTGCTTGCCGCAGATTCTGGTTGAGGGCAAGACATTCCACAACTACGAGGGCGAGCAACTCGGCAGCGTGCCGTTCCACACCGACTTCGCCAAGTCGTGCAACACGGCGTTCATCAGCCTGGCGCCGCGCGTGCCCGGCAACACGTTGCCGGACACTGCGCGCGCACTCGGCATCGGCGCGTGCTGGTCGCTTGGCACCCCGGCATTTCGCGGCAAGGTTGCGCCGCCCAAGGACCAGGTCGACCTCGCCGCGACGTCGTTCGGGCAGGGCTCGACTTTGGTGAGTCCGGTCAGCCTCGCGGTCATGGCGGCGACGGTGGCGCGCGGCAGTTACATCGCGCCGCAGCTGGTGTTGAACGGCGCAGCCGCAGCCATGCAACGCCGACGGATCGGGTGCATCTGCGAGCGCGTCAGCCGGCTCGGCGGCAGCCGGTTCGTCGCCCGCTTCGTCGGCTGTTGCATCGGTGGCGCCGTCGATTGTCGCCAGCGCCCCACCTGCCGCGCCGAGCACGCCGCTGCCGGCTGGCGTCGTCAGTCAGCTGCACGCGCTCATGCACGAGGTCGTCACCGTCGGCACCGGCGTCGTGCTGGCCAATGCGCCGGGCGGGCCCGGTGATGGCGAAGACCGGAACGGCCGAGTACGGCGCCGGCGACAAGCCCAAGACGCACGCCTGGCTGGTCGGCTACCAGGGCGACATCGCGTTCGCCGTCTACGTGCAGGACGGGCAGAGTGGTGGCACGGTCGCGGCGCCGGTCGCGCTGAAGTTCCTGCAGAACCTGACGCTGACGCCCAGCGAAGCCATCGCCCCGACAGCCGCGAAGACAACGCGCGACGCCGACGAAGCCGACAGCGACGCCGACAAACTAAGTCAGTCGGGTATCGGCGGGCCGATCCTGGGTAGACCGTCCATGAGACTCAGCCACGTACCGGTGCGCCTGGCCGCCGGCGCCTTCATCCTGAACTCTGGCATCGGCAAGCTGCACGCCGACGAGATGACCGCCAAGGGCCTGCACAGCATGGCGACGGGCACCTATCCGTTCCTCGCCAAGGCGGAGCCGATGGCTTCGCGCGCTCGCTGGGCGCCGGCGAAATCGCTGATCGGTGCGACCCTGCTGTCGCCGTTCGTCTCGCCGTTCGTGGCCGGCGCGACGCCTCGTCGGCTTCTCGGGTTCGCTGCTGCACATGTATCCGAAGACGCCCGGCATGACGAAGGAAGACGGCATGCGACCGACCAAGCAGGGCGTGCCGCTTGCCAAAGACGTCTGGATGCTCGGCATCGGGCTCGGGCTGATGATCGACGGCTCTGACGCCGAAGCGCAAGACAGCGCAAAAGCGCAGCGCGGACGGCGGTCACGGCCCGCCGCTAGCGGCGCTGATGCGGCATCATCGACGCTGTGCCTGAGCTACCCGAAGTCGAAGCGTTGGCGACGTTTCTCACCACGCACGTGGTTGGTCGTCGCATCGACCGCGTCGATGTCGGCGTCGTTCCAGGTGCTGAAGACCTTCGATCCGCCGGCGTCGGCTTTGGTCGGCACGACGATCACCGGCGCGAGCCGGCGTGGGAAGTTCCTCGATATCGCGACGACTGGCCCGCACCTCGTCGTCCATCTTGCTCGTGCTGGTTGGCTGCGATGGCGGGCTGAGCTCGCGCGCGGCGCCGATCCGGCCGGGCAAGAGTCCGATCGCGCTGCGGGTGAAACTCGACGACGGCTCGGGCTTCGATCTGACCGAGGCCGGCACCCAGAAACGCCTTGCTGCGTATGTGGTTCTCGACCCCGCGACGATCGAGGGCGTTGCCCGGTTGGGTCCCGAGCCGCTTGACCCGGCGTTCGACGTCGACGCACTGGCGGCGCTGTTGCATGGCCGGCGCATGCAGATCAAGGGGCTGTTGCGTGACCAGTCGGTGATCGCGGGCATCGGCAACGCCTACAGCGACGAGATTCTGCACGTCGCCAAGATGTCGCCGTTCAAGATCGCCGACAGCTTCACCCCCGACGAGGTGGCGGTCCTCTACGAAGCCATGCAAACGACATTGCGGGACGCCGTTGGGCGGGCCGCCGAACTCGATGCGGGCGAGTTGAAGGCCGAGAAGAAGGCGAACTTGCGGGTGCACGGCCGCGACCGGCCAGCCGTGCCCGGTCTGCGGCGACACCGTGCGGGAGGTGTCGTTCGCCGACTCGTCGCTGCAGTACTGCCCGACCTGCCAAACGGGCGGCAAGCCGCTGGCCGACCGCCGCCTGTCGCGGCTGCTGAAGTAGTACGCGGTCCGAAGCGCATTGGGCCAAATGGCGCAACACCGCGCCGTCCGGGCCTCATGCTGGCGCCTGGATCGGCCGAGAGAGCAAGGGTGAGTGCCCACCCGCTCGACGCCTCCGCGATGCGCCTGCCGCCGAGCCGCCGCGACCGCTGCGGCCGGTGTCGACCGGGCCGGCGGCGCGGGCGTCGCTGGCAGCGCCGGTACACGGTCGTGCTGGTGGTCCTCGACGCCGTGCTGCTCTTCGCCGGCACGACCATCGCGGCCGTGCTGCGGTGGGGCGCACCTGCGGGCACGCATCAAGGTCGGCGGGCTCGACTACTACGCGATCGCCGCGCTGGTTGCCGCGGTCTGGCTGGCGTTGCTCGCCAGCACGCACTCCTACGACGCGCGCTACCTCGGCATTGGCTCGGACGAGTTCCGTCGGGTCGCCGATGCCGCGATCCGCGTCACCGCGCTCGTCGCGTTCGTGACGTTCGTCGGCAAGCTGCCGTTGTCGCGCGGGTTCGTCGCGCTGGCGCTTCCGATCGGGCTTGTCTCCACCCTCGCTGGCCGGCTACGGGGCCCGCCGGGTGTTGCATCGCCTGCGGCGCGGGTCACATTGCCTGCATCGGGTGCTGGTGGTCGGCACGCCGATGGCGGCCGCCAAACTCGCCGAGGGACTCAGCCGGTCGGTTTACACCGGCTATCACGTCGCCGGCACCTGGTCGCCGGCAGCTACCGACTTTGCCGGCTCAGATCGCACGGCGCGCGAACGCGGCCGCGTGCTTGAGGTGCTGGCTCGTACCCAGGCCGACACGGTCGCGGTGGCGTCATCGGGCTTCAGCCCAGCCGCGCTGCGCGAACTCGCGTGGCAGCTCGAAGGCACCGGCGTCGACCTGCTGGTCTCGCCCGCGTTGACCGACGTCGCCGGGCCGCGGATTCACATGCGGCCGGTTGACGGTCTGCCGCTGCTGCACGTCGAAGAACCAACGCTGGACGGCGGCAAGCAACTCGCGAAGTCGGCGTTTGATCGGGTCGCCGCGCTGCTGCTGCTGATTGCCGTCGTCGCCGCTGCTGCTTGGCGATTGCGGTCGGCGATCCGGCTGACCAGTCCTGGTCCGGCGATCTTTCGCCAGCAGCGGTCGGGTCGCGGCGGCGCGCTCGTTCACGATCTACAAGTTCCGCACGATGCGCGCCGACGCGGACCGAATCATTTGACGCGCTGGTTGCAGCGCAGACCGAGAAGCCGGGCGGCATGTTCGTCAAGGACGCCGTCGACTCTCGGGTGACGGCGGTCGGCGGCTTCTTGCGCCGCTATTCGCTCGACGAGCTGCCGCAGCTCTTCAACGTGTTGTTCGGCCAGATGTCGCTGGTCGGGCCGCGTCCGTTGCCGGCGTCAGTCGAGCAGGTCGGCCACGACGTCAGCCGTCGGCTGTTGGTGCGGCCGGGGATGACCGGGCTCTGGCAGGTCAGCGGTCGCTCGGACCTGCCGTTCGACGAGTCGATCCGTCTCGACCTCTACTACGTCGAGAACTGGTCGCCGGCCTTCGACCTGATGATCTTGTGGAAGACCGCTCGCGCGGTGTTGCGAGGTAGCGGTGCCTACTGACCTCGCCGCGCGACCAGGCCGCGTCGACGTACTCGGCGTCGGCATCAGTGCGATCTCGCTCGATGGCGCCGTCGACGAGATCATGCGGTGGATCGCACGACGGCGAGCGACACTACGTCTGCGTGACCAACGTGCACACCGTGATGGAATGTCAGCGTGACGAGGAGCTGCGCCGCATCCACAACGCGTCGGGCTTGACGACGCCTGACGGCATGCCCATCGTGTGGTGCCTGAGGCGCGCCGGCGCGCTCGGCGTCACCCGGGTGTACGGACCTGACCTGATGCTCGCGCTGTCGAAGCCGCTCGCTGCGAGTCGGGTCAAGTCGGTCTTCTTGTACGGCACGACACCGCGAACTCTCGAGTTGCTGTCGGCACGGCTGACTGTCGGAGTTCCCGGGACTGCGGATCTGGGTACCTACGCACCGCCGTTTCGTCCGTTGACGCCGGCTGAGGATGCGGACGTCGTACGACTCATCAACGACAGCGGCGCGGACGTCGTGTGGGTCGGCCTCGGTGCGGTGAAGCAGGAGTACTGGATGGCGAGCACCGCGACGTCCTTGCAGGCGGCCGCTTTGATCGGCGTCGGTGCGGCGTTCGACTTCCACGCCGGCGTAGTCAAGCAGGCTCCGCTGTGGATGCAACGACATGGACTTGAGTGGCTGTACCGGCTGTGCCGCGAGCCGCGACGGTTGTGGCGCCGCTACCTACGCACCAACCCGGCATTCGTCGCGGGCATCCTGCGCCACCCTGTCCGATTGCCGACGGATGCGCGGCTCTGAGCCGCTCGTCTGATTGATAATGAGCATGATGAAGATCAGGCGGCAGCTACAGGTGACGTACCGCCGCCTGGTCTGGCGTCGCAACCTTGATGGACGTTTCGCCGTCGGCCCAAGCACGCGTCTGACAGGTGCGTCTCTCGTGGTCCGTGACCGCATGGATTGCCGGCTCGTGATCGGCGAAGGTAGCGACATCGCGGGCGCGATAGTGTTCGAAGCCGCGGGCGCTCGAGTCGAGATCGGCGATCGCACACACCTCGGTGGCGGAAGCTTGCTCGACGCAGCGGTCGAAATTGTCGTTGGGGACGACGTCCTCATTGCTTTCGGCGCCCTCCTTATCATTACGACTCGCACGCGTCTGACTTCGCCCACCGCAGCGGCGACGTTGCAGACTGGATAAGTGGTCGCAAGGACTGGACGCATGTTCCTCGAGGCGCGATTCATGTCGAAAACAAGGTGTGGGTTGGCACTCGCGCGATGGTGCTCAAGGGTGTACGCCTCGGCGAAGGCTGTGTCGTGGCAGCAGGGGCGGTAGTCACCCAGGACGTTGCGCCCTGGACACTCGTCGCTGGCGTACCAGCGCGGACCGTTCGAGATCTTCCACGATTCGATCCGGACCATCATGGTTGAGCCTAAAACAATTTCGTGGGAGAGCGCGGTTCAGGAGTTCCGAGCGGATCCGTCGAACGCAGTTGCAGTGAAACAGAACTATTTCGACGTCGGCGTTGCGCAGGCAGCGGCGCGGTACGCGAAAAGTAGCGAGTATCGCGCGATCGAACGCATACTTGGCGGCGGTGCAGGCCGCGCGCTCGATGTCGGTGCGGGTCGCGCCGTCACGGCGTATGCGCTCGCCCGTAGCGGCTGGTACGTGACGGCGATCGACCCCGATGCAAGCGGAGACGTTGGAGTGGGCGCGGTACGACATTTGATCGACGCTCCACCTGGTGCACTCACCGCCGTGCGTGCCGACGGAGAGCACCTCCCTTTCGCTGACGGTTCGGCAGACCTCGTCTTCGGGCGGCAGGTTTTGCATCATCTGGTCGACCTTGAGGCAGGCCTCGTGGAGGCCGCGAGGGTCTTGCACCCGGCCGGCCGCGCTCTTTTCGTCCGCGAACACGTTGTCGATGACGACGTGCAGTTGGACGCGTTTCTCGCGGCCCACCCGCTGCACCGATATACGGCGGCGAATATGCGTATCCGCTCGACCGCTATATGTCGGCGTTCGCTGCCGCCGGATTGACTCTGACACGCGTCTACGGTCCACTCGAGTCGATGGTCAACTTCTATCCAGGTACCCGTGCACGCCGGATCGCGAAAGTCGCACTCAAGATGAAATCGCGAGAGCCCGGTCGGCTTTACTCCTTCCTTGCCGAACGCCGATGAAGATCTTGGTGACGGGAAGCCGGGGTTTCATTGGTCAGGCGGTTGGTCACGAGGCAGCCCGTCGTGGCGACACGGTCGTAGGTCTCAGCAGATCGTCGCAGGCGGCACCTGGCTGGCCGGGCCGCCACTACTGCGTCGACGTCATCGACGATGACGTAGCCGACATCGTGACGTCATTCGCACCCGACGCCATCATCCACGCTGCGGGGCCGGCTTCGGTAGGCGAATCGTTCCATGCGCCGGCGTCGACACTGAAGGCCTCATTGCTGAGTTGGATCAACGTGTTGGACGCGGTGCGCAGAAGCGGTGTGCGATCGCGCGCATTGTTTATTTCGAGTGCGGCTGTGTACGGCCAACCTGATCGGCTCCCCGTGTCGGAGGGCGAAGCTCGACGACCAATTTCGCCGTACGGCTATCACAAGATGATGTGCGAGATTGCCGCCCAGGAATACGCGGATTGCTTCGGCATTGACATCGTCGCCGGCCGACTGTTTTCGGTTGTCGGCCCAGGCCAGCAGCGGCTGCTTGCATGGGAGATCTACAACCAGCTTGTCGACCCGACACTTGCCGAAGTCGTTCTCACGGGTAGCTCCGATTCGACACGCGACTATCTTCATGTACAGGACGTCGCGGCGGCGCTACTTGGGATGGCTAGCGTGGCCTCGGCGCCCCGCTTCGTGAATATCGCGTCAGGGACGCGGTCAAGAATCGGTGACGTGGCCACGGTTCTTCGAGGTGTGATGGGTGCTACTAAGCCAGTGCGTTTCCTCGATCGGCCCACGGCCGGTGACCCCGAACACTGGCAGGCCGACATCTCCGTTCTGCAGGGACTTCTGCCGAGTTGGCAACCCCTGAACCTCGAGCGATCGCTCGCCGACTGCGTAGAGTCCTGGCCGTCGTGAAACGCACTGGACGCGCCGACCGGATCGCACTGGTGGATGCGGGGGCTGTTGGGTGGACGGCCGGCGGACAGGTTAGTCGGACGATGGCTAGGTCGCTTATTGCTTCGGGGGTTACCAAGGATCGATCAGTCGTGTTCGTCTCGGCGAGTCCTCAGCCCGGCGACGATGAGCTGAGTGCAGGGGGAATGGAGCTCGTGAATCTTGCTGGGGCTTCTCGTGACTCGGCCGGTAGACGTGGTCGGTGGGGAGCATCTCAATCCGCATTCGAGCGTAAGGTTCGACGCGCTTTCGCCTTGCCCGACGCTGCAGATCCGCTTGCATACTTGCGAGGAACCAAGCTCGATGCCGTGCTGCCAATGTTGTCGGTGCCGCCGCGCCCAAGGCTGCCCGGCACTGTGGGCTGGATCACCGACTTTCAGCACCGCGCGATGCCGGAGTTCTTTTCTTCGCAGGAATGCGCGACGCGCGATCGCTCGTACGCCCGGCTAGTGCGGCGCAGCGCCGTTGTGTTGCTGTCCAGTCATGCGATGGCAGCCGAATTCGCGCGGTACTATCCGTCGCACTCGAGTAAGGGCCGAGTATTGCCGTTTCCCTCCCTCTTGGCATTCTCGAGCGCTCGTCGTGAACCGACATCAACACCTTCGGCATACAACCTCCCGAGCCGGTATGCCTTGGTGGCGAATCAATTTTGGCAGCACAAGAATCACGAGCTGGTCATCGACGCGGTCGGTCGCGCAAAAAGCGCTGGCGTGGAGATTCCCGTCGTGATGACGGGTCTGCCGTCGGACTACCGGGATCCTGCCAACCGGACGGTGTCGAGGGTGTTGCAGTGCATCGCGAAGGCGGGACTCGCGGGGCAAGTCGTTGTCCTTGGCCAGGTGCCATACGACGACCTGGCGGAGCTGATGACGTGCGCGGAGGTGATCATCCAACCTTCGCGCTACGAGGGGTGGAGCACATCCGTTGAAGATGCAAAGGCATTGGGTGTCCCATTGTTGTGCTCCGATATCCAGGTGCATCGCGAGCAGGCAACGAGCTTTGGTTCACGGTTCTTCAAGACTGATAACGCCGAATCGATGGCCCAAGTTCTTGCCGACCTCTGGGGATCTGCGCGACGCCCAACACTGGAGGAGACCGAGCGGGCGCTGGAGAAAGCTCGTGATCGGGCCGAGCTGTATGGCTGTGGGCTGGCAGAGGCTTGCGATGCTGCCGCGGCAGTTAGCTAGGCGCGGCCATCGAAAGTTGGTGTAGATGTCGCGGGAGATACCACGCGCAAGGGATGCCCACGAGCACGGTGTATGAAATCACTGAGGCATAAATCGCACCGGCGGGGCCCCATGCGCGCACAAGTCCGATGCTCAAGCCAAGATTCGCGAACACCATTATCGAGACGGTCGCCACCTGAAATCTGACGACACCCATGGCGTTGAGGTACATCGCGACCGCGCTGCCAGTGCAGTAGACAGGAAGCCATAACGCAAATCCCCATAGGAGTGCGTTGCTGTATTGCGTGCCGTGCCCTATCCAAAGGTGAAGCAAAGGACGAGCTAGGACGAGCGACAAGCCGGCGAGCGCGCATCCCACCAAGGCCATGAAGGCGATGGATCGGCGAACGGTGTCACGGAGCCACGTGAAGTCTCGCCGCGCGGCTGCATCGGTATATGCGGGCCACAGCGCTACCAAGGGCAGTACCGCGAGGGTCGCGACAGCCGAAAACCCTTCGTATGGCACGGCGTAGGCAGCTACCGCATTCGGCCCGAGAATGCGGTCGATGATGAGGTTGTCCGACGCAAACGCAAGTGCCCAGGAAAGTTGCAAGAACAGAAAGAGAAGACCAGTTGCTAGCAACATCCGTGTCGCCGTTGCGTCGACGGATGAGATTCGTGGCTTCAGTTCTGGGTGGTTCGAGCCGAACACGCGCACGGTATTGATCACTTGTGCAAGAAGCGGAATGAGGAGAACGCACGCGGCGAGCACTGGCAACCGTGCGTGCACTCGAACCGCTTCGACGAGGAAACCGATGGCGCCTATCTGGCCGATGATCACCCAAATCTGCGTTCGGTATCCCTCCTGGTAAGCAAGTTGCAGTTTGTTGCTGGCGGAAAGAGGTAACGCCCCGACAAGTGCCAGTCCGGCGATGAGAAATGTCGGATCGGCGTCTCGCGCTGCAACGGTGCCGTTGACTCGGAAGGCGGCCGACCAGTCGACGCCGATCGTGAGGGCGACAACAAGTGCAGTCATGCAGATCGCAATAGCAACGAACGCGTAGGTGGCGCTCGAGACCAATCTGGCTGACTCGGTGGTGTCGCCGCGAGCGCGGCTACGAGTGAGCGCATTGAGCAAGCTGTTGCCGATGCCGAGATCGGCGAGGTTGAGGAGTGCGACGGAAGCCGTAATTGCCGTCCAGAGCCCAAACCGTTCAGGGCCGACACTGTGAATGATGAGCCGTACGCTGACCAACGAGGCGCCGATCGTCGCGAGTCTGGCGATGAATGTCGCGGCTGCCGTCCGCCCGATTTGATATCTAGGACTCGGCTCAGACTCGCTGTTCCGTCCCAACACGTTCCAACGATCTCATACGACCAGGCTGCGATCGGGTGCCTCAGTGCGAGCGTCGGGTGTCAGGTCTGTGCTTGGCGATAGCCCAGCGCGGGTTGCGTGCGTTGATGTAGACGCGGGCCCCGAATCGAACGATGTTGCGAACCGCGCGGAGTCGCGGCCCGTAGCGTTCGCTGATTTCTTCGTTCTCTTGGCTTGAGGTGGAGTCGGTAATGCTCAGGTTCGCACCGTGTCGCCGGAATGCCGCGACCAGTTGGTTGACCGAAGCGAACCGGGCCTCGCGCCGGGCGCGAAGGAGCACCTCAAAGTCGGCGCTGACACGGTAGTGCGTATCGAATCCGCCGAGCTTCCGCCAGAGGTCCGTCTTCATGTACGTCGTCTGGTGGTGAAGGCAGCTCCATCCAAGACAGGCGAGGATCTTTGGCGATGCGCTGGACGGTGGGGGCGCCAACTCGCCCAAGGAGTCTCCTGCGCCACTGACCCAGCGAAGGCGACCGATTGCCCACGGGCGCCCGCTGCTCTGCATCGCATTCAACAGCGTGGCGACCGCACCTGGATATAGGTAGTCGTCACCGTTGAGTACGCCGACATATTCGCCAGTCGCCGCCTCGAGCCCCTGATTCATTGCGACATAGAGTCCTGCCCGTGCGCCTTCGATAATCCGGGCTCCGCTCGCGGTGGCACGTTCGAGCGTCCCGTCTGTGCTGCCGTCGTCCACCACGATGTGCTCGACATCGACATCGATTCGTTGGAGTTGAACCGAACGCAGACAATCGTCGAAGTAGGTGGCGGCGTTCAGTGTCGGCGTGACGATCGTGACCGTCGGCCGTCCAGTCACCGGGCTTACATGCGGCTCGGCGGCGGTCATCCCGCCACCGCGGCGCAGATGAGCTTCGCGACAGCGGCGGGTTCATACTGGGCCCGCACTCGCCTAATGTCCTCCGTGCTTGGCCGACCGGGAACCCCCTGTTCAAGAGTGTCCACCAATGCTGAAGCCATGTCGACGTGGCTCAGCGGGTCGTCGACGTATTGCGCGAGCCCGAGTGACACCTCCGCGAGGGCGCCGCAGCGCGTACTGACAACCGGGACGCCGAAGCCGAGCGCTTCGACGACCGGCAAACCGAATCCTTCAAAGAGCGAAGGCATCGCGAGCACCGACGCGGCCCGATACAGCGCGCCGAGTTGCGGGTCGTTCACGTAGTCGAGGCTCGTCACACGATCTGCCAGGCCGAGTTCGCGAACAAGGCCACCGATGCCGGTGGCCTTGCGTGCTCCGAGCAGTAGTTCGGGTGCTTGGCCGACCACCACCAGGTGCGCCTCCGGGCGCCGAGCTGCGACCTCGGCGAAGGCGCGCACGAGAGTGTCGAGATTCTTGTGCCGGTACGCACCCGAGACGCAAAGGACGAGTTCGCGGTCCGTGGGCACGCCGTCGGGCAGCTCTCCCGGCGACAGCCGATCGAACGACACTGCGTTCGGAATGACCCGCACCTTCGCGGCGAACCTGTCGCCGTGCAAGCGCACGAGATCGGCCGCCACGAACTCGGAGATAGCAATGACGACGTCGGCCCGCTTCATCGTGTGCCGGTGCGCCGCCGCCAGCCAGCGCCGCTTCACCGCCGAAAAGTTCTCCGGGTAGTGCGCGTACTGCGCGTCATGGATCACCGTCACGACGCGCCCGCGTAGTCCGACCGGGGTGTAGTAGTTGGGCAGCAGCCAGTGGTCGAATTCACGCAACGGCGGCAGGGTCACAGTCTCGATCGCAATGCGGTTTTGCACACCAGGGACGTGCACCGCCCGGGTCTGAAGTGGCGCGAGATCGAAGCCGGGTTGAAGGGCTTCGGCAGCGACAACCGTCCACGGATCGACAACAGTGGTGACCGACCGCAGGCCGTCGAGCAGGTTGTACAAGGCATGCTCGGCACCGCCGACCCGGCCGGCTCGCACGAAACATGCGCTGACCGCCGTAGCCATGGTGCCGTCGAGCCTACTGCTGGCGGGTACTCTGTCTGACGCACACCGCGGGAGCTCGGGCGAAACCGGGCTGAGAGGGCGACTGGCCGGCAGCACCGGCGCGGGTCGCCGACCGCTCGAACCTGACCGGGTAATGCCGGCGTAGGGAGTTCGCCGGGTACCGGCGGGAGAGGCAGTCATGGCTGTCGACATCGAGACCACCGCGCACCACCGCGCAGCGAACGCCGAAGCGCCGCTCACCCTCGACCAACCGGTCGTGAAGTCGCTCGGCTTCTTCGATCAGGTCGGCCTGTGGGGCAACCTCGGGGTCAGCCTGCTCGGATTCACCGGCGCGCTCTTCGTGCTTGCAGCCGCGCGAGAACAGCCCGGGCTTGTCGCTGACGGCGGCCCTCGTCGCGACCTTCGTCGGCACGGCACTCGGCGCGGCCGCGGTCGGCCTGGCCGCCGTGCCCGCGGCCCGCACCGGTGCGCCCGCGATGGTGTTGCTGCGCGGCTTGTTCGGCGGCCGCCTGTCCTACCTGCCTACGGGCCTGAACATCGTGCAGCTCATCGGCTGGGCCACCTTCGAGATCGTCATCATCGCGTCGGCGGCGCATCAACTGTGGCCGAGCGTGGCCGCAGAACGCCTACGTCGTCACCGCCGGTGTGGTGACGACTGCGCTCGCGCTGCGCCCGCTCGGCGTCGTCCGGGTGCTTCGAAAGTACGTGACCGTTGCCGTCGCGATCGTCGTCGTGTACCTGTTCATTCAGCTGCTGCGGCAGCCACTGCCCTCGCCCGCACACACGTCGTGGCAGAACTTCTGGCCGGCGGTCGACGTCGCCCTTGCGGTCGCGATTTCGTGGGTGCCGGTCGCAGGCGACTACGCCCGCCACTCACGATCGCCGCGCACGGCGTTCGGCGCCGCCTTCGTCGGCTACACGGTTACTCAGACCGCGTGCTACGCGCTCGGCATCATCGCGATCCTGAGCGTCCCGGCCGCAAGCGACGGCTCTAACCACGGCGTGTGGGGTGCGTTTATTGCGGTGGCGCTCGGGAAAACTGGCCTTCGCGGTGCTCGCGATCCGCGAGATCGACCAATCATTTTGCGACGTGTACTCGACCGCGGTCAGTACCCAAAACCTGCGCCCGCAATGGGATCGCCGCGTGCTCGCCCTCGATCGTCGGCGTCGGCGCGACCCTGCTCGCATTGCTCTTTCACATCGGCAACTACCAGAACTTCCTCTACCTCATCGGGTCGGTCTTCGTGCCGCTGTTCGGCGTGCTCGTCGTCGACTACTTCGTGCTGCACGGCGATCGGCGATGGGACGTCGCCGAGCACGCGCGCGTCGCGCTGGCTGATGCTGATCCCGTGGGTCGCCGGATTCTGCGTGTACCAGCTGATCAACCCAGGCGTGATCCCGCGCTGGGCCGGCTTCTGGGGACGCAGTCGCCACGCGACATCGGCTTCACCGCGCAGAGCTGGATGAGCGCGTCGCTGCTGTCGTTCGTCGCCGCCGGGTTGCTCACCCTGATCGTGCGGGTGCCGGCTCGTCGCGGCGGAGCTAGAGCTTCGTAACCCGGACGGCGGTGCCGTAGGCGCAGATCTCGGTCCAGACGCCGCCCATCTCCGAGGTGTCGAAGCGCATCGCCAGGATCGCGTTGGCGCCGCGCGCAGTTGCCTCGTCGATGAGCCGCTGCATCACCTGGTTGCGGCTGTCGGTGAGCGCGGTCGTCATGCCGCGCAGCTCGCCGCCGATGATCGATTTGAGCCCGGCGCCCATCTGACTGAAGGCGTTGCGCGAACGTACGGTCAGCCCGAAGATCTCGCCGAGTACTTCGTCGACGCGGTAGCCGGGCAGGTCGTTGGTCGTGACGATCAGCATGCGCGTCTCCATTCGCTTCAGCGGTGGTGGCCGAGGCAGTCGTCAGCGAGCCTAGGGCACGTTTGCAGTCGGCATTGACGCTCGCGATGGCAGCATGACGCTATGTCGGACAACCTGCTGGCGGCGCGCATGCTCGACGCGATGGCCGACGCGGTCGTGGCCGGCGATATCGACGGCCGGGTGCGGCTGTGGAACCACGGCGCCGAGCGGCTGTTCGGCTGGACCGCAGACGGAAGTACTCGGCCGGGCATTTCCCGGCGTGCCAGACGACGCCGCCGGCGGTCGAACGCGATGCGGCGCTGGCGAAGGTGATGGCCGGCGAGAACGTGTCACTCGCGACCAAGCGACGAAAGGCGGACGGCGGGTTGGTCGACGTCTGGATCGTCTTCAGCCCGCTGCGTGCGTGGCTGAACGGACCGGTCGACGGCTGGCTCGCCGTCGTCCGCGATGCCACGCAGGAGCGGGCGGTGCAACGCGAGTTGCGTCGGCGGGTCGGAGTTGGTGGGGCGGCTCGCTTCGGTCGTCGCCAGCCTGAACTCCGATCTCGACCTCAAGACGGTGTTGCACCGCATCAGCGAGTCCGGCCGCGAGCTGCTGACCGGAGATGGTGCGATCTACGCGCTGCTCGAGGCCGAGATCTGGTCATCGTCGCGGCGTCCGGGCTGCCGTCGTCGCTGGTCGGCGAGCGGATTCCGCTGGCCGAGTCGGCCGTCGCGAAGGTGCTCGCATCTGGCCGCGCCTCGATGGCGCTGCGCAGCGGCGAGTACTCGAACGGCGTCGCAACTCGTGCGCGATACGGCCACGGCGTTGCCGCGTCTGGCAGTGGCACTCACCCACCACGACGGGCGCCCGTCCGGCGCGCTGTACGTCTTGTTCGCTGAGGGGCGCCGGGCGATCGGCCGGGCCGAGTTCGGCGTGCTCGAGCTGTTGGCCGAAGCGGCCGGTGCGGCCGCGACAAACGCCCGCGTCTACGACCGCACCCGTCGGCAGCGCGAGCACGAACGCGCGGTCGTCGACGCCACCCTCGACGGCATGGCCGTGCTCGACCCGCGCGGGTTGGTGCGCCAATGGAATCCGGCCGCGCACGAGCTGACCGGGCATCGGCCCCGACCGATGCCCTCGGTCGGCAACTGCCTTTCCCGCGGCCCGACCCAGGAGCGGTCGCCGAGCACCAGCTGCCGTCGGGCCGGTGGCTGGAGATCCTGTGTGCGCCGATCGGCGACACCGGTGAGACTCGTGGTCGACTTCCGCGACATCACCCGCACGAAGACGATCGAGCAGAGCAAGGATCTGTTCCTTGCGGTCACGAGCCACGAACTTCGGACGCCGATCACCGTCGTCCAGGGGTACGCGTCGACTTTGCTCACCCACTGGGACGATTTGCCGGACGACGAGCGCAAGGAGTCGGTGCACCGCATCGCCGAACGCACCCGCGCCTTGGCCGCGCTGGTCGAGCAGCTGCTGCTCGGCTCGCGGGCGGGCCTGGCGCCGGCGCAGCCCGCCGTCCCGTTCGATCTTGTCGGGTTACTCCGTAGCGCCGTGGCGGGGTTCACCGCGATGGCGAGCGGCCACACTTTCGTTGTCGACGTGCCGCCGGACCTGCCCGACGCCCTCGGTGACCCGAGTTCGACCGAGATCGTGTTCGGGCAGTTGCTCGAAAACGCGGTGAAGTACTCACCGGACGGCGGGGAGATCACCCTCACGGCGCGGGCCGAAGGCGACCGGGTGGTCGCCCTGGTGTGCGATCGCGGGCTCGGGATCCCAGGTGGCGAGCACGCCCAGGTGTTCGAGCGGTTCTACCAGGTGGGCGGCGAGCGGCGGCGGTTCGGCGGGGTTGGGCTCGGCCTCTACATCGTGCGGCGGCTGCTCGAAACCCAAGGCGCGTCGGTGCAAGCACTGCCTCGGGACGGCGGCGGAACCTGCTTTTCGGTGAGTTTTCCGGCGGCAAACGTTTGGCCTTCTTAGGCGCGGGAATGCAGGCAACGCGGTTATGCCATCGGTAGCCTGCTGGTGTGATCGGGCCTGCTGAGGTGGTTGGCTGTTCGCCCTGCGTGCCGGAGGTGAGCTGGTGAGTTCGGTGCGGGTCGACGCGGCCGCCGAGAGCGTCGGCTACCTGCGCGACGTGATCCGCGAAGACTTGTCGGTATTGCCTGAGGTCGTGCGCGAAGACGTCGCGCTGGTCGCGACCGAATTGCTGGGCAACGCGGTGCGGCATGCACGCTCACTTGACGACGGCGGGCTCGTCATCGACTGGGGAATCGGCGAGTACGGCGTCGAGATCGCGGTCACCGACGGCGGCGCCGCCACCGTCCCGATGGTCTATGACCCGGCGCCGACCGAGACCCGGGGCCGCGGTCTGGCAATCGTGGCAACGTTGTCGACGCGCTGGGGGGTCGAGCGCAACGGCGCGCTCACGACCGTGTGGGCGGTAGTCCCTTTTCCCGGGCGGGCCATGTAATCTGCCTTCGCTCGGGTGCCACTGCATCCCCCGTCGGTGGCACCCGAGCACCACCAGCCGTTCCAGCTGCGGCACCAGCACTGCCACCAGCGCGACTCCCGGAGGGCACCATTCGGCTCCTTCGAGCGGTCATCACCGGTGGCGCCGGCTTTCTCGGCTCACATCTGTGCGAGCGCATGCTGCGTGACGGCTACGAGGTGCTCTGCCTCGACAACTTCTCGACCGGCACCCCGAACAACATCGAGCACCTGCTGGGTGACGACCGGTTCCGGCTGCTGAAGGTCGACGTCACCGACTGGATCCACATCAGCGGCCCGGTCGACGTGGTGCTGCACTTCGCCTCGCCGGCGTCGCCGGCCGACTATCTCCAGCTGCCGATCCAGACGCTGAAGGTTGGTTCGGTCGGCACCTTCCACGCCGTCGGGCTGGCGCAAGAAAAGGGCGCGCGCTTCCTCCTCGCTTCGACGTCGGAGGTCTACGGCGACCCGCAGGTGCACCCGCAACCCGAGACCTACTGGGGGCACGTCAATCCGGTCGGCCCGCGCGGTGTGTACGACGAGGCCAAGCGGTTCGCCGAGGCGATGACGGTCGCCTATCGCGATCACCGCGAGGTCAACGCCGCCATCGTCCGCATCTTCAACACCTACGGCCCGCGCATGCGACCCGACGACGGCCGGGCGATCCCGACCTTCATCAGCCAGGCGCTTCGCGGCGAGCCGCTCACGGTCGCCGGCGACGGCAGCCAAACGCGATCGGTCTGCTACGTCGACGACCTCGTCGAGGGCATCGTGCGGTTGCTGCACTCCGACCTGCCTGGTCCGGTGAACATCGGCAACCCGCACGAGCTCTCGGTACTCGAGCTGGCGCAGACTGATCTGCCGCCTCGCCGGCTCGTCGTCGTCCATCGAATATGTCGCACTGCCGCAAGACGACCCGCTGATGCGACGGCCCGACATCACCGTCGCCAGCCGCGATCTTGATTGGACGCCGACGGTTGACGTCGAAGACGGGCCTGCAACGCACCATCGATTGGTTCCGGGCGCATCCCGACCTAGCCGCGCGCTAGCGTCGGCACTATGGACCTGCTCGACGGTTCGGTGATCGTCGTCACCGGTGCTGGCCGCGGCATCGGTCGCGGTGAGGCGATCGAACTGGCCCGCCAGGGCGGGTCGGTCGTCGTCAACGATGTCGACGTCGAAGCGGCCACCGCAGTTGTTGCCGAGATCGCGGCCAGCCGGAGGCCGGGCCACCGCGCATGTCGGGGATTGCAGCGATCCGCAGATCGCGCAGAGCTTGGTGGCACAGGCGCTGGCGGTGTTCGGCCGACTCGATGCAGTCGTGAACAACGCCGGCATCGTGCGCGACCGCACGCTGGCGAAAATGACCGTCGACGAATGGGACGCCGTGATCGCGGTGCATCTGCGCGGGCACTACGCGGTGACGCACGCGGCCTGCGCGCATTGGAAGGATCACGGCGGCCCGGGCCGCATCGTCTGCACGACCAGCACGTCGGGCTTGCTCGGCAACTTCGGCCAGGCCAACTACGGCGCCGCCAAGGCCGGCATCGCGGCATTCTCGACGATCGTCGCGTACGAGATGGCCCGCTACGGGGTGACCTGCAATGCGATCGCGCCGGCCGCGCGCACCCGCATGACCGAAGGCGCATACGGCCACATCGCCAGCGATTCTGATGATGAGAACGAGTTTGACTTCTGGCATCCCGACAACGTCGCGCCGCTCGTCGCATATTTGTGCAGTGCCGCGTCTGGTCATATCAGCGGCAAGGTGTTCGGCGTCCAGGGCGATGCGATCGAGCTGTACGCGCCGTACACGTCGGTGGCCGTGATCGAGAACGGCAAGCATCGATGGGACGCCGAAGCCGTGCGCGATCGAGTAGGCGAGCTGTTCGAGCAATCGGGGATCGTTGCCACCGCCGAGAACCCGATGCTGCGCCTGCGCTACTCGATGACCGACCGCACGACTCCTCCTGCGCGCTGACGCGCTACCGCTGTTTGCCTGCGCCATTGGGCCGAACGGGCTCTTCAGTGTCCGTACGAATGCCGGGTACCGGTAGGGCCAAGTCCGTGGCACGCTGTGATCTCGGAACAAATGCAGTAACGGGGGCAATTAGTGACCGACCTTGGCATCGCGGTGTCCCGTAACGGGGCCGCGCCGGAGATCAAACGCGATGGGATGTCGTACCTGCTGATACCGCTGGTCCAACGTCCATCGCCCGAACTTGCGCCGCTGCGCGAAACACTTGCGTGCATGGGTCACCGTCGTCGCCACATCGGCTGACCCGTGCCTGGTGCTCAGCGCCGACGGTCGGGTGGCCGGCTTGTCAGTCGTCGGCCGCTGCGTTGGTGGCCGAACTGCCAATGGACGTCGTCGGCCGCCGCCTCGTCGGCGACGTCTTCGCCCTCGTCGATTTCAGCAGCGCCGCCGAGCCCATGCCCGACGATGCATTGGTGCCACCCGTGCAGGCCATCAGGTCGGGCGTCTTGAGCCGCGGTCTGGTTCGACTGCGTCGATCGGACGGCGTGACGCTGACCCTCGACGCGATCGCGACGCCGTTGCATGCGGATGACGGCTCGATCATCGGGTCGCTGACGTTCTTCGGGCGCCTGGCAGCGCACTAGCGGCAGTAAGCCGCGGCGCGTTAGGCTGACCGCCGTGTCGCTTTCCAGTTCCACGACGTCGCTGCTCGCCGTGATCGGCGTCGGCGTCGGTGGCCTCGGGTTGATCATCGCGCTCATCGCGCAACTGCGACTGCGGCGGTTGCGTCGCCAGCTCGCGGTGGTGCAGGCCGGCGACGATGGCGAATCGTTCTTGGCTTCAGCCGCGCGGCAGGTCGAGCAGATCGCCAGGCTGCGAGCCGAGCTGTCCTCGGTCGAGCTCCGCTTGCACGACCTGCGGCTCGACGTCGCCGATGCACTGCGGCATGTGGCCGTCGTGCGCTACGACGCGTTTCGCGACATGGGCGGCCGCATGTCGTTCTCGGCGGCATTGCTCGATGACGCCGGTGACGGTCTGGTGATCAGCGCGATCCATGGGCGCACCGAAACGCGTAGCTATGCGAAGGGCGTCAAAGGCGGGCACAGCGATCAGCAGCTCTCGCCGGAAGAGACCCAGGCGATCGCTTATGCGATGCGCGCCGATCCCGGTCCGGCCGGACGCCAGCCCACCGCCGTCCAGCCTGCTGCAGTTCAATCTGGCGCAGGTCAATCTGACCGCGCGGTGAACGCACCGATCGAGTTGCCCGACGACGAGGCGTTCATGGTGGTGCGGCCGCCGCGCTCAATCGAGCGGCCCGACGCCTGACCGACGCAGTAAAGTGCGGCGCATGCCTGCCGCTGCCGTGCGTCGCTATGCCTATCTCGGACCTGAAGGCACGTTCACCGAGGCAGCGCTGCGCACGATTCCCGAAGCTGCCGACGCGCAATTGCATGCCGTGCCGCAGCGTGTCGGCCGCGCTCGATGCGGTTCGACAGGGCGAGGCCGACGCCGCGCTGGTGCCGCTGGAGAACTCCGTAGGTGGCGGGGTGGCGTCGACGATCGACGAGCTGTCGACCGGTGAGCTGCTGCACATCCAGCGCGAGGTCTTGCTGGACGTCGGGTTCGCGCTCGCCGTCCGGCCCGGTACGTCGCGCGCGGCGGTGAAACGTGCGGCCGCGCACCCGCAAGCCGAGGCGCAGTGCCGGCGCTGGATCGCCGACAACCTGGTCGACGTCGAGATCGTGACCGCCGCGTCGAACGCCGAGGCCGCGTCGTCGGTCGCGGCACCCGATTCGCTGCTCGACGCCGCGATCACCTCGGCGCTGGCCGCGCGGCGATATGGCCTCGAGATCGTCGAAGACGACATCCACGACCACGCCGGCGCGGTGACTCGGTTCGTGTTGGTCGCGCGGCCGTCGGCGCCGTTGCCGCCTACGGGCAAGGACAAGACCTCGCTGGTCGCGTTCATCGGCGAAGACCACCCGGGAGCCCTGCTTGAAGTGCTCACCGAGTTCGCGGTGCGCGGCATCAACCTGACCTGGATCGAGTCGCGCCCGACCGGCGGCGGCCTCGGTCGCTATTGCTTCTCGATCGACTGCGAGGGCCACATCGTCGACGCCCGGGTGGGCGAGGCGTTGATGGGCCTACGGCGGATCTGCACCGACGTCCGCTTTCTTGGCAGTTATCCGCGGGCGGACGGCGAGCCGCCGACGATGCGGCGCGGTACGTCGGACGCTGCGTTTCACGATGCGGCGTCGTGGCTGGCTGCGGTGCGCACCGGTAGCGTCGCGCCGTGATCGACATCAAGGCGGTGCGCGACGATCCCGACCGGGTGCGCGCCTCGCAGCGTTCGCGTGGTGAAGACCCATTGCTGGTCGACGCGTTGCTCGCGGCCGACGAACGCCGCCGGGCCGCGGTGCTGCGCTTCGACACCGTGCGCGGCGAGCAGAAGTCGCTCGGCAAGCAGGTCGCCGCAGCGGGCAAGGGACCTGAGGAAGAACGGCACGTGCTGCTGACGCGCGCGCGCGAGTTGGCGGCCGAGGTGAAGGAAGCCGAGGCCGATCTTGGCGAGGCCGACGAGATTTTGTCTGTCGCGTCACTGGCGGTGTCGAACATCGTCGAGGCGGGCGTGCCCGAGGGTGGCGAAGACGACTTCGTTTTGGTGGCTGAGGTCGGGACCATTCCGTCGTTCGACTTCACTCCGCGCGACCATGTCGAGCTCGGCGTGATCTTGGGCGCGATCGACGTCGAGCGGGCGGCGAAGGTGTCGGGCTCGCGCTTCTATTACCTGACCGGTGTCGGCGCGCTGCTCGAATTGGCGCTAGTGAACATGGCGATGGCGCAGGCCGTCGCGGCCGGGTTCATTCCGATGCTGCCGCCGGCTCTCGTGCGGCCGCGGGCCATGGAGGGCACCGGCTTCTTGGGCCAGGCGGCCGAGAACGTCTTTCGGCTCGAGGCCGACGACTACTACCTGGTCGGCACCGCCGAGGTGCCGCTCGCGGCTTACCACATGGACGAGATCCTCGACGCCTCGAAATTGCCGTTGCGTTACGCGGGTTTCTCGCCGTGCTTTCGGCGCGAAGCCGGTACTTATGGCAAGGACACCAAGGGCATCATCCGCGTGCACCAGTTCGACAAGGTCGAGATGTTCACGTTCTGCGCGCCCGAGGATGCGGTCGCCGAACACCAGCGGTTGCTGGCGTGGGAGCGGCAGTTCCTCGATGCGTTGGAGTTGCCGTATCGGGTGATTGACGTCGCCTCGGGCGATCTTGGTTCGAGCGCCGCCCGCAAGTACGACTGCGAAGCCTGGGTGCCGACGCAGGGCAAGTACCGCGAGGTGACGTCGACCTCGAACTGCACCGAGTTCCAGGCGCGGCGGCTCGGGATTCGACTGCGCGACCGTGACGGGCGTCCGGTCGGCCGCCACACTGAACGGCACCTTGGTCGCAATCCCGCGCACGATCGTCGCGATTCTGGAGAACCATCAGCGCGCCGACGGCTCGGTCGTGGTGCCGGCCGCCCTGCGCCCGTACCTAGGCCGCGACGTCCTGGAGCCCATCGCCGGTTGACCGGCCGCGGTCGCTGACTGTCGGTTGATCACGTTTACGTGATCAACCCCCCCGAGGACATGGCCGCAGGGGTGTCCTCGGGGGGGTTAGCCACATGAGGGGTTGGTTGGCCCGCGGTCGGTCGGCCATGCGTCGGTGGGCCAGGGGTCGGTGGGCCAGGCGTCGGTGGGCGGACGGCGGCCGAACGACTACAGGTACATGCCGGAGGAGTGCGCGTTGTCGGCACTCGTCCCAGGAGGCAGAGCGCGGCGCATGTTCTCGAGCTGGGCGTGCGCGGCCATCTGCTGCGCCACCAAGGCGGTCTGGATCCCGTGGAACAACCCCTCGAGCCACCCGACGAGCTGCGCTTGCGCGATCCGTAGTTCCGATTCGCTCGGCACCTCGGCGTCGCTGAACGGAAGGGTGATGCGCTCGAGCTCGTCGACCAGCTCCGGAGACAGCCCGCTTTCGAGTTCCTTGAGCGACGCTGCATGCACGCGCTGGAGCCGCGCCCGCCCAGCCTCGTCAAGCGGCGCCGACCGAACTTCCTCGAGCAACTGACGAATCATGTTGCCAATCCGCATGACCTTCGCTGGCTGCTCGACCATCTCCGCGACACGTGTCGCCGAGCCGTCGTCATCGGCGTCCGGATCGATGACCGTGACCCGCGGGTCGGCACTCTGCTGGCCTTGCTCGGCGTCGCGCTCTGCGCTCGCGTCGTTGCTCATGCCCTCCATTGTGCGGGACGACCGGAGACTAAACCTCGGCGAGGCGCTTCTCGGCGATCGCCGCCGCCTCCGGGTTGTCGTCGACGTAGAGATAGCGACGGCCGAGCTTCGCGGCCGCGACCGCGGTCGTGCCGGAGCCGCCGAAGAAGTCGGCAACGAGCTCGCCCGGGTTTGAGCTGGCGCGCACTATGCGCTCGAGCAGCTTGAGTGGCTTTTGCGTCGGGTAGCCGGTGCGCTCGCGGCTGCTGGTGCCGACGATCGACATCCACCACACGTCGGTGGGCAGCTTGCCAACGGCAGCCTTCGCCGGCCCAACCAAACTAGGTGCCATATACGGCAACCGGTCGATGTCGTCGCGGTTGTAGGTCCAGCGGTCGGACTTCGCGTACCACAAAATCGTGTCGTGCTTGCGCGCCCACTTGTCGCGGGCGCGACCGCCGTAGTCGTAGCTCCAGATGATCTCGTTGAGAAAGCGCTCGGCGCCGAAGATCGAATCGAGCATGAAGCGCGCATAGTGCGCGACGTGCCAATCGAGATGCAGGTAGAGCGAGCCGGTAACCGCCAGCACCCGGTGCGTCTCGACCAGCCGCTCGTGCAAGAAGCCGAGGTAGTCGTCGAGCGGCATGTCGTCGCGATAGTGAAACGACGAGCGCGGCTCGTAGCGGTAGACCTTGCCGCCGAAGCCGGTTCTGGTCAGATCGCCGGTGCCCAACGAGATCGCGGTGAGCCGCCGTGTCTGGCCGGTCGCGAACGGCGGATCGAGGTACACGAGGTCGATGCACCCGTCGGGCAACCCGCGCAGCGCGGCGAGGTTGTCCATGACGTGACAACCCTCCAACACCGTGGCCATAGCCGAGTGTCCCATCAGGTGGCACCGTAAAGAGGTGAACAACGAGCTGGACGTCGTGGGGTCGGGCTCCGTCGAGCCCGCTCGCCGTGCGCCCAGGCTGATCGCGGTGGCGGTGAGCGTGCTGCTCGTCGCCGGATTCGTTGGCGTCGAAGCAGATCGGGCGCAGCGACACCGAGAATCGACTGAGCTCGTTGCGTTGACGACTGACGGCCGCGCGACTGCGCAGCATGCCGAGGCGGTAGTCGAATCGACGCGGGAGTACGCGATGCCCCTGCTCGGCAGTGCTCAGCCGAACGTGCGCGCCGGCTTGGCTCAGCTGGTCGACAGTTCCGCCAGCCAAGGCGCAGTTGCCGTGCAAGCGGCCCGCGCCAAGGTAGCCGCAACTCTCGTGTTGCCTTGGCACGCGTCGACGCGAAAAGCCAAAACCGACGAGCTGCATTACCTCGACGCGTGGACCGCCTACCTCGACACAGTCGCGCAGGGCGGTGCGTCGTCGCCACCGGAGTGAGCCGCTGCCGCAAACGCGGCAACTACGCCTGTTCCCCGACGGGGTCGGCGGCCTGAAACTGACTTTGACCGAGTCGCAGACCTACACGAACGGCGTCGTGCGTCTGGTCTACTCACCGACTGGCTGAGGCGCTGCGACCGTCAACTTGCGGACGCATGTCAGCCACCACGACCGCATCCGGCAAACTTGCCGGCGGAGGGCTCGCCTAGAGGCCGATGGCGGCGGTCTTGAAAACCGCTATGAGTGCAAGCTCATCAAGGGTTCGAATCCCTTGCCCTCCGCACACAGTCCTTGACCTCCGAACACCTGTTCCGCCGTCCAGGTCAGATCGCGGTGGCGTCCAGGACGCTGCCCGCCTGGGCGTCGTGGCGACCTTCGGCAATCTCCACGACCAAGCGCGCGGTGAGCGCCGGGTCGTCCCACTCGGATCGTCCGGCCCACACCGGCATTGACTCGCTCATGTCGGTGCGCACCAGCCCAGGCAGCACGTCGATGGCGATGACGCCGGTGCCAGCGAGCGCGGCGGCAAGGGACTCGGTGAAGATCGAACCGGCCCGCTTCGACACGGCATACCCGGTGTAGGCCCCGCTCAGGGTCGCAGCCCGCGCACGGCTGGTGATCGTGACGATGTGCCCGCGGCCGCGGTCGAGCATGGCTGGGAGAAGCGCACGGGTCATGACCATCGGGCCACGCAGATTGGTGTGCACGACCCGCCATATGTCGTCGAGGTCGGCTTGCCAGAACGGCAGCGACGCGTGCTCGATTACCCCGGCGTTGTTGACCAGCAGATCGATCGGGCCGAGGTGCTGCTCGGCGTTGAGCACAGCGCGCTCAACGGCCGCCGAATCGGTGATATCGACCGCAGCCGGCAGCGCCGTGGCGCCGCGTCGCTCGGCGATCTCCTCCGCGATCGCGCGCACCTGCGCGCCCGTGCGAGCGAGCAGGAGCAACGACATGCCCTCGGCCGCGAGCGCGGTCGCGATGTGTCGACCGATGCCCCGCCCGGCCCCGGTCACGACACCGACCCGGCCCTCGAGTGACATGCCCCCATCCTGCCGGACCGCGCGGTAGCGCGCGCTGCTCGTTGACCGTCCCTTAGGGTGGCGCAGGTGCGGGCAGCGAACCAGCTGGCCCAGGTGACGCGGAGGCCGGGCTGAGCAGCGCAAGACGGCGTCGGCGCGACCGCGACTCAGCGACCGTCGCCCGCAACGGCCTAAAGAACCTCATCTTGGTGCTGTTCGCCATCTTCTTCGCCACTCCCCTCGTCTGGCTGCTGCTGGCCACCACGAAGAACGGGGGGCAACTCCAGCTTGGCGCGCCGTTTGGGTGGGGGAGCGTTCACCAGCTCATAAGAAACTGGCACCAACTCACGAGGTTCCAGGGCGACGTGTACGCCCACTGGTTTCTCAACACGGTGAAGTACGCCGGTACCGCCCTGCTTCTGGTGGTCCTCGTCGACATCCCGGCTGGCTACGGCTTGGCCGTGGCCAGCCCGCGGGTGCGCCGCCCGCTGCTGCTCGTCACCATGATCGTCATGCTTACCCCTACTTACGCCCTCGTGCTGCCGATCTTCTTGGAGTTGTACGACGTTCACCTGCTCGGCAACGCGTTCTCGCTGATCCTGCCCTTCTCGTTCTTCCCGTTCGGGGTCTACCTTGCCTACCTCCATTTCTCCACCGCCATTCGACAGGACCTGCTGTCCGCGGGTCGGATGGACGGGTGTTCGGAGCTCCAGGTGTTCCTGCGGATCGCGCTGCCGCTGGCGAAACCCGTCGTCGCGCTGATCGCCTTCTTCAGCTTCGTCGCGAACTGGAACAACTACTTCTTGCCGCTGGCGATCCTGCCGGACAGCAGGAGCTATCCCTTGCAGAACGGATTGACCCTCCTGCCCAGGAACAGTCCGGTCCTGGCCCTGGGAGTGGTGGTGTCCATCCTGCCTGTGGTGTTCGTCTTTTTCGTCGCCCAGCGGTACGTCGCTGCAGGTTTGACGGCAGGAAGCACCACCGACTGAACAGCCGGCGCCGCGAAATAGCGTCTGCCCAGGCGTCGCCCCGCGTCGTCCAACGCGGGCATCCCGACGTAGCTCGCTAGCCGGCTGCGATGCACACGACGTACGTGGTGCCACTGCTGGAGATGTTGCTGGTAATCCAGCCGACAGGGCGGCCGTTGCCATCGGTGATTGGCAGCGAGTTGTAGGTCAGCCCCGCGCCGTTGACGCCGCCGCCGGTGGCGTAGCTCCCGCTTGGGCAATACGCGGTTGTGCCTGCCGCGGTGACAACCGTTGGGATGGCGGTGGGTCCGGCCGGACCGGTTGCACCCGCCGGACCGGTTGCACCCGCCGGACCGGCAGGCCCGGCTGCACCTGCCGCTCCAGCGGCGCCTGGTGTCCCAGCCGCGCCGGTCGCTCCGGCTGCGCCGGTTGCGCCCGCAGGACCCGCCGGGCCGATGGCGCCGATTGCTCCCGCCGTCCCAGCCGGACCGGTCGCACCGGCAGGACCGGCAGGGCCTTCCGGACCAACCGCACCGGCAGGACCCGCGGGACCGGCAGAACCAGTCGCGCCGACGAGTCCGCTCAACCCAGCCGCGCCACGTGCACCGGTATCCCCCTTAGGCCCGACCGAACCCGCAGGACCGACCTCGCCGGTCAAGCCGAGCGCCCCTTGCGGACCGGCCGCACCCGGTGCGCCGGTAGCGCCGGTAGCGCCGGTAGCGCCGGTAGCGCCGGTAGCGCCGGTAGCCCCCGTCGCACCGGCCGGACCAGCGGGTCCGCGCGGGCGAAGCATTGCTGGCCTTACTCGACGCCCTCGGCGACACTTGCGCGGCTGCCGCAGTGGCGCCGCCAACTGCGACGACGGCGACCGCGCCCGCCACCATGGCGGCTCGTCGCGGGCCCAACGAGGTGATCCACATGACGTTGACTCCCTATAGGTGTGGCCCGGAAAGTGGCGGCGGTTTCTGCGTCCCCATTCGGGCGGCCGGCTCGGCATCGAGGAATTACCTGAGCGCTAACGACGGATGAACTTGCGGTGATGCTTTCGTGGCCGCGGCCCGTAACACGTTTACGAGGCGCGAAGATCCAGGTAACAGCGCACCATCCGTTATCGATCTGCCGTAGCCGATTGAAGAGGGGGAGCATCGTGTTGGGTCTCGCTTCGTTCGCGCGCATGGGTGAAATGCACTGCACGCGCGACATGACCATTAGCGGCGTCATTGCGGCGGATGGAGACATCGTCAGGCTCGACGCGCCGCTGCCGGCACGATGCGGCGATCGAGTCTGTTACGGCCTGCTTGCGGATGGCACACCGGTCGCGTTCATCGGGTCCGATACTCCGATGTTCGAACAGATCTGGGCGGATCAGCAGACCTGGCAGCCTGACGTCATCGGCGTCGCCGCGTCGGACGACGCCAAACTCTCGACCGCGTCGGCGGTTGACACGGAGCCCATCTCAATCTCGGGGCTTCGGCTGTTGTCGACCAACGACAGCATCACGATCGACACCGAGGTTGCCGACCACCGCGGCTTCCTTTCCCTCAACGTGACGGCGAACGTCATCAACCTCACTGTCAATGTGGTCGCGAGCCCCAGCTCAGTCCGCCGAGGTCGCTGCCGAAATCAGCGACCGGCTACTGACCCCACTGCGTCGCTGGGCTTAACCGCACAGTCGGCGGCGCCTAGCCCTCGTCGGTGCGGTGGTACCCAAAGAAGCCACGCTTCTTGATGAGGGCGCCGACCTCATCAGGCACCATCGACACCCACGTCGGGTCGCCGGCGGCGATGCGCCGGAGCACATCGCGACTCAGGATCGACAGGTAGTCGGGCTTGTAGTTGTCGAGTCCGACGAAGCTGCCGCGACGAGCCAGGTAGTCATAGAGCGGCTGCAGATCGTCGTCCACTCGTAAGTCGTCGACGGTCGTCACGCGATCGTCGCGCAGCATCGGATAAACGAACAGCTTCAAGTCGTTCTTGAACAGTCGACCGAAACTCTCCAAGATGCCGCCCGGCAAGTTCGCATGGTTGGCTTCGTGGAACAGGTCGATCAGACTCGGTACGCCCATCACCATGCCGATGCGGCCGTCGGTGCGCCAGGCAAGATAGGCGGCCAGCCGGTGGTACTCGACGTAGTCGGAGATCAGCACGGTCATGCCGCACGCCGCCAGCAGATCGGCTCGGGCCAAGAAGTCACGACGGTCGACCTCGCCGCCGCCCGCCAGCAGATTGGCCATCGTCAGTTCCGTCAGAACCAGCACGTCGCGACTCGCAACCTCGGGATCGCTCGCGAACTTCTCCATCGCCGACTCGAGCATGTCGATGTTGACGACCGTCGGGGGACGGAAGCTGCCGCGCTCGACCAGGATCGCCTTCTTGCGCAGCACTTCGCTCGGCTGAAGCACCTCGCGGTCGGGGCCGAACATGGCCGCGCCGCTGAGCCCGACCTGCACCAGCTTCAACGCCATCAGACGGTTGTCGACCGAACGAAACTCGATGCCTTTGAGCTCGATCATGTCGACCTCGATGCGACCCGTCGTCAGCCGATCGAGCAGGCTCTCGACCATCGATTCAGGTTCGTGGTGCTGAAAAAATGCCGCGTGCAGCAAGTTGACGCCGACGACGCCGAGGGCTTCTTGTTGTAGTGCCGCCTCGGTGTCGAGCATGCGCACGTGCAGCACGATCTGGCTGGGTTCGTCGTGCATGTGGGCTTGGAACTTGACGCCCATCCAGCCGTGGCATTCATTCTCACCGCGGTAGCTGCGCGCGGTGACAGTGTCGGCAAACGCAAAGAACGCAGTCGTATCGCCGCGCTCTTCGCTGAGTCGCTCGAGGTTGAGCTGAAACTCAAGATCGAGCATGGCCTGCAGCCGGCTCATCGAGACGTACCGACTCGGACTTGCCATAAACGGCATCGCTGACGGCCATGTCGTAGGCGGACATCGACTTCGCTACGGTGCCCGCGGCCCCGCCGGCGCGGAAGAACCAGCGAGCCACCTCTTGGCCGGCGCCGATCTCGGCGATGGTTCCGTACCAGCGCGGGTCGAGGTTGATGCGCAGAGCCTTCTGGAGCGTGTCGGCGGTCGCTTCCACAGCAGGACCTCCCGCTGGTCTAGGTCACTTCGCCGGACGATACCGCGGCTATGTTTCCGGCGGGCACTACCGCTCGGCCGTTCGGGTTAGCGTCGATAGTGCGAATGGCGGCATTGAGCGCTCCACATCGGTCGAAATTGAGTCCATGGCGACCGAGGTCCGTGGGCGGCGGCGAGGTGCTCGCCTATTCGCGGTCTACGCGATCTCTTCGCTCATCCCGGTAGTGATTCTCGGGCTCGTGCTTGCTACGACGTATCGCGCCGAGGCGAACCGGTCCGGCCTGTCCGAAGCCCACCGGCAGGCGGCATTGCTGGCCGACGACGTGGTCAGCCCGGCGATCGGCGATCGGCCGCTGGTCGGGACGGTGCCCAGCGCGGCTGCGCCAATATTGGTGGCCGCTTTCGCCCGCGCGCACGAAAGCGACCAGCTGCTGCGGCTACGGGTTCGCGATATGAGCGGCGCCGTTGTCTGGAGTGATGATGGCAGCGGCCGGTCGGCCGCGCCGGTCGAAGACGAAGTGATCGATGCACTGCACGGCGAAGTGACGACCAGCCTGACAAACCTCAACGCCGATTCCAACGACGTCGGACCGCTCGGACCACGCGTCGCCGAGGTGTACCAACCTCTGTACAGCGCCGATCGCCGCACGACCGTCGGCGTCCTCGAGGCCTACGTGCCCTACGCGCCGATCCAGCGTGACGTGGCATCGGGTGTTCACCGCATGTACGCCCTGCTGACCGGCGGTCTTTCGGTGTTGTGGCTCGTCTTGTTTGTGATCTCGATGTCGACGACGACGCGACTGCGTCGTCAAGGCGAGCATCTTGCCCGCGTCGCCCACTACGACCCCGCATCTGGCCTGCTCAACCGATCAGGATTCCGCGAGGCCGTGCAAGCTCGGCTCGATCGTGAGCCCAACGTCGTCCCGCGGGTCGCATTGCTCGACATCGCGCGATTCCGTGAGATCAACGACGCGTTCGGGCGGCCCAGCGGTGACGAAGTGCTGATCGAAATCGGACGCCGATTTGTCGGCGCCGTCAGCACCGATGCTGTGGTTGCGCGCATCGGTGGCACGGAATTCGCGATCGCGGAGTTTGCCAGCGAAGAAGTCGACGTCCGCGAATGGGCTGCGCAACTTCAGTCTTTCGTGAGTGAGCCAGTCGAAACCGCGGGCGTCCCGATTCACATTGACGTTGCGGTCGGCTACGACCGCCCGCCGGTCGGCAGCTCGGCCGACGCGGTGCTGGTGCGGGCCGACTCGGCGTTGGCGCGGGCGAAGCACACGGTTGATTCGTGTTCGCCGTTCGTGGCCAGGCCCGAAGGTGTTGATGCGGCCAGATTGGCGCTGCTACCGCGATTTCGTCGCGCACTTGCCGCCGACGGACTCGAGCTGTTCTACCAGCCGAAGACCTCGCTGCACGACGGCCGCGTCGTAGCCGTCGAAGCCCTGTTGCGTTGGCGCCTCGATGGCGAGCTCTTGCTGCCAGGAGCGTTCCTTGGTGCGGTCGAGCAAACGGCACTCATGCGTCCACTCACGCATTGGGTCGCCCGCACCGCCCTCGCTCAGCTCGGCGACTGGGGTTGGCGCGCCGACGATATCGACGTTGCCATCAACGTCTCCGCGCACGATCTATCAGACCTGTCGTTCGCGGCCGCTTTGCTCGCGACGGTCGCGGCAGCGCAGATTGCCCCGAGCCGACTCACCGTAGAGATCACCGAGACCGCGTTGGTCGACGACCCGGACGCGGCGCGGGCCTGCTTGCAGGTGCTGCACGACGCTGGCGTCACCCTGTCGATTGACGATTTCGGTCAGGGCCAGACTTCCCTGGCGTCGCTCGCCGGCCTGCCGATTGATGAGCTGAAGATCGACCGAGGCTTCGTCTCGAGGGTCACCGAACCAGCGCATGCGGCGATCGTGTCGTCGGTCATCGAACTCGGTCACGCCCTGGGGCTGCGCGTCGTCGCCGAGGGAGTTGAAGAGGTGGCGCAATATCGGGCGGTTGCCTCGCTCGGCGCCGACATTACGCAGGGTTTCTTGGTCGCCCGGCCGATGCCGGCGTCGGAGTTTCTTGATTGGCTGTCGGCTTACGAGCCGCGTGAGGCCGTCGTCCGTCTCGTTCGGTAGTACCGCATGCCGTAAGTCTCGGCCGCGAGCACGATGCCGAGCAGTATCGCCGCGGCAACGCCATCGAGCCAGAAGTGGTTCGCGGTCGCCACCACTGCGTAGCACGTCGCGATCGGATGCAGCACGATCAGCCAACGCCACTTGCTCTTGCTGACGGTGATCACGGCGATGGCTATGGCGATCGCCCAGCCGACGTGGATCGACGGCATCGACGACAGTTGCCCGACCATGCCCTGGCCGAGCGATGGTATACGCCGACTGCTTGTAACGCACCGCCGTGTCGACGAACCCGTACTGCGGCAACAATCGCGGCGGCGCCACGGAGATCAGCTGGATCAGCAGTGATAGCAAGGTGAACACCGCGATCGTGTTGCGCCACCGCGTGTACTGCGCGCGATGGCGGATGAACATCCACGGCAGGAACAGCACGAGGCTGCCGAGGTGCGCGACCAGGTAGAACAGATCAAGCAGCTGGACGACGAGCGGGGTGGCCCAGCACGCCGGCTTGCACGCCGACTTCGTTGCCGATTCCGAGCGCCCGCTCGAGCGTGGTAGATCCACCGGCCGCGGGCGAAGGCGGCGTCGGTGCCGCCGATGGAGACCGCGCTCGCCACCCGCCACAGCACGAACAGGCCGAGCACGATGCACGAGTTCGCGCAGGCCGACCGCGTAGCGGGCGGCCCGGGCTGCGGCGGTCTGGCGCCGGGGATCGACGTGCGGCTGCGCAGCTGTCGCGTGAAGCTGAACTGGCAGCCGGCGCAGATATCGGCCTCGAGCGGATTGCGCTGCCGGCAGGTCGGACACACCCACTGCTGCTGCGTCGTGGCCGCCGCATGCCTCATGCATCGAACGTCAACGCCGGCGACTAAAGCGCCGCAGCACGACCGACAGGGGCGTCCCGCGGTCCACGGCCCGGCAATAGGCTCGTGACTGTGACGGTCCGGCGCATGGTGAACCCGGTGATGCCCTACGCGTGGGGTTCCCGCGACGCCATCGCCGCCCTCCAGCGCCGGCCGCGCCAGTGCCAGCTGAGGCGGAACTGTGGATGGGCGCCCACCCGAGCGCGCCGTCGACGCTCGAATGCGATGGCGACTCACGCACGGCCTCGACGCCGCCATCGCCGGCGACCCGGTGGGCCTGCTCGGGCAACCGTGCGTCGACCGGTTCGGCGCCGCGCTTGCCGTTCTTGCTCAAGGTGCTCGCGGCCGCTGAGCCGCTGTCGTCTGCAGGTGCATCCCGATGACGCGCAGGCCCGGCGCGGCTTCGCCGCCGAAGAGGCCGCCGGCATCGACCGGACTGGCAGCCAGACCGCAACTACCGCGACCCTTACGGCAAGCCCGAACTCCTCGTCGCGCTGACAGATTTCCATGTATTGCAGGGATTTCGGCCGGCCGCCGATGCGGCCGACGCGCTCGTCGGCGTTGCGCATCGACCGGCTCGTCGCCGTTGATCGAAGCGCTTCGATCCGGGGCGCCGACGGGTGAGGTCTTTCTTCGGCTGCTCGAGTGGCCCGCCGACGACCGACGCACGCTGGTCGAGCTCGTCGCCAGCAATCCGCCGTCCGGCCCGTTGGGGCAGTGGATCGCGTCGCTGGCCGCGGCGTATCCGACCGATCCGGGCGTCGTGGGCGTGCTGCTGCTGAACTATCTGACTTGCGGCCGTGGCAGGGTCTGTATGTGCGGCCCGGGACAGATCCACGCGTATCTGCAGGGCACCGGCATCGAGATACTCGGAGGATCTGACAACGTGATCGAGGTGCGGGCTTACCCCGAAGCACGTGTCGGTCGATGGAGTTGGGTGCGATGCTGAGCGTCGATGCGGCGGCGCCCGCCGTCGTCGACGCCGGTCGCAAGCGCGGACGGCGCCGCCTGGCCAACGCCGCAACCTGAATTCGCGCTCGACCGGTTGCGGTTCGCGGGATCCGATGACGGTGCTCGCTCGTTAGTCGCCCATGGGCCCACGATCTACCTGTGCATGGAGGGCCGTTTCGAATTGGTCGAGAGATGGTTGACGGCGAATCGGTCGACGGCGATCACGTGGTCGCCCTGGCTCCAGGTGAGTCGGCCTTCGCTTCGCAGGGCACCCGACGTCGAGGTCAACGGCAGCGGCGTGCTGATGCGCGCGAACCCCGGGCTGACATGGTGACGCCCGCTCGACGAGGAGGTGCCGGCGACACCGGAGGCGGCCCGCGCCGAAGAAGTCGCACTGGGCCCGCGAGTGGGTCATCCTGATCGTGGTGACGGTCGTCGGCACGTTTCGTGCTGCGCACCTACGTCGTGCAGTCGTACCGGATTCCCTCGGGTTCGATGGAAAAGACGCTGCACGGCTGCACGCCGCACTGCAACGACGACCGCGTGCTCGTCGACAAGCTGTCGTACAAGCTGCACGCCATTCACCGCCACGACATCGTGGTGTTCAAGGCGACCGGCAACTGGGTGGCCGTTGTCGGCGGTCCCGAAGACATCATCAAACGCGTCATCGGCTTGCCCGGTGACACGGTGCAGTGCTGCGACGCGCAAGGCCGGGTCGACGTGAACGGCGTCTCGCAGATCGAGCCCTACGTGTACGAGACAACCACTACGTGTTCGGGCCCGTCGTGGTGCCGAAAGGGCCAGCTATTCGTCATGGGCGACCATCGATCGCGACTCGTCGGACTCGCGCTACAACGGCACGATCCCCGAAAGCAGCGTGATCGGGCACGCCTTCATTGCGGGTCTGGCCGGTGACCCGGGTGCATACCCTGCACTAGCGTTGGCAAGCGCGCACCCGCCGACCGCGCGTCAGCTGGGGCGGCGGAGGTCTTTCAGGGCGTCGAGGATCCCGCGATGGAACGTCGGATACGCGTAGATCATCGACCGCAGCCGTTCGAGCGGCACCTCGGCATGGACGGCGACCACGAGCGCCGACAGCACCTCGCCACCCGACTGGCCCGACGACGGTCGCGCCGACCAGCACCCCGCGATCGGCGTCGGCGATCAGCCGGATGAGCCCGTCGTTGCCGGGGCCGTGGATCCAGCCGCGCGCGGTCGAGGGCCACGTCGGTCGCGGCCGACCAGGACGTCGATGCCGGCCGTCGGTCGCCTGCGCCTGCGTCAGCCCGACGCGACGCGACCTCGGGGTCGGTGAAGGTGACCCGGGGCAGCGCGCGATAGTCGGCGTCGGCGACTCCCTCGGCGCCCAGGATGTCGGCGATCGCGATCTCGGCCTGGTACATCGACACGTGGGTGAAGGCGCCCTTGCCGGTCATGTCGCCGATCGCCCAGACGCCGGGTGCCACTCGCATGCGGGCGTCGACCGGCACCGCGCGCGCGTGCGGGTCGACGCCGACCGCGTCGAGACCGACGGCAGCGAGGTCGACCTTGCGGCCGGTCGCGACGAGCAGCTGCTCGCCGTGCAGCGTCTCGCCGTCGTCGAGGTCGACGCTGAAACCCGGTGCCGTCATGGCGGACGCCGCACGGCCTTGACGCCCCGACCCGCACGCGATGCCCTCGCGGCGCGAAGACGATCGGCGAGCAACGCACCCGGCGTCGGGCTCCTCGAACGGGAGCAAGCTGGGCGCCGCCTCGACCACCGTCACGCTGAGAGCCGAATCGCGCGAACACCTGCGCCAACTCGACACCGATCGCGCCGCCGCCGAGCACGATGAGGGACGCCGGGACCTTGCGTCGCCTCGATGGCCTCGCGGTTGGTCCAGAGCGGCGTGCCGGCCAGGCCAGGGATCGGCGGGATCGCCGGCGTCGGTGCCGGTGTTCAACACGATCGCGCGGCGCGCTTCGAACTCGCGATCGCCGACCGCGACCGTGTTCGGGCCGGTCAACCGACCGTGGCCGCGGACGAAGCGGCCGCCCTTGCCCTCGAACCGATCGACCGCGACTGGTCGTTCCAGTCGTCGGTGGCCTCGTTGCGGATGCGCGCGGCGACCGGCGCCCAGTCGGCCGACGACCCGCGAATCGCCGGCGAGCCCGGGAATCCGCCGACCTTCGGCGAGCGCGTCGGCCGCGCGGATCATCATCTTGCTCGGGACGCAGCCCCAGTACGGGCACTCGCCGCCGACCAGCCGCTCGTCGATGCCGATCACGTCGAGGTGGGTCTCGGCCAACCGCCCGGCCAGCTCTTCGCCGCCAGGGCCCATACCGATGACGACGACATCGACCTGCTCCACGACGGCCTCCTCATGGTCTGGTCAGGCTATCGGCAGCGGTGCTGCAGTCCAGGCCGCCCGGGGTTGATCACGTTTACGTGATCAACCCCCCCGAGGACATGCCCGCAAAGGTGTCCTCGGGTAGGTAAGCCTGTCTTGGGCCCGGCGAACTCACCGGCCGGCGCGAACGTTCGACGGGCATGGATGCCACCGAACGGACGTCGACCCGACGCGCCGTACTCGCGGCCGGCGTCGGCGTCGCCGGAGCCGCGGGTGTCGCGGCGATCGTCGGCTGCTCGCCATCCCGCAGGGCGACGCAGACCGGCTCACCCGGCGAAACGGGGCCCGTCGTGCTTGCCAAGGTGGTTGACATCCCCGTCGGTGACGCCGTCGGCGCCACCCTCGACGGCAAGCCGATCTTGATCTCGCAGCCCACCGCCGGGACCATCGTCGCCTTCACGGCCGTGTGCACCCATCAGGGCTGCACGGTTGCGCCGGCCGGCAAGACGTTTCACTGCCCGTGTCACGACTCGGTGTTCGACGCGGCCACCGGGCAGGTCATCAGCGGGCCGGCGCCGGCTCCGCTCGCCCAGATCCCGGTCAAGGTGGCCGGCGGCGACGTCGTCAGCGGCTGACTGCGCACAGCGAGTGCGTTTACCGCCCTGGGAGGGCAGCAAACGCACAACCTGGACGGTTTCCTGGCCCCACCCCCGCGAACGTGGCCCCGCGCCCCGAGTTCCGCGGAACGCGGCCGACGCTGCATCCGGCGGCGTCCGGCTGGGCCAGCCCCTCCGCCGTCCGCGGTAGTTCTTTCGGATGAATCCGCACGGCGCCGCGCTCAGCGTCGCCACCCACGGGTTGTGACCTTGGTCAGGCCCCGGTTATGGTTCTGGCGGCCCGACTTGCCACTTGAAGGTGGCGGTTCGGGCCACCGCCGAACCCGCTGAACGCGGGGCCGGGGAACCAAAGGTTAGTGATCTTGGGGTGAATCGGCCGCGAGGCCGTAGGGCGAACCTCCCGCCCGAATCCGTCAGCTAACCCGGTAGGCGGTCGACGGAGAAGGGTTTCCTGCGTGCGGTTTCTGTCCAAGCGATTCGTCGCTGCGTCGTGCGTTCTGTCTGCCGTCCTGCTCCCGGCCACGCCGGCGTTAGCTGCCGGCAGCGGAGCCTCAGGTTCGACGACCGCGGCCATCGCCGCCGCCCAGCAAAAGGTCGACGCGCTGGCGATCCAGGCCGATCAGGCCGTCGAGGCCTACGACGAGGCACAGATCGCGGTCACGACGTTGACGGCCCAGGCGACCGCTGCACGCACCGCTGAAGCGGTACAGCAGGCGAAGGTCGATGCGGCCAGGGTCGGCGTCGAGGCATTCGCAGTGGCCCGTTACAAGGGCAACACGGCGTCGCCCGCGCTGGCGGCGTTCCTGGCCGACGACCCGCAAACGTTTATGCGCCAAGGCGAGATGCTGCAACAGATCGGCAGCTACGAGTCGGCGGCACTCACTAAAGCCGTGAACGCCGACCGTGACTTCGAAGCCGCCCAGACCACTGCGACACAAGCGGCGCTGGCGCAGCAAGCGGCGACCACCCAGTTGGCTACGGCCAAGGCCGCGGTCGACAAGGTGCTCGGCCAGCAGCAGGGCGTACTCGGTCACTTGACGACGCAAGCTGCGCAGGAACAAGCGGCCGCGCAGCAGCAGGCAGCCGCGCTGGCGGTAAGGAATGCCGCAGTCGCCCGGCAGCTCATCGCATCACGGGCTTTGGCCCGCCAGGCTTTGGCAACGAAAGCCGCCAAGGCGGCCCAAGCGCGGCTCAACGTCGTGACGGCCGCGACCACGATCTCGGCGGCACCCGCGCTCGCGCCGGCCAGCAGCCATGCCAGTGCGGCGCTCGCGTTTGCGTTCTCCCAGCTCGGCAAGCCGTATCGGTTCGGCGGTGCCGGCCCCAGCACGTTCGACTGCTCAGGCCTCACCATGCGCGCCTACGCGGCCGCCGGCATCGCGCTGGCGCACTCGGCGGCGGATCAACAGCGCGAGGGCGTGAAGGTGTCGCTCTCGGCGCTCGAGCCCGGCGATCTGATCTTCTGGGGCCGCCCGGCCTACCACGTCGGCATCTACGTCGGCGGCGGCAAGGTGCTCGACGCCCCGCACACGGGCACCGACGTTCAGGTGCAGGCAATCTGGGGTTCGCCGAGCGGGGCCGTCCGCCCGTAGGGTTGGCGGGCATGGCGAACTACGGCATTTTCGGCACCGGCTTCGTCGGGCAGACCCTCGGCAACAAACTTCTCCAGCTCGGCCATTCGGTGAAGATGGGTACGCGCGACACCGCGAACCCCGACGCGACCGCCTGGGTCACTGCAGCAAACGCAGCGGACGCCGGCGGGCGGGCCAGTCACGGGACCTTCAGCGACGCGGCCGCCTTCGGTGACGTGCTCATCAACGCGACCTCGGGTGACGGCACTCCGCACGCGGTAGCGGCTGCCGGAGCGGAGAACCTGGCCGGCAAAGTGCTCATCGACGTGTCGCAACCGCTCGACTTCTCCAATGGCTTCCCACCGTCGCTGTCGGTGCCCAGCACCGACAGCCTGGCGGCGAGATTGCAACGCGCGCATCCCGACGTCAAAGTCGTCAAAACGCTCGCGACCGTCAACGCCGCCGTCATGGTCGACCCAGCCCGCGTGCCGGGCGCGCACAGCCTGTTCATGTCGGGTGACGACGAGGAGGCCAAGGCGGAAGTGCGTGATCTGCTGGCCAGCTTCGGCTGGCCGGCCGGGCGCATCATCGACCTGGGGGGCATCGACAGCGCCCGGGGGATCGAGGCCTACGTCGTGCTGTGGGTGTACGTGTACTCGGCCCTCGGAACCGCCGATTTCAACATCGAGGTCCACCGCAACTGACGGCGGGGCGACGCGTTCACGCGCGCCGCGGCCGAATCGCGGCGGCGCTGTCACTGTCGCCGCGGCCGAAACGCGGCGAATATTACCTGCGCCGCGGCCGCGTCGGTCCGTACCCTCAACGTGTGCAGGCCACTTTCACCAAGCTCGTCTGTTCTCGCGATGGCGGTGGCCGCTACGGCGTCGACGTCACACGTGAAACCGCTGCGCCCGCCCGGCTGCGCGTGCACGCGGCCGCCTTCGAGGCCGTCCCCCGCGAGATCGCGCACTTCGTGGTCGAGCGCGACTTCGGCCTCAGGCTGGCCATCTTCGGCCAACTCGCGGCCGGGGGCGACGCTGGCATGTTCTGGGCGGCGCCAAGCCGATCGCAGCCCGCGGTCGGCGGCCCGCGCGCATCGGCTGTGCGTCACTGGTCGCGGCGACGTCGGCCGTGCGGTCGCGCTCGTCGCGATCTGCACGGCCGAATGGGAACGACAGCTCGGACGACGACCAGCCCCGCTGGCCGGCCCGTGGCCGTTGCTCGACGCCACCGAGATTCGCGCTGACGTGCTTGCTCGCGCGGTCGGCTCGCTGGCGGCCGCCTCGACGAGGTGGCTCGAGCTCACCGCGGGCCAGTCGCTGACGTTGCGCTGGCCCACGTCATTGACGTTCACCCGGCTCCAGTCGGCTTGATCTTCGTTCACCGACTGTTTGCCCGGCCTTCACCCGGCGCTCCGCCCTGCTCATGTCTGGCGGCGCCTGCCCGGGTGATGATGAGAGGCTAGGCGGTACGGCTAGGCCTTCGGTGAGGACGACGTGACACAGCTATCGCAATCGAGCACATCTCCCGACGCCCCGCGATACGGCGACGAGCTGGTCGAGGCGCTCGATGAGGCGGTGACCGAGCACCACAGCACGCGCGACCGACCTGCCGGCTGACCGGTTCATCGACCGCGAGGCGAGCTGGCTCGACTTCAACCGTCGCGTGCTCGAGCTCGCGAGCAATCCTGACGTTCCGTTGCTCGAGCGCGTGCGCTTCTTGGCCATCTTCGCGACCAACCTCGACGAGTTCTTCATGGTGCGCGTCGCCGGCCTGAAGCGACGCATCGCGACCGGCATCGCGGTCACTGCGCCCAGCGGTTTGTCGGCTCGCGACCAGCTCGAATTGGTGTCGACGCACGCGCACCTGCTCGCGGAAGAGCATGCCCGCACGTTCGTGGTCGACGTCCGCTCTGAGCTGGCCGACCACGGCATCCGGCTGCTGCGATGGAAGGATCTCGACGCCGACGATCGCAGTCTGCTGGCGAGGTTCTTCAGCGAGAGCGTGCATCCGGTTCTGACGCCGCTCGCAGTCGACCCTGCCCACCCGTTCCCGTATATCTCGGGGCTCTCACTGAACCTCGCCGTCGTCGTGCGCGATCCGACGAACGGCGAAGAACGGTTCGCGAGGGTCAAGGTGCCCGAGGTACTGCGCGCGTTTCTTGCCGCTCGCCGATGGTCGCTTCGTCACGATCGAAGAAGTCATCGCCGCACACTTGCCGATGATCTTCACGGGCATGGAGGTGTTGGAGAGTCACACCTTCCGGGTCACCCGCAACGAAGACCTCGAAGTCGACGAAGACGACGCCGACAACTTGCTTGCAGGCGCTCGAGCGCGAACTGTTGCGCCGCCGATTCGGTCCGCCGGTGCGCCTCGAGGTCGAAGCGACGACCAGCGAGCGCGTGCTCGATCTGCTGGTGCGCGAACTCGGCGTCAATCAAAACGAGGTTTATCGCCTACCTGCGCCGCTCGACCTCGCCGGCCTGTGGGGCATTGCCGATCTCGACCGCCCCGAGTTGCGCTACGAACCGTTCGTGCCCGCGACACATGCGCGGTTGGTGAACGCCGACGGCGACGGCGTCCGCGATATTTTTGCTGCTCTGCGCAGTGGCGACATCTTGGTGCAGCATCCGTACGACTCGTTCGCCACCAGCGTGCAGGCGTTCGTCGAGCAGGCGGCTTCTGATCCGAGTGTGCTGGCGATCAAGCAGACGCTGTATCGCACCAGCGGTGATTCACCGATCGTCGATGCGCTGATCGACGCAGCCCGTGCCGGCAAGCAGGTGTTGGTGCTGGTCGAGATCAAGGCGCGCTTTGACGAAGAAGCCAACATTCGCTGGGCTCGCAAGCTCGAACAGGCCGGCTGCCATGTCGTGTACGGGCTGGTCGGGCTCAAGACGCACTGCAAGCTGTGCCTGGTGGTGCGCCGCGAATCTGATGGATCGCTGCGTCGCTACGCCCACCTCGGTACTGGCAACTACAACCCGAAAACAGCGCGCATCTACGAAGACGTCGGCCTGTTGACTGCTGACCCGGCGGTCGGTCGTGATGTCGCCGACCTGTTCAATCATTTGTCGGGCTACACCAGACCTGAGCCCTACAAGACACTGCTGGTCGCGCCCGACACCATGCGTCCCGAGCTTGCGTTGATGGTGCGTCGCGAGGCCGCCAACGCGGCCGCCGGCCTGCCGAGCGGCATCACGATGAAGCTCAACAGCCTGGTCGATGAAGAGTTGATCGACGATCTTTACGCGGCGTCACGCGCCGGCGTGGCCGTCGACCTCATCATCCGCGGCATGTGCGCGCTACGACCCGGCGTGCCTGGTCTGTCAGAGAACATCCGCGTGCGCAGCGTGCTCGGTCGATTCCTTGAGCACTCGCGCATTCTGCGGTTCCGTGCCGGCGGCGACGACGAGTACTGGATCGGCAGCGCCGACCTGATGCACCGCAATCTCGACCGCAGAGTCGAGGCACTCGTGCGGGTGTCCGATCCTGAGTCGCGGCGCATCCTTGCCGGAATTCTCGACGGTGCAATGTCGGCCGGGGTAGCCGCTTGGGAGCTCGCGACCGACGGTAGGTTCACCTATGTGCGCGGTGCCGATCTTCAGGCGGAGCTGATCAAGGCCCACCAGCTCGCGCAGGTGTACGGCCCTGCCGACTTAACTGCGGCCGACTTAACTGCGGCCGACTTACTTCCAGCCGACGCCACTCCTGCTGACGGGTCGGCCGTCATCTGATGGGGGCATCAACCGAGCGCCGGATCGAAGCCGCCGGGGGTGTGTTGTGGCGACCATCGAGTTCCGGTGACCCTGAGATCGCGGTTGTGCATCGACCCAAGTACAACGACTGGTCGTTGCCGAAAGGCAAACTGAACCGGTTCGAGCACCCGGTCGTCGCCGCGGTGCGCGAGGTCGAAGAAGAAACCGGCTTCAAGGGCCGCCCGGGTCGTTCTCTGGGCGAGATCCACTATCTGAAGGACGGTATCCCCAAGCGAGTGAGTTACTGGGCGATCGAGGCCGTATCCGGTGAGTTCGGAGTGACCGACGAAGTCGACGACGTCAAATGGATGTCGCCGGCCGAGGCCCTCCTCGAACTCCAACCCGACCGCGACCAGCCGATCGTCGAGGCGTTCGTCGCCGACGCACGCGCAACGACGCCCTTCGTCATCGTGCGGCACGGTAGTGCCGGTGAGCGGTCGTCATTCAACGGCGACGACGACGAGCGCCCGCTCGACGACGGCGGCCGACGGCAAGCACTCAACCTGGTTCCGGTGCTCGAAGCCTTTGGGGTGGAAAGAGTCGTGACGGCCGACGTCGTGCGCTGTCGCGAGACCGTCGAGCCGTTTCTGTTTGTGCGCCGGTTGGCAGCAGAAACTGAGGCGCTGTTCTCCGAGACCGGTTACGCGAACAAACCCGAACGTGCCGCCGAGCGCCTGATCGCGTTGCTCGGCGGCCCGGCGACTGCTGTGTGTAGTCAAGGCAAAGTGATCCCTGCGCTGTTGCAACGGGTCTGTGCGCAGTTGAGTGCGCGGGCGGTGTGGGATGGCACTGTCGCGAAGGGGGGATTCGTCGTGCTCAACATTGCCGGTGAGCAGAAGAGTCCGGTCGCGTCGGTCGATCGCTACCGCCCGGTCGCCTGAGCGGTCGTTTTCGTTGCCAGTGATCTAATACGTGCGGATCACCGAGGTCGGACCCATCACGATGACCGGATCGCGCGCCGGGTCGAGCCACCGCAAAATCTCGAGCAGATTCGACTGCGCCACTGACACGCAGCCCGCCGTCGGATTTCCCGTGCTCACGTGCAGAAAAATTGCACTGCCCTTGTGTGGCACGACGGGCGACATGTTGAAGTTGATGACGGCCGCGTAGGCGTACGCGCGGGCGTATCCGCTCGACGCTAGGTGCTCGCCGCTGAGTGCTGCGTTCTCTTGCCAGGTGTTGTAGTACGGCGATGCGTTGTCGTCGACCCAGACCGACTGCGCATCAGGTCGGCGATACGGGGAACTTCACCCCAGGGCTCGGCTGCTGACCGAACATCGTGCCGAACGAATATTTGCCGGTCGGGGTCGTGCCGTCACCCTCGGTGCGGTTCGCCGAGAATCCACTCCGGCCAATGAGCGAGGCCATCGGCGCGAACACGGCGTGCCACACCCCGGCGTCCTTCTCGAAGGTTTGCACGGTCGCTGCCGTCGATGACCAACTGGTCGACGTGACGATCACCACTTGCTCCGCGTTGCCAACATCGGCGAGTTGGGTTACCAGCAGCGGCGGCCGGCGGCGCGTGGAGGGGTTGGGACGGCGGTCGGCGTCGGCTTGGGCGTGGGTGTCGGCTTGGGTGTCGCGGTGGGTGTCGGCGCGGCGGCTACGGCTGGCGTCGCTGGTGCGGACGCCGGCTCGGAGGTCGCCGCTAGTTCGCTCGCGGTCGGGCTCGCGCCGTCGCTACTCGCCGCGAGGCTACGTGGCGCGACACTGTCGGCCGGCGGACTGCTCGACGCGGCACTGCTCACCGCTGGAGCTGCGGTCGACGCCGCCGCGCTCGTGGGGTGATGCGCGGTTGTGCACCCGGCCACAACCGCGCCGCACAGTGCGAGAGCAAGCAGGCGCAGTGCTCGCGTGGGTCGGGCCATCTGACCAGGCTAACCCGGCACCGACCGCCACACTCGCCAACCATCGGAGCGTTGATGTTGCCATAGCACCCGTAACACTCCGATGGTTGGAGCCGGCCAGGGCTAAGGTCGCTGTTGTGACCTGGACGGCGCCAGCGGTGCAGCGAACGGATCCGCCGACGATCAGCGACGAACGCATCTCGCTGCAGAGTTGGCTCGACTATCACCGTGCCACCTTGCTGTGGAAGTGCACGGGCCTCACCGGCGAACAGTTGGTGCTGCGACCATCGCCGCCGTCGTCCTTGTCGTTGCTTGGTTTGGTGCGGCACATGGCCGAAGTCGAGCGCTCGTGGTTCCGGACTCGCTTCGCCGGCAACACCGAGTTGGGCTATCTGTATTGCACCGACGAGTTCCCGGACGGCGATTTCGACCTCACCGACGCGGCTGGTGCAGAGGCCGACTTTGCCACGTTCGATCACGAGGTTGTCCTTGCCGACGCAGCAGCAGCTGATGCGGATCTCGATGACACGTTCACGCATCCGGTGCGGCACACCGTGCATGATCTGCGCTGGGTGTACGCACACATGATCGAGGAGTACGCCCGCCACAACGGGCACGCCGACATCCTGCGCGAACAACTCGACGGCAGCACGGGCGACTAGATCGCCTAGGGTTCGACGGCCTCGGGCACCGCCGCCATGTCGCGGACTCCGTCGCCCCCGCGCGCCGCCCGAACGCGGTTGCGCGAGGTGGCGAAGAAGCAGCCGACCAAGATGAGCGGGAAGCCGATGGCGATGCCGGCCGTGAACGGCTCGTTCAAGAGCAGGACGCCGAGTAGCAGGGCTATCGCCGGATTGACATAGGTGATCACGGTCGCCCGCGCCGGCCCGACCTCGGCGATCAGTCGGAAGAACACGATGAACGCGACGGCCGTGCACACCAATGCCAGCCCGAGCACCGACCAGATGACCTTGGCGCTGAGGTGGCTGGGCCACTCGGTCGCGGCGACCGGCGCGTACCCGATGGCGGCAAGGGCCAACGATGCCGCGACCACGCCGAGCGTCGGGAGGTCGGAAAGGTGCCGGGAGATCAGGATCGGCCCGGTGGCGTAGCCGATAGCGGTGATGCCGATCGCGACCACCGCCCACGCATCGCTGCCCTTCACGTCCACGCCAACGAGTACGACGACGCCGCCGAGCCCGATCAGGAGGCCGGCCAATCGGCGTCCATCGAGTTTGTCTTGGTCGTTCTTGCGGCTGATGGCGACGGCGACCGCCCCGATCAGGGGCACTGACGCGACGAGTAGTCCGGCCAACGAACTCGACAGGCGCTGCTCAGCGCGCGACAGCAAGAACCAGGGCCCGGCGATCTCGACGACGGTGTACACCAACATCAGTTGCCACTTCGCGAGCAGCGGCCGAAGCATGCCGCGGCGGGCGGCGATCGGTACCAGCAGGACGGCGGCGATGGCCGTTCGCGCAAACACCAGGGTGCCCGGCGTGAGATCGCGCAGCGCCACCTTGATGAGCAGGTAGGGAATGCCCCAGATGACCGACATGGCGATGAAGAGCAACCAGCCTCGCCGCGACATCTAGCGCCTCACAATCGATGGCGCGCCCTGTTCCGACGAGGACGCCGACGCCTACCCTCTCATGGGTCGCTGACCGTGCGCTCGCGGGTTTCGGCTGTGCCGTAAGGGAATTCAGCGTTCGTGAAGGCACGGCTGAACGACACCGTTCAGTTGGCGAACCGCACCTGCTCGACTAAGAGACGCGCAAGACCTCTTCAAAGGTGGTCTCGCCGCGCATGGCCTTCTCCAGGCCTGCGGTGCGCAATGTCATCATGCCGTTGGCCAGCGCCGCCGCACCCACCGCAGCTTCGGTGGGTGTCTTGAGCAGCACCTGTCGCACGGCCGAGTCGATGGGCAGCACCTCGAAGATGCCGATCCGGCCCTTGTAGCCGGATCCGCTGCACTCCATGCATCCGGTGCCGCGACGCGGCGCGCCACCCGTGATCTCGTCGCGGGTGATGCGAAGCCGATCGAGTAGCTCGGGCGATGGCTGGTAGTTCACCGCGCACGCTTCGCACGGACGTCGAACAAGTCGTTGCGCAACCACCATGCTGAGCGAAGACGCGACCAGGAACGGTTCGACGCCCATGTCGACCAAGCGAGTAACGGCCGCGGCCGCGTTGTTCGTGTGCAGCGTCGACAGCACGAGGTGGCCGGTGAGCGATGCTTCGAGCGCAAGGCTCGCGGTCTCGCTGTCGCGAACCTCACCGACCAAGATGACGTCGGGGTCTTGCCGCAACACCGAACGCAAACCACGAGCAAACGTCAGCCCGGCACGTTCGTGGATCTGCACCTGGGTGATGCCAGGCAGCTGAATTTCGACCGGGTCTTCGAGCGTGATCACGTTCTTGTCGCGGGTGGCGACTTGGGCGAGCACGGAGTACAACGTGTTGGTCTTGCCGGACCCGGTCGGCCCGGTGATCAGCACGAGCCCTTGTGCGGCGGTGGTTGCTTCGACCAGTTCTTTGAACTGGATGGGCTCCATGCCAGTGCCGTCGAGTGACGTCATGCGCTCGGAGTCCGGTAGCAGCCGGACGACCATCTTTTCGCCATGCACGGCCGGCAACGAGCTGACGCGGGCGTCGACCATTACACCGTTGGCGGGGATCTTCATGCGGCCGTCTTGCGGCAAGCGTCGCTGCGCAATGTCCATGCCCGACACAATCTTGAGTCGGCTCACCAGTGCGGCCGCAGCACCCTTGGGCACGCGGGTGACGTCGCGCAGTACACCGTCGATGCGGTGCCGAATCCAGATGCCGTCGTGTTGCTGTTCGATGTGGATGTCGCTCGCGCCCAATCGCACGGCGTCCGAAAGCAAGTCGTTGAGCAGTTTCACCGTCGGAGCCTGATCGGCGACTTTTGCCAGCATCGCCTCTTCGAGCTGCTCGTCGATGGCCTCGTCGTCGGTGATCTTCAACATCGCGCCGGCGTCGGCGCCCATGGACCAGATGCGGGCGATGTGCTCTTGGATCATCGAGTCGGTCGCGACGACGAGGGAAAGCGTATGCGAGCCGGTGTAGGCCCGGACGTCGTCGAGTGCGACCACGTTTGTCGGGTCTGCCGTGGCGATGCGCAAGCCGTCGATGGTGCGGCCCAGCACGAGCACGCGCGCCCGTTCGGCGACCTGTCGCGGCAGCAAGCGCGCAACTTCCATCGGCACCGAGAGATCGCCGCCGTCGAGTAGATCAAGCGCCAACAGCTCGGCGAGCGCCTCCGCGATTTGGCGTTCCGTCAGGAAGCCCATCTCGACGATGAGCTTGCCGAGTCGCTTGCGATCCTTCCCGACCAGCTTTTGCTGTTCGGCCAGCGCCTCGTTGAGTTGCTCGGGAGTAAGCAGGTCGCGCTCGAGGAGCACGTCGCCCAGCCGGCGCCGGTCAGGTTGGGTGCCGGGCAGTGTTTCGGTCGCGTTGGCGGTCATCGCTCTCCCTTGGTCCACGCTGGCCTGTTCGGCCGCTGGCAGGGAGAAATAAGCCTTTTGGCTCAACACATCCGGGTGAGCCGCTGGCTCAACACATCCGGTGAGCCGCTGGCTCGACAGTCTAGTGCGCGGAGCGACCAGGTAGCCCACGGGCGCCACGTGCCCGTCCGCTGCGAATCCCCAGGTCAGCAACGACTGCACCTCCGGCCAAAAGTCGGGCCGGTCGCGCATCACCGCCACGATGATCGTGTGCTTGCCCCTCGTGGCCGCGCCGACGAAGCTCGCATTGGCGGCGATCGTGTAGCCGTTCTTGCCGCCGATCATGCCGCTATAGCTTGTGAGCAATCGGTCGTGCGAATAGATCCGGTACGACTGTCCGTTACCCAGCGGGAAAATCGCGCTACGCAGTGACAGGTAGTGCCGAAAGCTCGGCATCGCCAAGTCCGGCGCGAAAGATCAAAGCAAGGTCGTAAGCGGACGACGTTTGGCCGGGCGCATCGAGGCCGTTCGGCGTGTGGGCCACCGTGTCGGCTGCCCGCAGGTGCAGCGCTTCGGCATTCATACGGCTCAGTGTGGTGTTGAGGCCACCGCCGGCGTCCGCGATCGAGACCGCAGCGTCGTTGGCCGACATCACCAACATTGCCGTGAAGAGGTCACTGACGCGGTAGCGCGCACCCGCGATGACGCCGACCTGGGTGCCCTCGGTGTTCGCCGCGGTGGTGCTGCCTCGGACGACGCTGGTCGGGTTGAGCCGCGGCAACATCGTGACGGCGGTCAGGACCTTCAACGTGCTTGCGGGAGCCAGCCGTCCGTGGGCGTCGCGCGCCGCTAGCACCTGGCCGGTGGTCGCGTCGGCAACGATGAACGCGGTGGCAGTGGTGGGGGGTAGCGCCGGAACCGTGGCCGAGCGATTGATCACAGTGCCTCGAGAGGCCAGCGATCCGCCGCCGATGACACCAGCGGCGTCCGACGTGCCTTGCGCAGCCAGAGCGGTGGCACTGACGACGAATGCCGTCGTAGCGACCAGGGATACGCGTGCCATGACGCGCCGGGGAAGTGAACGCATGACCTATGGACGGTAGCCTGCGCCGCCGCATTTGTCCGGTAAGCGCTCACTCCCCCGGCGTCCCCCGGGCGCGTCGTCCGAGCTAGTTCTCGTCGTCCTGCGCTCGAGCGGAGTCGCCAGCGGCGAGCTCTTTGTCGGTCGACGAGGTGCCGCTGTCGATGGCCGCGAGGTCTTTGTTGACCTCGGCGAGCGTGCTCGCGGCCGCCGCTGAGCCGGCTGCACCCGCGGGCGCCGCAGTCGGTGCGACCGCGGTCGGCGTCGTGCCGGTGACCGCATCCGGGGTCGACGGCGTCGCGACGGCCGGCGCGGAGGGTACGACGACGTCGGCGGGGCTCGGTGCTGCCGAGCTCACTGCTGAAACGGGGGCGGTGCTGCCGTTCCGGGGCGTGCTGGTCGCGGCCTGGCGGGGCGAGCAGCCGGTGGTCAGCGTCACGAGGACCGTGACGCCGACCACCGCCAGACCGGCTTGACGTCGGATCACTTGAGCGCCTTGTCACGGTCACTTGAGTGCCTTCGTCACCGTCGTGATGTCCGCGCGGGCGGTCTTCACGTCGTTGCGGCTGGTCGCCAGCGCGGCACGCGAGGGCGAGAGCAGCGCGTGGTTGGCGTCGTATTGCGCCGGCGTGAAGGCCAGCACGGTGGCCGAGAGTCCGTCCGTCGCCGCACCGATCGCGGTGATCTGGGTGGCGAGATCGGCCATCGCGGCTTGCACGGCGGGCGTGTTCTTACCCGAGTCGACGCCCGCGAGCAGCGCGGCCAACTTGGTCTGGGCGTCGGTGAGCTTCGGCAGGACGACGCCGGTGATGCTGTCGGCGGCGGCGGCGAAGTGCACCTGCGGCAGCGCAAGGGCGAAGACGCGGTAGCCGGTGAAGATCGTCTGGTAGTCAGTCGCGGCCTGCTCGGCCGTGGTGTCGCCAGCGATCGTCGTTCCGAGTGCGGTGAGACCTGAAGTGTCGCCGTTCAAGGTGGCGAGCAACGTCGTCTTGTCGCCGGCCGAGATCACCGTGCTGTTGTTGATGTCGTTGACGGCGACCGAGATCGCCGAGAGCCGGCGAGTGATCGCGGCGGCCGCCTTGGCCTTGATGACGGCCAGGGCGGTGCCGTGCGCCGGTGTGGCCGACGGCGACGCAGTGGATGAGGCGGTGGACGGGGTCGTCGAAGCCGAGTCCGCAAATGCGGTGCCCGACAAGCCGGCGAAACTGACGGCTGCGACGGCGAGGCCGGCCGTTGCCGTGGTGATGCGGTTCATGGTGCTCTCCTCGGATGCTGGACTCATGCTGACCCCTCCGTTATCGAGCCCCCAGGTCAGCCGTTGTATCGGCGTTCTGTTCGGGTCAGGTAAGGGCCGATTGGACGCCCGCTGTTCGACGTCCGCATTGAGACGGCTGTAGCTGGCGCAGCGGGACGCCGAAACCTCTACAGCGCGCCGTCCGCCTGCCGATGGGGGGTGGCGATCTAAGTCCTGGAGGCACCGTGACGACCCTGGCACCCGCTGGTTTTGACGACTCCGGCCGACCTTTTCTGGCATGCGTCGGACGCGCTGCTGATCATCGTCGACGGCAACGAGCGGATGGTCTCGGCCAATCCGGCAACCTGCGCCGCCCTCGACATCGCCGAGTCGGACGTGCACGGCCGCGAGGCGCTCAGCGTCGTCGTCCCGCGTGAAGTCCCTGAGTTTCGCCGGGCGCTCCGCGATGCGATCCGCTCGGGCATGCCGTTCGCGCACGAGCACGAGCTGCCGCTCGTCGTGCAACACGGACGCCGCAGTGTGGCGTGGTCGATCACCCGGATGTCGCAGTCACCGGTTCTTGTCGCGTGCGTCGGCGTCGATGTGACCGTGACCCGCAACGAGTTCGACATGCTGCGCAGCCGCGCGATCACCGACGAACTCACCGGCCTGCCGAACCGCGCCGGCTTGCTCGAGCACCTGGCCGGCATGGAAGGCAGCGGCGCATCGGTCGTCTTCTGCGACCTCAACGGCTTCAAAGCCGTCAATGACACCCACGGTCACGCCGCTGGCGACTCAGTACTCGTGCAGATCGGACGCCGATTGAAGCGGACCGTACGCGGCGAAGACTTCGTCGCCCGGCTGGGTGGGGACGAGTTCGTCATCGTCGTACCGCCTGACCCGAGTTCGGACTTCGCCGCCCTTGCTCGCCGTCTGTTGCGGGCGACCGACCAGCCGCTCATCTTGCCCGGCCCGATCGTGGCCACGGTCGGCATGTCGATCGGCGTCTCCACTCTTGACAAGGGTGCGGATGCCGCGACCGTGCTCGGCGACGCCGACCACAACATGTACTTGATGAAGTCGCGCCACGCCACCCGCGCGGCCGGCATCGGCGACCTGGTCGTGGAGACCAACGAGGCCTCAGCAGCTGTCTAGCTCGCGCGGCTAGCCGGGGGCCATGTCGACGAAGCGGCTGTAGTGACCCTGGAATGCGACCACGATGGTGTTCGTCGGACCGTTTCGGTGCTTGGCAACAATCAGGTCAGCTTCGCCGGCACGCGGTGACTCACGTTCGTAGATGTCTTCGCGGTGCAACAGGATCACGACGTCGGCGTCTTGCTCGATCGCGCCCGACTCTCGCAGGTCGGAGAGCTGCGGCTTCTTGTCGTTGCGTTGCTCAGGCCCACGGTTGAGCTGTGAGAGCGCGATAACCGGTACCTCAAGTTCCTTCGCCAGCAGCTTCAGCGAACGCGAGATCTGGCTGACCTCCTGCTGCCGGTTCTCAACCTTGGTGTGCGAACTCATGAGCTGGAGGTAGTCGACGATGACAACCCGCAACTCGTGCCGTTGCTTGAGTCGCCGCGACTTCGCTCGGATCTCCATCATGGTCAGGTTCGGCGAGTCGTCGATGTACATCGGTGCACTCGCCACATCGCCAAGACGACTGGTGAGCTTCTTCCAGTCGTCGTCGCGCATCTGCCCGGTGCGCATGGCCTGTAGCGGGATGCGCGCTTCGGCCGACAACAACCGCATGGTGATTTCGTGCTTGCTCATTTCGAGCGAGAACAGCACCGATGTCTGACCATGCTTGATCGACGCCGACCGAGCAATATCGAGCCCGAGCGTCGAGTTGTGCGTCGGGATCATGGAATGACTGGCCAAATACAGGTGCGGTTCGTTGTCGACCTCGACGCACCTGACCGGCACAGACGCAATCGGTCGGACGTCGACGATGAAACGAGCGCCGATACGTGGCGTGTGCCTTGTTGCCGTCGTCTTCAGCGCGAGCCGCTTGCGTTCAAGCCGGAACGGGTTGTCGGTTGGCAGTGAACGACGTCGTAAACGCCGTCGACGACTCTTCGTCGACCTGCACTGCCTCGTGGAAGCCGCAGCGGTAGCCAAGACTCACCACCAGCTCATGCACGTCGCGTGCCAACTGCGCGTCAGTCAAGGTGATCTGCACACCCCGAGGGTGACACGGTGCCGTCGGTATCGAGCAGCCCGGCGAGCAGCGCCCGTCGCTGGCTCTTCCGACGCGCGCAGGTAGGTGCTCGGGATGTGCTTGTTGTTGAGCACGCCAATCGAGTCGAAGTAGCTCGCCAGCGAGCTCGAGATCGAACACCGGCACCGCGGTCGCTTCGTCCTCGATGTGCCAGCTGATTTCGGGATCGTCGCTGGTAAACGGCTCGATGCCGAGTCGTCATTGCCCAGCCAGACGCCCAGCGCGTACGGAGGCAGCGGGCAGATCTTGCTCGTCGAGTTGCAAGGGCAACGTCGGTCGGCACCGAGTGATCGTAGACGCGGGTCAGCCGCTGCCAACGCTCGTGCATGCGATCGTCGCGAATTTCCTCGCGCGTCGTGTCGGACATCGCACCCAGACCCGACGGTCGCTCGAGTTTCGGTGAGCCATTGGTGCTGAGCGTCGGCGACGATGACGGTGCCGTCGTCGAACTCGACTTCGTAGCAGGGCCGATCGCGCAGCACGCCCGTCGCCGCGGTCACCTGCGTCGGTCGACCGTCAGCACCCAACAACCAGTCGCCGACGACGACCTCGCCCATCGTCGTCCAGCCGAAGGGAGTCGGCAGCGGCGTGCCGAGCGCAAGGGCCTTGCCCATGGCCGGCCGGCCGGCGATGACGATGAGCTGGCCGGGGTGCAAGCCGTTGGTCAGCGCGTCGAGATCGGCGAAGCCGGTCGGCACGCCGGTAAGCCCGCCGCCGCGATGACCGCTGGCCTCGATCTCGTCCATCGTCGGCTGCAAGCAGCGACTCGAGGATGCTGTAGTCGTCAGTCTGGCGGCGCTCGGTGACGTCGTAGATCGCGGCTTGCGCACGATCGACGATGTCGTCGACCTCGTTGCCGATACCCGAGTAGCCGAGCTGCACGATGCGCGTGCCGGCCTCGACGAGCCGCCGCAGGATCGCGCGCTCGGCCACGATCTTCGCGTAGTAGCCCGCGTTGGCCGCCGTCGGCACCGACGAGATCAGCGTGTGCAGATAGGGCGCGCCGCCGATGCGCGCGATCTCACCGCGCTTGGTCAGCTCAGCCGCGACGGTGACGGCGTCGACTGGCTCGCCGCGGCCGTACAGATCGAGCACGACGTCGAAGATGGTCTGATGCGCAGGCCGATAGAAGTCGTTGCCGCGCAGCGACTCGACGACATCAGCGATCGCGTCTTTGCTCAGCATCATGCCGCCGAGCACGGATTGCTCAGCGTTGATGTCTTGCGGTGGCGTGCGCTCGATGTCCCTCGACTGGCCAGGAAGCTCGATCACACTCACGAGGGCCGCGCCTTCCGATCTGGAACTCATGATCACAGAGATACGGCAGGGGTCCGACAAAACACTCAACGGCGAACCGCTCAACGGCGACACTGCGCGAACCGCTGAACACCGTGCAACTGCCTTGCCGGACCTTAGGGACTCCAGCCTCGCGCCGGAAGGCCTGCCTGCACACGCCCATGTGAGTGACCTGTGCACAACGCCGCAGGACCTGGGGGCGCAGTGTGGACAAGGTGTGGAGGACACGCGCGGCACCGCAATCCCGCCGTCCGCTCCGCCTGCGCAGCGCCGTACCCACGGCTGTGGACAGCAGAAATCTGCGGCAATTGACTGACACTATCAACGGCTCGTGACCGGCCGATGAACAGACATCAGCGGGTCAACAGCAGGTGGGCGAGCAGCGCGGACCAGCCGGTCTGGTGCGACGCCCCCAAGCCCTCGCCGGTGTCGCCGTGGAAGTACTCGTGAAACCAGAGCAGCCCTTCGGGCCAGGAGCGCTGGCCGGACGCCGGGAGGCGGCCGTCGTCTGTCGGGGCGCAGCAAGTTCACCAGGCGGCGCCGAGAGTTCGTCGGCGGCCTCGCCCAGCGTCGCCTGTCGACCCGATCCGGTCGGCAACTCGATGGTGAACGACGGGCCGAGGTGCCGGTCGAACCGTCGCAGCGACTCGACAAACAACGCGTTCAGCGGCAGCCACACCGGACCGCGCCAGTTCGAGTTGCCACCGAACAGCCCGGTCGTCGATTCGCCGGGCTCGTAGTCGACGCGGTAGTACTCGCCGTCCAGATTGAACTCGAACGGATGATCGCGGTGATAGGCCGAGATCGACCGAATGCCGTACGGCGAAAGGAACTCCGCCTCGTCAAACATGCGCGCGAGCAGCCGTCGCAACTGCGCCTCTTCGACCACCGCGAACAACGTGTCGCGTGCCTCGGTCTCGACAACACTCGTCGTCAGCTCAGGCCGGTTCGCCCGGAACCATCGAAGCCTGGTCGCGAATCCGGGCAGTGCTTGCAGTTCGTGGTCGCCGATATGGCTCACCGCGCACACCGCGATCAGACCAACCAGCGACCGAACCTTCACCGGGAGTTGTTCGCCGTCCGGCAGCCGCAGCTGGTCGTAGAAGAAGCCGTCGGTGTCGTCCCACAGGCCGTGGTTGCGGGCGGCGGTCGCGATGTGGGCGAAGTGCTCAAAGAACTTCGTCGCCACGTCTTCATACGTCGGGTCATGCAGGGCCAGCGTCAGCGCGATGTCGAGCAAGTCGAGGCAGTACATCGCCATCCACGCCGTGCCGTCGCTCTGCTCGAGCGTGCCGGCGTCAGGCGACAACTTCGACCGATCGAACGGGCCAATGTTGTCGAGCCCGAGAAATCCACCCTGGAACAGATTGTTGCCGTCGCGGTCTTCGCGATTGACCCACCAGGTGAAGTTGAGCAGCAACTTGTGAAACGCGCGCTCGACGAAGTCGTAGTCGTCGCCGCCGGCGATCTCGAAGACGCGCAGCACTGCCCATGCATGCACCGGCGGGTTCACGTCGGCGAAGTTCCATTCGTACGCCGGTAGCTGGCCGTTCGGGTGCATGAACCACTCGCGCAGCAACAACAGCAGTTGCTTCTTCGCGAACTCCGGGTCGACGTGCGCGAGCACGACGCAGTGAAAGGCCAGATCCCACGACGCGTACCAGGGGTACTCCCAACTGTCGGGCATCAACAACACGTCGTGGTTGTTCAGGTGCAGCCAGCCGCCGTTGCGGATGTCGCCGCGACCAGCTGGCGGTGGCGGAGACGCTGGGTCGCCCTCCAGCCATCTCTGCACGTCGTAGTGGTAAAACTGCTTGCTCCACAGCAATCCGGCCATGGCTTGCCGCACGATACGAGCCTCCGCCACCGACGCATCGGCTGGCACCACTGAGGCATAGAACGCATCTGCCTCGGCCGATCGGGCAGCCAGCACGCTCGCAAAGCCGGTCGCCGAGATCTGCTGTCCCGGCGGTGCCTTGCAGACGAACCCGAATTTCGCGCGTCTCGCCCGGCGCCAAGGTCAGCCGGTAGCGCAGGGCAGCTTTAGTGCCGACGCCCGCAGGGTTGACCGTTGCCGCGCCGTGCACGATGTGATCGCCGATCCCGTCTTTCGGATACCCCGAGCGTCCCGGCGTGCCAAACAGCAGCTGCGAGTTCGTCTCGTTGTCGCACGCCACCGATTCGATGAAATCGGTCGCGACACCGGTAAGAGTGAGAGTGCCGCTCGTCTGATGGACGCCGACCAGCTGCGGTCCGCTGCAGGTGATCGTCGGTTCGGGCTGGGCGTTGGGCAAACCCCAGGCCCACGTGTTGCGGTACCAGAGCGTCGGCAGCACCTCGATCGTTGCGCTGTCGGGCCCGGCATTGCGCACGCGGATGCGCATGCACACGTCATCGGGGGCCGCCTTCGCGTAGTCGACTGTGACGTCGAAGTAGCGGTCCTGCGCGAATACGCCGGTGTCGTCGAGCTCGTACTCCGGTTCGTGCCGGCTGCGGCGCGCGTTCTCGGCCACCAGGTCGGCGTACGGAAACGCCTGCTGCGGGTAGTGATACCGCCACGTCATCCAGGCATGTGACGGCACGCCGTCGACGAACCAATAGCGCTCTTTGACGTCTTCGCCGTGGTTGCCCTGGCTGTTGGTCAACCCGAACAGCCGCTCCTTGAGAATGGGATCGTTGCCGTTCCAGAGCGCGAGTGCGAGGCACCAGTCCTGGTCGCTGTCGCAGAACCCGGCCAGCCCGTCTTCGTTCCAGCGGTAGGTACGAGATCGCGCGTGCTCGAACGGAAAGTTCGCCCACGCGTCGCCGTTCGCGCTGTAGTCCTCGCGCACACTGCCCCACGCCCGCTCCGATAGATACGGGCCCCAGCGGCGCCAGCCCGCCTGGGCGGTGTCAGCTGCGGCGAGGCGTTCGCGCTCGGCGTCCGCGCTGGTGTTCGTACCGCTGGTCGATGCGCTCATAGCCGCACTCTTTCATTGCGGCCATTCCGGCCGAGTTCACCCGGGCCCAGCCCGGTAGTCTTGACCGCATCAGCCCGCCGGTTCGCAACGCTTGATCGGGAGACTTCTGTGGCCCGCGTCGTCGTCGACGTCATGCTCAAGCCGGAGATTCTCGACCCGCAGGGCCAGGCGATCGTCGGGGCGCTCGGGCGCATGGGATACGTCGGCGTCGCGTCGGTGCGGCAGGGGAAGCACTTCGAGATCGAACTCGATACCGAGCCGGACGCCGATGCGCTGGCGCGGATCACGGAACTGGCCAGCACGTTGCTCTCGAACCCGGTGATCGAAGACTTCGTGGTGAGCAGTGCCACCCCAGCTGGGGCCTGAGCCGCGATGTACCTGATGGTCTCGACCTACCGGCGGCCGATCGATGAAGTCGACGCCGTGCGCGCCGAACACTTCGCCTTCATGGACGGTCTCGAAGCGGCCGGTCTCGTGGTCGGCGGCCGGGCGGCAGCAGCCACCGGTCGGGGGCATCGTGTTGCTCGACGTGGCCACCGAAGCCGAGGCCCGCGTGATCATGGCTGGCGACCCCTACGTGTTGCACGGCGTGGCCGACTACGAACCGATCGGCTGGAACCCCACCCGCGGCCGCCTCGCGCCAGGGGCCACGTCGTGACCGCGCGCGTCGGCGTTGTCACGTTCCCCGGATCGCTCGACGACCGCGACGCCTTGCGGGCGGTGGCGGCAGCGGGCGCCGAGCCGGTGTCGTTGTGGCACAAGGACGCCGACCTGCATGGCGTCGACGCCGTGGTGCTGCCGGGCGGGTTCTCCTACGGCGACTACCTGCGCTGCGGTGCGATCGCCCGATTCTCACCGGTCATGGATCTGGTCATCGCCGGCGCGCACGCGGGCCTGCCGGTGCTCGGCATCTGCAACGGCTTTCAGGTTCTGTGCGAGGCGCACTTGTTGCCTGGTGCGTTGTTGCGTAACGGGCACCTGCACTTTCGCTGCACCGACCAGTCGCTGGTTATCGAGAACACGAGCACGGCCTGGACCAACGCATACGAGCCAGACGCCGCGTGATCATTCCGATCAAGAACGGCGAGGGCTGTTTCGTCGCCGACACCGCCACCCTCGATCAACTCGAGGCCGAGGGCCGGGTGGTCGCGCGCTACGTCGGCAGCAACCCCAACGGCTCGGTGCGCGACATCGCCGGTATCACCAACGCGGCCGGCAATGTCGTCGGCCTGATGCCGCACCCCGAGCACGCGATCGACGACCTGACCGGGCCGTCGTCCGACGGTCTTGCGTTCTTCACCAGCGTGCTGAAGTCGCTGGTGGCGGTGTGACCGAGCGCGTCGACATCAACCACATCGATTCGGTAACCAACGCCGCAGCGCACGCCCGACGTCGTGTTGCCGTTCGCCGAACTCGGTCTGAAGGACGACGAATACGCTCGTATCAAAGAGATTCTCGGCCGCCGGCCGACGTCGTGCGAGCTGGCGATGTACTCGGTGATGTGGAGCGAGCACTGCTCGTACAAGTCGAGCAAGAGGCATCTTCGCCAGTTCGGCGAGAAGGTACCGCCCGAGGCGCGCGACATCTTGCTCGTCGGGATCGGCGAGAACGCGGGTGTCGTCGACATCGGTCAGGGCTACGCCGTTACGTTCAAGGCCGAGTCGCACAACCACCCGAGTTACGTCGAGCCGTACCAGGGCGCGGCCACCGGTGTCGGCGGCATCGTGCGCGACATCTTGACGATGGGCGCGCGGCCGATCGCGGTCATGGACTCGTTGCGGTTCGGCCCGGCCGATGCGCCCGACACCGCGCGGGTGCTGCCCGGCGTCGTCGCGGGCATCGGCGGTTACGGCAACTGTCTCGGCCTGCCGAACATCGGCGGCGAGCTGGTCTTCGATCCGTCGTACCTCGGCAACCCGCTGGTCAACGCGCTGTCGGTCGGTGTCATGCGCACCGACGGCATCAAGCTCGCCACCGCGCCCGGGCCTGGCAACCAGGTGGTGCTGTTCGGCGCGCGCACCGGCGGTGACGGCATCGGCGGCGCTTCGGTGTTGGCCAGTGCGACCTTCGAGGCGGCCGGTCAGCGCAAGCGCCCGAGCGTGCAGGTCGGCGACCCGTTCGCCGAGAAGGTGCTGATCGAGTGCTGCCTCGAGATCTTCGCCGAAGACCTGGTGGCCGGCATTCAAGATCTCGGCGCCGCCGGGCTTGTCGTGCGCGACCTCTGAACTCGCGTCGGCCGGCACCGGCGGCATGCGCGTCGTGCTCGACACCGTGCCGCTGCGCGACCCGACGCTTGCGCCCGAAGAGATCTTGATGAGCGAGTCGCAAGAACGCATGTGCGCGGTCGTCGAGCCGTCGAAGGTCGCGCGGTTCATGGAGATCTGCGCGAAGTGGGACGTCAACGCGACAGTCATCGGCGAGGTGACCGACACGCAGCGGCTCGAGATCTTCTGGCGCGGCGAGCTGGTCGTCGACGTGCCGCCGCGCACGGTTGCGCACGAGGGCCCGGTGTACGACCGCCCGGTCAGTCGCCCGGCTGATCTCGATGCACTCAACGCCGACGACGCGAACGCCCTCGCCGCGCCCGTCTTCGCCCGCCGAGCTTCGGGAAACGCTGCTGCGACTCGTCGCGTCGCCGAACCTGGCCGACAAGGGCTGGGTCACCGACCAGTACGACCGCTACGTCATGGGCAACACGGCGCTGGCGACTCCCCACGACGCTGGCGTCGTGCGCATCGACGAATCGAGCCAGCTCGGCATCGCGCTCGCACTCGACGGCAACGGCCGCTTCGCCCGCCTCGACCCTTACTCCGGCGCGCAGCTCGCATTGGCCGAGGCGTATCGCAACGTCGCCGCAACCGGGGCACGCCCCCTCGCCATCACCGACTGCCTGAACTTCGGCTCGCCCGAAGACCCCGAGGTGATGTGGCAGTTCACCGAGGCGATCCGTGGCATCGCCGATGGTTGCCTCGCCCTCGGCATCCCGGTCACCGGCGGCAACGTGAGCTTCTACAACCAGACCGGCGCCACGCCGATCAACCCCACGCCGGTGATCGGCGTGCTCGGTGTGATCGACGATGTGCGCACCCGTCGTCCGATCGACTTTGGCTCTGACGGCGAGCATATCGTGCTGCTGGGCAGCACGCGGCGCCGAGTTCGGCGGGTCGGAGTGGGCGCACGTCGTGCACGACCACCTCGGCGGTCGGCCGCCGGTCGTCGACTTCGGCGCCGAGCGGGCGCTGGCGGCGGTGCTGCAGAGCGCGGCCCGCGACGGTCTCGTCTCGGCGGCCCACGATTTGTCGGACGGCGGGTTGGCCCAAGCCCTGGTCGAATCGTGCCGGCGCGGTGGGCGCGGGGCGTCGATCGCGCTGCCGGACGATCCGTTCGTCGCGCTGTTCTCCGAGTCGGCCGCTCGGGCGGTCGTCGCGGTGCCGGCCGCTCACCTGGCCGCGGTGCGCAGCCTCGCTCTTGCGCATGGCGTCGAGCTGACCGAACTCGGTGTAACCGGTGGCGCAGCGCTGAGCTTCACCGGCCTGTTCGAGGTGCCGCTCGACGAACTCGACGCGGCCGCGACGGGCACTTTCGCCGCGCTCTTCGGCTGACGGCGCCGGCGCGTGATCATGCACGAATGTGGTAGCGCCAGCGTGGGGAGCTACCACATTCGTGCATGATCACGATCCCTGGCGCGTTCCGCGGAACGCGGCGGCCGCGTTCACGTGAACGCGCCGACTCGACGTAGCGTCGAGCCATGCAGCTGATCGATCACGGGCCGGCCGCCGGAGTCGCGTGTGTCGCCCAATGGCGCAGCGTTGCCGACGCAGTCGACCATCTCTCCGACGACGTCTTCGACCGGCCGAGCGGCCTTCCGGGGTGGACGGTCGCCGACCTCGTGGCGCATCTCGCGATGTGCGCGGGTGCGCCAGCGCGCTGGCTGGCCGAGCCGACACCCGCGAAGGCTGAGGTCGACGCCGCCGCCTACCTGCTGTGCCTACGAGATGCGGCGGACGACGTCGATGCTCGCACTCGCGAACGCGCCCGGGACAAGACACCGACCCAGCTGCGAGCCGATGTGCGAGCCGCCGTCGACGAACTGGCCGCAGTCGTTGCGACGACTGATCCGGCGCGCGTGATCCCGACTCGACTCGCGCCGATGCGCCTCGACGACTTTTTGGTCACCCGCTGCGTCGAAGGCGTCGTGCACGGGCTCGATCTCGTTCCAGCAGTTCAACCCGACCGCGAGGCACTCAAGATCGCCACCAAGGCACTGCTTGCCGCGCTCGTGGCGAAAGCACCGGGACACACAGTCGAGGTGCGGGTGCCGCCGTTTGCTGCTGTGCAGTGCGTCGAGGGTCCACGCCACACCCGCGGGACGCCGTCCAATGTGGTCGAGACCGATGCCGTCACGTGGGTTCAGATATCGACCGGCCGGTTGTCCTGGAGCGATGCGATCGGTGACGGACGGCTCCGGGCCAGTGGCGAGCGCAGCGACATCAGCGATCTGCTGCCGCTGCTTTAGTTGTCCACAGATTGACGCCGGGCTCGCGCGTGGGGGGTGTCCCGCGGGCACACTCGGGCGATGGACAAGGACTGGTACGACGGGATCGCGCGCGGTGTTCGGTTGCAATCATCGTCGGCCGACGAAGGCGGCACGTGGGTGGTCTTCCTCGACGAAGATCGGCGTCCGATGAACGGGATGGCACTTCCGCCCGAAGAGCTCGGGCCGCTCGAACTCGACGGGCTGGCTGAAGTTGTCGACCACGTCGATGCCCCTGCCGTAGTCGTCGCGGTGCCGCGATCCGATGGCCAGCCGCGCGCCGAAGACTGGCGGCTGTGGGAGGAGATGAGAGCGCGGCTCTCGGTTGCGAGGTCTGAAATGATTGACCTGGTGGTGGTCGGTGAGCACTCGTGGTGGGCGGCCGTCGGTGCCACCTGATGGCAGTAAAGTGCGCCTCATGGAACTGCAGGCGCCCGCTGGCGGCGTCCTCATTGTGCCGATGTCGCGCGAGGAATTCGACGCGTTGCCCGAGATGCCGCACACCGAGTGGTGGGATGGTGCCTGCGTCGTGACCGGCGGCACCACATACCGGCACGCCCGAGTGGTTATCGCGTTGGGTGGGCTTTTGAACGCCGCGCCGCGGGACCGCGATTTCGACGTCCTCGCCGGGGTCGGCTGGCGGCTGCCGGACGCTGAATTCGCGCCTGACATAGCGGTCGTGGCGCCCGCTCCGCCCGACAAGTTGTTGAGCAGTCCGCCCTTGCTCGTGGTCGAGGTGCTCTCGAGGTCGACGCGCCACATCGACCTGGGACGCAAGCGCCAGCTTTACGCAGCTGGCGGCTTGCCTTGGTACTGGTTTGTCGATCTTGCCAACGACGAACTCGTCGTCCTGCGCAATGACGCTGGCACCTTCGTCGAGGTGCAACGACTCACCAGCGGGACGACGATCGGTCCGGTCGAGATCAGCCTGACAGTCGCCGACCTCTAGAACATCGGCGAGGAGGGGGGCCGATCACCTTCGGCGGCCCGTACACTGGAGGAGTTCGCAAGCCCCACGTCTCGGCCGATATCCGTGTAGGGAGCCCAGCAGGTGCCTGGTGGCGACGGCCGGCTGAATCACGATCTTCTTCCTGACGAGAAGGGCCCGCAAGACGCGTGCGGCGTCTTCGGCGTCTGGGCCCCGGGTGAAGAGGTGGCGAACCTCACCTACTTTGCGCTGTACGCACTCCAGCATCGCGGCCAAGAGTCGGCTGGCATCGCCGTTAGCGATGGCCAGAAAATCCTTGTGTACAAAGACATGGGCCTGGTTTCGCAGGTCTTCAACGAGTCGAATCTGGCCAGCCTGCACGGCGATATCGCGATCGGCCACACCCGCTACTCGACGTCCGGCTCGTCGGTTTGGGAGAACGCGCAACCGACATTTCGGTCCACCGCGATGGGCAGCATTGCGTTGGCGCACAACGGAAACCTGACCAACACCGGTGACCTCGCACAGCTCGTCGAGAAGGCCCAAGCCGAGAGCGGCGAGATCGCGTTCGATCGGCGGCCGCTGCGGTCGACGTCCGACACCGACCTGGTCACCGCGCTGCTGGCCAGCCACCCCGATCGCAGCCTCGAACACGCGGCGGTCGAGGTGCTCAAGCAGGTCGAGGGTGCGTTCAGTTTCGTGTTCATGGACGAGACCACGTTGTACGCCGCCCGCGACCGCTACGGTGTGCGGCCGCTTGCGCTCGGCAAGCTCGAACACGGCTGGGTGGTGGCGAGTGAGACCGCCGCACTCGACATCGTGGGTGCCTCGTACGTGCGTGAGATCGAGCCCGGCGAGTTGCTCGCGATCGACGAGTTCGGCCCACGCTCGGTGATGTTCGCCGAGCCCGAATCCGAAGTTCTGCGTCTTCGAGTTCGTCTACCTGGCGCGACCCGACTCGAGCCTCGACGGTCGCAGCGTGCACGCCACTCGGGTCGAGCTCGGTCGGCAACTCGCACGCGAAGCGCCCGCCGAAGCCGACCTCGTGATGCCCACGCCCGACAGCGGCACGCCGGCCGCGATCGGATACGCCGAAGAGTCCGGAATCCCTTACGCCGCAGGGCTTGTCAAGAATGCCTACGTCGGCCGCACGTTCATCCAGCCGTCGCAAACGTTGCGCCAGCTCGGTATCCGGCTGAAGCTCAATCCGCTGCGCGACGTCATCCGCGGCAAGCGGCTCGTCGTCGTCGACGACTCGATCGTGCGCGGCAATACGCAGCGCGCGGTCGTGCGCATGTTGCGCGAAGCCGGTGCGACCGAGGTGCACATTCGCATCTCGTCGCCGCCGGTGAAGTGGCCGTGTTTCTACGGCATCGACTTCGCGACGCGGGCCGAGTTGATCGCGAACGGTCTTGACGGTCGAAGAGATTCGCAGCTCGATCGGCGCCGATTCGTTGTCCTACGTGTCTCTCGACGGATTGGTCGAAGCGACTGGTCGGCCCAAAGACAACCTGTGCCGCGCGTGCTTCGACGGCGAGTACCCGACCGTGTTGCCCGACCCCGCGTTCGTCGGCAAGAACATGCTCGAGATCACTCCGGTCGATGCGTTGATGAGCACGGTGCCGTCTGTCGGCGGGCACACAGCGCTCGAACAGCCGTGATCACTCGGCCGTGAACGAACCCGCAACCTACGCCGCCGCCGGCGTCGACATCGAGGCCGGCGATCGCGCGGTCGAGTTGATGAAGTCGTCGGTCGCGCGGGCCACCCGCCCCGAAGTTGTCGGCGGCATCGGCGGTTTCGCTGGTCTGTTCAAATTCGACACCAGCAGGTATCGACACCCGCTGCTCGCAACCTCGACCGACGGCGTTGGCACGAAGGTCGCCATCGCGCAGGCGATGGATAAGCACGACACGATTGGTATTGACCTCGTCGGCATGGTCGTCGACGACCTCGTTGTGTGCGGTGCCGAGCCGCTCTTCATGACCGACTACATCGCCTGCGGCAAAGTCGTGCCGGAACGCATCGCCGTCGATCGTGGGCGGCATCTCCGAAGGTTGCCGCCAGGCCGGCTGCGCGTTGATCGGTGGTGAAACCGCCGAACATCCTGGACTGCTCGAAGCCGACGAGTACGACCTGGCCGGTGCAGGCACCGGCGTCGTCGACGAAGACGCAGTGCTCGGTGCGCAGCGGGTGCGCGACGACGATGTCGTCATCGCGATGGCGTCGAGCGGGTTGCATTCCAACGGCTACTCACTCGCCCGCCACGTGCTGCTTCAACGTCGCCGGCTACGACGTGCATGCGGCACGTCGACGACCTCGGCTCGCACGCTCGGCGAGGAGTTGCTCGATCCCGACGCGCATCTACAGCCTCGACTGCTTGGCGTTGATCAATGCGCCAGGCGTCGACGTCCACGCCTTTTCGCACGTGACAGGCGGCGGGCTGGCGGCGAACCTCGACCGTGTGTTGCCGGCTGGGCGTCGACATCGAAATCGATCGGACGACGTGGGCGCCGGCGCCGATCTTCGATCTGATCGGTCGGCTCGGCGACAGTGCAACGACCTGAGCTCGAACGCACGCTGAACATGGGCGTCGGCATGGTCGCGTTGGTCAGTGCCACCGACGCCGACCGCGCACTCGCTGTGCTTGCGGGCCGTGGGGTTCACGCCTGGGTGGCTGGCCGCGCGCATCGCGGCGACGGACCAGGCCACACCACCCTCCTCGGCGACTACGCGAGCTGACGGAACGGCGGCGTCGTTGCGTTCTCTGTTCGTCGGCGAGAGTGCTGTCACCGCTTACGGCGAGCGCCGGACAGCCGGACAGGTGCTGACATCGGGCTGGCCGGATGTACGACAGGACCAACGCTGACACTTTGGTCTGCCGCACATTCAAAACAGACCTGCTCTGTTGTGAATGTGCGCCAGACCTGCTCTGTTGTGAATGTGCGGCAGACCTGCTCTGTTGTGAATGTGCGGCAGAGCAAAGCGATTCACGGGATGAAAGCCGCGCGCGGCCGTGGCCTCAACTGCACGAACTAGCGGGAGCCGGACGCGCCGTAACTGTCGTCGAGGTCGTCGGTGTCGTCGTCCAGCTCGTCGAGATCGTCGTCGAGCGCGCTCGGCGAATCGCCGGCGGGCGACGTTGAACCGCTCGCGAGTTCTTTGCGCAGGGCATCAAGATCCGTGCCGCCGCTGGAGTACTTCAGCTCGCGAGCAACCTTGGTCTGCTTTGCCTTGGCCCGGCCGCGCCCCATGGCTCGACCCCCTCGTCGGGGCCGTTGCCCCGCATCGGACGACATGTTTCGACTGGCGACGGCCGCGCCGAGGCGCCGACACCGCCCGCACAGCTTACCTGCTCGGCGTCCGCCCCGGCAGCCCCGTTCTCGGGTACGCCGGTTCCCGACATCCCGGTCTCGGTCGTGCAACGATGCGACGGTGGCCAGCGGATCGGGCAATGGCACGCGTCGGCGCGACCCCGGTTGCGTCGTTCCTGCGGGTCTATGAGCCACTCGAGGCCTTTCCGGCCGACGAGCGGGCCTGGTGGCGGGCCGTCGCCGCGGCCGGCCCGCCGACTGCCGCCGAGATGGCCGCCCGCGAGCACAACGCGGCACTGCGCGCGATGATCGCGCTGCCGGCGCGGGTCGTCAGCGATCCCGATCTGACCGACGGCGCCGCGCGTCCGGTCGGCATCGTGCTTCAGCCCGACGCTGCCGACGGCCGACTGCAGGGTGTGCCCGACCGAGCTCACCTGGCGGGCATTGCTCGCGCTCGAGGAGTTTCAGACCGACATCCCGCCGGGCGTTCTCCCGTCGTTTCTGCCCATCGGAGTCGTGGATGCAGCATCGCTCGAACTGGCGCGACTGGTCTCCGAGCGCAGCTCGCTGACCGGCCCGCACGTCCGCAGCTGCCGCTGGTCGGTACCGCTCGCGTGGTTTGCCGCCTTCCAACCCAGTCACCGCGAGCCTGATCCGACTTCCCGGCCAACCTCATCCCGATCGCGCCGCCGCGGCGACCCAGAGCACGAGGCGGGCCAGCACGACGAGACTGAGGCGGACGCCGAGGGGCGCGCCGCCGGCGTCCACCAACCGATGCCAGCGGCCGCGCCGGTGCCACTGCGGGTCTCGCGCTACCGCGCGTCGATGTCGGACGCGCGCCGCTGCCTGGCTCGGGCGCTTGCGGCTGCGCGGGTCGCGGAGACGGCGATGCTGCCGATTGGTGAGCTCGAGGAACTGGGTCGCTGGCTCGAGGAATTCCACGCGCGCTCGGTGCTCGAGCTCGATGCCAGCGGGCTTGGCGCGCTGCTCGACGTGATCGCTCTTGGCTCAACCGGGCCGGCTGGCGTCGGCATCATCGACGAGTCCGTACTCGACGTCAGTCTCGGCCTTGGCGAGCTGCGGGCGGGCAATGTCGACGAGGCGATCGAGCGGTTGGCGGGGGTGCGCGATCGCTGGGACGAGATTCAGGCGCACGAACACGCGTCGTGAGGCCCGCGCTCTTAGGACGTCATTTTGAGCGCAGAACGCGGCCGATTGCGCACGAAGCAGGGCCAAATGGCGTACGGCGATCTCATCCGCAACAATCCCAGGATGACCCGGTCGGGCCATATCGGACATCCTGCACTAACGGCAGTATTTGATCAGCCGATATCCGTCGGCGACGAGGAGGAAGTTTCCGTTGGCAAGCACCCGTACGCCTGAGGCCGAGCCGCTGCTGACCCCGGCCGAGGTGGCGTCGATGTTCCGAGTCGACCCGAAGACCGTCACGCGATGGGCGAAGGCTGGAAAGCTGACGTCGATTCGCACGCTCGGTGGTCACCGTCGCTACCGCGAGACCGAGGTTCGCGCACTACTCGGGGGCATCCCCGACCAGCGCGTGAGCAACTGATTGGCACCGCCGCACCCTGCTTCACCTCCTCCCGGATGCAGTTTTGTACGACCGAAAGCGCCGGCCCTACGTCGTGGCCGGCGCTTTTCGTTGTCCGCTCAAGGAACCTGCCGCCAGTGACGAGCCGTTAGGCTGACAGAACACATCGGGAGTATGGAGATCGGTCGCTTCCGCGACCGCCCATAAGCAGAGAGGTGCCGCGTGGCTGACGGACGGGATCCATCTCGGCAGGGCGAGCGCGCCTCGACCAAACTGGCAGCCAAGAGAGCCGCTAGTGAGCGCATCGCGGCCGCCCGCGCGGCCGAGGCCAAAGCCGTTCGCCGGCGCAACGTCATGGGTGCTGGTGCCGCGGTGCTGGTCGTCATCCTCCTCATCGGCGGCATCGTTTTCTACGGCCTGACGCACAAGAAGAAGGCCGTCGTCGGCGCTGGCAACCCCGTGGTACCCGCGTCTTCCACGGTGACCGACGGGCTCAAGAAGGCCGCGGCCATCACCCTTCCGATCTCGTCTTTGTCGGATGTGAGCGGCCCGCCATCGCGACTTACCGGCAGTCCCTTGACCGGCGCCAGCGGCAAGCCGCAGGTTCTGTACATCGGCGCTGAGTATTGCCCCTACTGCGCCATCACCCGCTGGCCGTTGACGGTTGCGCTGAGTCGCTTCGGCACATTCAGCGATCTGAAAACTACGAAGTCGTCGGCGACGGACAAGGCTGGCCCGAATACGCCGACGCTCTCGTACCGAGGCGCGACCTACAAGAGCGATTACATCGACTTCGTGCCGGTCGAAGACCAGGACGGTCTCGGGCAGCAACTCGAAACGCCCACGGCCGACCAAACGAAACTTTGGGAAACGCTCGGGGGAGGCAGCTTCCCCTTCATCGACTTCGGCGGCAAATGGCTTCAGAAGAGCTCGGTGAGCGATCCAGGCATCTTGGCGGGAATGTCGCCGGAGGATGTCGCCACCCAGATCGGTGACACCACCACGAAGGCCGGGTCGACCGTGCAACAAGGTGCCGACGTCTACACCGCAATAATTTGTGGTCTCGACGGTGGCAAGCCGACCAACGTATGCACGTCGATGGGCGCCCTAGCGGCGACTGCTGCGTTGAGTTCGATCAAGTAGCCGGTGCGATCAAGTAACCGCTCCGGCGCGCCAATGTGGGCGGCACCTGTGTGTTTGCTGCTCACCGTGGTTGGCATCGGGCTCGCTACCTACTTGACGATCGCCCACTACGACACGCACGTCACCTTGGTGTGTTCGAGCAAGGGCGCGATCAACTGCGAAGCAGTCACGACGAGCGCGCAGTCGAAGCTGTTCGGGATTCCGGTCGCCGTGCTCGGCCTGTTGTACTTCGTCGGCATGGTGCCGTGGCACCTGCCGGCCGCGTGGCGGTCGGCTGATCCGCGCATCAAATACGGCCGGCTGCTCTATGGCGCGTCGGGAATTGGGTTTGTCTGCTACTTGATCTACGCCGAAGCCGTGATCATCAAGAAGATCTGCCTCTGGTGTACCGGCGTGCACATCACCACCTTCATCCTTTTCTTCGTAGTGGTGTTCGCAACGGCGCTGGCCGTGCCGTCAGGCGCTGACCTTGATGACGACGCCGACGACGAGGACGCCGACTACGCCGACGACAGCGAGCCTGGGCTTTCTCGGTAGTCCGACACTGAGGTTCCATCACATTCGCCCGCGCCGTGCCGATGGGTTGGCGGCGGGTTGTCACAACGGCTCGCCATGCGGCGTCCGAGAACCCTTTGCCTGCCCGCGGGGCGCTCGGGCGCCGCACCCTCAAGTCAGTGACAGCGCCTAGCGGTCGATCGAACTCATGTCGCCGTAGCGCTCGCCCGCCGTCACTCCGCGCGGGGCGGCCTCTTCGATCGACGCCAGGTCATCGTCGGTGAGATGGCACGTCGACCGCGCCGAGGTTCTCTTCCAGATAACGCATGCGCTTGGTGCCAGGGATCGGCACGATGTCGGCGCCCTGCGCGAGCAGCCACGCGATCGCGAGCTGCCCCGGCGTGCAGCCCTTCGCTGCCGCGAGCTCGCGCACCTCTTGCACAAGATCGAGGTTGCGCTGGAAGTTCTCGCCCTGAAATCGCGGCGCATGCCGGCGGAAATCGTCGGGAGCGAAGTCGTCGACGCTAGTGATCTGCGCCAGTGAGAAAGCCGCGGCCCAACGGGCTGTAGGCCACAAATCCGATGCCGAGCTCGCGCACGATCGGCAAGACCTCGTCTTCGGCATCGCGCGTCCACAGGCTGTACTCGGTTTGCAAAGCAGTAATCGGGTGGACGGCGTGTGCTCGCCGAATCGTCGACGGTGACGCTTCAGACAACCCGAGGTGCAGAACCTTGCCGGCCTCGACGAGCTCTTTCATCGCGCCGACCGTGTCTTCGATCGGCACGGTCTTGTCGACGCGGTGCTGGTAGTACAGGTCGATGTGGTCGACGCCGAGCCGCTGCAACGACGCATCGCAGGCCGACCGCACGTACTCGGGCTTGCCGTTGATGCCGACGCGCGAGCCGTCGGGGTTGCGTTCGTTGCCGAATTTCGTCGCGACGACGACCTCGTCGCGCCGATCAGCGATCGCACGGCCGACGAGCACTTCGTTGGTGAACGGGCCGTACATGTCGGCGGTGTCGAGAAACGTGCAACCCGCGTCGAGGCGCGTGCTTGATGACGGCAAGCGACTCGTCGTCGTTGGTGTCGCCGTAGAACTCGCTCATGCCCATGCAACCGAGGCCGAGTGCAGAGACGGTTAGCGCGGCATCGGCCGAACCGAGAATACGTGTATGCATAGCCTCAAGAGCCTAGTGAAGGGTGCAGCACCAGATGGTGAGCTCCCACGACAACCGGCTGCCGCGTTGCGAGAGGTGGATCGATCCTTCATCGATGAGCTCACGTACCAGGGCCGATGTCGCGACCACATCGGGCAGCGGGAATTCCTTCTTCGCCACCGGCTCCATCGCCGCGCCGAACACCTTGGCTGCGGCGGCCAGGATCGCCTCGTCGTCTTGAATCGTGCCGGTCGGCAGGTAGACCCGCCCGCCAGGCGCAAGGTAGTCGGCGACGTCGGCGAGCATCGCGACCGGCAACTCTGCGCCGGTGCGGCCGCCGCCCTTGCCGTCAGGGAACCAGCCGGTCACCTGCGGCGACCGCGTCTGGGATGCCGGAGACGTCGGCGATGACAACATTCGCGCGCTCGCCGTCGACCGGCTCGAGCAGATTGCCGGCGCGGAACTCGGCGACGTCGGACAACCCGAGCCGCTGCGCGTTTGCAGTCGCGCAGGTCACGGCGGCGTCGGAAAAGTCGGTGCCGATGACCTTGCGCGGCGCCGAGCCTGGCGGCGACCAGCGACAGTACGCCGCACCCGCAGCCAGCGTCGACGACGAGTCGCCGGGATCGACGCGTAACGCCTCGGCCAGCACCTTGCTGGTGGAGCTTGGGATGAACACGCCGGGATCGACGACGACCTCGAACGGCCCGCTCACGCCACGCCACACGTAGCTGCGGGCGTCGCCGTCCGCATCCGGCGTCGCTGGTACTCACCCGCTCAGCGTAACGTCGCCCAGCGCCTACCGGAACTAGGCCTAAAGTTGTGCCAATGACGTCGCCTCCCTACGCCCTGGCCCAGCTGAACATCGGCCGCCTGGTCGCACCACTGGATTCCGAGCAGCTATCCGGTTTCGTCGCGGCACTTGAGCCGATCAACGCACTCGCCGACGCGGCGCCAGGCTTCATCTGGCGGCTCACGGGGGCCGACGGCGCCGACGACGCGACGTCCGAGCGATTCTTTGGTGAGACCGACCTGCTGCTGAACATGTCAGTCTGGCGCGATCTCGACGCCCTGAACGATTTCGTCTTTCGCGGCCCGCATGTCGAGGTGATGCGCCAACGCCGATCGTGGTTCTACCCCATGACTGAGGTCTACACCGCGCTGTGGTGGATACCGATCGACGTCCGGCCGACCATCGCCGATGCCGAAGAGCGGTTGCTCCACCTGCGCGGGTACGGGCCGACCGAGTACGTGTTCAACTTTCGGCAACCGTTCCCCGCGCCCGACGATGCCGCTACGCAGCTGGCGTAAGGCTGTTCAGCGCCGCCCGGATCTCTTGGGTCGTCGGAACCGACACCCCGAGCGCTGTGACCTTGCGCCACGTGATGCGACCGTTGCCGTCAATGACAAAAACCGAACGACGGACGCCGAGCGGCCCGACGATTCCGTACGCGTGCGCCACTGCGTTGTCGGCGTCAGTGAGCAGCGGCATCTTCAACTTGCGCGCACCGGCGAAGTCGCGGTGCGACTCGACCGACTGCCTCGAGATGCCCCATACGTCGGCATCGAACAGATGCATGTCCGAGATGTTGTCGGAGTAGGTGCACAGCTGCCGGGTACAGATCAGGCGCTCGTCGCCCGGATAGAACGCCAGCACCGTCGGATTTCCGCGCCGGTTCGACAGGCTGAACTCGGCCAGACCGTCGTACCAGCCGGGCAGGGTGAAGTCAGGCGCGGTCGAGCCGACAGTGAGGGCCATGACCTTTCATCGGCACGCCCGGCGCAGGTGGTTTAGCCATCGCGGATAGCTGAGTGGCCAGGGACAGGATCGAACTGTCGACCTCCCGCTTTTCAGGCGGGCGCTCATACCGACTGAGCTACCTGGCCGTGCCAGTCGAGCTGCTCACAATGCTCGGTACTGCCGTTCTGGGGTGCTGAGCGGTCCCGACGGGATTCGAACCCGCGACCTCCGCCTTGACAGGGCGGCGTGAACTCCAGGCTTCACCACGGGACCTCCGTGTAGTGCGGTCGTGCTGGCCGTGCGACGTTCCGTGCCCCCAACGGGATTCGAACCCGTGCCGCCGCCTTGAAAGGGCGGTGTCCTGGGCCACTAGACGATGGGGACGGTAGCCAGTTTGCGTGATAGGCCACAGCCCCGGCGTCATCCGTCGGGGACTGGCCAAGCATAGGGGACGCCGTGAGGCGTCGCCAAAAACGACGGAGGGGACGCCGTGAGGCGTCGCCAAAAAACGACGGAGGGGACGCCGTGAGGCGTCGCCAAAGTGGTCAGGTTCGCTCGCTGCGAGCCCGCGTGGTTTGCTGACGGGGTGGTGGACGTCAGGCGGGAACGGTTCGAGGAGCTCGTCGCCGAGGCGCTCGACGGGATTCCGGAGCAGTTCACCAAGGCGATGCGCAACGTCGCGGTGTTCGTCGAGGACGTCGCCGGCCAGACCCGCACCTGCTCGGGCTGTACGTCGGCATCCCGCTGACCGAGCGCACCACGTCGTACGCCGGCGTGCTGCCGGACCGGATCATGATCTACCGCCGACGATCTGCGCCTACTGCGACACCGAGGAGCAGGTGATCGCCGAGGTGCGCAAGACCGTCGTCCACGAAGTTGCCCATCACTTCGGGATCGACGACGACCGCCTGCACGAGCTCGGGTACTGACCGCCGAACCGAGGAGTTTCGCGATCCTGACATCGCTCCGAACATTTGGGCGCACTACTCGGGCGCGATGACCAGCACGTCTGACGCCTGCGCAGCGATCTCGCGCACCTCTACCGCCGGGCCGGCTTCGGCGCGACGCCCGGCCGAGCTCGATGCCGCGGTGACGGCGGGCTACGCGGCGACGGTCGCGTCGTTGGTACAGCCACCCTCGGCGTCCGACGCAGGGGTGCTGGCGACGCCGCCGCCGCAACTCGACGTCGCACCCACCGCCAGGCAAGAACGGCGACCGCTGCGCAACGCAAGGCGTACCAGGCGCAGGTCAGCGTGCAGGGACGCGCTCCGACCTGATGGTGTGGTGGCTCGACCGCATGGTGATGGCGACGAATCCGTTCCCGGAGAAGTTGACGTTCTTTTGGCACGGGCACTTCGCGACCGCGATGTCGAAGGTGCGCAGCGCGGCGTTGATGCTGCGCCAAAACGAACTGTTGCGTACGGCCGGTCTCGGCGCGTTCGATGCGCTCGACCTCGCGGTCGCGACGCGATCCGGCGATGATGATCTGGCTCGACGAGAACCAGAACATCGCCGGTCGCACCCGAACGAGAATTTCGCGCGCGAGAACATGGAGCTCTTCACTCTCGGATACGGCAATTACACCGAGGAAGACGTGAGAGAGGCGGCCCGTTGCTACACCGGCTGGCGCTACAACCAGCGACACTGACGCATTCGTCGAGGTTGCGGCGAATGCATGACAACGGTGTCGAAGACGGTGCTCGGTCACACCGGCAAGTTCGACGGCGGCGACCTCGATCACGATTCTCACCCACAGCGACGCGTCGTACCGATGGATCAGCACACGCGTGTGGTCTCGCTTCGCGAAGACGATCACGACCGACCCGGTCGTCAACACGCTGATGGCCACGTACTCGCCGGCAACTCAACATCGGCGCGCTGATGACCGCGACGTTCATGTCACCGTTGTTCTTGCAGACCAAGGGCGAGCTGGTGAAGCAGCCGGTCGAGTACGTCGTCGGTGCCTTGCGCGCGTTGAAATTGCGGGCTGACGATCCGAATTACCTTGGCTATCTGCAAGCTCTCGGGCAAGTGCCGTTCGAGCCGCCGAACGTCGGCGGCTGGCCGTTCGACGACGGGTGGCTCACGACTGCTGCGAGCTACACCCGAATGAAGTTCGCCCGGTACGTCGCGTCGCACGGCGACATCTCTGCGGTCGCCGATGAGCCGGTGTCGTGCGCGGGCTGATGCGGCCGCGCATTTGCTGTCGGTCGACGCGTGGGGAGCGCAGACCCGCGTCGCGCTCGCGCAGGTCGCGCAGCGACCCGGAGTCGGCTCATGACCCTCGCGCTGTGCGCGCCCGAATACGTTGTGAACTAAGGGAGAGTGACGATGCCACGAACCATGTCGCGACGGCAGTTCCTGATCTCGAGCGGTGTCGTCGGCGGTGCGGCGCTGGCCGTCGGCGCGGGCGGCATCACACTGCGCGAACTGATGCGTTGCCGGCAAGCGCACGCCGCTTGAGGTCGGGAGCGAAGATCGTCGTGCTTCGTCACGATGTACGGCGGCAACGACGGCCTCAGCACCGTGATCCCTTACACCGACAAGGCCTACTACGCGGGTCGTCCCGAGCTTGCCTACGACGAGTCCGAGGTGCTGCCGCTGGCCGACGGCCTCGGCCTCAACCCGTCGATGACCGGCTTCAAGAAGCTGTACGACGCCGGGCAGCTGGCGATCGTGCGCGGCGTTGGCTATCCGAACGCCGACCGCAGCCACTTCAGGTCGATGTCGATCTGGCAGACCGCGTCGCCGGACACGCCGCAGCCAACCGGCTGGCTCGGTCGGTGGCTCGACGCGAACGGCGCCGACCCGCTGCTCGCCGTCAACGTCGGCCCGGTGCTGCCGCCGATGCTCGCGGGTCAGAAATGTGCCGGCGCGGCGGTGCCGTCGACCGGCGGCGTCGCGATTGCCCGACGGCCGTATGGCAGCGGCTTCGCGCCCTCGACACGGCGTCGAAGAGCAGCCCGCCGCTGATCCAGCGGGTCGCGCAGTCGGGCACCGACCTGTTCCGGGTCGCGCAACGACCTTCGGCGCCCAGCGTCTGCTGCGGCCTCGAAGGCCGGCGCGGCGGTGGCGAACGATCTGGCCGGCCAGCTCGACATCGTCGCGCGCTGCATCGCGGCGAACGCGCCGACCCGCGTCTACAGCGTGCAGCTCGGCGGCTTCGACTTCCACGCCGACGAGAAGGCGCTCAGAGCAACTGCTAGGGCAGCTGGACGCCGCGGTGTCGGGGTTCTTGACCACGATTGCTGCCGGCCCGCACGGCAAGGACGTCGTGGTGGTGCTGTACTCCGAGTTCGGTCGGCGGGTCGCGGCGAACGGCAGCCAGGGCACCGACCACGGGACGGCGGCGAACATCTTCGTCGCCGGCGCCGCCGTGAACGGCGGCATGTTCGGCGACCAGCCGAGCCTCACGGATCTGACGATGGACGACTTGAAGTACAACGTCGACTTCCGATCGGTCTACGCCACGGTGCTCGAGGGCGCGCTCTCGACCGACGCGGGTCAGGTGCTGGGGGCGGCAACTTCCCGCGGCTCGCCTTCATCTGAGCCGCCCCGCCCGCCCTCCCTTCTTCTCGTGATCACGCACAAATTTGGTAATCCGAGTGCGTCTGGCTACCAAATTTGTGCATGATCACGAAGCGGGACGGCCAACGGCCGAGGGGGTCGGCCCTAGCGTGCGCAGCTTGTCTATAGGCGCACGAGGGAAGTGTGCTAAGGTCCTCGACCATGCCCCGCGCCTTCCTCACGCAGCGACGCCACGTCGACCTGCTGCGCGTGGCTCTGCCGCTCTGTCGGCCCTGCTGAGTGTCGGCCCAGCTGAGTCGTCGCCCTGCTGACCTGAGCATCGTGCCAAAGCTCGATCGAGCGTTGCCGGCCCTGTGGTCGCACGTATCCCGCGCCGCCGCTTCGCGCGGCACAATCCCTACTTTCTGACTAGACCAACTGGAGAAACCTCGTGCGCCCCCTCAACGCTCTCGGCCTGCTCGCCGCCACCGGCCTGCTCGTTGGCCGCCGGGTGCAGCTCATCGACATCGCAGCCGCGACGCAGCCGCTCGTCGACCGCATCAGCTGCAGCGTCGAGCCGCCGCGTCGAGTCACCGCCGGCTCGCGCCGCCGGTGGTGGCGACGTGTCACCCTTGAACCTGGTCGCCTACTCGACGCCGCAGCCGGCGTACCAGGACTGATCGCGGCCTTCCAGAAGACGCCTGCGGGCAAGCACGTGAAGTTCACCCAGTCGTACGGCGCTTCCGGTGACCAGGCGAACGCGGTGGTCGCAGGGCAGGCCGCCGACGTCGTCGAGTTCTCGCTGCTGACCGACATGACGAAGCTGGTCAAGGAGAACCTGGTGGCGGCCGACTGGAACTCGAACCCGTACCACGGCTTCGTCACCGACTCGGTGGTCTCGTTCGTCGTGCGCAAGGGCAACCCGAAGGGCATCAAGGACTGGCCGGATCTGATCAAGCCGGGCGTCAAGGTGCTCACGCCGAACCCGTTCTCGTCGGGCAGCGCGCGGTGGAACATCCTCGGCGCGTACGGCGCGCAGATCAAAGCCGGCGAGACGCGACGCCGAGGCGACTGACTACCTGAGAGCTTGTTGAAGAATGTGATCGTGCAGGACGCCAGCGGATCCAAGGCGCTCGCCGACTTCGTCGGCGGTGCCGGCGACGTGCTGATCTCGTACGAGAACGAGGCGATCTACGCCCAGGCCAAGGGACCAGGCGGTCGACTACGTGATCCCGAGCGACACGCTTGCTGATCGAGAACCCGATCGCGGTCACGACGACCACGAAGTACCCGGTGCAGGCGAAGGCGTTCGTCGACTTCCTGTACTCGACCAGCCGGTCAGCAGATCTTCGCCGACATCGGCTACCGCCCGGTGGTCACCGGGCGTGACGTCGACGAAGAACAAGTTCCCGGTGCCGACGGGGCTGTTCACCATCGGCTCGCTCGGCGGCTGGACCGGCGGTGACCACGAAGTTCTTCGACCCGACGAACGGCGTGATCACCGCAATCGAGAAGTCCACGGTGTCGCTACCACCAAATAGCACGCTGGACGACGCGAGCGGCCGGGCGTACCCGCCCGGTCCGCTCCGCCCTCCTCGGCGTCCGCTGCACCGTCGTGGTGGGCGCAGCGGTCGGGCAGGAACTCGCGCGGCGGGACGTCGCTTGGGCTTGGGTCTCGTCACGCTGTACCTGAGCTTCCTGGTGTTGATCCCGCTCGGTGCGGTGATCTGGAAGTCGCAGAGCAACGGCTGGTCGGAGGGCTGGCATCAGGTCACCTCGCCGGAGGCGTGGGCCGCGCTGAAGCTCACGCTGACGATTTCGGCCGGCGTTGCGCTCTTCAATCTCGTGATGGGCACGATCATCGCGTGGGTGCTGGTGCGCGACGACTTCCCGGGCAAGGGCGTCGTCGAGCTCTTCATCGATCTGCCGTTTGCGTTGCCGACGATCGTCGCCGGCGTCGTGTTGTTGTGCTTGTACGGGCCGCGCAGCCCGGCGCACATCAACATCGCATTCACCCGAACGGCGATCACGGTGGCGTTGCTGTTCGTCACGTTGCCGTTCGTCGTGCGCACTGTGCAGCCGGTGCTGATCGAGCTCGATCGCGACATGGAAGCGGCCGCTGCCTCACTTGGCGCCTCGCCGTTTCTGATCGCGCGCCGCATCATCCTGCCGAACCTGGTGCCCGCGATGTTGACCGGCACCGGCCTTGCTTTTGCGCGCGCCATTGGCGAGTTCGGTTCGGTCAGCCTGCTGTCGGGCAACTTGCCGTTTCACACCGAGGTCTCGGCGGTCAACATCTACAACCAAATCCAAAGTGACAACCCGGTCGGCGCCGCGGCGCAGTCGACGGTGCTGCTCGTCATCGCGTTCATCGTGCTGTTCGCGCTCGACCGGTTGAAGCGATGGGGCGGTGCGTCGTGGCTAGCGCGGTATCGGCGGTAGCGACGGAACGTCCGGTGCGCGAGCAACCGCCGTCCGGTCGCGCGCTACGGCCTGCGGTTCGTCGCGCTCGGCTACTTGCTCGTGTTGCTCGCGGCACCGGTCGCGATGGTGTTCTATCGCGCGTTCGAGCACGGGCTCGGGCCGATCTGGTCGGCGCTGACGACGAGCGAAGCGCGCAGCGCGATCGAGGTGACGTTGATCGTCGCGATCTCGGCCGTCGTGCTGAACACGATGTTCGGCGTCGGTGCCGCGTTGTTGCTGGTACGCCGGCGTTTTCCCGGCCGCCACTTGCTCGACGTCCTGGTCGATATTCCGCAGGCGGTCTCGCCGATCGTCGTCGGGCTCGCACTGATCCTGGTCTACGGCAAGTTCGGCTTCTTCGGATCATGGATCGAGCGCAACGGGATCAAGATCATTTTTAGCTTGCCCGGCATGGTGCTGGCGACCGCGTTCGTCTCGTTGCCCCTCGTCGTCCGCTCGGTTGCTCCTGTTCTTGCCGAGATCGGCGACGAGCAGGAGCAGGCCGCGCGGACCCTCGGTGCGACTCGAGTTGGCAGACGTTTCGGCGCATCACGTTGCCGTCGATTCGCGATGCGCTCGCGTACGGCGTGGTGCTGTCGCTGGCGCGTTCGCTGGGTGAGTACGGCGCCGTCACGGTGGTGTCGGGGCACGTCGTCGGGCAAGACGATTGACCCTTACGCTGTTCATCGACGAGCGGCTGCAGAACTTTGACCAGACCGCGGCGTACTCGGCGGCGGTGTTGTTGGCGATAATTGCGATGGGCAGCCTGCTGATCAGCCGGCGCGTTCCGCACCCGAAGCGGAGCAGATGCGTGAGCATCGTGGTTCGCAACGTCACGAAGACGTTCGCGCAATTCGAGGCGCTGCATGACGTGAGCGTCGACATTCCGACCGGTTCGTTGACTGCGTTGCTCGGGCCGAGTGGCAGCGGCAAGTCGACGCTGCTGCGCGTGATCGCCGGGCTCGACACGGCCGACAGCCGGGACGGTCTACATCGAGGAGCGCGATGCGACACATGCTGCCGCCGCAGCGGCGCGAGGTCGGCTTCGTCTTTCAGCACTACGCGCCGTTCAAGCACATGACCGTCTACGACAACATCGCGTTCGGCCTCACGGTGCGCAAGGCGGGCAAGGTCGAGACGAAGTCGAAGCGTGAACGAGTTGCTCGAGCTCGTGCACCTGGAGAAGTTCCAGACGCGTTACCCCGCACAGCTTTCTGGTGGGCAGCGGCAGCGCATGGCGTTGGCGCGCGCACTCGCCGTCGAGCCTCGGGTGTTGTTGCTCGACGAACCGTTCGGTGCGCTCGACGCGCAGGTGCGCAAGGAGTTGCGGGCCTGGCTGCGCCGGCTGCACGACGAGATGCACGTCACGACGGTGATCGTGACGCACGACCAGGAAGAGGCGATGGAAGTCGCCGACGAGATCGTCGTGCTGCAAGACGGCCGGGTGCAGCAGGTCGGGCATCCGAGCGACGTCTACGAGCACCCGGCGAACGACTGGGTGATGAGTTTTCTCGGCCCGGTCACGCATTTCGGCGATGTGATGGTGCGGCCGCACGATCTCGACCTCGCCCACGAGCCATCGGACGGCGCGGTGCCGGCCACCGTTGTCCGCGTGACCCGGCTTGGCTTTCAGACGCGGGTCGACATGGAGGCATGCGGCGGCGTCCCGATCTATGCGCAGCTCGCGCGCGAGGCGACGGATCGGCTGACGCTCGAGCCCGGCACGGCCGTGCACGTGCGTCATGCGCGCGGCGAACCTGTTCCGGTGCGCGGCCGGCCGGTGCGTCAGGACGGCCCGAAACTGAGTCCGACGAGCCCCATTCGATTAGCCGGTCGCCCGCCCACACCGCGTTATCTCCGAGGACATCACCCGGAGCTGTTGGCAGGGCTGTCCACGCGTTGCGGTGGCTGGGTCGTACAGCGCACTTTCGCCCGGGCCTGTCGATGGGCCGCCGTCAACGCTCGACCGATCTGCGCGGTGTAGTCGACGAGCGCCGTACCAGTCCAGACGGCGAGCGGGTCAGAATCGTCGATGGGCCCAGGCGTCGTGAGAGTCCACTCGTTGGTGGCGAGATCGAGTTGCGCGCCCTGTGAGCGGCCAGCATCATCGGTGCCGTAGATCCGTCGCTGTCCCACGGTTGCGATGGCAGTGAATAGATATCGGCTGCCGCCGACCAATAGCTGGTCGATTCCGCCGCGGCGCGTTCGGCGCGCCAGTCGAGGATGCACGGGTCGGCAGTCCACGAGTGCGTCTGCGGGTGGTAGATCACGACGTCGTAGCCTGCGCTGATGTCAGTTTCGGATGCCAGCTGTCGTCGATCAATCTGCCAGGCCTGCCAGACGTAGACGTCGCCGCTGACGGCATACAGCTGAGCAGATGGCGGACGTCGTGCCCGGCGGTCGTCGGCATTGCAGGTAAAAGGCTCCAGCGGTTGGCCGAAGGCAGAAACTCTGCAGCGCCAGCGGCGTAACCCGGGCCCTTGAAGGACGTGTCCGCTGGATCTCCACCGAGGACGATCACCTGCTTCCCCGTCCAGAGCAGCACCGGTCTCGTTCGCGCGCTCAAGGGGCTTGCGGGCAGCTTGCGCCACGAATTTGTCGCCGGCGTGTACATCGCGCCGTCGTTGTAGAAGGTGCCTGACCCCGCACCGCCGAAGATGACCAGCGAAGTGCCGGTCCACACCCAGCCCATGCCTTCGCGGGCACTGATCGGCGCGGGCGGCAATGTCGTCCACTGTTTGGTGGTTGGGTCGTAACTCGCGCCGTCGGCGTAGAGCGTCGCGTCGCTTCGGTAGCTCGACGGCGTCCACCCCAGACCAGCATGCGGCTGCCGGTCCACGCGACGACCGGGTCTTCTCGCGGTGCGATCGGTGCGGGCGGCAGCAAGCTCCAATGATCGTGAGCGAGCTCGGGCAGCGGTCAAGGTGGCTGGCGGTTGCGGCGACGACACGACGGACGATGCAGACGTCACCAGTGATGCGGACGTCGCGTGGCTGGGCTGTCGACCGCTGCCGCAACCGACCGCGACGATGCCTGTCACGGCGACGATGCCGGTGACGCGAGTAACGGCGGCCCGCCAACCCGACGTCCGCCGCGTTGTCACGTGCACTGCGCTAAGGCCCGAACCGAAGGCCAACAGTTTGGGCGCTCGGTGCAGTGTTTGCACCAGGGTCAGTCGGAACGAACAGGTCGCCCCACTCGAGCAATTGATCACCTGCCCAGACAGCCGCTATGTCGCTGCCAAACATCGGCGCCGGTGGTAACGCGCCCATACGTTGGTAACGGGATCCCAGACTGCGGCCTCGCCGGGGTGGCGAGTCCCGTTGGGGCCGCTGATCTCGGTAGTGGTGTTGAAGGCGAGCAGCGCGCTGCCGGTCCACAACGGCCGACGGGCGCAGGCTGTCGACCGGCCCGGGCGGCATCGCTGTCCAGGTGTTTGTGCGCGGATCGAGGAGATTGCCCCGGGCCACCTAGTCGCGCCGGACCCGCGCAACCGCCGCACCAATAGTCGTTGTCGGGCACGTAGATCGCCTGGCCCGTCGACACCGCGGTCGTAAAACCGGCAGGGGCACTAGGCGATTGCGCCGGCCCAGCGGCCCAGGTGCTGGTCGCGTACATCGAAATTCGAACGGCTCGATGCCGCACGTGGTGCTCGGTCGAGTTATCGCCGTTGTCCACCCAGTGCGCCCATTCCCGCCAGAGATACACGCGATCATTCGTTGCGGCGGCGGTGATGGCGACGCCACAATTGGTCTTTGTTCGTCGGCATGGCGATCGCCTTCGACCATGTGTTCGTAGCTGGGTCGAACATCGCGAGGTCGACGTTCGAATACTGCGTCGCCGACGTCACAGCCGGCTGGCCGCCGAGCACGATCACCTTGCCGTCGCGCCAAAACGCCTGCGCGGATAGCTCTCGGGCTCAACGGCGCTGGCGGCAAGTTGCGCCACAACATCGCGGCCGGGTCGTACATCGCGCCATCGGCCGTGGCGCGTTGAGCATTGTCGGTGAGGTTGGTGTAACCACCCCAAATGAACAGCTGCGAGCCGGTCCACACACTGGCCATCGACGAGCGGGCGCTGAACGGCGCGACCGGCAACGTCGCCACCTCTGCGTAGCCGGATCGTAGGAGCACCGTCGGCGAGAACTGGTCTCGGTTCGAGCCGTCGCACCGCCCAACACGATGAACTGGTGCCCGGTCCAGGCGCCGGCCATTGGGTTCGCCCAGCAATCGGTGCGGGGGGCTGCGCGCTCCAGTGGTCGTGCGTCAACGCGGCAGCGGTGGCGTCGGTCGGCACTGGTCGGCGAGACAGCGCCGGCGAGACCGACGCCGCAAAGGCGACAGACGAATCGCCGCCAGCTCGCCACGCGGCGGATTGCTCGCGCAACCACCAACGACAGCGAGGACGACGACGGCGAGCGCTATTCGTCGCCGGTCGGCTCGTTGTGCATGACGGGTCTGACGATGCCGGGTAAGAGGCGGTTCCGTCTAGCGAGGGACCCAGGCTTCGAGGTCGCGGATCATGCCGCGTACCGACGCGGGCATCTTGCCGGCCGCGACGTCGGCGACGCTGATGCGTTCGAGCACCGCCCGTAACCCGGCCCGCACGGCCACCCACACGTCTTGCAGGCGTTCGGCCGAGCCCTCGTACTCGAGCGTCTCGGGCCGCAGGCCGCGCACCTCGGCGAGCGGTCCGTCGACCGCACGCATGACGTCGGCGACCTTGATCTTTGTCGCCGCTCGCGCGAGCCGGTAGCCGCCCTCGGCGCCGCGCAGGCTTTCGACCAGGCGCGCTCGCCGCAGGTCGGAGAGGATCGCCTCCAAAAACTTGCGCGGCAGTCGCTGCTGCTCGGAGATCGCCTCCGCTTTGACCCACGTGTTCGGCGGCGCCTCCGCGAGCACGAGCATCGCCCGCATCGCGTAGTCGGTCTTCGCGGAGATATGCACGCGCTCATGATGACAGCAGCGGTCAGCGCGCAGCCGCAGCGAACCGCCGCGCTGATATAGTTGCCTATAGGCAAGCAATCAGATCGGACGACGAGTGCACCCGCCGCATCCCGACCGCTACAAGTGGGTCGCGCTGTCGAATACGACGCTGGGCATGTTGATGGCCACCATCAACTCCTCGATCATCTTGATTTCGCTGCCCGGCATCTTTCGCGGCATCGGCATCGATCCGCTGTCGCCCGGCAACGTCGGCTACCTGCTCTGGCTGATGATGGGCTACATGCTCGTGACCGCCGTCTTGGTGGTCAGCGCTTGGCCGTCTTGGCGACATGCTCGGCCGGGTGCAAGCATATACAACGCGGGCTTCGCGGTCTTTTCGGTGGCGTCGATCATCCTGGCGCTCGACCCGATGCGCGGTGGCGGCGGCGCGTTGTGGCTGGTGCTGTGGCGCCTCGTGCAAGGCGTCGGCGGCGCGATGCTGTTCGCCAACTCGAGCGCGATCATCGTCGACGCGTTTCCGGCTCGAGCAGCGCGGCTCGCGATGGGCATCAACCAGGTCGCCGCCATCGCCGGCTCGTTCATCGGACTCATCGCCGGCGGCCTGCTCTCCGTCGTCGACTGGCGCTTGGTCTTCTGGGTGTCGGTGCCCGTCGGGGTGCTCGGCACGATCTGGGCGTACCAGCTCACTGCATGACAGCGGACGCCGCGTGCAGGCGCGTATCGATTGGTGGGGCAACGCCACCTTCGCCATCGGATTGACCGCAGTGCTGGCCGCCATCGTGTACGGCATCCAGCCTTACGGCGGTCACTCGATGGGATGGACGTCGCCGAAGGTGGTCGTCGGCATGACCGCTGGCATCGCCTGCCTGGTCGCCTTCGTGCTGATCGAGAACCGCGTCGAGTCGCCGATGTTCAACCTGAAGTTGTTCCGCATCCGTGCGTTCGCCGCCGGCGGCATCGCTGGACTGCTCGCCGCGATCTCGCGCGGTGGCATGCAGTTCATGCTCATCATCTGGCTGCAAGGCATCTGGCTGCCGCTGCACGGCTACAAGTACGAAGACACGCCTCTGTGGGCCGGCATCTACTTGCTACCTCTGACTGTTGGCTTTCTGATCGCCGGGCCTCTGGCCGGCTACCTCTCCGACCGCCATGGTGCGCGCGCGCTCTCGACGCGGCGGCATGATCGTCATCGCCGGCAGCTTCGCCGGCCTGCTCGCGCTGCCGACCAACTTCTCGTACTGGGCGTTCGGCCTTGCTCGTCTTGCTGAACGGCATCGGCGGCGGCTTGTTCTCGGCACCGAACTCGACCGCCATCATGAACAGCGTGCCGGCCGATCAACGCGGCGGTGCCGCAGGCGCGCAAGCCACGTTTCTCAACAGTGGCATGGTGTTGTCGATCGGCATCTTCTTCTCGCTGATGATCGCGGGGCTGGCCAGCACGTTGCCGGGCACCATGTTCAAGGGCCTGGTAGCGAACGGAGTCAGCCCGACGCAGGCGCACGCGATCGCCTCGCAGCCGCCAGTCGGCAGTTTGTTCGCCTCGTTCCTCGGCTACAACCCGCTGCAGAGTCTGCTCGGCTCGCAGTCGGCTGCGCACGTCACCTCAACCCAATGGCAAACCCTTACTGGCAAGCACTTCTTTCCTGACCTGATCTCGCAGCCGTTCCATCACGGCCTGGTGATCGTGTTCGCCGCCGCGATCGGCATGTCATTGGTCGGCGCGGTGTTCTCGATCCTGCGCGGCAAGCGGTTCGTGCACGAAGATGACCCGACCCTGACGCCGGGCGCGATCGTTGGCGAGCTTGCGCTCGAAGACAAGCGCGCATGAGCGCCGCCCGCACCCGCGCCGACGCCGAAACGGCGGCCCGCCTGCGACTCGTCGTCTCCCGGCTGGCGCGGGCGATCAGGCAGCACGGCTCCGCCGGCCTCACGCCGTCCCAGCTTTCGGCGTTTGCGGCGATCGAGGAGTTCGGCCCGCTGCGCATCGGCGAGCTGGCCGCACGCGAGGTGGTCGGCGCGCCGTTCGCGACCCGGGTGGTCGCCAGCCTCGAGGCCCTCGGCTACGTCGATCGCGTCGCCGACCCGACCGACGGCCGGGCGCAACTCATCGCCATCAGCGCCGCCGGGCGGACCGCCCTCGAAACGTTGTGGAACGAGCGGACCGCAGGCCTGGCCGCGCGCATCGGCAGGCTCGACCCCGATGACGTTGCGCTGCTCGAGGACGCGTTGACGACGCTCGAGCTGCTGGTGCGCGACACACCTGCTGGTAAGTAACTCCGGGTAAGTAACCGCAGGTTTGCGCTTCGGCAACGTTCCCGTCACATCGCCCTGTCAGGGTCGTCTTCAGATCGGACGGGCCAGAGAACAGACGGAGGGGAAATGGACGCGAACGTACGCACACTTCATTTGGTGCAACCCACGGTGACGCTCGAAGAGGTTTCGGCGGCGGCAGGAGTTTCGAAGTCGACGGCATCGCGGGCGTTGTGCCACGAGCCGAACGTCAAGGCCGAGACTCGTGAGCGCGTGCTCGCGGTGGCCGCATCGCTCGGCTACGTACCGAACGAGTTCGCGCGCGCATTGGCGGCCCGCCGGGCCGTGGCGGTGAGCAGCAAGCGAGCCGGGTAGCGCACCTGCCGAGAACGCGCGCGTAGACGCCGTCTCACCACTGCACCAACTTCCAGATCTCGGGCTGTAGTTGGTCTTGGTCGTCGATGCCGGCGAACAGGATCGCGGCCTGTTTGAGATGCGAGATTGCGTCGTCGTCGCGACCGCACGCATGCAGCAGGTCGGCCAGGTTCGTGTGCAGCGCGGCCGCACGGTGACGGTCGCCGTGCGCGAGGCCAAGCGCAAGCGCCTCACTGGCCGTCACCAGTGCCTCGTCACGGTTGCCCCGGTCGGCTTGCACCCGCGCCAAATTGTTCAACGCCGCAACGGCGTGGCTCGGATCGCTGACCTGGCGAGCAACGATGAGGCTCTGGCGCAACACGTCCTCGGCCTCGCGCAGATTGCCGGCCCGCAAGGCGAGCATGCCTTCGACGTCGAGTGCCTGCGCGAATGCGGACGGATCACCGACTGCTTCGGCCGCTGCGCGAGCCGCAATAACGCGGACGGCGGCCAGCTGATCGTCGTCCATGCGATAGGCGATCAGAGCTTGGTCGGCCATGACCCGTGCGGCCATTGCGCCGTCGGGTTCGGTGAGTGCCTCGAGGAGGGCGAGCGCGGCCGACGCGTGCGCGTCAGCGACGCGGTAGTCGCCGATGCGGTGGTAGACGTCGGCTAGCCGATGTTCGAGGGCGGCCAACTGCGCGGTGTCGCCCTCGGGAGTCGCCGCGCTGGCCGCCTCGTACGCAGCGAGCGCCTCGCGGTAGCGGCCCATCGTCGTCAGCAACTCGCCGGCCAGCAGATGCGCTTCCGCCGCCGGAAATCCCAGCGACTGCGCGGCTTCTACGTGCTGAAGCGCCTGCGCGTGCGCGAACAACGCCTGCGCGTCGAGAGCCGCTCGCCAGTGCCACTGCGCGGCGTCGTCGAACCGGCCGGCTTCATGTAAGTGCCGGGCGATCGTGGCCGCGCCGGTAGTCGGGCGCGCGGCCGACTTGTGCCGGAGCAACGCATCAGCAGCCCGACCATGCAACAGCCGTCGGCGGCCGGCGCTGAGCTGTTCGTCGACAACGCGTTGCAACATCGCATACGGCAGGTCATAGGTCGCGGGCGTCGCACCGCGCGACTCGACCAGCAGACCGGCGCTGCTCGCTTCCTCGATGGCGTCGACAACCTCGACGTCGGCGCGGCCACTCGTGGCGCGCAGTTCGTCGAACGTCGATGGCCCGCCGAGCACCGCCGCGGCTGCGAGCAGCTGCTGGCCGGTTTCCGACATCGAGGTGAGTCGGGCGACGAACACATTGCGGACGTCGGCCGGCATCGCCCGCGCGGAATCTGCGCTGGAATCAGCGAAGGAATCGGTCGCGACATCGCGGGCATAGCCAAGAACGAGCAACGGAATCCCGCCGGTTTCGCGCAGCAGCCGGCGGATGTGGTCGTCGTCCGCTTCGACGCCGCTGGCCGCGAGCACCTCGCGAATGTCGTCGTGCCCGAACGGCGGCAACGCGATGACGTCACGGTGATCGTCGCGACCCGTGCGATGCGCGCTGCGTTCGGCCAGCGCAGCCCGTACGGCCGACGGCGCGCCCTGGTGCGACGGATAACTGAGCACCAGCAGGAGCTTGAGGTCGGTCACCCGGTTGAGCAGGTAGGCGAGCAACTCGGCGGAGGCGACATCGATGAGCTGCACGTCGTCGATCACGATGGCGAGCGGGCCGATCGCGGCGAACGCATCGGCGACCGCCGCATACAACCGCACGACCGCACCCGGGCCGTCGAGCGGCGGCGGCGTGGCTGACGGCGGGGTCGCGTCGGTGCCGAGGTCGGGTACGAGCCTGCGCAGCTCGCTTCGGATCGGTTCGGTCAGGAGTTGAGCGAGGTCGGGCCGCACCCGGGAGGCCGCGCGAAGCAGCTCGACCGCGAGGCTGTAGGTGAGACTGCGCTCTGCTTCGTGGCAGCGCGCGGCAATCGCGTCGCGGCCAGCCGCGGCCACGAGGGCCGAGACCTCGGCCAACATCCGCGTCTTGCCGATACCCAGCGGGCCGGTCACCTCGACGACGCGACCGATGCCACCGCGGGCCCAGGCTGCGACCATCGCCGCCGAGTTGGTCGACCTGGTCGGCCCGGCCGAACAAGGCCGGCTGTTCGGGCGCAACATCGGGCGAGCGGACGCCGACCGGCTCAGCTCGTTTTTTCGGCTCGGGTCGCGGCGGGCCAGGTAACTCGCCGGTGCGCACCAGTTCGGCAAGTTGCCGCGTCTCGTGCAACGGCGGTACTCCGAGTTCGCGATCGAGTAACCGCACGCATTCGCGGTATTGCTGCAACGCGGCTGTGCGCTCGCCGGCCCACGCGTGCAGTTTGATCAGCGTCTGATGCGCGGGTTCGTGAAGTTCATCGAGTGATAGCAGCCGGCGCGCCTCGACGACCCCGCGGTCGAGGTCGCCGACCTGAACGTGTTTGTCAATCAACTGGCGGAGAACACCGGAGAGTTGCTGCCGCAGGGTGTCGGCGGTGAAGTGCTGCCAGTCGTCGAAATCCGGCGCGCCGCGCAAACTGAAACCAGCCATGAAATCGTCGTGGTACAGCAACGCGGCCGTATGCAGATCGTCGACGTCGTCGCTCGACGCGCGGTCGCGAAACCGCTCGACGTCGCAGCGGTACTTGCCGTCGACGAGCCTGATCGAAGCCCGATCGGTGGCAAGTGCATCGCCGACCGCGGTGACCGCCACCGAAAGGGTGCGGCGCAGGGTCGCCCGCGCGCGCTCCTCGTCGACGTCGGGCCAGAGCATCGCGGCGACCCGTTCGCGGCTGTGCGCGTGCGGCTCGACAGCGAGCATGGCCAGCAGGGCAACTGCCTTGCGGGTGTCGAACGTCAGCGGTTGGCCGTCGCGGGTGATGACCGGCGTCCCGAGAAGTTCGAGTTCGAGCACCGGGCCACCGTATCTGTCGCGTCTGTGACCCCTGCCGAACAGTCAGCCGAAACCGTAACGTTGTCGGAACGCTGCCGCTGGCACGCTCTATGCATCGGCCCTAGCGATCGCGATGGGTGTGACGGAGGAACCGTGACGAATAGCACCGACGTCATGCCGGCTGAGCTCGAGCTCAGGGGCGATGAGGCGGCGGCTCCGAAGCGGCGCGGATTGCGGCGCCGGCCGGTCGCCGTGCCTGCCGAACCCGTGGCCCCTGAACCGTCGATCGCGCCGACACTGACTGATATCGCGCCGAATGATCCGATCCTCTCGTTCTTCCAGGGAGCAACGGGAGCGGTCGATATCACTGCCCTCGCCCTCGACTCACCCGCGCTCGACCGCATGCGCGCGGCTGGCGTCGTCCTCGTCGTGCCGTTGGTGGCGTCGGGCGAACTGATCGGCTTGCTCAATCTCGGCGCTCGGCTGTCGGAGCGTGGCTACTCGACCGACGATCGGCGGCTGCTCGACAGCTTGGCCAGCTACGCGGCGCCGGCCATGCGCGTGGGCCAACTCGTGCAGCAGCAAGAGGTCGAGGCGCGAAACCGTGAGCGCATGCAGCAGGAGCTGAAGATCGCGCAGCTGATTCAGCAGCAGTTCTTGCCGAAGGCCGTTCCCGACCTGCCGGGCTGGCATCTCGCCGCCTTTTACCGGCCGGCGCGCACAATCGGGGGTGACTTCTACGACTTCATCACCTTGCCTGATGGCCGGGTCATGATCGTTGTCGGCGACGTCACCGACAAAGGCATCCCGGCGGCGCTGGTCATGGCGAGCACGCACGCGTTGCTGCGGTCAGACGCACCCCAGTTGGTATCGCCAGGCGCGGTGCTCGCGCGAGTGAACGACCTGCTGTGCGAAGACATCCCCGCGCACATGTTCGTCACCTGCCTTGCTCTCGTGCTTGACCCGACGACCGGCACGATCGTGTTCGCCAACGCCGGCCACAATCTGCCCTATCTGCGTACCGCTAACGGCGTCGTCGAATTGCGCGCCACCGGCATGCCACTCGGGCTCATGCAGGGCATGAAGTACGACGAGCAAACAGCGGTCATGCGACCAGGCGAGGGCCTGCTGTTACACAGCGACGGGCTTGCCGAGGCACACAACAGCGAGCGCGAGATGTTCGGATTTCCACGCCTGTCGGATCTCGTCGCCCGCGACATCGTCGGCCAAGAACTGATCGACACGTGCATGGCCGAGCTCGGCCGCTTTGTCGGCGTCGGCGTAGAGCAGGAAGACGACATCACGTTGGTCACGCTGAACCGCCGCATCGGTGCGGTCTACGCCGAGGAGTCGTCGTGACGGCCGTCGGCGAGCAACTGATCGGCGAGTTCACCGTGCCGAGTCAACCCGGCAACGAGCGGAGGGCGCTGGCGCTGGTCGCCGATGCCGTGGCCGACCAGGGGCTTTCGGCCGATCAGTTGAACCGGCTGAAGACCGCGGTCGCCGAAGCGGCCATGAATGCGATCGAGCACGGCAACGCCAACCGGCCAGAGCTCGATGTCGAAATTCGCGTGCTGGCAACGGCGTCCGGTGTGGTCGTCACCATCAGCGACTACGGCCTTGGGGTTCGCGACGACGATCCACCCGTCGTGCCGGATATCGACGAGAAACTGGCCGGCCTGCAATCGCCCCGCGGTTGGGGTCTGTTCTTGATCAAGAGCATGGTCGACGCAATGGAGCTGTCGACGATTGACGGAAAACCCACGGTACGACTGGAAATGCACGTGGCGGAAGGAGCCGAGCATGCCGAACACGGACCGCACGACCGCAGCTAGCGCCAGTGGCGCAGCGAGCACGTGCGAGGTGCACGTGCGAACCGAGGGCGACCTCATCGTGTTGGCATTGAGTGGCGAAGTCGACGGGTCAGCCGCAAACGTGCTCGGCGCCGCCTACGAGGAGGCCGTGCGATCGCATCGCGGTAGGGACTCCGCGTCAGTGCTTCTCGATTTCGCCTCAGTCGACTACATCAACTCGACCGGCATCGCGTTGATCGTGAGTCTGTTGGCGAAAGCTCGCGCCGAAGGCCGAGCAGTTATTGCCAGTGGGCTTTCCGAGCACTATCGCCACATCTTCGAGATCACCAGGCTTTCCGATTTCATCAAGTTGTTCGCGGACGTCGAAAGCGCGACCCGTGCCGTCAGCGACGGCACTACCGGAGGAGCAAGGACATGACAGAACCGCTGGTTTCGATGGACGTTCGGCACGTCGGCAGCAGCACCGCCGTCGTCGACATCAAGGGAGATGTCACGGCGACCTGCGAAGCACCGCTCATGGCGGCGTACGAGGATGCGAGCGTCGGTGGAACCAAGCGACTGGTGCTGAACTTCACCGGGCTCGAGTACATGAACAGCTCGGGTATCGGCATGTTGGTGACGTTGCTCGTTCGCGCGAACCGACAACATCAGAAGCTGGCCGCGTATGGCCTCACCGAGCACTACCGGCAAATCTTCGAACTGACCCGGCTCGACGAGGCCATCGCGATCTTCGCCGACGAGCCGTCCGCTCTTGCAGCGAGCACGTCATGAGCGTCGACCCGGTCACGCCGCGTGACGCCGGCAACTGGGCGGCGAACGTCAGCAGGTTGTCGGTCGACGCGGCCCGCGCGGACGTCGGGTTCAACGTGGCCGGTCGTCGACTGACCGGACCACAACAGGGATTCGGCCGGTTGTGGCAGCGGTCGTATTCGGCCCACTTCGGCGACGCGGTCACTCCGGCCGACCTCATTTCCGGGTGGAAAGCTAACTTCGCTTCGTTCTGGACTGGCGGTAACCGGTTTCACGGCGCGTTGATCGCCCCGGGTGAGGTCGCGCCGATTGCGGTCGACTCCGGCGCCGGCATGAAGCTGGTAACCGGCATCCTCGTGCTGTACGCAGACGACGAATCGTTCACGTTTATGACGCCCGAAGGACACATGTTCGCCGGGTGGATCACCTTCTCGGCGCACGATGACGTCGGCGGCACGGTGGCGCGCATCCAGGTGTTGATCCGGCCGAACGATCCGATCTACGAACTCGGCTGGCCGGTCATGCGCCGGATGGAAGACCGCTTCTGGAAGGCGACGCTGGTGAATGTGGCCGCGCACTTCGGCGTCGACGGCGTGGTCGTGGAAGAGAAGACAGTGCTCGTCGACAAGCGGCGAATCTGGCGCAACGCCGGCAACGTGCGGCACAACGCCGGCATCAGGTCGGCCCTGCACCTCATCACCGCGCCGATCCGCGCGATCCGCCGCCGCAAGTAATCGCGGCGGACGACGGCGCGTTACTGCGTCGTCGTCCGCTCGCGTACCCAGAGATCGACGTGCGTGGGCTGGACGGCGAGTTGCACGGCCTCGAGCAGGTGGCTGCGAACCGAAGGCAGGTCGACTTCGTCGCGCACGCTCGCGCGGAACTGCGCGATCGTTGCCTCCGCGTCGTAGTGCGCCCGGTTGAACTTTCGGTCGACGCCGTGTTGCACCCAGCGCCGCAACGGCGCAAAGAGTGCGGCCGCGGTCAGCGTCGATCCAGCGACTCCGACCGGCGACGACAGAGGTAGCGCCCGGGTTGTCAGCGCAATCAAGCCGACGTAGACGCCAACCAGCAGGCCGGTAATGATCGCGTACGACAAGGTGCGGCTAACCAAGCGGTCGATGTCGTAGAGCCGGTACTTCAAGATCCCGATGCCGAGACTGATAGGCAGCGCAACGATGCCGACGAACCCTGCGCCGCCAGCGGTCAGCGTCAGGATGAGTGCGAGCACGGCGATGGCACCGCCCGTCATCAACCATTTGAGTTGCTGGCGGCGATCGCCGACGGAGCCACGGAACGCGAACGACTTGACGCGCGACCCAGGCCAGCGCGAGCACGGCCAAAATGGGGTTGACGGCGCCGAGGACCGCGCCGACCAACCCGGTCGGACTGAATGGTCCAGCGACGTGAGCCCACCCGAGCTGTCAACGCTGATGTGGTGCGCCGTTACGCCCTGGAGGTTGCGCACGAAATAGTCGCCGATGAAGATGGCCGCGTCAACCAGGTAGATCCGAAGCACCAGGCGCCAGCGACGGCTGAGGCGACCATCGGGGAAGAGCCCGATCGTGAGCGGCAGGAGTGCGGGCAACCAGATCCAGCGCCGCCGCCAGGAACGCCGCCAGCCGACCGAGTGGCAACGTGTCGTGCCCTTGCCGGTAGACGTACGCCGAGTATTGCCCGGCGGCGCTCGGACGACCATGAACGTGACTGTGATGATCAGCAGGATCCAGCCGATCGGGTTCCGTGGCTGGCGCCGCGCAATGACGTACCCGACGATCCCGAACGGCAACACCAGAACGCCCTGCGTCACGCCGCTGGTAGCGATGCCGAGCGCGACCGATGCGGCCGTCAACACCACGAGAAGGACGCCGACGATGAGGGCATTTCTCGACGTGCACAGTCGGTCGACGACGCGTTCGATCACGCGCCGACGCTAGTCGCGCACCGTTCCGGAATCGCTACGACGTCAGCAATTACCGAGACGTTACCGCCGCCGACTGGAATGAGGTCGAAACATTCCACGTCTCGAAGGGACCGACCTATGTCCAGGCTGCGTTTTACGCTCGGTATTGCTCTGGGGGTCAGCCTGGTGGCGCTGAACCTTGCGGCGTGCTCGTCGTCCGGCTCGGCGAAGGCCGGCGCGGCCGGCAACGGCAGCGCGACGACACAGGCAACCACCTCGACCGCCGCAACCACCTCGACCGCCGCAACGACCTCGACGCCGCGACTGCCTCGACGGTTGCCACGTCACCCGCCTCGGCCGCGCCGGCGAGTGGCCAGGGCGAGCCGCTCGCGCCAATCGGTTGCGGCGGCATTACGCCGGCGATGGTCAACGACCTGGTGACCACACCGGTCACCTCCGTCACCTTCTCCTCCGGGTTCGGGGTGTACCCAGATCACCACTTCGAGTGCGATGCCGGCATGCAGGTCGATGTCTTCCCGCTAGATTCCAGCAAGGCGGACTACACCGCCGATCTCGCCGCCGAGAACGTCGCGCCGAGCCCGCTCTCCGGCGTCGGCGACGTCGCTGTCTACACGGCGGCCCCCTTCGCGGGAATGCCCGACATCTACGCCCACAAGGGCACAGTGACCTGCGAGCTCAAGCCCTCGTCGACGGTGTCGGACTACAAAATCACCGTTGATCCGAGCTCGGCGTTCGCCGGAATTGCCACGAAGGACGCTCAGGCGGCGTGGGCAACGAAGGCGGCCGGCCTTTGCACCGCAATCTTCACAGCCTTGAAGGCATGACCCCACGTAGCCTGAATGCGTGGTCGGACGCCGGTCAGCTGCGGCACGTCGCGGCGTACCGCTGAGCATCGTCGTCGGTACGTTGCTGGTGGCCTGCTCGTCTGGGGCCACACCGACGGCTGCAGTTTCGGCTCCGGCTTCGCCGTCGCCGGTGGCTTCGGTCGTCGCGCCAGTCCGCACGCCTGCTCGGGTGTCGGCCTTGCCGCCTCCTCCGGCTTCGCGTTCGTCGGTCGGGACGGCGCTTCCGGCTTCGCCTCGGACCTCATCGTCCGCACCGGCACCTACGAACGGCGTTGCTTTCGTTGATGTTGCGGTGGCGACGCTGTGGCATCGTCCGACGTCACCCCGCGGAGTGGATGCGGCTGCGCTGACCTCGCCCGTCGGCGTCCGCGGTTGGTTGGCGGCGATGACCACGACGCAACGGCGCGAGCTGAACGGGTTGGTCGACAGTCAGTTGTTGCTTGGCGAGCGGGTCGTGGTTGATCAGGTTCAGGGCGGGTGGGCGCATGTTGTGGTGCCCGACCAGCCGACGCCACTTGATGCGCGTGGCTATCCGGGATGGATTCCTCTTGCCCAGTTGACTTTTCGGGCCGCGCAACTGACCGCGACGGACGCCGTGGTGGTCAGTCCTACCGCGTGGGTGTACGCCGTCGACGGTAGTCGTCTGTTCGAGGTGAGTCATGGCGACCAGACTGCCAGTGGTGCGTGTCGGTGCTGACTCGGTCGACACTGTGCTGCCCGATGGGAGCGCAGCCGTGCTGCACAACGGCGACGTAGCCATCGTCGCAGCGGGTCGCGCGCCATTGCCGAATACGTCAGCCGACGTCGTCCGTACTGCGCAGTTGTTTGTGGGGTTGCCGTATCTGTGGGGCGGCACGTCTGGGTTCGGCTTCGACTGTTCGGGCTTCACACATCTGGTGTTCGCGATGCGCGGCGTGACGATCGCGAGGGACGCCGACGCGCAGGCCCGCGGCGGTCGGGCGGTGGCTCGGGCCGATCTGCTGCCCGGCGACCTGGTGTTCTTCGCGAGCAACGGGTTGGTGCATCACGTCGGCATCTACGTCGGCAACAACATGATGCTCAGTTCGTTGCAGACCGGGAGTCCGGTGGAGTACTCGTCGCTTGCCGCGCAGCCTTTCGCGAGCGAGTATGCCGGCGCGCGGCGTTACGTCGCGGTGGCGTAGGTTCGGCGCGTGCTCGATCTTTTGATCCGCAACGCGCAACGTGCGCGGGGGCGACGGCGTGCGCGACATCGGCGTCCGCGATGGCGTTTTTGCTGAGCCCGAGCTTGAAGCCGCGCACGTCTTCGACGTTGCGGGTCGGCTGGTCACGCCGCCGCTGGTCGAGCCGCACATCCACCTCGACGCGGTGCTGACCGTCGGGCAGCCGCGGCCCAATCGGTCGGGCTCGCTGTTCGAGGGCATCGCCGTGTGGGGCGAGCGCGTCAAAGACTTGACGGCGGACGACGTGAAGCAGCGCGTCCGTGAAGTGTTGCGCTGGCAGCTGGCGAACGGCGTGCAACACGTGCGCTCGCACGTCGATGTGTGCGACCCCGATCTCGTTGCGCTGCGGGCGTTGATCGAGTTGCGTGAGGAGACGCGCGGGCAGGTCGACTTGCAGCTGGTGGCGTTTCCGCAACAAGGCATCATCGGGTTCGACGGCGGCCGCGAGCTGATGCGGCGCGCGGCTGAGCTCGGCGTCGATGCGATCGGCGGCATCCCGCACTTCGAGCTGACCCGTGACGACGGCGTCGAGTCGGTCAAGTTTTCCTTTGCGTTGGCGGAAGAATTCGGTCTGCTGGTCGACATCCACTGCGACGAGACCGACGACGAGCACTCGCGGTTCGTCGAGGTGATGGCGGCCGAGACGATCCGGCGCGGCATGAGTGGGCGGGTGACGGCGAGCCACACCACCGCGATGCACTCGTACAACGCGGCCTATGCGTACCGGCTGGTCAACAACATCAAGCGGGCCGGGCTGCACATGGTGACGAACCCGCTCGACAACGCGGTGCTGCAAGGCCGCTTCGACACCGGACCCATTCGCCGCGGCCACACGCGGGTCAAGCAGCTGCAAGAGGCCGGCGTCAACGTCTGCATCGGCCACGACTCGGTGATGGACCCCTGGTATCCGCTCGGCTACGGCGACCCCGTGCAGGCCGCGTTCGTCTTCGTGCACCTCGGCCACTACAGCGGCGACGACGAGTTGAAGCGGCTGCTCGACATGGTCACCGTCAACCCCGCGGCCGCACTAGGCCTCGACCGGCTACGGCATCGAGATCGGCAACTCGGCCGACTTCGTGGTGTTCGAAGCGCCCACCGACACCGACGCGATCCGGCTGGGATCACGCCGGCACCTCGTCGTCCGCGCTGGAAGGGTCGTTGCCCGAACCGAACCGGCCCAGACCACGGTCACCTGGAACGGCGAAGAAGCACCCGTCGACCTTCCTGCGGCCCTAGGCCCGGCCGCAGGTTGATCACGTTTACGTGATCAACACCCCCGAGGACATGCCAGCAGAGGTGTCCTCGGGGGGTAACGCCACATGAGGGCCCGGACGGCGACGGGCGGGCGCGGTAGCCAAGCCGGACGGCGACGGGCGCGCCTTGACGGCGACGGGCGCGCTTTACGTCCGGCCGGGCGTCTACTTGCGAGCGCCGGCGCCGTACTCCGGGATGACCAGGGTCTCCGACCGACGGCCGGGCTCGAAGGAGTAGATGATCACGTAGAGCACCGCGGCGAGCACGAACCCGACCTCGAAGGTGATGTCGCCGAGGCCGGGGTGGTGCTTGGCGATCGGGCCGGTGTACTTGGTCTGGGCCGAGAACAGCCACACGCTGACGACGATCGCGACCGCCATCGAGACCCAACCGGCCCACGGGTTGTGCTTCGTGTCGAACAAGAAGCCGTCAACCCGGCTACGCCGGCGCAAGATCATGTCGGCGAACATGACGCCGAGCCAAGGCGCGATCCAGTACGCAATGACGAGCAAGAAGTTGGTGTACTTCTCGCCGGCGTCGTGCAGACCCGTCAACGCAACCACGAAGCCGATGCCGCCGAACACCAGCGCCACGATCGCGCGCCGCAACGCCAGCGGCAACTTGAAGCCAAGAGTCAAGAACGACATCGCGCCCGAGTAGATGTTCAACGCGTTCGCACACACCGCACCGATCGCGATCGCGATCAGCACGAAGTCGGCGAGCGCGGTGCTCATGTGTCCGGTGAAGGCACTCGTCGGGTTGTTAAGAGCGTCGGTCGACTTGCCGATCGTCGCCGACGCCGCGCCCAGCACCTCGAGCACCACGCACGAGATCAGCACGCCCGAGACCCGACCACAGCCCGACCGCGCGACGCGAGATGTTCGGGCTCAAATACCGCGAGTAGTCGGAGGCAAACGGGTTCCAGCCGACCGCGTAGCCGAACGCGCCGCCGAGCGTGAGCAAGAAGCCGCCGGTGCCGCCGAGCCCGAACGAAGCGGCGGCACCGTGCGGCGCACTCGCACTCGCCTTGCCGAAGATCGAGATCGCCGCGAGCAAGAACGCCAGCCCGAGCACCGGCAGCGCGAACTTCTCGAACGCGTGCACCATGTTGTGCCCGAAGAACGCAACCGCAAGCTGGACGACGACGATGATCGTCAGGCACAAAGCGCTTCGGCATGTGCGTCAACGTGTTCAGAGCAAACGCCCCACTCACGCTGTTGACCGCGAACCAGCCGATGCCGGCGGTCACGCTGTTCAGACCCGGCCGGCAGCCAGTTGCCGCGGAAGCCGAACGGGATGCGCGACGCGATCATTTGCGGCACGCCGAACTTCGGCCCCTGGGCCGACAGCACAGCGTGCGTGATCGAGCCGAGCACGGTGCCGACGGTCAGCGCAACTGCGGCCTGCCAGAACGACAGGCCGAAGGCGGCGACGCCGAGCACGCCGACGAAGACGGTGGCGAACTCGAGGTTGGGCGACGTCCAGGTCCAGAGCATCTGCAGCGGCAGTGCCGTGCCGCTCGGTCAGCGGGATGTACTCGGCGCCGCCCGGCTCGACGGTCGAGAGGCTGCCGCCGTACTCACCTTCGCGGACCTCGGCGACGATCTCGACGTCTCGGCTTCGGTTCGACCGCAAAGTCGTCACGGCAGGCCCTTCCTCGGCTGGTGCGCTAGTGCAGGCGATGGCGCGTGACACGATAGCGCGCGCATGGACTCGCGACAGTGCCGGCCCGGTTACCACGCAAGCGCCAGTCCTGGATCGCTGCCGCCGCAAGTATCCAGGTCGTTCAGATATTCGTCGGCCGGATCGGCCGACACTAGGTTGGCATGGATTGCGCCTGCGCTGGCCGATAACGTCGCGCCCCGAGACGTCCGACCGGCGCTGGATCGGCGTCGGCCGGGCCGCGGCGAGCGAGCCGAAGGGCGAGGCCGTGCGAGCGGCCCTCGATGGCCGTCGTACCCTGCGTCGTCCTCGTCTTTGCGTCGTCTGAGCTCGACTTGCCGCGCTCATCGCCGAGATCCGCTCGGAGGTCGTGGCCGACGTCCCCGTCGTCGGCTGCACCACGGCCGGCGAGATGAGCGCGAGCGGCCCGAGCGTCGGCGGGGTTGTCGTCGTGGCACTCGGCGGGGCGGACCTTCTCCGTCGTCACGGCCGTCGCCGAAAATGTGGGCGCCGGGCTGCGCGAGGCCGGTGCGAAAGTGGCGGCGACGGTGAGCCGACTCGAGCCGCGCCCGTACCGAATCTTGTTGCTGCTGACCGACGGCCTGGCCGGCGACCAGCAGGAAATCGTGCGCGGCGCCTACAGCATGGTCGGCGCGCAGGTGCCGCTCGTCGGCGGTTGCGCCGGCGACGACCTGCATATGAAGAGCACGAGCATCTTCTACAACAACCGGGTGCTGACGAACGCGATCGTCGGCGTGGCGATCGGGTCGACGCACCGTTCGGCATCGGCGTCCGGCACGGCTGGCGTCGGGTCGGCGAGGCGATTCTGGTCACCGGCAGCGTCGGCACGACCGTGCTCACGCTCGACGACGAACCAGCTCTCGACGTCTATCTGCGCCGACTCGGTGCGCCGGCCGAAGCCACTCGACGCCTGCCGCGTTCGCCCGGTTCGCCATGACCCACCCGCTCGGCCTGAGCCGCCGCAGCGGTGAAGAGGTGCGCTTCATCGCCGGCGCCGACTTCGAGGCGCGCTCGCTGCAGTGCATCGCGCAGGTGCCCGCAAGGCGGGCTCGCCTGGATCATGGAGGGCGACGACGAATCCGTTCTTGCGGCAACCGACGCCGCGTGCGCTGAGGCACTCAGCAGCTGACGGTCACGAGGCGAAAGGCGTGCTGGCGTTCGACTGCATCGCCCGTCGCAGCGTCCTCGGCGACGTGGGCATCGAGCGCGAAGTCGACCGCATCGGCCAGGCCGTGAGCGGCGCGCCGGTCGCGGGCTTCTACAGCTACGGCGAGATCGCCCGCACCAAGGGCACCGGCGGCTTCCACAACCAGACGCTCGTCGTGCTCGCGGTGTCGTGACGGGCCGAAGTCGAGATCCACGGCGGCGTGGGCGGTCGAGCAACTCACCGCCTACCTGTTCGGGCTCGCGAGTGCCGGTGATACCGCCGCCGTAGAGCTCGAGGCGATCGAACGGGCGGCGGAGGCGATGGAGGCCGAAGTCGGCGCGCTCGTCGTCGACGGCGCGATGCGTTGCCGCGATCGGATTTCCTGACGGTCAAGCACCTGTCGAGGCCCTGATCGCACGCTGCGAAGGCGCGTGCCACCACAGCGTACCTGCCACGGCCTCGGGCCTTGCCATCTGTCGGTCACCATTTTGGTGCGGACGGCGGCCGGTACCTGCGTCGTTGGTCGAACCGGCGACGAGGGCTTCTCGGTTGAAGAACGGAACTTGTTGCGCGGGATGGGCCACGCTCTTGCGCTGACCCTGCAGGCGGCCGACGTGCTCGCTGCCGAACGCGCGTTGCGCGAGCGAAGCGACGACCAGGCCAGCGAAAACGCTGCGCTCTTGCACGTGCTGCAAGAGCGCCAGACGTTGATGGAGCGGCTGACCCGTATCCAACGGTCGATCAACAGCAGAGCCCCGCTGCCCGACGTCCTGCAAACGATCGTCGCTGGTGCTGCGGAACTCATCGGTGACCCGCATCGTGGGGCTGCGTCGTATCGACGGCTGACGACCCCGACTATGCGCGAGGTGGTGTGTGCGGCCGGCATCGAGCCAGACTCGCCGCTCGGCGATCGGATCAAGATCGGTACCGGGGCCGGCGGAATGGCCATCTCGGAGAACCGACTGATCGTGATCCACGACTATCCGACCTCGCCCGATGCGTTGACCGGCTATGCCCGCAGCTCGGTTGCACGGCCGCGATGGGTGCGCCGGTGCACGAGAACGGAGTAGTCGTCGGCAGTCTGGTGGTGGGCAGCCGTGACCCCCGGCCGCACATACAGCGAGGCGGAGCAGGAAATCTTGCTGTCGTTCGCCGACCACGTCAGCCTCGCGTTGACCGACGCGATGACAGCGCAGTCACTCATGCACGCGCTACGAGACGCGCGCCACGACGCGTTGCACGACGAGCTGACGCAACTGCCGAACCGTGCGCTGTTGCGGGTGCGCCTCGACCAAGCGTGGGCACGCGGCCGCCGCAACCACGCGCCGATGGCGTTGCTGTTCCTCGACTTCGACGACTTCAAAGACATCAACGACAGCCTCGGTCACGATGCGGGTGACCAGCTGCTGGTGACGCTTGGCCGCGCGGCTCGCCGAATCGCTGCGGCCCGGCGACACGATCGCGCGGCTCGGTGGCGACGAATTCGCTGTGCTGATTGAGAATCTCGACGCCGCCCCGACCGGTCGAGGGCGTCGCGAGTCGGCTGCTCGAAGTGCTGCACGACGCCGGTCGACTTGAACGGCCGGTCGGTGACGATGCGCGGCAGCATCGGCATCGCCGTCAGCGACTACAGCGAAACCGACAGCCAGTCGTTGCTCTACAGCGCCGACCTGGCGATGTATTCGGCGAAGCGCATGGGCGGCGGCCGGTGCGTGCGCTACCAACCCGACATGCATCAGGGCACCGTCGACCGCCTCGACACCGAGCAGGCGTTGAAGGTCGCGATCGCCGACAGACCAGCTGGTGCTGCACTACCAGCCGGTGTACGACCTTCGCAGCGGCCGCATCGTCGGGGTCGAGGCGTTGGTGCGGTGGCAGCATCCGGAGCGCGGGCTGATCGGGCCGATGGAGTTCGTGCCGGTGGCCGAGTCGAGCCGCCTCATCACCGGCTTGGGCGCTTGGGTGCTTGCGCACGGCGTGCACGCAGGCGGCTGCGTGGCCGAGCGACATCGAGATCGCGGTCAACTTGTCGCCGCGCCAGCTCGAGCCGGAACTTCCGGAGCTGGTGCGCGAGATTCTTGCCTCGACCGGGCTGAGCGCCGACCGGCTGACGCTCGAGGTGACCGAAGGCAACCGCGATGGCCGACGCGGTCGAGCCGCTGCGCATCATCGAGGAGCTGCACGCGATGGGTGTGCACTTCGCGATCGACGACTTCGGTACCGGCTACTCGTCACTGGCCCGGCTGCGCACGTTGCCCGTCGACCAGCTGAAGATCGACCAGAGCTTCGTGAGCAACCTCGACACCGACTGCGGCACGTCGGTTCTGATCAGTGCGATCGTCGAACTCGCGCACGGGTCGCGACTGGTCGCGGTCGCCGAGGGCGTCGAGACCGAAGCCCAGCGGGCGCGGCTGGTCGAGCTTGGCTGCGACCGCGCCCAGGGATTCTTGCTCGGTCGGCCCGACTACCGCCGAGGCGATGTCAGAGCTACTGGGGGCGGCGGTACGGTCGATTGCATGACCGCTGAAATGGTGCGCACGGCCGATGGCCGCGACTCTGTGTTTCTCGCAGTGGGGGCAGCCCGACGGATTTCCGGTGTTCGCGCTGCACGGCACGCCCGGGTGCAGGCTCAATCGAATACCGGACGACGCCGGCGTCGCCGCCACGGGCGCTCGCGTCATCACCTACGACCGAGCCGGATACGGGCAATCGTCGCGGCATCGAGGCCGCCAGGTTGTCGACTGCGTCGCTGACGTGGCCACGATCGCCGACGCGTTAGGCATCGAGCGGTTCGCGGTGACCGGTGGTTCTGGCGGTGGCCCGCACGCGTTGGCGGTCGCGGCCCGGCTGCCTGAGCGGGTTATTCGCGCGCGCTGCGTTGTCGGCGTTGCGCCGTATCCGGCCGACGGCCTCGACTGGCTGGCCGGCATGGACGCCCAGAACATCAAGGAGTTCGGTTGGGCTTCGGCCGGCGAAGACGTTTGTCGCCGCTGAGCTGACCCGCGAGTCGGAGGCGATGGTCAAGAAGGTCAGGCCGATGCGTCGAAGGTGCTCGGCGACGAGTGGCAGTTGGCCGAGGCCGACCGCGCTGTGTTGGCCAACCCGATGGTGATGGCGGTCATGCGCGAGGCGATTCCCGAGTGCGTGGCGAATGGCCCGTGGGGATGGGTCGACGACGACCTCGCCTTCGTGGCGCCGTGGGGCTTCGAGCTCTCGGAGATCACCGTGCCGGTCGAGGTGCATTACGGCAGCCAAGATGTGCTGGTGCCGGCGGCGCATGGCGAGTGGCTGGCCGCGCACGTGCCGAACGCGAAGGTCGTCGTCAACCACGACCAAGGCCACATGCCGACCCCTGAAGCATGCGATCGCCATGCTCCGCTCACTGGTCGAGAGCTCGGCTCGGCAGTCGCGAATGGCGGCGGCGTCTGCTAGGCCGTAGAGCGTGTCGGACGCCGCGGGTGCCGCCAGCGGCGGGCGCTGCGACCTGTCCGATTCATCCGACCTATTGGCATATGGGTGAATCTGGTTCGGCCAGGTAGACCTTGACCGAACTGTGTGTGAGACTCCGATTACATAGCGTGCGCGGGCCGGCTCCGGACTTCGCGCTTTACCTACGCCGCTACCAACATTGGCGGCAGGTATGACAGGTACCCAGGCGCGTGCGCTCACGAAGCGGAATGGCCAGCTCCGGCGTCGGGCGTGGTCTGCGGGTTCGGTGAGTGCGGCGCTCGTCGTCGGGCTGCTCGTCGCGATGACCGGCGCTGCCCAAGCGGCTACGACCGTGCCATTAGGGACGGCGGGTGCGTACGCGATCCTCGCCGGCTCGGGCATCACGAACACGGGCGTCACCACGATCTCCGGCGATGTCGGGTCGTCGCCGACGAACTCAGAGACTGGCTTCGCCGCCTGCCCGGGCGCGAACTGCGTGACCCTGACCGGCGCCAATCACAACGGCACCGAACCCGAACGACGCCGTTACGCAGGGCGCGAAGGCCGCGCTGACGAATGCCTACAACAATGCGGCCGGCCAAACTCCGGCGGTCGTTCTCACCGAGCTCGCTGGGCAGACACTTGTCGCCGGCGTGTACACATCGGCGTCCGGCACATTTGGCATGACGGGCACGCTGACGCTCGACGGCCAGAACAACCCCGACGCGGTGTTCATCTTCCAGACCGCGAGCACGCTGGTCACCGGCGGGTACCGGCAACATCAACCTCATTCGCGGCGCCCAGTCGTGCAACATCTTCTGGAAGATCGGAAGTGCGGCAACCCTCGGCACCGGCTCGACGCTGCGCGGAACCGTCATGGCGCACGACGACATTTCACTCGGTAGCGGAGTCACCGTCGACGGTCGGTTGCTCGCCGGTGAGCAGGCATCGGGTGCCGGCGCGGTCACGTTGATTCACGACACCATCATTCGGTCGGTGTGTGCGGCCCCGGTGCCGACTCCGACCCCGACTCCTACGGCAACTCCAACCGTCACGCCAACCGCGACGCCGACCGGAACAGCTGCCGCCACGGCGACGGCGACCGCGAAGTCAACGTCCGCCGCCAAGGTAACCGCCGCTGCGAAGCCGACGCCAGGCGTTCTTGGTGGAGCCGCAAGGTCGGGAGCAACGGGAACGTCGGTCACCACCTTCACCGGGCGACAGATCAGCCAAGTGCCACGAGGATCGGTGCACACGGGTGACGGCTCCATGAGTGGTGGCGCGTGCAGGTGCCTCGCGGTCAAGCAATGATGCGGACGACGCGAGCACGGTTCGCCGTTATCGCGGCCGTTGTTGCCCTCGGCCTCACCGCCGTGCAGCGGTTCGTCGGCAAAGAAACCGGCAGCTGCTAGCGCATCCGACAGCGATGGTTTCGCCAGCAGCCGCGCCGGTTTCGTCGGAACTTGAGCCGGTGATGTCGATTCCGCCGTCGGTCGTTTCGGAGTCCCCGTCGACGCCGATCGTCGACGCACCCCCGATTGGTCGGTCGGTGCCGGTGCGCGTCGAGGTTCCGTCGATCGGGGTCGACAGCAACTTGATGGATCTCGGCCTCACGTCAGACGGCTCGCTCGAAGTGCCGCCGTCGGGCTTTCCGGCTGGCTGGTATACCGGCGCACCGACCCCTGGCGAGCTTGGTCCGGCCATCATCGTCGGGCACGTCGATTGGGCCGGTAAGGCAGGCGTGTTCTATCGGTTGCGCTCCATCAAGCCCGGGGCGCTCATCACCGTGGTGCGTGCCGATGGCAGCACGGCCGTGTTCGCCGTGAGCTCGGTAGCGGAGTACGTGAAGGGGGCGTTCCCGACCGACAAGGTTTACGGCAACACAACGAACGCGGCTTTGCGAGTGATCACCTGCGGTGGCGTCTTCAACCCCGCGGTGCATAGCTATGAAGACGACATCGTCGCCTACGCCGAGCTGGTCAACTCGACGCCGGCTTAGGTCCGACGACCGTTGCGTTTGGCGCGACGACCGACGGCGCACCAGGTGAGGACCCTGCCTCCGATGGCGCCACTGCTGGTGCTCCCGATGCGATGCCGGGCGTGAGTACGTCGGTCGGCGTTGGCGGCGTACCGAGATAGGCCGGGTCGACCGCGATCGCGGTGGTCGCCACGCTGCCGTCGGCGAGCGTGAAGAACCACGACGGCACGAGGACCGTGTCGCCGGCAGTGGTCGCGTTGTACTCGACCTCAAGGCCCAGGTGTGCACCCGTGATCTTGATCGGCTCGGGCGTCGGGCACGGTACCGGCGACTCTTCGACCGGCTGGGTTACGTCGGCGGGCGGCGATCCGACGCTCACCGAATTCACCGGTACTGGCGGAGCAATCGGCGTCGGCGCGGCCGCGGGCGAAGGCGCAACGCCGGACGACGGCGCAACTGCGGTCGGTGGCGCGACTGCGGTCGACGGTGCGACGCCACCGAAGCGGTTCGGTCCACCCGGCATCGGACCGCAGTACATCGCGATCATCGGTTGGGGTCGCGCGGCGAGCGAATCGAACGCAGCCTTCGCTGTTTGTAGCGGGTAGTCGTCACCAGCAGTAGGTGCTTGAAGATACCCGGTAGCTACCGCGATGCCGTGCGCGTCGACGCTGATGCTCGTGTCGATGCCTTGGGTCGGCAGGCCGGCCACCTTGGGTGAAACATTCACGTTCGACGTCGGCGCACCGGAACTGAACTCGGCGTCGCCGGTGTTGCCAAGCGCGGTCAAAAGGCTTGCGGCTGCTGCTTTTGTGGCGGCTTCGTCGGGGCCATCGGCCGGTGTTCCGGTGGGTGGGACTGCGCAGCCGTAACCGCCGTTGGGCGAGTCGCCCGGAGTGTCGATGTCGACCTGAAACGACGGGCATTGCAGCATGTCGGCCCGGCCGTATGACCACTGCTGGCCGGGGAAATCACGCACGCGCAATTCGCCGGCGGCCGTCTTGAGATCCCAGCCGTGAGGGTGGCGAATCGGGGTGCCGGTCAGGCCGAGTGCGGACGCCAGCTTCTCGACGTCCGACTGGCTCGGTTTTGTTGATGGCCAGAGGTAGATCGGTGCGTGCGTGGGCTGGTCGGGCAGGGTGCCGGCGATGACGTAGCCGGCGAAGATGCCCATGCGGTTCTCGGGACCGCCGGCCGTGCCTGGCGCGATCGCGGCGCGCGGCGGCCGGGGCTGCGCCGTCCGCTGCGGTCGCGATGAGCAGCTTCGGGAGTTTGCTGCTGCCGGACGACGAGTGTTCACTGCCGCAGCCGGTGACAAGCAGGGCACTGGCGGCCAGGACGAGCGTCGCGCGGGCGGCTGGTGTTGCGGTGATGCGCACGGAGTGCCTCCTGGCCGGACTGTTCGAACTGTCGGCGGTTCGACGCACGTCGGTGGCGCGCGGTTCCATCCGGGGTGGGGTTGCCGTCGCGGCTATGGTGCGGTGGCGAGATACATGGCGGCCATGTCTTGGTCGCTGAGCCCTTGCTGAACGGTGCGTTCGAGCTTTTCTTGGACGGCGGTCATCACGTCGTGCGATATCCCTGCCGCCTGTGCGGCGGCGAGGATCAGGTTTGCGTCTTTGTAGGCCCCGGCGATAGGGAAGGCGGGGGCGAAGTTGCGCGCGATCGTCGCCTGCCCCTTGAGCTGGAGGAACGCGTTGTCGGTCGCCGACCCTTTCACTATGTCGAGGAACAGTTGAGGGTCGAGGCCGAGGCCTTCGGCGAGGGCGATCGCTTCAGCGATGCCGGCGGTGACTGCCAGCACCCAACTGTTGTTGACGAGCTTGAGCTTTGAGGCCTGGCCGACCTCGTCGAGCCAGATCGTGCGAGCGCCGATCGCGTCAAAGACCGGTTGGCATTTCGGTTCTAGCTCTCGGTTTCCGGCTGCGAGCACGGTGAGCGTGCCGTCTTCGGCCGGCTTCTTGCTGCCGCTTACCGGCGCGTCGACAAAGGCTCGGTTGGCCTTCGTGGCGAGGCTCTGCGAGGTGTTCGTTCGCGTCGATGCCGACCGTCGAGCATTGCAGCCAGATCGCATCTTCGCGCATCGCGTTCAGCGCGCCGCCGTCGACCATCGTCTTCTCGACGGCTTCGCCATCGAGGAGCATCGTGAGGACGAAGTCGGCATCTTTTGCAGCATCGGCTGGGGTGTCGGCGACGGTGATGCCATCGCTCCCGAGGGGTGTCGCCTTGTCGCGGTTGCGATTCCAAGCTCGGACGGCGAAGCCGGCCTTCTGCAGGTTCCGCGCCATGGGAGCGCCCATGATGCCGGTGCCGAGTACCGCAATGGTTGGTTGGCTGGTCATGCGGCTCCCGTTGCTTGCGCGCGGCGTCGTCCCGATGAGTTCTGTCTATACCTATTGCGACCGGTGCCGGTGCCGCTCGCGGAGCGGGGATACTGCGAGGTCTGAAATCGCTCGAAGGTAGGGTGAGCTTCCGCGGGTGGCGTCCATGGGGCAACCGGATCGTCGTCCGCACGATGGTTTGTACACGTCGGGCCGTTAGCTCAACTGGCAGAGCAGCGGACTTTTAATCCGCGGGTTCCGGGTTCGACCCCCGGGCGGCCCACCACTCTCTGTGTATTGCTCCGGCTGATCCCCGACGTTTCGTAGTCGGGTGATTCTCGACAGGTGTTCGGGTGATTCCCGACACGTGTTCGGTTGATGTCCGACACCTTGCCCATCACCCTGCGTGTAGTGACGTCGGGAGGTGGCCTGGGTGCTGCTGGAGTTGAGCAAGATGGAACAGCGTTACGACGCGGTGGTGGCGATTCTTCGTGACGGGCTGCGGGTGACGGAGGTGGCCGAGAAGTTCGGGGTGCATCGCGACACGGTGCTATGTGTGGTTGGCCCGTTATGAGGAAGGCGGGCTTGGAGGGGCTGGCGGACCGGTCGCACCGGCCGCGTGCTTCGCCGCTGCAGATGGCGCGCGGAGGTCGAGGCGCGGGTGCTGGAGCTGCGCCGGCTGCGACCGGGCTGGGGGCCGGCGCGGATCGCGCATCGGCTGGCCCGTGATGGCGTCGAGCCGCTGCCGTCACGTGTCGGGGATCTATCGGGCGTTGCGCAGGGCCGGGCCTGATCGAGCCGGGGCGCGGCGCGAAGAAGCTGCCGGCCTATAAGCGCTGGGAGCGGGGCCGGCCGATGGAGTTGTGGCAGATGGACGTGGTGGGTGGGGTGCTGCTGGCGGACGGCACGGAATGCAAGGTGTTGACCGGGATCGATGACCACTCCCGGTTTTGCGTGTGTGCGGGGGTGATGGCGCGGGCCACCGCCCGCCCGGTGTGCGGGTTCTTCGTCGAGGCCCTGGAGCCGCCACGGGGTGCCCGAGGAGATGTTGACCGACAACGGCAAGGTGTTCACCGGCCGGTTCGGCCGGTCAGAGACCGAGGTGCTGTTCGACAAGATCTGCCGGGAGAACGGCATCACCCATCGGCTGACCGCGCCGCGCTCGCCGACGACGACGGGCAAGATCGAGCGTTTCCACCGGACATTGCGCACCGAGTTCCTCGCCGGCCGGCTGTTCGCCGACCTGGCCACGGCCCAAGCTGAGCTCGACGCCTGGGTGCTGGAGTACAACACCGAGCGGCCGCATCAGTCGCTGAAGATGGCCACCCCGGCGCACACGGTTCGCCCGCCGCACCGACGCAGCCACCCCAGCTACCACTGGACACCGCCGCACTCGATCAGGACCGCTCCGGTGACGACTGGGTGGCGCGAACCGTGTCGCTCAACGGCACGATCTGCGTGTCCAACCAGGTCTTCTCCGTCGGCAAGCACCGCGGTGGGCACATCATCGACGTGCGGGTACGCGAACAAACCCTCGAGGCATGGGACGGCGCCGAACTGTTGAAGACCATCCTTCGGACCTCGAAGGGGGTGGTGCGCAAGAAGAAGGCGGAGTATCACCAGATGCACGACAACTCATAATCGTTGGTGTCGGATATCAACCGAACACGATCTGTCGGTAATCAACCGGAGCCTCACACGGCCCACCCTCTTCTTGTAGTACTCCGGCTGATGCTTGACACCTACTTCGGTTGATCTTTGACGCTTCGCGCCGCATGGCCGGCTCAGCTGGCGGGCTTGTCGTCTCCGGCGAGGAGGCGATATAGCGCGCGCCGGGTTTCGGTGAGGATCGTGACGGCTTGCGCGATCTGCGCGTCGTCACCGGCCCGCACCACCTGGTGCACTGCGGAACCGACCTGCATCCCGATGTCGGCGAGATCCCTCACGCCGTCCGGAATGCCGCCGCCGACGGCATCCCATGGAGTGCCGAGCTTCTCGCGGTTCTCCGCGACATAGGCCTGACCGGCGTCGGTCAGTTCCCATAAGCTTGCGGCCGTCGTCTGTGACGGCGCGGATCAGGCCTTCGTCTTCGAGTTGCTGTAGCGCTGGGTAGACCGAGCCGGGGCTCGCGCGCCAGGCGCCGTCGCTGCGGTTGGCCAGTTCCTGAATCAACTGGTATCCGTTGCGCGGCTCCTCGGCGAGCAGGATCAACGCGGCTGCTCTGACGTCGCCGCGCCTCGCTCGGTTGCCGCCCCGACCGCCGCGGCCAGGGCCGAACGGCCCGAAGGGGCCGCCGAATCCGAAGGGGCCGCCGCGACCGAACTCCGGGCCACCGCGGCCGAACTCGCGACCGCCCGAACGCCAGCCAGGCCGGTGTTCACGGCCACGGCTGTGGCGCTCGGATCCGTCGTCCGCTGTGGCGTTTGTTGCCGGGTCAGTGCGGGGGTCATGCAGGGCGTCCCGCAAGTGCCGGCGCAGGTGGCGCCCCATCGATTCCATGGCCTGAGCCTTGCGAAGCCAGCCGTCGTCAAATGCTTGGGTGTGAGTCATTCTTGTTACTCCAATCTCTATCAAGATGACTCAACGATATATCGCGAATAGTCGGAGCGCAAGAGGGTGGACAGCCGGTTGCCCCAGAGCGCGTGCATTTACCACCCGCTGAGGGCAGCAATCGCACGCGCTGTGGGATTCCGTCGTACTCCCACCGTGATCGGGCGGTTAACCCGCGCTGGTACGAGTCGCGGTCCAGGTGCCCGTTCCACCAAAGGACAGGTACTGGGCAACCGAGGTCGCGAACTCCGCAAACATCGCGATGGCGTCGCCGGAGATCGAGTCGCAGCCTGCGCGGGTGATGTGCAGGCCGGCGTGCACCGGGCTGTCGGCGCTGCCGGTGGCGTTGATCACTGGCGCATCAAGGGATGCCCACTCACCGCTGAGCGTTCCCTCGACGACCGGGCTGCCGGCCGTTCCGGAGATCGTTGCGTTGAGACCGCCGTTCTCGACGGAGTGGACGTTCACGGCGCCGGGAAGCCCGACCTGCGAGAGGCCGAGAGCAGACAACGTAATCGTGCCGGTCACCTGCTTTCCGTCAGACACGAGCTTCACGTTGCCGGTGAACCTCGAAGTGCTGCCCCCAGCGTCTGGGATCGATGCCCCTGGCAAGTTGAGATGCATCTGCGTCGTCAGCGTCGCGTCGATCGGGCCGGCGTAGGTTCCCGCCGGGATCGTCGTGCCGGTCGCGCTACAGCTCGTCGCTGTTGACGTGGGCGCCGTTGGCGTGGGCGCTGTTGGTGTTGGACGTTGCTGGTGTGGACGCCGTCGGCGTCGGCGCCGCTGTCGCCGTAGCTGTTTGTGCGTTCGGCGTCGCGGCCTTGGATGACGAGACAGGGTTGCATGCGGTGACGCATGCTGTGGCGACGCCCGCTGAAACGAAGACGAGGCCCAAGCGTGGCAAGTCGGTGAACCTCATGGTGACCACTCCGTCCGAGTCCGCGAGCCGTCGGGATCGCTAAGTGGGAGCACTGCACCAGATCGCCGTAACGGCTCGGTAATGCCGCAGTCGACGCTCGACGTAGTCGTCGGCCTGCTTGTCGGCCTGCTCGTCGCATCCTGTCTGTGGAACTATTCGACGCGTGGTTATGAGCTTCGATCCCAGGACCGCTCAGGCTGTTGAAGATGTCGGCCCTGAGACCAGCGCGGACGACGTCGCCCGCCTGTGCGAACGAGCCGCGGATGCGACCGCGCAACTCGAGGCCTTGGGGCGAAGCGGCCGCGCTGCCATGTTGCGTGCGATGGCCGACGCTCTCGAGGCCGACCGAACCCTGCTCGTCGAGACCGCTGATCGCGAAACCGCGCTCGGTGCGCCACGACTGAACGGCGAACTCACCCGCACGACGTTCCAGCTCAGATTCTTCGCCGATGTCATCGAAGATGGCGCCTACCTCGAGGCGACGATCGATCACGCCGGCGACACGGCAATGGGGCCACGGCCCGACCTGCGCAAGATGCTCCGGCCAATCGGGCCGGTCGCGGTATTCGGCGCGTCCAACTTTCCGTTCGCCTTCTCGGTTCCGGGTGGCGACACAGCATCCGCACTTGCGGCCGGTTGCGCTGTTGTCATCAAAGGCCATGAAGCACATCCGCGGACCTCGCAGCTGTGCGCCGATGCGCTCCGCCGGGGTGCCGAAACGGCAAAGGTCACTGCGGACGTCGTATCGCTGGTGCTTGGTCGCGACGCCGGCACGGGCCTTGTCCTCGACCCCAACATTCACGCTGTGGGTTTCACCGGTTCGCAAAGCGGCGGCCGCGCATTGCACGATCTCGCGTCGATCAGGCCGTCGCCGATTCCGTTCTACGGCGAACTCGGTGCGCTGAATCCGCTGGTCATCTGCGCATCCGCCGCCACAAACCGATCAGCTGAGATCGCCCTCGGGCTCGCTAACTCGTTCACTCTCGGCGTCGGGCAGTTCTGCACGAAGCCTGGGCTCGCGTTCGTGCCAGCAGGCAGCGGCGGCGACAAACTCATGGCTGATCTCACCGACGCGGTGAACGCGAAGAGCGCGAGTGTGATGCTCAACGAGCGGGTGCAGCACGGCTTCGCCGACGGCACCGCCGAGCTGCTGCGATTGCACGGGGTGACGCAACTAGCAACGGCCCAGGCGCCCACAACGAACGAAGGCTGGTGGGGAACCGCACTTCTCTTGGAAGCCGACGCTGCGGCACTCGACGGCGCCGTCCTCGATGAATGTTTCGGACCAGTCCTCGTCATCGTTCGCTACGGAAGCGACAACGAACTGTTCGAGCTACTCAAGAAGGTCGGCCCGGCCCTCACCGCGAGCATTCATGCGGACGACGACGACCTGCCGTTGGCGCGCCGGTTGCTGGAGACATTCTGCGGGCCGCGTCGGACGCGTTGTCTGGAACGGATATCCCACCGGTGTCGCGGTCGCGTGGGCGATGCACCACGGCGGCCCGTATCCAGCGACCACCGATGCACTGCACACGTCGGTCGGCGCAAGCGCGATCAGGCGCTGGCTTCGGCCGGTCGCGTATCAAGACGTACCCGAAGCATTGCTGCCGGCCGAGCTCATCGACGCACCTGCACCAGGGCAGCGGGTACCGCGACGTGTTGACGGGCACCTCGACACCTAGACGGGACGACATGCAGATCATCAGATACGCGGACGGCGGCGAAGCTCGCATCGGTGTCATCGCCAATGACGGACGACGCTGGCGGTTGCCTGTGCGGTCGCTTGCCGAGTTGCTGCAGATGTCGCTCGAGGACGTTCACGCACTCGTAGAGGCGACCCGCGGAGAAGAATCAACGGGCGAGTACCGAGTGCTGCCGCCGATAGACGGCCGCACTGAAGTGTGGGCCGCGGGGGTCACGTACAAGCGTTCCAGTGATGCGCGGCAAGAAGAGAGCGTCGTCGCCGACGTCTACGCGCGGGTGTATGAGGCAGTGCGGCCGGAACTGTTCTTCAAGAGCGCTGCCTGGCGCGTGGTGGCAACGACGGAACCCATCGGCGTCCGGCCTGATTCTGAGATCAATGTGCCCGAGCCTGAGCTGGCGCTCGTCATCAACGCCACCGGGGAGACCATCGGGTACACGGTGTGCGACGACGTCTCGTCACGATCGATCGAGGGCGAGAACCCGCTCTACCTCCCGCAGGCGAAGGTCTATACCGGCTCGTGCGCACTCGGCCCGACCATCCGGCCGAGCTGGGAGATCGCGGACCCTTATGCGCTGGCGATCACTGCGCGCGTGATGCGCGACGGGACCGCGGTGTGGGAAGGCGAAACATCCACGTCGATGGTGCATCGACGCTTCGACGACATGGTGGAGCACTTGTTTCGCAACCACACGTTCCCTGATGGTGCCGTGCTCACGACCGGGACCGGCCTCGTCCCGGACATCACGTTCAACCTCGAGCCCGGCGACACCGTCGAGGTGGCCATCGACGGCATCGGCACCCTAGTCAACGACGTGCGCCACGCGACAAACGCGCATTTCGGTTGGCTTACCCCTCACCCAGTGCGGAGCCCGCGAGCCTGACGATCTCGGCGTCGGAGACTCGATCACCGCGTCTGCCTTGACAAGACTCCTTGTGACACGAATACTTGTGACAAGGAGTCTAGTGAGGAGGCAGCCATGCACCCATATCTGACCGAGCAGCTAGCTCATGAACGTATCGCCGAGCTGCGCAGGAGTGCGCCGAGGCGCCGAACCGGCGTCCGCTTGCGCCGTCGCGCGCTGCCGGCGCGTGAGCGGGTCGGCTGGTTGCTTGTCACCTTCGGCCTGCGACTGGTCGGCAACGGACGCCGCATGCCCGCGCACGGTGTGGGATGAGGGCACCCGCGAAGAAGGCGGTGCCGGCGAAGACCGCAACCGCGAAGTCGACGGCAACCGCAAAGAAACCAGCCGCTCGACGGCAGGTGGTGCGCGAGGAGGAACCGCGGAAACTGACCGATCCGCGCGTCGTCCGCGCCCTTGCGCACCCGGTTCGGCTTGCTTTGCTTGAGGCGCTCGTACGGGAAGGTCCGCTTACTGCGACTGAGGCGGCCGAATTGCTCTCCGACAGTCCGGGCAACATGTCGTGGCACTTACAGACACTTGCGAAGTACGGCTACGTCGAAGAGGCCGAAGGCGGTGTCGGACGACGTCGACCGTGGCGGCGGGTCGCCATCGGCACCACCTACGACGAGACGCCTGGTGATCCAGAGCTTTCGATGGCGGCTGCCGCCCTCAGCCAACTCGGCCATGAACGGGCGCTTGACCGGCTGCGCCAGTGGTTTGGTGAGCGAACGAGCTATCCCTACGAGTGGCAGCAGGCCTGGTTCTCGCTCAACAGCCTGACCTATCTCCTGCCTGAAGAACTCGAGAAGCTGGGCGACGACATGAGCGCTCTGCTGACGCCGTATCGCGATCGCGTCGCCCACCCTGACCGCCGTCCGGCCGGTTCGAAGCCCATCGGGGTCGTGGCGTTCGGGCACCCGCTGCAACCCACGCCATCGGGCAACTAGATCTTGCGGTGACTTGAGTCCCGTCGGGTGGTGCCCTCCGACCGTGTCGGCTGCTCGCCGGTTGGCCGAACATCAAGGCAGGACGTGGATTGAGGAGATGAGACGCCATGACTGCCTGCCATGACACATCGAGCTGGGCCTCGGTGATCGAGGTCGACAAGACCCAGTTCCATCGGATCGTCGTCGGAGTCGACGGGTCGGCCAATTCGATCGCGGCACTGCGGCTCGCCGTCGGTCTCGCCACCCGTGAAGGCGCCACGCTTGAAGCGGTGTATGCGTACCACCCCTACGTCGCCGCGCAGTACCCGTTAGCTGGTGCATTGCCTCCGTATGGAGTGCACGGCGAAGGCACGCAGGATCCAACCGATGCAACGGCTAAACCGATCAACGCGGCGACCGACTCGCTCGAACTCCTGCGCAGCACGCTGTACTCCGTCTTGGACAAAGCAGAGGTCGACCAGATCGTGCTGCGCGCGATCGAGGGCGATCCCACTGACGTCCTGGCGAGCGAGGCTGCCTACGCCGACCTGCTCGTGGTTGGCGCCCGTGGCCACAACGGGCCCCTCGGCGTGCTGCACGGTTCCACCGCGCAGGCGTGCACGCGTCACGCCACCTGCCCGGTGCTAGTCGTGCCGGCGCGCTGATCTTCAGACGCTGGTCAATTGCGCGGTGCCGCCGAGCGTCAGAACTTGGTCGGCGCCTTCGGTGCCGGTCAGCCGGTGCGTGACCAGCAGCACCGCGCGCTGGTCGTCGGGGCGAAGGATCTCCGCGAGCAGGGCCGATGCGGCGCTTTCGTCGAGTCCCTCGGTTGGCTCGTCGAGCAAGAGGATCGGGAAGTCCGCGAGAAACGCGCGGGCGAGGGCGATCCGACGCCGCTCACCGCCGGAAACCTCTGCGCCGCCGTCGCCGACTCGAGTGTCGAGGCCGTCAGGCAGCGACTCGAGCCATGAAGCGAGCCCAGCTCGAGTCGCCGCCGCGCGAACCTGTGGCTCGGTGGCGGTCGGCATACCGATCAGGATGTTCGCGCGAATCGTCGAGTCGAACAGGTGCGGCTCCTGTTCGCAACAGCCAATAACACGGCGGACGTCGTCGGAACTCATCGCACGGACGTCGACGCCGTCGATCGTCATGACACCTGCCTCGATGTCGAGAAACCTCAGCAGCGCGGCGACGAGGGTGCTCTTGCCTGCACCACTTTCACCGGCGACGACGACGCGGCTGCCGGGGCGTAACTCGAGATCGACGCCGGTGAGGGCCAGCGGCCGTTCAGCCGAATAGCGCGCCGAAACCCCTGACAGCCGCACCGAGGAAGGTTGTGATGGGCACGGTTCGGGATTGACCGGTTCGACAACCGGTGCAGGCAGATCAACCAGCGCGAGCATTCGCGACGCCGATTGCCGAGCCCGGCTCAGGTGCTGACCGACGGCGGGTAGGTCGGCTACGACGTCGGGCGACGCCCACGCCAGCAGCACGACCACCGCGAGCAGCACGCCAGAGAGCGCACCCGATCGCACCGCTGGGATGCCGACGACCAACGCGGCCCACAAGCCGAAGCCGGCCGCGAGCACCGACAACCCGCTCCCGACGGCGAGCCCGGCCGCACTGCGCTTTTCCAACGCTGCGAGCGAGCGATCGGCGCGATCGATGCGCAACAACGCGTCGTCCATTGCGTCGTAGGCGATCAGCTCAGCTACGCCGTCAATCAGACCGACGACTTCGCTCGTAAGTGCGCCGCGGGCCGCAGCGGTTCGGCGGGTGGCCGCACGATCGGCGGCGACGACTACGCACGGGACAGCAACTCCGCCGAGCAGCAACGCGGCCGCCAACGTCAAAGCTGCGGCCGGCAGCAACAAAGCAGTGAACGCGACAGCAGCAATACCGACGACGGCCGCCGCGACAACGGGCACGAACGCGCGGACGTAGACGTCCTGCACCGCATCGACATCGGCAACAAGCCGACTGAGCAGGTCGCCGCTGCGCTGGCTCGCCAGTCCGACGGGAGCGAGCGGCACCAGCACGGCGAACAGTCGCGTGCGCAGTTCGGTGACTACCCGAAGCGTGGCGTCGTGAGACACGAGCCGCTCGCCGTAGCGCGCCAGGCCACGGCCAATACCAAACGTGCGGACGGCGACCGCTGCGACCATCAGTGTCAGCACCGGCGGGTGCTGTGCCGCGCGCGAGATCAGCCACGCTGCGGTGGTGGTGAGGGCGACGCCCGAGCCGGTGGCCAAGGCGCCGAGAAACGACGCGAGCACCAATCGCCCGCGCACTGGGCGCCCGCTGGCAAGCAGGAACCGATACGGGCCGGTCATGGCGTTGCGCCGACGAGGTCGCGGGCGGACCGCAGCGTGACGATGCGATCGGCGTGGGTGAAGAGGGCCGGTCGATGCGACGTCAGCAAGACGCTGCGGCCGGCCATCAACGAGGTGAGACTGCGAACGATCGCGGCTTCGCTCTCGGCATCGAGCGCAGCGGTCGGTTCGTCAAGCAACAACAACGGTGCGTCGCGAAGGAAGGCGCGAGCGATGGCGACGCGTTGCCGCTGGCCAACCGAGAGCCCGACGCCGTGTTCGCCGAGCAACGTGTCGAAACCGTCGGGAAGCGCGTCGATGAATTCAAGGGCTTCAGCTCGCCGTGCGGCGTCGCGAATCTGCTCGTTGGTCGCATCGGCGCGGCCCAAGCGGATGTTGTCGGCGATGCTCGCCGTCAGTATGTGCGGATGCTGGCCGACCCAGGCCAGCCGGCGCCGCCACGCGCGCGGATCGACGTCCGCTATGTCGACGCCGCCAACGACGATGCGGCCGGATTCGACTGGTACGAAGCCCAAAAGCGCAGAGATCACTGTCGACTTGCCGCAGCCGCTCGGGCCGACGATGGCGACGATCTCGCCGGGCGCGACCTCGAGCGTGAGGTCGTGCAGTGCGGCTTCGGCGCGACCGGCGTAGCTAACCCGCACGCCTTCGATCCGCAATGGTGCGCGGCTCGGGTCGGGCGCGGTGGTGGCGGTTCCGCGCGGGGCTGGAACAACGTCGATGACGTCGAGTGCCTGGGCCGCGGCCGAAACGCCTTCGACGCTTGCGTGATACGCCGCCCCGACGCGGCGCAGCGGCAGGTACACCTCGGGTGCGAGCACGAGCACGAGCAACGCGGTGCGCAGCGGGACGCCGCCGTTGACCAGGCGTAGTCCAATCGACACCGCGACGACGGCGACTGACAGGCTGCCGATCAGCTCGAGTACGAGCGACGACAGAAAAGCCAGTCGCAGCGAGCGAATGGTTGCCCGGCGCAGGTCGTCGGAGACCTTGCGTACGGTGCCGATCTGCGCGGTCGCCCGGCCGAACACCTTGAGTGTCGGCAGGCCCGTGACGACGTCGAGAAAGTGGTGCCCGAGCCGGCTCATCGCGCGCCACTGCTTGTCCATCTGCGCCCGGGTGCCGAGGCCGATGAGAATCATGAACAGCGGAATCAGCGGCAATGTAAATGCCACGATGAGAGCCGACGTGGGGTCCGCGGCGACGATGCGCGCACCGACGATCACGGGTACCGCACACGCCAGCACGAGCTGCGGAAGGTAGCGGCCGAAGTACCCATCGAGCGCATCCAGACCGCGGGTTGCGAGCACGGTCAGTTGGCCGCGCTGTTGCTGCGCAAGCCAGGCCGGGCCGAGGTCGGCTGCGTGCCCGAGAAGCGCGCGCCGCAACTGCGAACGCACGGCAGCTGCCGATCGATATGCGACGGTTTCGGCGACCCAGGTTATGACTGCGCGGGCGACGAGCACGGCGGCAAGCGCGATCAACGCACCGCGTTGCTGGTGACGGGTTGCCCCGCCGATGAACGTGCGGCTGATGAGGTCGGCAATGAGAGTTGCCTGGACGACGATCAGACCCGCTGTGATCACGCCAAGCACGACGCTGGCAATGATGAAGCCGCGGGCCGCTGCTGCCTGGCGCAGCAGTCGCGGGTCGACCGGCTTCACCCGACGGGTGCGGGTTCGATGTCGGTGGCCGGCGCGTGGCCTGGGATATCGCCGCGACCCAGCCGCTTGCGGAAGACCCAGTAGGTCCAAGCCTGGTAGGCCAAAACGACCGGGGTGAAGATGAGCGCCACCCATGACATCACGGCGAGGGTGTATCCGGTCGATGACGCGTTCGTCACCGTGAGGGTGCCGGCGGCGACCGACGTCGATGGCAACACGTTGGGGTAAAGCGCGATGAAAAGGGCCGCCACTGCGGCGACAATCGCCGTTCCGTTGAAAGCGAACGCCCAACCTTCACGGCCGCGCAGGCTGAGTGCAACGGCAGCGAGCAACGCGCCCGCTGCTAGCGCGGCGACCACGGCCGATGACGCTTTGCCGTAGGAGATCTCGGTCCAGAGCAGGAAGGACGCGGCCGCGACGACCGCGACCGGCGCTACCCGTTGCACCGCGCGGTTAGCGCTGGCGCGCAGATCGCCGGTCGTCTTCAGCGCCAGGAACACCGCGCCATGCAAAGTGAACAACGACAATGTTGTAACGCCACCGAGTAGCGCATAAGGGTTGAGTAGCGTGAAGAAGTTGCCGGTGTAGTCGTGCGCGGCATTCAGCGGAACACCGCGCACGATGTTGGCGAACGCCACGCCCCACAGCAGCGCAGGCAACGCGCTACCCAGAAGATTGCTTTGTCCCACGCGCTTTTCCAGGCCGGGTCGGATCTCTTGCCGCGAAACTCGAAAGCGACCCCGCGCACGATCAGCGCCACCAGAATGATCAGCAGCGCAAGGTAGAACCCACTGAACAGCGACGCGTACCACTCGGGGAACGCGGCGAACGTGGCACCTCCCGCCGTCAGCAGCCAGACTTCGTTGCCGTCCCACACCGGACCGATCGTGTTGATCGTGAGCCGGCGGTCGACGTCGTCGCGTGACACGAACGGCAACAAGATGCCAACGCCGAAGTCGAAACCTTCGAGTAGGAAGTAGCCCGACCAGAGCACCGCGATGAGCAAGAACCAGACGTCGTGCAGATGCATCGGAGTGCTCCTTTCAGTAGGCGAAGACAGGTTCGGGCTCGCCTTCGGCCTTTTCGGCCTCTGGACCTTCCTTAGCGAAGTGCGCCATCAAGATGACGTCCACGACGGCGAGCGCCCCGTACAGCGCGGTGAACACGAGCATCGAGGTCAGTACCTCACCACCAGTGACGGACGGCGAGACGCCGGCCTCCGTCTTCAACCTCCCGAAAACCAGCCAGGGTTGGCGGCCCATCTCGGTGAAGATCCAGCCCAGGCTATTGGCGAGGAACGGCAGGGGTAGTGACCACAGCGCGATCGTGTAGAAGCGCCGGCCTGTCGGTAGTTGGCCACGACGTACCAACCACAGGCCGATCAGTGCGATGAAAGCGGCGAGCAGGCCGAAGCCGATCATGAACCGGAAGCTCCAGTACGTGACCGCGATCAATGGCCGGTAGTCGCCCGGCCCATATTGCTGCACGTATTGCTGCTGGAGGTTGTCGATGCCTTCGACCTTGCCGTTCATCGATCCGGTGGCGAGAAACGACAGCACGTGCGGCACTCGAATGCTGAACACTTCGCTATGACCGTTGAGTGAGCCGACCGTGAACAGCGAGAACGACGCCGGCTTCGAGGTGTGGTACAGCGCCTCGGCTGCCGCCATCTTCATCGGCTGCTGTTCGGTCATGATCTTGGCTTCGATGTCGCCGCTGATGCCCAACCCGATGCCAGCCAGGACTGTCGTCGCGAGCGCGAGGCGTAGTGACGGCCGGAAGATGTCGATGTTGCTGTGCTTGCGTAGGTGCCACGCGCTGATCGCAATAACGAACACACCACCGGTGAGCAGGCTGGCGAAGATGGTGTGTGGGAATGTCACCAGCGTGGTCGAGTTGCCTAGCACTGCCCAGATGCTGGTGAGCTCGGCTCGGTGCTTCGCCGCGTCGATGGTGTATCCGACCGGGTGCTGCATGAACGAGTTCGCGGCCAGGATGAAGTACGCAGAGATGGTGCTGCCGATCGCCGCACACCACAACGTGATCAGGTGCAGGCGTTTGGGCAGCTTGTCCCAACCGAAAATCCAGAGGCCGAGGAACGTCGACTCGAGGAAGAACGCGAGCAGAGCCTCCATCGCCAACGGTGCGCCAAACACGTCACCGACGAAGCGCGAGTAGTCGCTCCAGTTCATCCCGAACTGGAACTCCTGCACGATGCCGGTGACCACGCCCATCGCGAAGTTGATGAGGAAGAGCTTCCCCAGAACTTCGTCATGCGGAGGTACTTCGGCTTGCCGGTGCGATACCAAGCCGTCTGCATGACGGCGACGAGCAGTGAGAGGCCGATCGTCAGCGGTACGAAAAGAAAGTGATAGACCGTGGTGATACCGAACTGCCAGCGCGCGAGGGCAAGGGGATTCACCCGGCTAGGGTCCCGTGACCGGCGGTCAGACGGTCACGGACGAAAGTCCCGACCCCGGCAGGCGTTTGGCATCTGCGCTTACGAGTTCGGCGGTGGGTTGTCGCCGTGCGCCACCAGAACGGGGCACTTCGCGTGCTCCGAACAGGCGGCGCTGACCGAACCGAGCAGGAGTCCAGCGAAGCCGCCGTGCCCTCGGCTGCCGACGACGAGCATCCGGGCTTCGGCGCTTGCATGCAGGAGCACCTGCGCCGCCCCGCCCTCATGCACGTTGAGGTGCAGCGTCGGTGGCGGGTTGCTCCCGAAGACTTGTTCGATAACGCGCCGGGCGGCGGCCTCGGCATCAGCGGCTGGATTCCAGTCGGCCGGCATGGTCGCCATCGCGCCGCCGAGTGCGAGGCCCGGATACAACTGCCACGCGATCGTCACCTCGAGGTCGCAGTTCATGGCTCGCGCCATGAAGTCCGCCCAGCGCAACGCCAGTTGCGACTGCGCGGACCCGTCGATGCCCACGACGATGCGACCGCGGGTCGATGTCGTTGTGTCGTCACTCATCTGGATCTCCTCTTGCGATGGTCAGCTGTTGCGGGTGAGGACGACCTTAAGCGCGCCGGTCTCGTTGGCGCGAGCAAAGACGTCGTAGGCCTCGATGAAGTCGTCGAAACCGAAGCGGTGGGTCACAAACCGCTCAGCGTCGATCTGATGGCTGGCGAGGAGTTTAAGGAGCGTCGGTATCGAAGAGGTGTCAACCAGGCCCGTGGTAATCGTGACGTCTCGTGACCACAGCCACTCCAGGTGAAGGGTGACCGGCCTGCCATGAACCCCAATGTTGGCGATGCGCCCGACCGGCCGAGCCAGCTCGGTCGCAAGCTCGAACGTTGCGGGTACCCCAACCGCTTCGATCACCACATCGGCACCTAATCCTCCGGTGAGATCGCGGACCGCGGCTACCGGATCCTGCCGGCCGTTGTTCAGGATGATGTCGGCGCCGAAGACCTTCGCAGCCTCAAGCCGGGTGGCCGACAAGTCGATCGCCGCGACCAAGCTCGGGCTGAAGAGGCGCGCCGCGGTGATCGCCGACAGACCGATCGGTCCCGCGCCGATCACGGCGACGACGTCGCCCGGGCCGAACCTGACCGTTCAGCACGCCCACTTCGTAGGCGGTGGGCAGGATGTCGGCCAGCATGAGCAGTTCCTCGTCGCTCACGCCTGCGGGGATCGGATAGGTCGAGTTGTCGGCGAACGGAACGCGCACGTACTCAGCCTGGGTGCCGTCGATCTCGTTGCCGAGAATCCAGCCGCCACCGCCAAGGCATTGCCCGTACCGGCCCTCGCGACAGAATCGGCACGCGCCACATGCAGTGATGCACGAAACCAGGACGCGGTCTCCGACGCGTATGTTCTTGACCGCGCGGCCGATCGTGTCGACGGTGCCAACTGCTTCGTGGCCGATGACGCGGCCGGCGACCATCGCTGGCACATCGCCCTTGAGAATGTGCAGGTCGGTTCCGCAAATGGTGGTCGCATCGACCTGAACGATCGCGTCGGTGTCCGCAGCGAGTTCGGGGCGGGCAACGTCTTCCCAAGCCTTCGCTCCCAAGCCACCGTAAACAAGTGCCTTCATGGCGGGCCTCCCGACCGTTTGGTAGGCCCAATCTCTGCCCTGTCGGCGATTCGCGGCGCAGGCGGACGTCCCGGATCGACGGGACCAACGTCCACGAGGATCGCGTCGACGGAAAGCTTGGGCCTGTGCGGGGCCGTCAGCGGTTTCGAGCGAATGCAGGTCCGGCATCTCCGTCATATCTCGCGACGATGCATATAACGACAATGGCCGTACAAGGGCTTATGCGCGTCGCTATTCTCGGACCACAAAGGCAGCGCTGCATTCTTGATCGGCCATTTGGCCTAATCGGGAAAGCCGGGGGGCTCGACGCACTCGTTGCCTGGGGGGTTCCATGAACAAGACTCGCACTTTTGCGTCCGCAATATTCGTCGCGGCCGGGGCTCATGGCTGCGGCGCCTCCGTCCTACGCCGCTGGTGGCGGTTACGGTTCGGGCAACGGGCCAACCGGCGCGCCCGAGGGCTACGCAAATGTGGTGGCGACGCACACCTTCAGTTCCGACGGCGGTTCGCTCCTCGCAAATGTCCCGGGCGGCCAAGCGCACGTCACTGTGCCCGCGGGCGCATTTGTCGGTTCCCTTCAAATAGCTGTGACGGCGCCCGACCTCCAAAGCGTGCAGGCGATTTTGCCGAAACTTGGTCTCGAGAACTACCGCGTCCTCGCGGCGATCGGAGTCGGCGTTAGCGATGCCAACGGGCACAAGTTCGCTGGCACCTTCGCGCATCCGTTGACGCTGACGGTCACGGGGACTGGGCTCGGTGTCGGCAATCAGGTCATCGAGTTCACCGGTCCGTCGACCGCGAAAGCCGTGGCGGCAACTGTGTCCGCCAGCACTGTCACCGTGTCGATGGTCGCCGACCCCGACTTCGCAGTACTCGCGCCAGCGGTCGCCGCGGCGTCGACGGTCAGGTCACCCGCCGCGACCTCGTCACCGGCAGCTCCGTCCGCGGCATCCTCGCCAGCGGCATCCTCGCCAGCGCCAATCGCGTCGACGGGTGCCGGCGTCCTCACGTCGTCCGGCCCGCCAACGAGCGTGTTGGGTGAAGCCTTCACCCGATCAGATCGTGGGGTCTCGGCCACCATGGTCGGGTTCGGCGTCGCGATCGTGGCAGTTCTGGGTGCGCTCATCGTCGGGGTGCGTCGTCGGTCTGCGGTGCGACGTCCGACAGAGGCGGCTTACACCGGAAAGCACGGTCCGAAGCCTGCGGCGTATGCGAAACGTCATGGCAGTCGTCTTGTGACGCACGCACCCAGGCACTGACGGCACCGACCAATGGCCTCACATGCTGCCGTGCTCGAACGGCCCATAAGCGAAACTCCCGCGCCTGCCCGCACTGTGTTGGCCAGAGTCAACGCGGCGCCAGCTGAGGTGGCGAAGATCGGGTGGACCCTCGTCTGTCTGCTCGCTGGCCTCACGGGTCTCCAGGCATGGGCCGGTTCGGTCACAGTGCCTGGTGCGAGTCTCGTCAGCGTCGCCGTCATCGCGGTATCGCTCTGGGGAATGTGGCGCACGTGGGCTGCGCCTTATGGCCTCGGCACGTGGGGGCAAGCACTCATTTTGGCCGCGATCATCGTCGGCATCGGCTGCTACGCGGTGTCAGCGTGGCTGATTCAACCCGGCTACGGAACCGACGGTTCGGCCTTCGATCAGTACGCGGCGAGCTTGGCTTTGCACGGCGTGAACCCGTACACGCAGTCAATGACGCCAGGGCTTGCGCAATTCCATGTACCCGAGGTGTTCCACACCTACCGACTCGACGGATCATCGGTCGACGGCCTGTCATACCCGGCCGGCTCGTTCTTGCTCTACATGCCTGCACTTGCCGCTGGCTTGAAGATTCAGGCCGCCAACGTCGTCGACCTCGCCTTCTGGGCTTTGTCGGGACTGCTGCTGTGGCGCATGCTGCCGCGCAACTGTTCGTGGGTCGCCGGCATCGTCATGAGCGCCGCCGTGTACGTATCGTTCATGGTCGGAGGACTAACCGACGCGCTGTTCGTGCCATTCGTTCTCATCGCCGTTTATCGCTGGGATCGCTTCGGTGACAAGGCGGAACGGTCAGTCGCGCGGTGGGTTGGTCCGGTGGCGTTGGGCATTGCGTGCAGCATCAAACAGACGCCCTGGTTCGTCGTCCCGTATCTCGTGATTGGTGTTTGGCTTGAGCGCCGGGCCGACGGTACCCGGCCGCTGCGCGTTGTCGCGCGCTATTGCGCTATCACGTTGGCGACGTTCGTCGCCATCAACTTGCCGTTCCTGGTGGCGAGCCCAGGAGCCTGGATGCGCGGCACGTTCCTGCCTCTCGTCGAGCCGACGATCCCTGACGGGCAAGGGTTTATCGACCTCACGATCTTCGATCACCTCGGTGGCGGCCGACTCTGGCTGTACACCTTGGCCGGCGTCGCCGTTCAGTGTGATGGCGGTGCTCGCATTCTGCATGCGGTACTGGGCGTTGAAGCAAGCGTGGGTGCCGCTGGTTGCATTTTCTTTCTTCCTGCCGACGCGGTCCTTCGGCTCCTATCTGTTCATGCTCGTACCGGCAGCCATCGTCGCTGGTTTGACTACACGGCCAGCTCCCTCGACTTGGCGGCCACCACGCAACCCATGGCTATACCCGTCGGTCGTGGGTCTCGGCGTGGTGACTGTCGCACTGGCTATGTCGGCATTGGTGACGCGCGCACCGCTGGCCATGCACATTGTGGCTACCCAATCGACGGGTCAGGTCGGGACGATAGATCAGGTGACGGTCACCGTCGCGAACCGCACCGATCATGTGCAACGGCCACACTTCACCGTCGACGCCGCGGGTCATGCGACGACCTTTTGGAATCCGGTCGATCTCACCGGCAGATCTGTTGTTCCGCAGATTGGCGCGCACGGGTCGGCAACATTCGTCTTGCGCGCGCCGAATACGGGTTCGATGCCAGCTGTCTCGACGCCGATGTTCGTGATGGCCTTCACCAGCGGGCCATCGGCGATATCGACGAGCAACCGCTACCTCGTGTCGGAACTGACGGCCGAAATTACTCCCGATGCCGTCAACTCGGCAGTGCCCGTGCACACGCCGCTCGATCTCGCCGTCCAGCTGGAAGACCCGTACGGCGAGCCCGTACACCGTGCCGGCGTCACCATCGTGCTCGGCCAAGTGGTCTACGCGTCGAGCGGACTGCTTCCGGGCGAGTCGAGCATCGACGGATATGCCGAAGGAGCGAGCCCGGTTTCGCAGGTCACCGATGCAACTGGCACCGCGCACTTCACCGTGGTCGGCGACCAAGTGCAGCGGCAGCCGGTCTTCTACGAAGCGTGGTTGGACGACGCGGTGTCGGTGCCGCATGGGTACTCAAACCAGGTCTCGGTGCAGTACACCGACGGGGCCTGACCGCTTCCGGCCTAGCTAGGGGGCTAGCTCGTGCGGTGTAGCTGCGGCTAGCGGTACTTGCCGACGATGGTCGCGCTTGTTGCCACGGGCGGCGCCTCGGTCCTTTCGTCGATGTGCGCCGTGAATGCTTGAAACGCCACTACGTCGGTGATGCGAGCGGGCTCCGCAACGTCGTCGTCCTCGACGTACACGTGGATGAAGCTCACGCCGTCGGCAAGCCTGAACACGCGGTAGTAGAACCCGTCGAGTTGCCGTTCTTCCAGCTCAGCGAACACCGCTTCGATCAGCTGCTGGTTCTCGTCGGCCCGCTCGGGCTTGGCCTGGTAGCGCACGATCGTCGTCACGAAGTGACTCGCTTTCTGGGTTTCGGCTGTCTGGGGTTAGACGCTGCCGGAATGGCGGCTGCGATGAGTGCGTGTGCCATGACACAGGCGTCCTGTGCTGGCTTGGCTGAGTGCTCGATGACCGACTGGGCCTGCGCGCCATCAATCACGATCATCAGCTGGCGAGCCAGCAAATCAGGGTTGGCTGCACCCGCGTCGCGTGCGTGATCGCGCAGCCAGCGCCGAAGCCGATGCTTGTGCCGCCTGATCACCACATGTGCCGGGTGCTCGGGGTCGGTGAGTTCAGCTGTCGCGTTCATGAACGGACAGCCGTGGAACTCCGGTGAGCGTGCCTCAGCCACCAGACCGACGAAGAGATGCTCAAGTTGGCCGCGCGGCGTGGAGCTGCCCCCCTCGGCCATGCCGATGATGCGCTCAAACACAGGTAGGTCGAGTGCGTCGTACGCGGCCGCAATGAGCCCGTCTTTGCTCCCGAAGTGCTCGTAGAGCGTGCGCTTGGAGATGCCGGCTGCCTTGCTCAATGCCTCGACACCGGTAGCGCTGATGCCGTGCTCATAGAAGAGCATGGCCGCCACGTCTGCGATGCGCGCGTCCGCTCCGTCCATACGACCTATGGTACCGATCGGTTTCCAATTTGGCGAGAGCTGTGTATAGTCGCCTTCCAGGGCCAGAAAACCGATCGGTTTCCAACGCCGAACAGACGAACACCTTGGAGCTCGCAATGACAACCGTCCACCGTTGGCGCGCTTTCGCCGTCCTCGCTGTTTCGTTCTTCATGACCATCGTCGACATCACCATCGTCAACGTGGCGCTGCCGACCATCGGCCGCAAGCTGCACTTCTCCGAGACGAACCTGCAGTGGGTGATCACGGCGTACGGGCTCACCTTTGGTGGTTTTCTCCTGCTCGGCGGTCGTGCAGCCGACCTGCTCGGCCGCCGGCGCATTTTGATGGTAGGTCTTGGTTTGTTCACCTCCGCGTCGCTGGCTTGCGCGCTGGCCACGAACGATGGATTCCTCATCGCGATGCGCGGCATTCAGGGACTGGGTGCGGCGATCGTGTTGCCGGCCGCACTCTCGATCGTCATGAACATGTTCGAAGAGGGCGCCGAGCGGAATAAGGCACTCGGCATTTGGGGCGGTATCGGCGCGGCCGGCGCGACGTTCGGTCTGATCGCCGGTGGTTTGCTCACGCGTTACGTCGGCTGGGAGTCGATCTTCTTCCTCAACGTGCCGATCGGGGCTGCGGCGATGCTCATCGCGCCACGTATCGTGCCGGAAAGCCGGCTCGACACGGTTCGGCGCCGGTATGACCCGCTTGGTGCGTTGACGGTCACCGGCGGCTTGCTGCTGCTCGTTTACTCGATCTCGCAAGCGCCGACCGCAGGTTGGGGTTCGGCCCGCACGATCACGTCGTTCGTGCTCACGGCCGCTTTGCTCGCCGCGTTCGTCGTCATCGAGACCCGAGTCGAGGCGCCGCTGATGCCGCTCGGCATCTTCCGCCTCAAGACGTTGGCCGGCGCGAACGCGGTCGGGCTACTGCTCGGCGGTAGCTTCTTTGCTTTCATCTTCATCGGCACGCTCTACATGCAGCAGGTGCTGGGGTACTCGGCACTGAAGACCGGGCTCGCCTGGCTGGCTACCTCGCTCACCTCGGTCGCGTTCGCCGGCCTGTCGCAACTGCTCGTCACCCGCGGGTCGGCGAAGAACGTGATGGCGATCGGCATGGTGCTGATCGGCGGCGGCATTTTGTGGTCGACCCAGATCTCGGCACACGGCCAGTTCTGGCAGAACCTGGCCGGCCCGTTCGTCGTCGTCGGCATCGGTACCGCGTTTGCCTTCATTCCGATCTCGATTGCCGCTCTTGCGGGTATTCGTGAGCACGAGTCTGGCCTCGGTGCAGGTCTGCTCAACACGTCACAGCAACTTGGCGGTGCGATTGGCGTCGCCATCGCGTCGACGATTGCGGCCAGCCGCTACAAGACCCTGTTGCACAGCGGCACCGCTTCACAGGTGGCACTAACCGGTGGGTTCCAATCGGCGTTGTGGGTGTGCGCAGCCGTCGGTCTGGCGGGGGTGCCGGTCACGTTCATGCTGATCCGCCGGCGTGAACTCGCGCACGCGGTCGCTCGCACGGTGGCACCCCAGCCGGTCTTTGCTACGGCCGACTGACGCCAACGTCGCGAGGCCGGACGTCGGTGTGCGCTCGGATGGGGTGACCTTCGTCGGAAAGGCCACCCTTGCGCGACTCCGATAGCAGCTGAGCCGCAGGTCGAGTTCCCAAGCTCTAGGGTTCGGCTCGGGCCGAGGATTGCGCGCTCGACTCGCATGTGCTGCAGTGAAGTCTGCACGAGGTCGGGTAGCGAAAAGAGTCGACATGGAGGCTACGAAAATGCCCTTGTACATGGACGTTCACAATCTCGACGGTCCGGTCGGCATGGCGGATGTCGCGAATGCCCACGCCGCCGATCTAAAGAAGCAAGGGGAACACGGCGTCAACTACAAGCAGTACTGGGTTGACGAGAAGCAGGGCAAGATCTTCTGCTTGGTGGAGGCGCCTGACGCCGAATCTGCCGCGACGGTGCATCGCGAGGCGCACGGACTTGTCGCCGACGAGATCTACGAGGTCGGCGAAGGATCGTAGGTCGGCTTTCAGCCGAGCAGGAGGTGAACCTGCCGCGCCATTTCGAGATCCTCCCGCGCCGCAATCACGAGCGTCCGCGCTGGGGCAACAACGACGCTGACGTCGGCGTCGCCGGTCGGAGCCGTGTTCGCTGCGGCATCGATGTCGAGGCCGAGAAACGCGAGCCCGTCGACGGTTCGCTGCCGGATTTCGGCGGAGTTCTCGCCGACGCCGCCGGTGAAGACCAGCGCGTCGATGCCGCCGAGAGACGCGGCCATCGACGCGATCGACTTGCGCAGCCGGTGCAGGTAGACCTCGATCGCGAGTCGCGCGGCATCGTCGGTGCGACCGAGCAACTCGCGCATGTCACCGCTGCCGGCCAGCCCGGTCAGGCCGGAGTGGTGCTCGAGCACATCAGCGAGATCGGGTTCGCGCGTCGACAGCCACATCAACAGGCCGGGGTCGACGTCGCCCGACCGCGTCGCCATTACCAAGCCTTCGAGTGGCGTGAACCCCATGGTGGTGTCGACCGACTGACCATCGAGCACGGCGCACAACGACGCGCCCGCGCCGAGCTGGCAGGTGACGATGCGACGCGCACCGGCCACAAGCTCGACAGCGCGGCGGCTGGCCCATGCGTGCGACAGTCCATGAAATCCATACCTACGTATGCCGTACTTTTCGATCCACTCGCGCGGCAATGCATAAGTCGCTAGCCGCCTCGGCCAAGGTCGAGTGAAACGCCGTGTCGAAGCACGCGACCTGCGCAACACCGGGCAGCAGACCACGTACTGCCACCAGCGCGTCGAGGGATTTCGGTTGGTGCAGCGGCGCCAGCGGGATCAAGTCGCGCAACGCCGACTCGACCGCGGCGTCGATCAGCACCGCCTCGCGAAAGTCCTTGCCGCCATGGACGAATCGATGCGCAACGACGTCAACAGCCGGCAGCTCGGCCGGCAACGCGTCCCATGATGCTTCGACAACGTCGCCTGGCCCGAGCAGCCGAAGCTTAAGACTGCTCGAACCAGCATTGACGATGAGAATCCGCATCAGTACGGCCAGACCCAATCCTTGACCTCGGGGGCGTCGTCGCCGTGGTCTCGCGTGTATTGCCGCTTGTGCAGCCGCTCGTCGACCATGCGTTGGCGAATGTGCGCAGCATTCGCACCGAGTGACGGCACTCGATCGATCACGTCCATGACCAGGTGATAGCGATCGAGGTCGTTCAGCATGACCATGTCGAACGGCGTGGTCGTCGTGCCTTCCTCCTTGTACCCGCGCACATGAATGTTGGCGTGATTGGTCCGGCGATATGTGAGCCGGTGGATGAGCCACGGGTAACCGTGGTACGCGAACACGACTGGCTTGTCCGTCGTGAAGAGTTGGTCGAAATCGCGATCGGGCAAGCCGTGCGGGTGTTCGGCGTCCGGCTGTAGACGCATCAAGTCGACCACGTTGACGAACCGCACCGACAGGTCGGGGAAGAACTCCCGCACCATCGCGGTGGCAGCGAGCGCTTCAAGCGTGGGGACGTCGCCGGCGCACGCCATCACGAGGTCTGGCTCGCCGCGACCGCTGCTGTCGCAATCGTTGCTCGCCCAGTCCCAGATGCCGATGCCGCGGGTGCAGTGCGCGATTGCGTCGTCCATCGAGAGGTAGTTCAGCGCCGGCTGCTTGCCGGCGACGATGACGTTCACGTAGTTGCGGCTGCGCAAGCAGTGGTCGGCGACCGAAAGCAACGTGTTCGCGTCGGGCGGCAGGTAGACCCGGATGACTTCGGCTTTCTTGTTCACCACGTGGTCGATGAATCCTGGGTCTTGGTGCGATGCGCCGTTGTGGTCCTGCCGCCAGACGTGGCTCGACAGCAGGTAGTTCAGAGAAGCAATCGGGCGCCGCCACGGGATGTGCTGCGTCGTCTTCAGCCACTTCGCATGCTGGTTGAACATCGAGTCGACGATGTGAATGAAGGCCTCGTAGCAGTTGAAGAGCCCGTGCCGACCGGTGAGCAGGTAACCCTCGAGCCAGCCCTGGCACATGTGCTCCGACAGCACCTCCATGACCCGACCGTCGACGGAGAGGTGGTCGTCGGTGGGCAGGATGCGTCGCGTTCAGCTCGCGGTCGTCGGCCTCAAAGACCGCGGCCAGCCGATTCGATGCGGTCTCGTCGGGCCCGAACACGCGGAAGTTGCGTTCGTCGACGTTCTCGCGCAACGTGTCGCGGAGGAACGCCCCAAGCACCTGGGTGGCCTCGCTGAACGTGGTAGCCGGTTTGTCGACCGCGACCGCGTATTGCCGGAAGTCGGGCAGCTGGAGATCGCGCAACAGCAAGCCGCCGTTCGCGTGCGGGTTGGCGCCCATGCGTCGAAGGCCGGACGGCGCCAGCTCGGCAAGGTCGGCACGGAGCCGGCCGTCGTCATCGAACAGCTCCTCGGCGCGGTAGCTCTTCATCCACGCCTCGAGCGCGGCCAGGTGCTCGGGGTGGTCGGCGAGACCGGCGAGCGGAACCTGGTGGGATCGCCAACTGCCCTCGGTCGGGAGGCCGTCGACGGTCTTGGGTCCGGTCCAGCCTTTCGGCGTCGCCAGGATCAGCATTGGCCAGGCTGGCCGCTCGACCGACTCGCCGGCGCGGGCCGCGGCCTGAATGCGCCGGATGTCGGCGACGGCATCGTCGAGGGCGGCAGCCATCAGCTGGTGCATCGTCGTCGGCTCGTCGCCTTCGACCACGATCGGCCGGTAGCCGTAACCCTCGAACAGCTTCACCAGTTCGTCCCGCGGGATACGGGCCAGCATGGTGGCGCTCGCGATTTTGTAGCCGTTGAGATGCAGGATCGGCAACACCGCGCCGTCCGTCTTCGGATTGAGGTACTTGTTCGAATGCCAGCTGGTGGCAAGCGGGCCAGTTTCGGCTTCGCCGTCGCCGACGACACAACAGACCAGCAGGTCGGGGTTGTCGAAGGCCGCGCCGAACGCGTGCACCAGCGAGTAGCCGAGTTCGCCGCCTTCATGAATAGACCCGGGCGTCTCGGGTGCGACGTGGCTTGGAATGCCGCCAGGGAAGGAAAATTGGCGGAATAGCCGCTGCATGCCGACCGCGTCTTGGGTGATGTGCGGGTAGGTCTCGGTGTACGTGCCCTCAAGATAGCTGTTGGCGACCAACCCAGGGCCGCCGTGGCCAGGGCCGGTGATGTAGATCGCGTTGAGGTCGTCGCGCTTGATGACGCGATTCATGTGCGCATAGATGAAGTTGAGCCCGGGCGTCGTGCCCCAGTGCCCGAGCAGGCGCGGCTTTATGTGCTCGATGGTGAGCGGCTCGCGCAGTAACGGGTTGTCGAGTAGGTAGATCTGGCCGACCGACAGATAGTTCGCCGCTCGCCAGTACTCGTTGATATGCGTGATCTCGGCATCGGTTAGCGGCATCAACTGTCCTCTCGGCGGGTGCTTCGTCGCCACCCTTTCACGAGCGCCTGCGCCTGGATCGAGGGCGATGGTCCCTCGTGGCAGTGCCGTTCAGCCTTTCCGGAAGGTCCCGACAGATCGGGCCCTACCGCCGGGAGGGACGGGACCTTCGTCGGTACACCCGCCGACCCGGTGCGACGACGATCGACGTATCAGGTTCGACGGATTTTAGCCGGATACTCCGGCACTTTTAGAGGAGGTCGTCATGCGCCGCAGGACATTCGATGCACTACTGACTACAGGAGGCCTCGTTCTTGCGGCCGTCCTCGTCGTCGCAGGTGTGCTGGGCCTTTGGGCTCATAACTTTGTCGACAACCAGGTCAAGACCCAGTTGTCGCAGCAGCAGATTTTCTTCCCGGCTGCGGGTTCGGCTGCAATTTCTGATCCGGCGATCAAGCCGTATCTCACCAAGTACGCAGGTCAGCAGTTGACCAACGGCGCGCAGGCTGAGGCGTTCGCCGACCACTACATCGCCGTGCACTTGAAGAAGGCCGGCGGTGGCCAGACCTACGCGCAGTTGTCGGCGAAGGCTCAGGCTGACCCGAAGAACACCGCGCTGGCCGGTCAGGTCGAGACGATGTTCAAGGGCGAGACTCTTCGCGGGCTGCTGCTCAACGGGTACGCGTTCTGGAAGATGGGCCAGATCGCCGCACTCGCCGCACTCGCCTCGTTCATCGGCGCAGCAGTGCTGCTGGTGCTGGCTGGCCTAGGCTTCTGGCACCTTCGCCGCACGGACCCGACGGCCGAACTGCTCCCGAAGCTCGGTGCGCGAACTCCGGCTCCCGTCGAACCGTAACGGCGACCGCACCGACGATGAGGGGTTCCTGCGAAGGCAGGAGCCCCTCATCTGGTGCGACGAACTCCAGCGAAGGAAAGGGAAGAGGGAATGTCCGACACCCTTTATGTCACGGCATCCCAGGCCCGCTCGGGCAAAGCCGTCGTTGCGCTCGGCATCATGGACATGCTGACCCGCCAGCTCGACCGGGTCGCGATATTCCGGCCCGTTGTCGCCTCCGCCGATTCGCCCGACCCGCTGATCGAACTCCTTCGCGCACGGTATTGCCTCGATCTTGACTACAACGACGCCTACGCATTCAGCTATGCCGAGGCCGCGCACATCGAAGACCATGGCGGCCGGTCGGCTCTCATCGCACAGGTGGTCGATCGGGTTGCGCGGTTGCGCGAGCGGTTTCCGTTCGTGCTCTGCATCGGCACCGATTACACCGGGCCGTCGGCGGCGACGGAGCTCGAACTCAACGCTGAACTCGCAGTCAATCTCGGTGCGCCTGTTGTCAACGTGATCTCGGGCTTCGGCAAGGATCGCGACTCGCTGCAGGTGGCGAACGACCGGGCGACCGAATTGCTCGTTGCCCACGGCTGCGCTCTCGTCGCGACCGTGCTGAACCGCGTCGACCCGCTCGTTGTCGAGCAGCTACGCGTCGACCAGTTGGGTTTCGGTGCGGGCGCGCCCGTGTACATACTTCCTGACCTGCCCGTCCTTTCAGCACTCACGGTCGACGAAGTAGCGGTTGCGCTCGGCGCGACTGTCTTTGCTGGCACGGGTGCGTCGATGCACCGCGAGGTCGAAGCGTTTCTCGCGGGTTCTGGCTACCTCCAGACGATGTTGCCGCGCCTGGTCGACGGCACGTTGCTGGTTGCCTCGGGTGACCGGGCTGATCTCGCGGTCGCCCTGGCTGCGGCGATGTTGAGTCCTGCCTTGCCCACGCCGTCCGGCATTGTGCTTACCTGCGGTATTACTCTCGACGCGGCCGTGCTGGCTTTGCTCGAGCCCTCGGGGCTGCCGGTGATGGCCGTCGAGGCCGACACCTACGCGGCGCTGCACCGACTCGAGGGATTGCGCGGGGAGATCCGGCCGGGGAGCCAGCGGAAGATTGCAACCGCACTGGGTCAGTTCGCGAAGTCGGTCGACGTCGAAGAGCTCGCTTCGCGCATCAAGCTGGCCAACACCGACGTTGTCACGCCGTTGATGTTCTCGGCACGATTGCTCGACCGAGCTCGACACGGTCGGCGCACGATCGTGTTGCCGGAGGCCGACGACGAGCGCGTACTTCGGGCGGCCGAGGAACTTGCGCACCGCGACGTGGCGGGGTTGGTCCTGCTCGGTGACCCCGACGTCGTGGCGGCACGCGTCGCCCGACTCGGTTTGCGTATCGCCGACATCCCGGTGATAGATCCAGCTACCTCACCGTTGCGCGCGGAGTTCGCGGCAGCGTACGCGTCGATGCGCGCGCACAAGGGTGTGACCACCGACGCGGCGTGGGAGCTGATGGCCGACGGTACCTATTTCGGCACGATGCTCGTGCATACCGGCCGGGTCGACGGCATGGTGTCGGGGGCGACCCATACGACCGCCGACACGATCAAGCCGGCGCTCGAAATCATCAAGACCGCCCCGGGATCTGCACTCGTATCGAGCGCGTTCTTCATGTGCTTGCCGAAGCGGGTGTTGGTGTTCGCCGATTGCGCGGTCAACCGCGACCCTAGCGCCGCGGAGCTCGCCGATATAGCGCTGCGTAGTGCTGAAACCGCGGCTGCTTTCGGCATCGAGCCACACGTAGCGCTCGTGTCGTATGCGACGGGTGCATCGGCCGGCGGCGCGAGCGTCGAGAAGGTCGCGGCAGCGGCGACGCTCGTGGCCGAGCACCGCCCTGATCTTCCGTTGGTGGGCCCGATTCAGTACGACGCGGCGGTCGATCCTGTGGTGGCCGCGGCGAAGCTGCCGGGCAGCGCAGTTGCCGGACACGCCAATGTGCTCGTCTTTCCCGATCTCAACACCGGAAACACGACGTACAAGGCGGTGCAGCGGTCGGGCGATGCAATTGCGATCGGGCCGGTTCTTCAGGGGTTGCGTCGGCCGGTGAACGACTTATCGCGGGGCTGTAGCACCGCTGACATCGTCAACATGGTGGCGATCACGGCGATCCAAGCCAACGCGCTCGGCTAGCTCGCAGCGTCCTAGCTTCCACACGCGCGCTCGTCGTCGTCCACAGATTTGATTGCGACTCGATCGGAGCCCGACGAAACCGCAACGCTTCCGGTATGACCACAGACGTTGCGGAACCACCGCTCAAACTCAGAAGCCCACTCGACATTATCGAAGCGATTCCGTACTTGCTCGGCTTCGAGCCGGCCGATTCATTGGTCGCGCTGTCGTTGCGGGGCAAACGCAGCCGCCTCGGCCTGACCGCGCGCGTCGACCTGCCTTCGGCTGACGCCGCCGACAGTTCGGCGCGCGAGTACGCCGGGTATCTCAAGCGCGACAGGGCATTGCGTGCGCTTGTCGTGTTCTATCCACCGAGCGGCGGGTTGTCGCATCCGAGCGTGCGGCCGCTTGCCGATGCGTTGACCCGACACCTGGCGCGCGTGCATATCGAGATCAAAGAGATGCTCTGCGTCAGCGACGGCCGGTGGTGGTCACTGATCTGCGACAACGAAGCGTGCTGCCCGAGTGCAGGCACACCGATTTCTCCAGACCGGACGTCGGTGTGCGTCGCTGAGTTGACTATGCGCGGCGCCGTTGCTCTTCAGTCTCGCGAGGCGCTCGAGCGCACACTCGATCCGGTGGGTGGATTCGTCAACCTCGTGATGTCACGCGCGTTGCCGAAAGCCCGGGCCGCTGCGGTCGTCGACTCGTTAGAACGAGGGCAGATTGCGCAGATCGAGTTGTTGGAGATGTACAAGGCGGCGACTGATGCGCGGTGTGCTCCCGACGGGGTTGTGGCGGTTCCGCTTGAGGTCGACCAAGCGGCTCGGATGATCGCGGCTCTCGACGACAAGACCGTGCGCGACGAAATCTTGTGTTGGTACGGCGGCGACAGGGGTGAAGCGTTGCGCGCGCTGCTTGTCGATCTCGTGCGACACGCGGTACCGCCGCACCACGTCGCGCCTCTCACGACCTTGGCGTGGATCTCTTACCTTCGCGGTGACGGAGGTTTCGCCGGCATCGCACTCGATCGCGCCCTGGCTGCCGACCGCGGTTACTACCTGGCGCAGATCCTCGATCAGGTGTTGCGCACACCGGTTGACCCCGAGGTCTTCCGGAAAGGGCTGGCACACTCAAAGCGTCTGTTGTCATCGCGGGTGCTCTAGCAATCGCGAGTCAGCTTGCGGCCACGCCGTCGACCTTCACGATCAAGCCTGCTTCTGCCACCAGGAGCGCGCCGCTTTTGTCGAACGCCAGCCCGGCGGCGTCCGCGAATCTGGTTTGGTCTGCGGGCGAGCCAGCCGATGTCGGGTCGGTCGCGCCGGGCTGGTCGCCGGCGACGAAGGTCACCGTGCCGTCGACGTTGATGCGCATGATCACACCGGCTTGAGAATCGCCTACGTAGATTCGGCCCTGCGCATCGACAGCCAGCGAACTAATTTCGCTCAGCCCGACGTCGACCGCCTTCGTGCCGTCGGCGGGAAACGTCGCGGCGCCGTTCGACATCGTCTGCGCACCGGCTCCCGCGATCGTGCTGAGGGTGCCGTCGACTGCGACCATGCGCAGCGCGCCTTGTGCTTGTCCGATCAGCACATTGCCGCCGGAATCAACGACCATCGCCGTCATGTGCGCCATCGGTGCCGCCGTCGCCGCGCCGCCATCACCCTTCGGCGGCAGCAAGTCGGCAAACTGCCCCGTGCCGGCGACGCGGCTCATCGATCCGTCGACCGCACGCCGCAACACGGTGTAGCCGTTGCTGTTGGCGATGTACAGGTTGCCGACGCCGTCGAACGCGAGCGGGGTTTCGGCACCCGGCGTGACGCCCGTGCCAAGTTGTGCCAACGTCGCGACCGACGTCGACTTGCCGTCGCCGGTGATTTCGACGAGGCCGTCAGGCGTGAGCAACACCACTTTGCCGGTGCCGCTGACGGCGAGCCCGCCGATTGGGCCGCTCTTGCCGCGTCTCGCGTAGGCGACGGTGACCTTGCCATCGTTGATGCGCAACAGGCGATTCAGGCTCGCGTCAATGACGAAGATCGACCCGTCGGCACCCGTCGCGACGACCGACGATTGCCCGAGGCTCGCGGTAGCGGCCGCACCCGGCACGCCTTTGCCGCTGGCATCGTTCAGTTTTCCGGCGATCAGTGTGGCCAGGGCGGTAAGACCGCGGGGGCCGGTGGCCGACGGCAGCACCGATGCGAGCGGCGCACTCGACGACGCGGGGGGCGCGCTCGATAACGCGATCGGCGCCGACGTCGAAGCGATGACGGGGGCGGCTGTTGTTGCCACCGTCGATGCCGCCGAGGTCGGTCTGCTTGCGGAGGTGGTGGCCGCTGCCGGTGGCGGATTCGACGTGCGCGAACGCTCCGCCACCACGATGATGGCAACAACAGCAGCGGCAACGGCGCTGGCGCTCGCCGCGGCAATGAGTGGCTTAGTCCATCTTCGTGATTCGACGAACCTCATAGTGCCCGACTTCGGTGGTGCTGTCGCTCTTTGCGTGCAGGTGATGGTTTGTGGCGCTCGGCTCCGAGCAAGAATTGACGATGCCGATTCGAGTGGGCACCTGCGGGTGGCAGTACGACGACTGGCGCACTGCGTTCTATCCGGCGGACGTTCCCAAGAAGCGATGGTTGGCGACGTACGCCGGAGCGTTCGACACCGTCGAGTGTGACAACGCGTTTTATCGCTTGCCTGCCCGTGAGGTGTTTGAGCGCTGGCGTGACGAGGTGCCGGAAGGCTTCACCATGGCAGTCAAGGCAAGCCGCTTCCTCACGCACATCAAGCGTTTGAAGGAGCCGGAGGAGCCGGTCGGCCGGTTGCTTGAAGCCACAACCGGGCTAGGAGATCGACTTGGCCCGATCCTGCTCCAGCTCCCGCCGTCCCTGAGTATTGATCTCGACCGGCTCGACGCGTGCCTACGTTGCTTCCCCGCGTCAGTGCGCGTCGCGGTCGAGACCCGGCACGGCAGTTGGTGGATCGACGAGACGAGGTCGTTACTCACGGAACGCGCTGCGGCCAGCGTGTGGTCGGATCGGCTCAGCATCGCGATCGCGCCCGACTGGCGTACCACCGATTGGGCGTATCTGCGGCTGCACCAGGGGCGCTTGCGATTTCCGCCGACGTACCCGACATCAACGTTGCGCTTCTGGCGCAAGCGGCTGCAAGAGACCTGGAGCGAGCGCGACGACATGTTCGTCTATCTCAACAATGACCCGGGCGCAGCGGCAGTACTCGACGCCAAGCGGTTTCGGGGTGGCGACCGGGGGTAATTGAGAGGATGAGCGGCTGCGCATCGACTTGAGTCGCAGCCATACAGAGGAGGTTCGATGAGAACCGGTTTCTCCGTGTTCTTGATCGCAGTCGGTGCAATTTTGACGTTTGCGCTGCACAAGACCGTAAGCGGCATCGATATTCGTACGGTGGGCGTCATCTTGATGATCGCCGGCGCTGTTGGTCTGGCGATTACCGCTGCTGTGTATGGCCCTCGCAACCGGAGCACGCTTGTGCACGAACGGACCGTTACTGGTCGGCCGACAGTGGCCGATCCGACGGTGGTCGAGCCCAGCGTCGACCGCGTGACGGCCGAGCGCATCGAGCGGCACGACGTCTACTAACAGAGTCTACTAAGCACACGCCGACCAACTGAGGGGCACGCGAGATGCTGGGCTACCGCGCGTCGTTTACCAGCTTTGCGGTCGCTGACCTGGCCCCTGCGAAGGAATTCTACGAGCAGGTGTTGGGGTTGAAGGTGACCGAGGAGAAGGGTCTCCTGAGCCTGCACCTCGACAACGGACCCGATGTCATGGTGTACCCCAAGCCGGATTTCATGCCCGCGACGTATACCGTCCTCAACTTCAAGGTCGACGATCTTGAGGCATCGGTCGATGCCCTCGCCGACGCGGGCGTCAAGTTCGAGCGGTACGAGGGCTTGTCCGCCGACGACCGCGGGATCCACCGCGGCGACGGCGGGCCAGACATCGCTTGGTTCACCGATCCGGCCGGCAACATCCTGTCCGTGCTTGCAAGAGGTCTGACGGTCTGCGTGACCGGCGGAGGCCGACGAAAGACGTGCTGGACTAGTCATTTGTGATGGTCTTGTTAGCCCGGACTTGAGCCGCTTTCGTGCATGCCGATCCATAGCTAAGGTCTCGGCTCCTCCCGAGCCTCCTAGCTAGGAGCCTCGCCGTATGCACATGGCGTCTTTGACCGCGCGCGTGTCGCGGGTCTTGATCGTGCTGACGGCTGTGGTCGTCGTCCTCGGTTTGGTGTTTGGTCATGCCCGCCCGATGGCGGTCCTGCTTCAGGCCGGCGCGCTGGTCGTCGGTGCGCTTCTTGTGGTGGCGGCGACCCGTCGGCACGCGGCTGGCGTTGCTCAATTGCGCGACGGACTCGGCAACATCGCCAGGGGCGATCTCGGGGCTGAGCTTCCGGTCGCCGAGGGTGAGCTCGCCGGCCTCACCACAGTCGCTCGCGATGTCGTGGAGTTGCTGCGCGAAGCGATCGTGGTGCTGCGGCACGGTTCGGCCGTTCTGATCGCGGGCGCGCGCGACCTTGAGACCGTTGGCAAGACGATGACGGCGACCTCGGAGTCGACCGCAGCGCGCGCCACTGCGGTGGCTGCCGCCGCCGACCAGGTGTCGGGGAGCGCACAGCGCGTGGCGACCGACACCGAACAGTTCGACGCGACGATTCGCGAGGTGGCCGCGCACGCAGCCGAGGCGGCTTCGGTCGCGCACGACGCCACCCGCCAAGCGACCCAAACGCGCGACACCGCGAGTGACCTCGGCGACGCGTCGCAGCGGGTGACCCACATCGTTGATCTCATCAGCACCATCGCCCGGCAGACACACTTGCTCGCGCTCAACGCGACGCTGGAGGCCGCCCGTGCGGGCGAGGCCGGCTTAGGATTCGCCGTCGTTGCCAGCGAAGTCAAGAAGCTGGCCGAACAGACTGCGGCCGCGACCGAAGACGTTGCGGTAACTGTGCGCAACATGCAGGACGGCGCCGCGCAGGTTGCTCGCGCCATCGGTGACATCACGTCAACGATTGGGCGCGTCAACGACAATCAGGGTGCGATCGCGTCAGCCGTTGAGGAACAAACCGCCACCACCCGAAGCTTGGGCCGCGGCGCGACCGAGGCCGCGAACGGGGCGGCGCACATCGCGAATAACATTGCCGCGCTTGCGGACGCGGCCCGTGACACTGCGTACGCAGGCGCGCAGTCGCGTACCACCGCGGCCGACTTCGCCTTCCTTGCCACCACATTTGCGACGGTGCTCGATCGGCACCAGGTCGGCGACGTGACAACAGCCGCGACTGCTGGAGCCTTAACCCGGCACGTCACAACCGAAGCGGTTCTTCAGGGTGGCGTCACGCGGATCGAAGACTCGGTGATGGGCGACGGACTAAACCAGATCAGCTACCGGGGCGAATGGCGGCACTCCACCGGCAACATCGACGCCGACGGTACGAACAGCTACAGCTGCAACAGCGGCGATACCGCGACCCTCCGATTCGCCGGCACGTCGGTGTCGTTCTTCGGCGTCACCGACTCGAACCACGGCATCGTGGCTATCAGCATCGACGGCGGCGAGGAGAGCCTCGTCGACGAGTACAGCGCCAACCGCATCGTCGGCGCGCGCTTGTGGACGAGCCCGACGCTGCCGAGCCATGAACACACGCTGACGATCCGCGTCACCGGAACGTCGAACTCCCAGTCGCGCTACATCTGGGCCACGATCGACCGCATCGAGACGAACTGACCGTCGTCGCACAGCCGCAGCACGCCGCAGGCGCGATCCGAGTTTGTCCGACACCTGCGGGTTAAGAGCCCCGCCAACGTCTAGCAAACTCGGATCAGGTAGCGGATCGAATAGCGGATCGGGCAGCTCGAGTTACTTGCCTTGCAGCACGTCGACGATGAGGTTCGCTGCGGCGTCGGGCATTGCGTTGGTGCCGCCGAGGATCACGACCGACAGTCACGCTGCCGACGACCGACTGCAAGTAGCTCACCTGCGTGCTCGGCACCGAGGTCGCTCCCGGGCTCGACCAGCAGCAGCCCCATCCCTGTTGAGCCGCGTAGGCCGCACCGGCGAGTGCGTCAGGGAAGTCACGCCGGTGGCGAGCAGTAGGCCAGTCGGTGTGGGTAGCGTATCTGCCGCGACTGCGGTGGCGGTGGCGTAGCGGTCAGCTCCGACGAGCGGCCTCGCCGATGACATGGCGGCCGCGGCCTGACCACCGACGGCGAGCATTGCGGAGCGAGCGATGCGCGGCGAGCCAGGTCAGACGTCTCGCCGGGCATGACCGTGTCAGCCGTCAGCAGGATGACGCCGTTGGTCGAACCAGCCGCACTTGCCGCAGCCAGCGCGTCGGGGAAGTTGACGCCGGTGGCGAGGTAGACCTTCGTCACGACTCGGACGTCGGCGAGCTTCGTCGCGATCAAGGCCGCGGTCGCGTAGCGGTCAGCGCCGCCGATGCGCACGGTCACGAATCCGAGTGCCTTGATCTGTGCGAGCACGTTGTCACTGATGGCCGCGGTGCCGCCGAGGATGTAGACGGTGTCGCCAGGATTCAGCGCGCGCAGGATGCCGTCATGCGCACTTGGACTCCCAACGACGTGCTCGGCGTAAGCAGCACGGGGCCGTCGAACACCTTCGACATCGGCGAGCCTGCCAGCGCGTCGGCGAACACGTCGTCGCGAGCAAGGATGACGACATGCGCGGAATGCGGGGTCGGGTACATCGCCTGCGAGATCAGGTTCGCAGTCGCGTCGCGGTCGGGGCCACCGATGCGAGTCACGACGAGCGTTCCGCCGCCGCCGCCACCGCCGCCGCCGCCGCCGCCACCGCCACCGCCGCCACCGCCGCCGCCGCCACCACCGCCGCCGCCGCCACCGCCGCCACCGCCACCGCCGCCACCGGCCGGCGACGTAGGAGAAGCTGCCGGACGACGTCGCGCTGCCGCCGAGTCGTCGTCACAGCTGACAGTCACGGCACCGACGCCGGCTGGCGACAGCGCACTGATCTGAGTGTCGGAGTCGACGGTGTACGACGTTGCTGCCGTGCCGCCAAAGTTCACGACGGTTACGCCGGTGAAGCCGGTGCCGGTGATGACGACAATGGTTCCGCCCGACTCAGGACCGCTACCAGGAGCGAGACCCGAGATCGAAGGCACCGGCAGGTAGCTGTAGGTGCCGAACGACACCGCAGTGCCGTTCGCCGTCGTCACGCTGATGTTCACCGCACCAACACCCGCGGGGCTGACAGCGGTGATCTGCGTCGCCGAGTTCACGACGAAGCTCGCTGCCGCCGTCCCGCCGAAGTGCACAGCCGTTGCGCCGGTGAAGCCGCTGCCGGTGATGACGACCGTCGTGCCGCCCGCTTCAGGGCCCGCACGTCGGTGCGAAGCCCGAAATGCTCGGCGTCGGCAGGTATCCGAAGGTGCCCACCGAGGTTCCGGTGCCGTTCGGTGTCGTCACGCTCACGGTCACTGCGCCACTGCCCGCGGGCGACGTCGCGGTGATCTGCGTCGCCGAGTTGACGGTGAAGCTCGTTGCGTTGATTCCACCGAACTGGACGGCGGTTGCGCCGGTGAAGCCGGTGCCGGTGATGATGACGACGGTGCCGCCACCCGCAGGACCGGACTGTGGGTGACATGCCCGAGATCGCCGGCGGCGGCAGGAACGTGAAGGTTCCGAACGAGACGCCGGTGCCGACTGCGGTGGTGACGCTGAGGTTCACGGCACCCACACCGGCCGGCGACACCGCGGTGATCTGGGTCGCGGAGTTCACCACGAAGCTAGCCGCGGCGGTGCTGCCGAACGTGCACCGCGGTCGCGCCCGTGAATCCGGTGCCGGTGATGACGACGCTGGTGCCACCGCTTTGCGGGCCGGACGTCGGGACGAAGCTCGCGATGTTCGGCGCGGGCACGTAGCTGTAGGTGCCGACGACGTGCCGGTGCCGTTCGCCGTCGTGACGCTGACGGTGACTGCGCCCGCGCCGGCTGGGCTGACCGCGGTGATCTGCGTTGCCGAGTTGACGGTGTAGCTGGTGGCCGGCGTACTGCCGAACTGCACGGCGGTCGCGCCGGTGAATCCGGTGCCGGTGATGACGACGCTGGTGCCACCGCTCTCAGGGCCGGAGGTCGGTGCGAGGCCGGTGACCGTCGGTGCGGCAAGGAAAGTGAAGGTGCCCGCGGACGTACCCGTGCCGTTCGGATGTCGTGACGGTAACTGTCACCGCGCCGGTGCGCGCGGGGCTGATCGCGGTGATTTGCGTTGCCGAGTCGACGGTGTAGCTGGTCGCGGCGACCCCACCGAATTGGACGGCGGTCGCGCCGGTGAAGCCGGTGCCGGTGATGACGACGCTGGTGCCACCGCTTTCAGGGCCCGACGTCGGGGCGAGGCCGGTGATCGTCGGTGCGGCAAGGAAGGTGAACGTGCCGGCAGATGTGCCGGTGCCGTTCGCCGTCGTGACGCTGACCGTTACTGAACCCGTGCCTATTGGGCTGACCGCGGTGATCTGCGTCATTGAGTTCACCACGTAGCTGGCGGCGTTCGTGCCGCCGAACTTCACCGCCGTTGCACCGGTGAACCCGGTGCCGGTGATGACGACGCTGGTGCCACCACTTGCCGGGCCGGACGTCGGCGCGAGGCCGGTGATCGGTCGGTGCGGGGATGAACGTGAACGTGCCGACCGAGGTGGCGGTGCCACCGATCGTGGTGACGCTGACCGTGACTGCGCCGGTGCCGGCTGCGGTCGTCGCGGTGATCTGGGTAGCTGAGTTGACCGTGAAGCTAGCAGCCGCGTGCGCCGAACTTCACGGCGGTTGCGCCGGTGAAGTTGGTGCCGGTGATGACGACGCTGGTGCCACCGGCCGCCGGGCCGGACGTCGGTGCGAGGCCGGTCACTGTCGGCGCAGGGACGAAGGTGAACGTGCCGGCCGACGTCGCCGGTGCCGCCGATGGTCGTGACGCTGACGTTGACTGTGCCGGTGCCTGCTGCGGTGACCGCGGTGATCTGGGTGGCCGAGTTGACGGTGAAGCTCGCCGCCGGCGTCGCGCCGAACTTGACGGCGGTTGCGCCGGTGAAGTTGGTGCCGGTGATGACAACCCTCGTGCCGCCAGCTTCCGGGCCTGACGCGGGGCGAGGCCGGTGATGGTCGGTGCGGGACGAATGTGAATGTGCCGGCCGAAGTCCCGATGCCGCTCGGCGTCGTCACGCTGACGTTCACAACACCGGTACCTGGCGCGGTCGTCGCGGTGATCTGCGTCGCGGAGTTGACGGTGAAGCTCGCGGCTGCGGTCGCGCCGAACTTCACTGCGGTGGCGCCGGTGAAGTTCGTGCCGGTGATGACAACGGTCGTGCCACCGGTCGTCAGGGCCGGACGTCGGGGCAAGCCCCGTGACGGTCGGGGCCGGGATGAAGGTGAACGTGCCGGCGGACGTGCCGGTGCCACCAATCGTGGTGACGCTGACCGTGACTGCGCCACTGCCGGCTGCGGTCGTCGCGGTGATCTGGGTGGCCGAGTTGACCGTGAAGCTAGCAGCCGCAGTGGCGCCGAACTTGACCGCGGTTGCGCCGGTGAAGTTGGTGCCGGTGATGACGACGACTGGTGCCGCCGGCCGCCGGGCCGGACGTGGGCGCGAGGCCGGTGACAGTCGGCGCGGGGACGAAGGTGAAGGTGCCGGCCGAGGTGCCGGTGCCGCCGATCGTCGTCACGCTGACGGTGACCGACGCCGGTGCCTGCTGCTGATGTCGCGGTGATCTGGGTCGCCGAGTTGACGGTGAAGCTGGCCGCTGCGGTGGCGCCGAACTTGCACTGCTGTCGCGCCGGTGAAGTTGGTGCCGGTGATGACGACGCTGGTGCCGCCGGTCTGCCGGGCCGGACGTCGGTGCGAGGCCGGTGACGGTCGGGGCCGGAACGAAGGTGAAGGTGCCGACCGAGGTTGCCGGTGCCGCCGATCGTCGTGACGCTGACCGTCGACTGCGCCGGTGCCGGCTGCGGTGACCGCGGTGATCTGGGTCGCCGAGTTGACGGTGAAGCTCGCGGCTGCCGTGGCGCCGAACTTCACTGCGGTTGCGCCGGTGAAGTTGGTGCCGGTGATGACGACGCTGGTGCCACCAGTCGCCGGGCCCGACGTCGGGGCAAGGCCGGTGACGGTCGGTGCCGGAATGAAGGTGAAGGTGCCGACCGAGGTGCCGGTGCCGCCGACGGTGGTGACGCTGACGGTGACCGCGCCGCTGCCGGCGCGGTGACGGCGGTGATCTGCGTGGCCGAGTTGACGGTGAAGCTGGCGGCTGCAGTCGCACCGAACTTGACCGCGGTTGCGCCGGTGAAGTTGGTGCCGGTGATGACGACACTGGTGCCACCGGAAGCCGGGCCGGACGTCGGCGCGAGGCCAGTGACGGTCGGTGCCGGGATGAAGGTGAAGGTGCCGACCGACGTGCCGGTGCCACCGCAGTCGTGACGCTGACGGTCACCGCGCCGGTGCCGGCTGCGGTCGACGCGGTGATTTGCGTCGCGGAGTTGACGGTGAAGCTCGCGGCTGCGGTGGCGCCGAACTTCACCGCGGTGGCGCCGGTGAAGTTGGTGCCGGTGATGACGACACTCGTGCCACCGGTCGTCGGGCCGGACGTCGGTGCGAGGCCGGTGACGGTCGGGGCCGGAACGAACGTGAAGGTGCCGACCGACGTGCCGGTGCCGCTCGACCGTCGTGACGCTGACGTTGACGGTGCCCGTGCCGGCTGCGGTGACTGCGGTGATCTGCGTCGGCGGAGTTGACGGTGAAGCTCGCGGCTGCGGTGGCGCCGAACTTGACGGCGGTTGCGCCGGTGAAGTTGGTGCCGGTGATGACGACGCTGGTGCCACCAGCTTGCCGGGCCCGACGTCGGCGCGAGACCGGTGATGGTCGGCGCTGGCACGAAGGTGAACGTGCCGACCGAGTCGCCGGTGCCGCCGATCGTCGTCACGCTGACGGTGACCGCTCCGGCGCCGGCTGCGGTGACCGCGGTGATCTGCGTCGCCGAGTTGACCGTGTAGCTCGCCGCATGCGTGCCGCCGAACTTCACTGCGGTCGCGCCGGTGAAGTTGGTGCCGGTGATGACGACGCTGGTGCCACCGGGCGCAGGGCCTGACGTCGGTGCGAGGCCGGTGACGGTCGGTGCGGGAATGAAGGTGAAGGTGCCCGCCGAGGTGCCGGTGCCGCCGATTGTGGTGACGCTGACGGTGACCGCGCCGACGCCGGCGGCGGTGACGCGGTGATCTGCGTGGCTGAGTTGACCGTGAAGCTCGCGGCTGCGGTGGCGCCGAACTTGACGGCGGTTGCGCCGGTGAAGTTGGTGCCGGTGATGACGACGCTGGTGCCGCCGGTCTCAGGGCCGGACGTCGGGGCGAGCCCGGTGACCGTCGGCGCCGGAACGAAGGTGAAGGTGCCGGCCGACGTGCCCGTGCCGTTCGGGGTGGTGACGCTGACAGTTGACCGCACCTGTGCCGGCGGCTGTGACTGCGGTGATCTGGGTGGTCGAGTTGACGGTGTAGCTGGCAGCCGCAGTGGCGCCGAACTTGACCGCTGTCGCACCGGTGAAGCTGGTGCCGGTGATGACGACGCTGGTGCCACCTGACTCAGGTCCGGACGTCGGGGCGAGCCCACTGATGCTCGGAGCCGGGAGGTACGATGAACGTTGCCGATTGAGGTGCCGGTGCCGCTCGCCGTCGTGACGCTGACGGTGACCGCGCCAGCACCCGCGGGTGTGGTGGCGGTGATCTGCGTCGCCGAGTTGACCGTGTAGCTCGCGGCCGCAGTCGCACCGAACTTCACTGCTGTTGCGCCGGTGAGGTTGGTGCCGGTGATCACGACGGAGGTGCCACCGATGCCGGACCCGACGTCGGGGCAAGGCCGGTGATGGTCGGTGCGGGAATGAAGGTGAAGGTGCCGGCCGACGTGCCGGTGCCGCCGGTGTGGTGACGCTGACGGTGACCGCACCAGCACCAGCTGCCGTCGTCGCGGTGATCTGCGTCGCTGAGTTGACGGTGAAGCTAGTCGCCGCGGTCGCGCCGAAGTTGACGGCCGTTGCGCCGGTGAAGTTGGTGCCGGTGATGACGACCGACTGGTGCCACCGACCGCTGGTCCGGACGTCGGCGCGAGGCCGGTGACGGTCGGTGCGGGCACGAAGGTGAAGGTGCCGACCGATGTGCCGGTGCCGCCGACTGTGGTGACACTCGACGGTCACTGAGCCGCTGCCGGCTGGCGACGTCGCGGTGATCTGCGTTGCCGAGTTGACCGTGAAGCTGGCGGCGTTCGTGCCGCCGAACTTCACTGCGGTTGCGCCGGTGAAGTTGGTGCCGGTGATGACAACGCTGGTGCCACCGGCCGCAGGGCCGGACGTCGGCGCGAGGCCGAGATCGTCGGCGCGGGCACGAAGGTGAAAGTGCCGACCGACGTTGCCGGTGCCGCCGACGTCGTGACGCTGACGGTGACCGCGCCGGTACCCGCTGGCGGTGACCGCGGTGATCTGGGTCGCGGAGTTGACGACGTAGCTTGCCGCGTTCGTGCCGCCGAATTTCACCGCGGTGGCGCCGGTGAAGTTGGTGCCGGTGATGACGACGCTGGTGCCACCGGTCGCAGGGCCGGACGTCGGCGCGAAGCCGGAGATGCTCGGTGCCGGCACGTAGGTGAAGGTGCCGGCCGACGTGCCGGTGCCGTTCGACCGTGGTGACGCTGACGGTGACCGAGCCGGTGCCGGCTGGGGCGACCGCGGTGATCTGCGTGGCCGAGTTGACGACGTAGCTAGTCGGCTGCAGTCGCGCCGAACTTCACTGCGGTTGCGCCGGTGAAGCCGGTGCCGGTGATGACGACGCTGGTGCCGCCGGCTTCAGGGCCCGAAGTTCGGCGCGAGGCCGGTGACGCGTCGGCGCAGGCAGGAACGTGAAGGTGCCCGCCGACGTGCCGGTGCCGTTCGGCCGTCGTCACGCTGACGGTCACTGCGCCGGTGCCGGCTGCGGTGACGGCGGTGATCTGGGTGTCGGAGTTCACCACGTAGCTGGCCGCGTTCGTGCCGCCGAACTTCACTGCGGTTGCAGCCGGTGAAGCCGGTGCCGGTGATGACGACACTCGTGCCACCGGTCGCCGGGCCGGACGTCGGCGCAAGGCCCGTCACTGCCGGCGGCGGAATGTAGGTGAACGTTCCGGCAGAAGTGCCTGAACCGTAAGGGGTGGTGACGCCAACGGTCACAGCACCCGAGCCCGGCGGCGAGACAGCGGTGATCTGCGTGTCGGAGTTGACAACGAAGCTCGCTGCCGCCGTCCCGCCGAATTGCACTGCGGTTGCACCGGTGAAGCCGGTGCCGGTGATGACGACGCTGGTGCCGCCAGCTGCCAGGCCCGACGTCGGCGCGAGGCCCGAGATGACGGGCGGCGCGACGTAGGTGAAGTTGCCGGCCGACACGCTGCCACCGACCGCGCCGACAGTGACGGCGGTTGGCGCCAGCGGTTCCGGCCGGCGTGACGAACGTCAGGCTCGAGCCGTCCGACGCCACGATCGACGTTGGTGCCGGGTACGCCGCCGACCGTCACCGACGCGCCTTGCAAGTTCGTGCCGGTGATCGTGACGGTGGTGCCGCCGACCGTCGTGCCGGACGTCGGCGTCATCGACGTGAACGTCGGAGGTCCGATGAACGTGAACGTGCCGGCCGACGACCGTGCCACCGCCGTAGGTCAGGTGCGACCGTTGTCGCGCCGGCTGCATGTGCCGGCGTCGTCGCGGTGATCGAGGTGTCGGAGTTGATCGTGTAGCTCGACGCTGCCGTGCCGCCGAAGTCGACGCCGTAACGGATGTGAAGCCGCTACCGCTGATGTTCACCGTGGTGAAGCCGGTCGTCGGGCCTTGAACCGGCGTCAGGCCGGTGACATCCGGCGCCGCGTAGTAGCACGAAGCCTGCGCCGGCGCGGTGCTTGCCGTGCCGTTCGTCGTCGTCACGTTGACCGCAGGCCTGGCCGACGGTGCCGGCGTGGTGACGGTGCGGTGATGCTGCGTTGGCGGAGTTGACGGTGAAGCTGCTCGCCGCGATTGGCGCCGAAGCATGACTGCGGTCGCGCCGGTGAAGTTGGTGCCGGTGATGGTGACGACGGTGCCAGCCGGACGTCGGCCCGGTGCTCGGCGTGATCGACGTGATCGTCGGGGCGCTGCCGTTCCACGTGAAGTTGCCTGCGGTCACCGTGCTCGACGTCCCGTAACTCAGCACGACGGCCTTGCGTTGCCGCAGCGTGCGCCGGTGAGTACGCCGTGATCTGTGTGTTCGAGTCGTGGCTGAGGACTGGTGGCCGCAGTGGTGCCGAACGTCACGCCGGTGACGCCGTACATGTTCGTGCCGGTGATGACCACCGCGGTGCCGCCGGCGGTCGATCCCTGCGTCGGCGTCATGGTCGTCACGGTCGGGCGTTCCGTAGGTCACCGTCGTGTAGTCATTGCCGGACGCCGGGAGGGCGTCCGGCGGCGGTGACCTGACCCTGGATGACGTTCGCGTTAGCGCCGAGCGACGGCGCCGGATTTCACGGTGAAGCCGACCTGAATCGCGGGCAGCGTCGTCCCGGCAGTGACCGGACTTCCTGCCGACGCGGGATAGGTGCAACTGAACGTCTGGCCGGTGACCTGGCAGTTGGTCCAGCCCGCACCAGCGCTAGATGGTCGTCGGAACCAGGCCCGTCGGGTAGGTGCCGGCGACGGTGATCGGCTGCTGCTCGACACCGCTCTGTGCGCTGAGCGTCGGAGTGAACGTCGAGGTGTAGCTGCTGCCGCCGGTCAGGTTCGTTGAGCCACTGTCAGTGTTCGTCAAGGTGAAGACCGTTGAGCTCAACGGCTGGAGCGTCGTCGCGCTCACGTTGCTGACCGCGTGCATGTCGGTCGAGCCACCGGTCGACGCGACCCATCCGAACGTCAGCATGTACGGCATTCCCGTTGCCTGGTTGATCCAGCTCGACGGGTACAGGCCGTTCGCGATGCTTGGCAGCGCGCCGGTCAACAGCTGCGCGTGTGCCGCCGATCGGAGTGAACTGGATTGCCCAACTGGCGGCCGGAATCGTGATGCCGGTGACGGTGGTCGCTGGTGCCGTCGAGGGGTTGAGTGCGACTTCGACAGGCACGAGCGACGTCGAACGCGTGGTGTCGGTGCCGCTGACGTTGTCGAGCTTCTTGCCACCAAGGCCGCCACCGTGCGTCGGGTTGAGGGTCGAGTCGACAACGCAGTAGCCGACCATGCCGTTGCCCGGTCCGCGGATCGTGACGTTCTGCGCGTGCAGCTGCGCTCGGTCAGCCAGCTGGGGTCGGAGCAGCCGGTGCCGCTCGTACGTGGCTGTTGGTGAAGTTGCCGAACGACGTCGAGCCCGAACCCCATGTAGCCGTGCGCGAGCCCGATACCGGCCGGGCCGGCGGTTCCGCCCGAGTATCCGAGGTGCCCACCGGCCGGGCCCATGTTCACCGGAGCGCTCGGGTTCATCGGGTCGGTGGCGCCGAGGCTGAAGGCGATGCCGTCGGCTTCGCTCGCGGAGCCGTACTGGTAGGTGTTGAACGTGAGGTCGAGCCCGTTCGCGGTCGGCAACGAGGTGCTGTAGAACGCGGACCCTTCGAGGTTGCCCGCGTTCGAGGTCAGTCGCAGAACGCCATTGCCTGCAGTGTCTCCGCCCGACGATGAGCAGTCGGGTATCGGTGTTTGCGTCGTCGACGATCCGGCGGTCAGACACGCGACGTTGGTCGCGCCGGTTCCGGCCGGCAAGTACATCGGCTCGGCGGTCGTGGCGTTCGTGAACGAGTCGGTGAACAGCACCTTCTCGTAGGTGTAGATGTCGGCTGCGCTGGTGAGCGATGTCCCGCCGGGAGTGACGACGGTGATGTCGATCGTCGCCGAGACGTCTGCGCGGGCGAGGTGACGGTCAGCGAGGTCGCCGAGCCGACGACGATCGACGTGCCCGGCGGTAGCGCCGAAGTAGACAGCGGTCGCGCCAGTAAGGTTGGTGCCGGTGACCGTGACTGACGTGCCGCCGGCGTCCGGGCCGCGGTTCGGAGAAACCGCTGAGACAGTGGGTACGCCAACGGCGGCCGCCACCCCGGGAGTGGTGGCCAGCAGGGCCGCGCCGGCGACAACCGCCAGCGAAGCCAGCGCGGCGACCCGGCGGGTGACCGTGTCGCGCAACTGGCGTTTGGAGAACATGACCGCGCCTTCCGGCTGAAATCGGGCAATGCGTACGTAGCGCTTTCTCCGTTGATATCGACGGTGGCCGAAATCTGCGCAGAGGCCGTTCGTTCAGACGTGGTCGGGCAGACAGCCCAGTCACTAAAGCCAGCCGCCGCGAACAATCCGCCGCGAGGTGCCCGATTTGGGGCGCAATTTGGGCTAACGGCCGCTGCTGTCGGGAAGAAATCCGAAGCGGGCCAAGCTTGGACCGCGTGAAAGGGGGAAGCGGGCCACGCTTGGACCGCGCAAGAACACTGCGGAAGCGGGCACGGTTGGACCGCGTCGAAAAGAAAGGGTGGAGGCCGCCCGGCGGATTCCCCAGCCCCGCCGGACAGCGCCCCGAAAACAACGACACGCCCCCACGCCGCGCGTTGTCGTCTGGATTCTCACCAATCGGCCGCTATCCAATCCGCAGAACCGAGTTAATTCACCCCTCTGATTAGGTGCACTGAGGCGTTGCGCACGGCGATGTTGGTAAGCGTTGCGCTATTTGTAGGATCAACCCCGTGCCCGAAGCCGAGGTCGAACTCGCAGGCGCGCCGAGCAGCGTCGGCGACGCGCGCCGGTTTGCGCGCGAGGTACTCGAGGCCGGCAAGGTCAGCGACGACGACTGGACCGCCGTCCAGGTTGTCAGCGAGTTGGCGACAAACGCGGTCGTCCATGCACGCACGACATTTACCGTGAAAATCGAATACGACGACATGTACATCAAGGTGTCGGTGATTGACGCGAAGCCGCTCGCGCGGGCAAGCGTGCGCAGGTTCTCCGACATCACGACGACTGGCCGCGGCTTGCGGCTGGTGCAGCTGCTCGGAGAGTCGTGGGGCGTCGAGCAGACACCGACAACGAAAGCGGTGTGGTGCAAGTTACGCCGAGGCGCAGCGGCTGCCGACGACGTCGATGTTGCGTTCGACGCGATGGGCTTGGTGTTCGAGCACGATGACATAGCGGACGCCGCCGACGCGCAGGCGCTTTGTCGAATCGCGAATGCCGGGCACTTGGCCGCAGCATGACCAGCGAAGCGACGCAGCTGCACGACGTCCACCTCTTGCGGCTGCCGGTGGCGATACATGCGCAAGCACAAGAACACGGTGCCGAATTGTTGCGTGAGATGTACCTGCTTTCGCTTCAGCTCCGAGAAGAAGGTACCCATCACGTGCCGGTGCGTCTGACTGAACTTGTCGAGGTACTCGGCAATCAGTTTGGTGGCTTGACGACCGCGCAAGAGGTGAGCCTCGACGCGGCTATCGCCGACGGCCTCGACGAAATCGACCTCACGTACCAGTTGCCGGTCGAAGCCGGCCCCGCAACGAGCGCGCTCGGTTCGCTGCTCGACGAGGCTGATGAATTTCTGCTTGCAGGGTCAGCATTTGTTGACCCTCGCCACCCCTGAACCTTCGGTGCGTTATCGGCGTTGGTATCTCGGCGAATTCAGCGGCCAGCTCGCCGGCAAGGCCCCGACCAGCTGGCCCGATTACCTCCGCAACTACGACGAGACCGTGACGACCGTTCCGTAGTCGATCAGCTTCCACACTTCGGACGCCGCGTTGTACGGCAACTCGACACAGCCAAGGCTCTGCGGACGACCATAAGACCCGCGCAAGAATCCGTGGATCGCGTCGCCACCGTGGAAGTAGTTGACGTAGGGCACGCCCGGGTCGCGGTACTTGGTGCCGTTCGGATTCGTGCCCGACATCGTCTGACTGCGATAACGCGCAAACACTGGCCAGCTGCCGCGTGGTGTCGGAGCCGCGGGGATGCCGGTATTGGCAGCACTGGTGAAGACGAAATCGCCATCGACCCAGATCTCCAACATCTCGGGGCGGCTCATCGTCGTCCAGGCCCACGAGTAGGGCGCCGGGTCGACGCTTCCGTTGGCCGCGTCAGAGAGCAGTGCCGTCCAGAACGCTTGGTCGGTGGTCGCGTCCGGCTTCATCTTGTGCATGTTCTTGAACGCCATGACCGCCCCGGTGGTCATCGGGGTCAGCGCGCCCGGTACCCAGAGGGAGGCAAGTGGTTGCGGCGTGAAGGGAAATCGCATCGCAAACGTGCCGTCGGGTGGCGCCGACATCATGGCTAGCTGCGCCGCTGTCGTATTGCTGGGGCTGACCGTCGGTGTGAAGGTCAGCGGCAAGTAGTGCAGCTCGGCGAGCAGTTGTTGCAGCCGAAGCACGGACGCCGAGTCGACGTCGCTTGCACTCGGCACGGCCGCAGCCGTCGATGTCGGCGTCGGCGAAGTGACGTCAACCGTGGGGGCGTCCGTGATCGGGGCGCCGCGGTATGGCGCCGGCCAGCGGCGCCGGCACCAACGGCGGCACGGCTGAACTGGTGATCCCGCCGACTTCGAGGCGCCGCAGCCACCGCGTCATCTGGCATCGATCGGCCGGCAAACTGGTCGATGACCGCCAGGCTGACGAAGAGCACCGATCCCATGGCAACGACGCCGGCGGCTGCGGCGGCGGCCCGCCGAACTCGCGACGTAGGTCGACGGTGCTTGCCGGGCATCGGCCTACCGCTCCTACCTCACGGATCCCACCTGTAACAGCGACCTTGATCGTAGCGGGCCGCGTCAGTTCGGAGGAGTGTCCGTTTCTGCGGACAGACCCGGTGTCCGCGTCGTGACCGACGTCCGCTCTGCTCGGGCCCGAAGTTGGGTGTTGAGCACGAACCGTCGGATTGCGTCGGTGCCAACGCCGTCGGCCTCGAACGCGATCACCGCCTCGGTCTGGTTCGCGAGGACGTCGATCGACCGCAGCACGTAGCCAAGGATCGCGATGTTCGCCCCGCCCATCGTGGCGCGGACGGTGGTGCGGGCCAGCGGCTCGATCGTGCGCCGCGGCAACCTGACCCGAAATCCGCCTTCGGAGATGTCGACGGTCGTGGCTGGCGTCTCGGTGCCGTCAACGACGACCTGCACGTCGACCTCGGCGGCCACCCGTACGTAGCGCCGACGTTGAATCAAGACCGGACGCCGCGAGGGTCGAAGCTGCCAATGACCGGGGTGTCGGGCGCCATGAGAACCGGAACCGGCGCTGCCAGAGCCGGTGTCGATGAGCGCGCACCGCATTTCGTAGCGGCCGCGCGGTGACAGCCAGGAGAGGTCGACCTCGCGTCGTCCGCTGGCAAGGAGTGCCGCGCTCGCGCCGGTCGGTGCCGTGATGATGATGGTGGTCGCGTCGACCGATTCGATCCGAGCGGCGAACTCGCGGCCGTGCTGATCGACCATGCGCACCAGCACGGGAAGGTGCGGGGCAAGTGCTCCAGTCGAGGGGTCGGTCATCGAGGACGACCACATTGCTGCCACCTGCAAAAGCTCGGCAGGCACGGCAGGTGAGGCAAGCGAATCGGCCGAGGTTCTTGGCATCCGCGTGCCACGGTGACCCCGTACGGTCACGGCCACCGACCTATTCGTCTGGCTCAGCAGCCGGGATCACCCGGAGCTTGCGCTCGGATGAGACGACGCGGGTCGCGTCCGGGAACTCGACCGCGTGGGCCGTCGCGATCACTTTGCCGCGGTAGTCGCGGACCCGTTCGAGCAACTCGTCGACCGACTCTGCGATCGGATAGCTAGCCCCACCGATGAGGACGACGACGGTGCCCGGATCGGCATCGACGCGCTCGATGAGGTCGGGGTTCAGCGCGAACGACGGTCCGTTCAGCTTCGTCAAGACGATCATTGCGCGCTGCTCCGTTCGCGACCGGTGTGTTCCGGCGGATGCCGGACCCAGTCCCCGAGTTGGCCTGAACTGCGGCCAATTTCCCTTTCGGCCAGGAGTGCAACGACCTGAGAAACGAAAGCCCGCGACCTGGAGAGTCGCGGGCTTTCGCTCGAATGGTCTAGAAGGAGAGTGCTAGGCAGCGCCGGCCGCTCGTCTCGGGCTCGGTGTCCGAACTGCTGACGCGGGCGCGATAGTCCGAGCTGGCTGCGATTGCCGCGTAGTAAGCCGCCTTGCGTCGGGCCACACAACCGTCGGGCTTGATCGTCGCTGGCAACCTCGTCAGGGTTGAGCATCGCTGTCATGCCGTCCTTGAGCATGGCGAGCGCTTCGGCACGCATCTGCGAGATCCGCGACTCGGTCACGCCAAGCTCGGCCGCGATCTGCGCCATCGGCCGTTCGTCGAAGAAGTAGCCCTGGACGACGACTTGCAACCGCTCAGGGAGGGCAGCTACGGCGTCGAGCAGGTACGCGTTGCGTTCGCGGTTGAGCATGACGCTGCTCGGGGCTCGGGTCCTGATCGGGCAGCATGCCTTCGAGCGTTCCGGCGTCGGAGAAGCCTTGCAGGCTCAAGCACGACCGAGCGGTGGACGTCGCCTTCGGCGACGCACGAGGTCGTCGATGCTGACGCCGAGCTCGTCGGCGAGTTCGCGCGGGGTCGGGTGCCGGCCGAGGGTCGCCGCGAGCGCTTCTTCGGCCGCGCCGCGCTGGCGGGCCTTGAGCCGCACGGACCGGCTGGCCCAGTCGTGGCCGCGGAGTTCGTCGATGATGCCGCCGCGAATTCGCACGCTGGCGTAGCGCGAGAACGGGCACGCCGCGATCGGCATCGAAGTTGCGTGCCGCCTGAGCCAGCGCCATCATGCCGGCGGAGGTGAGGTCGTCACGGCTGACATGAGCGGGCAACCTGCTCGCGGCTTCGGCGACCAGGTACCCCACGAGCGGAAGGTGCTCCCGGACGAGATCGTCGCCGGAAGCCCGTTCGATCTCTGGATGCGAACGGTTGGAACTATCGATCTGAGTGCCTGCCATGAGTCACTCATCGCCCTGTACCACCGGGGTACTTGACTCCGAATGGGCTATCCGCCGCTAAACGGTCACGAGTGACTAGGTAGTGATCAGCGAACGGCTGATTTCGCGTTAGGCCATTTGCGCGATCAGGCGCGGCACGGCGCCTGGGCATCGACGAGCCGTCGTGTTGGCGCGTCCCGCAGCGCCGGTCGTGCTTAGGATTGCCGCCTGGTTGCCGATGGGGCCATCGAGTAGAGGCGGCGGGGCGGCGGCGTCGCGCGTAATCGGCGGTACAGCGTGGATCGGAGGAGTCGTGATCGGCTTTGCCGAGGTATCCGACATCCTCTGGCGCGAACGCGAGCTGCTCGACGTCCTGCTCTTCAAGCTTGAGACCGAGAAGCTGTTGCTCGACGCCGGCGAGTTGCGTTGGCTGTCGCGATCGACTCGTGAGATCGAGCTCGTACTTGAGCAGCTGCGGCTAACCGAAATCAATCGCGCGATCGAAGTCGACGCACTCGCGACCCAGCTCGGGTTGCCGTCAGACAGCACTCTGACGGCACTCGCCGAGGCCGCGCCGTCGCCGTGGGCGTGAGTTGTTCCGAGCCCACCGCATCGCCTTTCATTCGCTGACGGCGAAGATCGACGCACTTGCCAAAGCCAATCATGCTTCGCTGGACGACGCATGCTCGAGCGTCGAGACCGCACTCGTCGCGTTGGGGGCAGCAAACCTTGCTGGCTATGCGATTCCGCGGCAGCTGCCATGACGAATTCGGCTACGGATATCGACGAGCTCTACACCCGGCTGCTGATCATGCGCACGGCTCGTGACGCGGCCGAGCATCGCTTCGCAGCTGCGGGAGTGCTGGGCGCCGATTGGTCGGACGCCGATAACACGTCGCGTGCGGACGACGAGGGCGACCGCTACGCAGATCTCGACAGCGACCGGATATTCGACCGAACCAATTGCGAGGTCGCGTCGGCAACGGTCGGCAATTTGGTGCAGCGGTCCATCCGCGACTTCGTCGCGTAACTCCCGGGATTGCTGCGGTCAGGAGCCCGCTGCGATTTGCCACGGCGTGTGACAGGTGCAGCCGGCGCAGTCGGCCATGACGCGGGCCGGCTTGGTCTCGCCGGTCTTGGCCCGCACCAGTGCGCAGTCGCAATCGGGGCACGTCTCGACGTACATGATCTGCATGGCCCATGTATCGGCAGATCGTGGCTCGAAGCTGAGCGCGCCGCCGAGACGTCTGGCGCTCAACCCAACGCCCGCGACATCTGGCGAATTGACCAGAGATGACCCGAACAGATCACGCGCCGGCACCGATACGCGAGTTAACCTGGAGACAACGGGAGGAAGGCGCGATGACGGAACCTGCTGGCGACCAGCCGGCGATCGACCTGCGGGTCCAAGACCCTGCCTTGCTCGAGGAGATCGACCTCTACAGCGAGCTCATCATCCTGGCCGCGAGCAGCCCTGACCAGATGTCACCTGCCGCGATCGATCGCGCCCTCGGAGTGCAAAGCTCCTCCCCGACCCTGACCTCGACCGCAACACACCCGCCGAATCGAGTGCCGCGTGCTCGCTAGTCGACGTGCCGGAACAGCACGTCGACGTCCCAGCGGCTGAACCCCAATGACTCGTAGAGCTTGATGGCCGGTGCGTTCGATTCCTCGACGTAGAGCATCACCTGATGTAACCCGAGGCTCGCAGGTGGCGAAGCCCGATGACCGTCAGTTCGCGGCCGAGCCCAATGCCTTGCGCGGAGGGGTCGACACCCACCACGTAGACCTCCCCGATCGGCTCGTGGCCGTGCGAGTCGCCGTGGTCGTGGTCGGTGGTGCGTGGTCGTGGTCATGGTCTTGCCCGCCGCCGGGTGAATCGTCGTGTCCGTGGGTATGCGCGTCGTCGCGGCCGTGCACCTTGGTCCAGTGAAACCCGACCAGTTCGCCGTCTCGTTCGGCAAGAAAAAATCCGGCCGGGTCGAACCAGCTCTCGGCCATGCGTTGCTCCAGGTCGGTGGAGGTCCAGCTGCCCTGTTCGGGATGATCGGCGAACGCGCGCGCATTCACTCGCAGCCACTGCGTCGTCGTCCGCGCCTGGTTCGAAATGTTCTGACGGTGACGCCCGCTGGTAGCGACGGCGTGGGCAGCGGTGCTGACAACGACCGCCGCAGTTGCAGGAGTACCCGCACGCGGCGAAAGCCGAGGCGCTCGGCCATCAGCGCCGATTGCGCCAGACCCCCGTGCGCCCACAACCGCAACCGGCCGCCGCGATTCTTCGAGGGCCGCGGTAATCAACGCGCGGCCGAACCCGCGCCGGCGCATCGAGGGCGCGACCACGAGCTCGGCGCTCGGACCTTCGACCGGGTCGGTGACATCAAGGTGGGCGTAGGCGGCGAGGGTCGAATCGCCTTGCCACAACAGCAGATTGCGGGCCGGAGTGTCGCCGCCGTGCCGCAGGTGCAGCATCACGTGTTCGGAAAGTGGTCGCACTTCGTCGACATCGCTGGCCGCTTCGACTAGTGCCGTCACAGCCTCGATCTGCGCGGGCGTCAACCGCCCTACCGATTCGAGCCGACTGCCGGGCGGCGCGTTTTCCACGCCAGTGACCTTAGCGACCAGCGGACCTATTCGGCGTCGACTGAGACGTCGATGCGGGTGGTCTCCGCTCGCGACTCGCTGTGCGCGCCGGCCCGCTCGGCCTGTGGCAGCACGAACTTGTAGCCGACATTGCGCACGGTACCGATCAAGGCCTCGTGATCGGTACCGAGCTTGGCCCGCAGCCGCCGCACGTGCACGTCGACCGTCCGGGTGCCGCCGAAGTAGTCGTAACCCCACACCTCTTGCAGCAGCTGGGCGCGCGTGAACACTCGGCCAGGGTGCTGGGCGAGGTACTTCAGCAACTCGAACTCCTTGAAGGTGAGATCGAGCGACCGGCCGCGCAGGCGGGCCGAGTAGGTGGCCTCGTCGATGGTGAGCTCGCCAGAACGGATCACCTCGTCGTCGGCAATCTCGTTGCGCGACGCAATCTCGAGCCGACCCGACGCCAGCCGCAGCCGCGCCTCGACCTCGGCCGGGCCGGTCGAGTCGAGCAAGACGTCGTCGATGCCCCACTCCGCGGTGACGACCGAGAGGCCACCCTCAGTCATGATCAAGAACAACGGGCATGACAGCCCAGTGGTACGCAGCACTTGGCAGAGCGAGCGGGCGTGCGCGAGATCACGGCGGCCATCAACAAGGACGGCGTCGGCGGGCGGCGCGTCGAGCAGTGCGGAAACCTCGGCAGGGGCGACTCTGACCCGGTGCAGGAGAAGTCCGAGAGCCGGCAATACCTCGGACGACGGCTGTAGGGCGTTGGTCAGGAGGAGCAGTGTGCTCACCCGTTCCCCCTTTCGGTGACGCGGTCGTTCAGACTGTCAGTGAGAACGGTGTCGAGCACCCACCGTGCAAGCGCTACCACGGCGTTTCTGAGGTGTCAGCACCGCACCAACTGAGCTAAGGATACGAGTTTGCGCATTTCCAACGCGTTTCTGCGACGTGAACGCCGGTAACCACGGCGTTTCCGCCGCGAGCCCGGGCGTGCCGGTCGGCGTGATCCGCTACTGGGCCGCCGCGCGCGAAGCGGCCGGCACGGCCGAGGAGCCGTACGAAGGGCGAACGCTGGCGCAGGCACTCGATGCCGCGCGCGAGCGGCACGGCAGCCGGCTGACGCAGGTGCTCACCCGGTGCGCCTTCGTCGTTGACGGGACGCCGGTGAGCCGGCGTGATCCCGCGACTGTCGGCTTGACCGACGGCGGCACGATCGAAGTGCTCCCGCCGTTTGCCGGCGGTGCCTCCGAGGAGGCACCCGTTGTAAGCGGTGCCTCCGAGCAGCCGGCGATTCCGGGTGTGCAGAACGCGCGCGCGCCGTTGCTGGCTCAGGTGCGCAAGGCGGTCGTCGCGCTGGTGACTCCGGTCCTGGCGGTTGGCCTGCTGCTCGCCGCACACGGCAGTGGCGGCGCACTCGCGGCCGGGCTGGTCGTCGTCCAACTGCTGTTGATCGTCGGCTGGTTTCGCAGCGCGCAGTTGACGTCGGCGGGCCAGGCCGTCGGGGCGATCGCGTCGATCGTTGCCGCCGTTGCCGCCGACATCGTGCTGCTGCGCATTCACGACCGCACCGAGGTGCGCGCGCTCGCCGGCGTGCTGGCGGGGCTGGTTGTGGTCTCCTTCATTGTGCAGCTCGCCCGGCGCGACGGCCGAGCGCGGTTGACCGAGACGCTCGCGGCGTCGGTCGCGTCCGGTTCGCTCGCCGTGGCCGCCGCGGTGTTGATCGCGGTGCGTAACGGACCCGACGGAACGACGATGGTGGCCGTCGCGATGGTGGCGGTCGCGGTCGGCGTCCTGCCGTTGTCGGGCGTGCTGGCGTGGTGGCTGTCGATTCCGGCGGGCCTCGCGCTCGGTTTTGGCGCCGGGCTGCTCGCCGGGCACGCGGCCGGCGGGTTGAGCGGCGGGGTGATCGCCGCGGTGGCCGCGGTCGCGGCGACGCTGGCCGTGGCCGCGCGTGCTGCGCTGGGCAAATCACCGGCGGAGGTCATGTGGTGGCCAGTGGTGGCGACGTTGCCCATCGCGGTAGTGCCGACCGCCGTGTTCGTCGTGGCCCGGATCATGGTGGGTTGATGGGCCGGCTCGTGAAGCTGGTCGCCGTGCTCGGCGTGCTCGCGGTGCTCGGCTATTTCACCGACCGCTACCTGGAGCACGTGGCCGAGGGCAAGATCGCCACCGTCGTGCAGGCGGACGTGCATCTACCGGCTCGACCGGCCGTGAAGGTCCACGGTTTTCCCTTTGTCACTCAGCTGATCCGCGGCAAGTACCACGACGTCGAGATGGAGGCTGGTGATGTCTTCCAGCAGGGACAGCCGGACGGCGCGACCTTGCGGCTCGACTTCTACGGCGCGGCGATTCCGTTGTCCAAGGCGTTGAAGGGCGCGGTTCTGACGGTGCCGGTCAACCACGTGACTGGATCGGTGACGGTGCCCTACGACGACCTCGAAGCGACCGCGACGGCTGCGGGCATCACCGGCGTCACGAGTTTGGCGGCCGTGCCGGGTGTCGCCGACACGGTGGCGTTCAGCGAGCAGGCGGTCGTGGCCGGTCTCGGCGGCGTCACCGTGAATGTGACAGCACAGATCACGGCCAAGGTCGTGTTCACCGGCGGGTCGCTGATGGTGACCGCGACCGGAGTCCAAGTCGCCGGCCGCACGCTGCCGGCTGCGGCGACGGCGTCCGTTTTGAGTCATGCCACGTTCTCTGTACCGATTCCGGGGCTGCCGGCCGGAGTGCACGTCACCGCGTTGTCGGTGCAGCCGACGGGGTTGGCCGTCACGGTCGGCTCGGGCCCACTGGTGCTGACGCGCTGAGCCGGGTGCAGTCCGTGAGACGTTGGCGGGTTAAGGGCCCCGCGGATGTCTAACAGTCGCTGGGGCCAAGGGCGGGAGTTTGGGCCGCGATGCTCTAGGTTTCCAGAGTGAGGTTGGTGGTAGGGCGCGAGACCGCGCTGCACGAGCGGCGGGTCGCCATCGTTCCCGACACCGTGGCGAAGCTCACCGCCGCCGGACTTTCCGTCGCGATCGAACGCGGTGCCGGCGACGCGGCCGGTTATCCGGACGACGGCTACGTTGCGGCGGGTGCCGAACTGGCCGACCGCAACGCGCTGGCCACCGCTGACGTCGTCCTCGCCGTGCAGCCGTTGCCGATCGCCGACGCGCGCACGTTGCGCGCCGGCACGTTGGTGCTGAGCTTCCTGCAACCGGCGGCCGAGACCGATCTCGTGCAGGTTTTCGCCGATCGCAAAGTCAGCGCGATGTCACTCGAACGGCTGCCGCGCATTTCGCGCGCACAAAGCATGGACGCGTTGTCGTCGCAGGCGCTGGTGACCGGGTACCGGGCGGCCATCATCGCGGCCGAACGCCTGCCCAGATTCTTCCCGCTGCTGATGACCGCGGCTGGCACGGTGCCGCCGGCGAAAGTGCTCGTTCTCGGTGCCGGCGTCGCCGGCTTGCAGGCGATCGCCACCGCGCGTCGCCTCGGTGCCGTGGTCTCGGCGTACGACGTGCGCACTGCCGCCGCCGAAGAAGTGAAGAGTCTCGGCGCGACCTTCGTGCAACTCGACCTCGAAGCACTTGAAGGCGCCGGCGGATATGCCCGCGAGATGACCGACGAACGCGCAGCTCGCCAACGCGAGCTGCTGACGCCGTTCCTGGCGGCCGCCGATGCGGTTATCACGACCGCTGCCGTGCCAGGCCGGAAAGCTCCGCTGCTGGTCGACACCGCGATGGTCGAGGCGATGCGGCCCGGCACGATCATCGTCGACATCGCTGCCGAGTCGGGCGGCAACTGTGAACTCTCACAGCCCGGCGAAGAAGTGCTGCACAACGGCGTGACGATTTGGGGCGGTCGCAATATGCCGAGCGGCATGGCTTTCGACGCCAGCCGTCTGTACGCGCGCAACCTGGCCAACCTGGTCTTGTTGATGACGAAGGACGGCGTGGTGACCCCAGATCTCGACGACGAGATCGTCGCGGGTTGTCTCGTCGTGCACGACGGCACGGTGCGTGCATGACGACACGTGCACTCATGAAGACGGTGCATTCATGAACAACGTCGGGCTGCTCACCATCTTCATGCTGTCGGTATTCGTCGGCTTCGAGGTGATCTCGAAGGTCTCGGCGGTTCTGCACACTCCGTTGATGTCGGGCGCGAACGCGATTCACGGCATCATCTTGGTCGGCGCGATCCTCATCACCGGCTCGGCGCAAGGCGGCGTCCAGCTGACGCTTGGGTGTGATCGCGATCGTGTTGGCGACGGCGAACATGGTCGGCGGGTTCGTCGTGACCGACCGCATGCTCGAGATGTTCAAGGGTCGCAACAAAGCCAAGGCCGCGGTCGCCGCGAAAGACGCCGACGGGCGGAACGTCGTGAGCACCGCCACCCAGGTCGCCTACTTCGTCACGTCGTTGTGCTTCATCCTGGCGCTCAAGGGATTGTCGTCGCCGAAGACCGCGCGTAACGGCAACCTGATCGGCGCGTTCGGTGCGACCCTCGCCGTCATCGTCACGGTCGCCCAACGAGCGCCTCGGTCATCGGCCGCTGATCATCGTCGCGATCGTGGTCGGCACTGCACTCGCGGTACCGGCCGCCCGCGTGGTGAAGATGACGGCGATTCCGCAGATGGTCGCGATGTTCAACGGCGTCGGCGGCGGCGCCGCGATGCTGGTCGCCCTCGACGAATATCGTCCGCCTGCACAGGGTTGACTCGACGGCGGCCGCGATCGCCGTCGCGTTCACCGCGATCGTCGGCAGCGTGAGCTTCACCGGTTCGCTGATCACGTTCGCGAAGCTGCAAGAACTCATGACCGGCCGGCCGATTCTGGTGCCTGGCGCGCAAATCGTGACTTCACTGGTCGGGCCTCGGCGCGGTCGGCTGCGGAATCGCGGCAGTTGCGGCGTCCAGCGTGCCGTTGGCTGGTTGTCTGTACGGGCCTGTCGTTGTTGCTCGGCGTGCTGTTCGTGCTGCCGGTCGGCGGTGCCGACGTGCCCGTCGTGATCTCGTTGCTGAACGCGTTCACTGGTCTCACTGTTGCCGCATCGGGCTACGTGCTCGACAACACCTTGCTGATCGTCGCCGGCACGCTTGTCGGTGCGTCGGGCACGATGCTGACGCAACTCATGGCGCGCGCGATGGGCCGACGCGATAACCGGCGTTCTGTTCGGCGCGTTCTCCGGTTCGTCGACTGCGGGCTCGACGGCTGAGGTGACGTCAGGTGATCGCGCCGTACGGTCGGCGGGCGCCGACGACATCGCAATTCTCCTTGCGTATGCGCGAAAAGTCGCGATCGTTCCTGGCTACGGGCTGGCGGTTGCGCAGGCCCAGCACACGTGTCGCGAACTCGTCGATCTACTCGAATCGCGTGGTGTGCAGGTGTTTTACGCGATCCACCCGGTCGCGGGTCGCATGCCCGGACACATGAACGTGCTGCTCGCCGAGGCCAACGTGCCATACGAACAGCTCAAAGAAATGGACGACGCGAACCCCGAGTTCAGCTCGACCGATGTCGCTGTTGTCGTCGGCGCGAACGACGTCGTCAACCCTGCCGCGCGCGACTCCGTGGGCAGCCCGATCTACGGCATGCCGATTCTCAACGTCGACGAAGCCACCAACGTGGTGTTCATGAAGCGATCGATGCGGCCCGGCTTCGCCGGGATCGACAACGCATTGCTCTACCACCCCAAGACGACGCTTGTTCTTCGGCGATGCGAAGGATTCGCTGTCGAAGCTGGTCGCGGCAGTCAAGCTTCTGTAGGCGTACCGAATCGTCCGGTTCGCGGTGGTCAATTCTGGCCGAAATTTCTCAGGCCTGCGTGCCAATCCGCGGCACGCTCAGCGAAGATCATTTGCCGCGTAAAGCGGCGCCCAAGCGCATGCGCTCGCACGAGGTTTCGATCGGGCGAAGGGGTTGCATCAAATCTCGATCACTGGCAGCATCCCGCAAGTTCGCCGTGCTCAGTTCCCAACCGCGTCCACAGACAGGAGTACGCACTATCGGCCAACACGTCCGCGGGGGGACCGAAGCAAACGACGAGGAGACTCCTGGTGCGCCTGGTCCAACGAAAGAATGCGACCGCTCACTCCGAGCAACACATCGCCGAAACGCACGAGATCGAGGCCCAGACCGCCGAGGTCAGGCACCGCACGACTGCCAGGCACAGTACGGCCGGCAGCAGCAACTCGTTGGCCAAGAGCAACGCGTGGCCAAGCACAGCACGGCCGGTAGGCGCAGCGCCGCCGGAAGGCACAGTACGGCCGGAAGGCGCAGTACGGCCTACACCAACGCGACGGCCGACGGCAGCAACGTCACGGCCGGTACGCGCGGCGCAGCGGGCAAGCGTGGCGCAACAGGCCGGCACGCCGCCGCCGCGAGAACCATGGCTCGCCGTCCTGCTAGCGGCGCGCACCGCAGCATCGAAGGCAGGCATCGCACCTCGGCACGCCGCCATGACCGGCGGGTCAATGTCGCCGCCGCCGGCTTGATTGCTGTGGTCATGGCCGCGATCGGTGTGTGGGCTGGGGTCTCGTCCGCACCCGGCACCGGCGCTTCGAGGAATCTTGCGCAAGACTCGGCCCCCACTCTGTCGCCGAGCCCAGACATGCTCCTCGTCGACTACGGACGGCATCGGCACCAACCCGCAGAGCGTGGCGAGGGGCGTTCACCGCTCCCCAGCGTGAGCCGCGGCGATTCGTCGTCCGCGTCGGAATCGACCGACCCATCCTCGAGCGCACCGCCGACAACAAGCGCGTCGACAACGCCGGCCACCGCATCAGCAGGCGCGTCCGGTTCGGCCGCGGCCCCGACGACGTCACACACGTCGCCTGCGCCATCGGCATCGAGTCACAGTTCCGCGCCGGCCCCCACGAAGAGCGCACCAGCTGTGGTCCCGGCAGTACCCGCGCCAGCGCCCCCGATCCTGACGATCGGCGCCAGCCTGTTCGCGCGTAGTTCGCTGTGGAACACCCGGAAAGCCACGACGTCGTTCGCGGCCGCGGCCGATTCGACATTGCATGGGTTGACGTACGGGATCAACGACGACGCCTACAGCCATCCGACGTTCTTCGCCAAGCCGACCGACCCCGTGACGACCTTCCACCTCGGGGCTGGGTGGGGTTTCCCGGCCACCACGATTACGTCGCCGGCTCCTGCCGGTATGCACCAGGCCTCTGGCGGTGATGCAGTGATGACTGTGCTGCTCACAGATGGCCGGTTGCTCGATATGTACGGAGTCTCCGGCTCGGGCACGAACTGGACGGCGACCTACTACGGCATTTCGGATGGCGTCAACGGTTCGGGCTTCGGCTCCGCCGGCCACGCCATCGGCACGACCGCCATTGGGTCGCCGCAAGCCGCCGGCACAATCCTCGCCCGCGATGTTGCGGCCGGCGTGATCTCGCATGCTCTGTGCATGGCGTTTTCGGACGCCGATCTCGGCGGTGTAGGGACTGCTGGTCCGCAAGTTGCACCGGCGGTGAACTCCGATGACAACAACGGCACCGGGCCCTTGCCCGAAGGCGGGCTCCTGCTGATTCCGGCTGGCACACCCAAGCCTGCTGGGCTGTCGCGGATGGGGTCCGCGCTCTGGGACGCCGCCTCGACGTATGGCGTCTACATCACCGATCAGCTGGGTGGACCACCGATGTTCTACGGCGACGGCTCGGTGTCGTCAGCGTTCAGCGGCAATGACTTCACCACGGTTGGAAAGGCGCTCAGGCTGGCCCAGACATGGTGAGGTTGCCGCCCGCGGTGCCGTAAAGGCGGTCGCCTGCGTCTCCCAATCCGGGCACGATGTAACCCTGATCGTTGAGGCGCTCGTCGATCGCTGCGGTCACCAACGCGACGGGTACCGTGTCGTTGGCCAGGAACGCCTGGAGAAGCGCGATGCCTTCGGGTGCTGCGAGCAAACAGATGGCGGTGACCTCGTCGGCGCCGCGGTCGATGAGCAACCTCAGCGCGGCCGCCAGCGTCCCGCCGGTGGCGAGCATCGGGTCAAGCACGAAGACCTGGCGGCCGGCGAGTGAATCGGGCAGGCGGGTGGCGTACGTGGTCGCGACCAGCGTCTCCTCGTCGCGCACCAATCCGAGAAACCCCACCTCGGCGCTCGGCAGCAATCGGCACATGCCGTCGAGCATGCCGAGTCCGGCCCGCAAGACCGGGACGACGAGGGGCCGGGGCCGAGCGAGCCGGGTGCCGGTCGCGTGGGCGACTGGCGTGACGATATCGACCTGTGTGGTGCGCACGTCGCGGGTGGCCTCGTAGGCGAGCAACGTGACCAGCTCGTCGGCCAACCGGCGAAAGGTGGGGGAGTCGGTGCGCTGATCGCGTAGGGCGGTCAATTTGTGCGCGACCAGGGGGTGGTCGGCTACCAGGATTCGCATGGCAGCAGCATGCCAGGCGACCGCATCCCATCCGGCTGTCGGCGCCGCTCGCAGATGCCGCATTGGCTACCTCGGCGGGGCCGTGCCACGATGCAAGGGTGACTCCTGGAAGCAGTGCCGATTCGGGATCGCCCGCCGACGGCGGTCGCGACTTCGCCGTGGTGTGTTACCGCGAAGAGGGCCGGTGGGAACTTGGCCTGCTGCCTGAGCGGGCGTCGTCCAGCCTTGAGGCTTTGATCTCTGCGTTGCGCCAGCAGCCAGGCGAGGTGGGCGCGCTGGGGTTGATCGACGTCGACGATGATTTCTTCGTCGCGGTACGCGTGGCCGGCGACGACGTGCGGCTGTTGCTGTCTGACGTGACCGCGGCCGACGAGTGGCCACTGGCGCGCGAGGTGCTCGAGTGGTTGGGCGTGCCCGAGCCGACCGACGAGGATTTCGACGACGTCGAGCCGGTCGGTGATCTGGGGCTGTTTGCCGACCTGGGGTTGCCGGAAATCGAACTGGGCCTGATGCTTTCAGACATCGACGCGTATGCCGATGAGATGCTGTTCTCGATCGCACGACGGCTCGGGTTCGGCGACGATCTTGAGCGCCTGGTCGACGCGGTCTTGCACTAACTTTTCTTCGTCAGGGCCCCGTTTTTTCGGGCTGGCCCCCTTTCTGCGGGAGATCTGGTGCCCCACTTCGCAGCCTTGGTCGCCAAAGACGACGATTCCTGGACGACGTCGGAGATCGAGCTCGAGGAGCTCGCCGACATCGACGAGGTCGCCGACGTGATGCGCGACGCCTCCATTGACGATGGCCCGGTGTTGCTCTTCGTCGAGCAGAACGACGAGTGGTTCGGCATCGTCCGGGTCGATGGCGCGGGCGAGCCGCGCACGTTTATCTCCGACGCGCGCGTGGTGCCGGGCAACGAACTCGCGGCCACCATCTTCGAGGAACTGCCCGACGACGCCGTGTCGATCGAGATCCCCGACATCGAAGACTTCGACGATGACGACGATGAAGAGGGCACAGCCGAAGAGTCCGAAGAGGAAAAGCCAGCCCTGCGGGCCGATGCCGAACCACGCGGCGCGACCGATGTGCTCGCCGACTTCGGGATCGGTTCGGCCCAGCTACTCGCGATGTGTGCGGCCGAGGGCATGTTGCCGGCTGACGTCATCGCGGCGGTGTGTGAGCGCCTCGGCTGCGCCGAGGAAATCGAGGTCTACCGCTGATCGGCTCCGACGAGTCGTTCATGCGACTCGCCCTGGCGCAGGCTGAGCTCGCGTTGGATTCAGCTGACGTGCCCGTCGGTGCGATCGTCGTCGACGCGGACGGCGGTGTGCTTGGCGTCGGTTACAACGCGCGCGAAGCGTCGGGCGACCCGACGGCCCATGCCGAGATGGTGGCGATGCGCGCGGCCGCGAACGCGTTGGATCAGTGGCGGCTGACCGATTGCACGCTGGTCGTCACCCTTGAGCCATGCACGATGTGCGCGGGTGCCCTGGTACTGGCGCGGGTTGCGCGGGTGGTCTTCGGCGCCACCGATCCGAAGGCCGGCGCGGTTGGATCGCTGTGGGACGTCGTCCGCGATCGTCGGTTGAACCATCGCCCCGAAGTGGTCGGTGGTGTGCTTGGAGCCGAGTGCAGCCAGCTGCTCACGGACTTCTTCGAAGGTCGCCGCGAGGCGCGATAGGCCCGCCGGGCCGCTCGCGGTTGAGTTACCGCGGCGTTACCGCGCGCTGGTGCACTGCCGGCCGGGAGCATCGCTAGCGGAGGTCAACGTGTCGAAGCGGCGTCACGGCAGAAAGCAGCGCCTTGGCCAGCGCGCCGGCTTCATCGACTCCGAGCGGAGGCCGCCGACAGTGCGCCAACGGTGCCGCCAACGGTGCCGCCGGCAGTGCCGAGATCGAGTCGCAGCTCGTCGACCGCGCTGCGCAGGGAAAGCGGGGCGGGTCGGTCGCCGCGCTCGCGGATGAACGCGGCGCTGGCGAGCAGCGGGGCGAGGTCATCGAGCGGAGGTGCCGACGCGCCGCAGCACGAGGGCGGCGGTCTCGAGGCAGATGGCCAGCGGGAACTCGAAGGTGATCGACGAAGCGGCGTCGACAGCGGCGAGAGCCCGGTCGGCCGCGCCGGCGATGTCGCCCCGCGCAAGCAGCGCCCGCGCAAGCACCGACCTGATCAGCGGCACTTCCCGTTCGACGCCTAACTCGGTCGCCTCGCGGTCGGCCGCCTCGCCGAAATCGACCGCCGCGTCGATGTCGCCGTCAGCCAAGCGCAAGTCCGGCGGACGCCGACAGCAGCACGACTCGCGCAATGCGGCGGGTTCCGGCGTGCATCGGGCGGGCTTCTGTCGACGTAGGCGCGCGCTTCGTCGAAGCGCACCGACCTGCCAGCACACCATCGCTGCGGTCGGCATCGCCGCCGCCAACTGCTCGGGCGAACCGCCGGCCCGGCACAACGCGATCGCCTCGGCCGCGTAGTCGCGCCGCTTCGGGCGCGCCGCGTTCCGACAGCACGCTGCCCATGCCCATCGCGGCGGTGACCTGAAGGTCGATGCTGAACGGCTGTGCCGCGACCGATCGCCTGACGCACGTAGTCGAGCGCCTCGGCGCCGCGGTCGAGGTCATCGAGCAATCCGGCGAGGTAGATCAGCGAATGCGCGGTGTAGGGATCCTCGACCCCCGCAAGCAGTGCGCACGACGGTCTCGAGTTCGCGGATCGCGCTCGCGGTGTCGCCCGACCAGTAGTCGAGGTAGCCCATGGCGTAGGTGGCGTACGGCAGTCCAGTCGCTTGTCTGCTCCCGCGCCGAGCAGGTGCGACAGCCAATAGCGGCCCTCGGCCACGTTCGTCGCGGCCCAGTAGCGATGCAGTCGGAACGCGAGTTCGAGGCACCGGTCGTGGTCGGCGCGCCCGTTGCATGCCGCGCCGAACAGCGACCGCATCGAGCCGAGCATGTCGGTGATCGCTGTCGCGAAAGCCGGCCGGTGCTACCCGTGCGTCGTCGGGCAATGCCGCGCGCACCGCGTCGGCGAGTCGATCGAACGCGGCATCGCTTCCTCGCCATGTTCGACGAGCAACTCGCGCGCAAACCTGTGCAGGTCGTCGTCCTGCTGGTAGCGCCAGCGCGCGCCGGTGCGGTCGACGGCGAGCAAGCCCGCGCGCCGTGAGCTCGCGCAAGAATGCGGACGACGCGGACGGGCGCGATCGGGCCGCCTGAGACCACCTGCCTGATCGAGGGGCAGGCCCGCCGGGCCGTCGAGTACCGCGAACCGCCGGTAGACCGCAGCTTCGTCGTCGTCGAGCAATGCGTAGCTGCTGCGCACGATCGCGCGCAGCCGATCGTCTCCGTCGACGAGCACCTCGGAGAGGTGGTCGAGCAGGTCGCCGACCGGCATCGCCGACAGTTGTGCGGCGACGAGTTCGAGCGCCAGCGGCAGGCCGCCGCATTGGCTGAGCAGGTCGGCGCAGGTGCGGCGCGAGCCGATCGTCGACGTGCAAGTCGCCGCCGCTGTCGTGCACGCGATCGATCGAGAATGCGCACTTGCGGGCTCGCCATCAACGACTGCGCATCGTCGGCAGCCGGCGCGTCGAGGGGTTCGACGGTGATGACTCGCTCGCCGTCAATCGAGAGCGGCACTCGGCTGGTGACCACGATCGTGAGCAGCGGGCAGCTGGCGAGCATCGCGCTTGCGAACGAGGCAACGCCATCGACGACGATCTCGCAGCCGTCGAGGACGAGCAGCACGCGGCCGAGCGGCGCAAGGTGTTCGGCGAGCGCGGCCGTCGCGTCGTCGGTGCCCAATGGCACGCCGACCTCGAGCGCGATGGTTGACGCAACCAAGGCATCCTGCGCGACCGGTGCGAGTGACACCCACAGTCGGCCGCCGACGAAATCGCGACGCGTGCTGCGCCACGCGAACCGTGAGGCGCGACTTGCCGACGCCACCCTTGCCGGCGACCGTCACCAAGCCCGGCGCGGCGAGCGCGTCGTTCAGGCTGGCCACCTCCTGCTCGCGGCCGATGAAGGTTGACGTCATGACCGGCAGCCGGGCGGCCGACATCGCGGCTTGATCGCGTAATGCGGCGAGGTACACCTCGACCGTTTCGGCCGCTGGGTCGATACCGAGCTGATCGGCGAGTTCGGCGCGACACTGCTCGTACGCCCGAACCGCGCCCGCGCGGTCGCCGGACTCGTCAAGTGCGCGGATCAGCGCGCGATGCGCGCGCTCGTCGAGTGGCGTCGTCGTTCACCGCACGCCGGGCCGCCGCGATCGCGGTGTGGTGGTCGCCGAGCTGACCGGCAGCCTGGACGACGAGCTCGAGTGCGCGTGCAGCCGTCGCGTCGGTCGCAGTTCGGTGCGGCTCGAGCCACTCGGCGTCCTCGCCGGGCAGCAGCTGATCGCCGTTGTAGTCGGCGATGGGCTCGCGCCAGTTCGAGGGCGGCGAGGTGTCGTCCTTGGGCGAGAAGTTCGGTCGCCTTGCGCAGGTCGTGTTCGGCGAGCACGAAGGTCGACCTCGACGCCAGGCAGCCAGCTGGTATCCCGACGGCGCCGTGGCGATCACCTGCTGGTCGCCGCCGCCGATCGGGGCCAAAACACCGCGAAGCCCTCGGACGACGCCGCGCAACGCGACCTGCCAGGTGGCCGGCAAATCGTCGGGCCACACGATCGAGGCCAATCGGTCGGCGGACAGTGACTGCGGCGCTAAGGCGAGGGCGACGAGGGCCACCCGGGCCCGTCGTCCGCCAAGAGCTTGGCCGGCCACGCTGCCGCGGTCACTTGCGACCGTGACGTCGCCGAGCACGTCGATGCGCACGTGCGAACTGTAGGACTTTTCCTTAGCTGGCGGCATTACCAAGACGTTACGGAGAGCGGCTGGACTGTCTTGCGAAGGTAGCGCCCGACCACGCGAGGAGTAGCCGTGTCTGCGAAGAAATACCTCACCAGCGTTGCGTTGGTGGCCGCCGCTGTGTGCGCGCTCAGCGGATGCAGCAAGACCAGCAAATCGCCGTCCGCCACCGCCGCAGCAGCGGCGCTGGCCGCGTTGGCTAGCGGTGGTGCCGGTGGCCCTAGTGTCCCGGCGGGTGCGGCAAAGGGACTTGCCGCCGCACTCGGTGGCGCGCTCGACGTCTCGAAGCAATGCAAGGCCATCAAGCCGGCCGACGCCCAGGCGCTCATGAAGGCCACACTCAGTGCGGTCGTCATCAATCCGCTTGAGTGTGACTACGCCGGCGGCACCATGCAGGTGAACATCAGGCTCGACGACTCGGCGCACCAGCAGTACACCTTGCTCGCGAGTCCTGATCCGGCACACACGATCAGTGGCGTGGGCGACGCTGCGTTCTGGTTCGAGCCGGTTCCCGGACACACGACGCCACAGCTCGCGTCGTACAAGGGCTCGGTCGCCTGCGACGTCGCGCCCGCCGATCCAGCCGACACCACGCTCGTCTACACCGGCACGCCTCCGATCGTGACCGTCGCGGATTCTGACGCGGCCGCCTACGCGCAAAAGGAAGCCGCCCTGTGTAGGGACGTGTTCGCGGCCGGGTCGTAAGACGCTTGCGGCCGGGGGCGAGGGGCTGCTTTCAGCGGTCGGCGAGGGCGGCCAGGAGGTCCGCTAGGCTCTCCCGCGGTGGAGTCGCGTAGTGGCCGAGCGCGCACGCCTCGAAAGCGTGTGAGGGTGAAAGCTCTCCGTGGGTTCAAATCCCACCTCCACCGCCACCCCAGCTCAGCCGCAGCGTCGTTGTTGGCGCATCGACCATGAAACGGTCAGGGTCGTGCCTGACAAGCGGTCAACGTCGGCGCTAGGTTTCGCCTGCACACCTTGAAATGCCCTGCTGGAATGCCTTGGGAAATTCCCGCGCGAGCAACCTGAAGGAGCCCGCCCATGACCGTGCCGAATGATCCGAGCCAGCCGCCACCGGTCGAACCTCCGCCTGCGTACCAGCCCCCGCCGCCTCGCGTACGAACCTCCGCCGCCTGCGTACCAGCCTCCGCCGCCTGCGTACCAGCCTCCGCCGCCCGCGTACCAGCCCCCGCCGCCCGCCTACCAGCCTCCGCCGTCCGCTTACCAAGCGCCGCCGCCCGGTTACCAGCCGGCGCCACCCATTCCGCCGGGATACGGCTATGGGCAGATGGCGCCCGGAAATGTGCCGCAGGGAATGTTCTTCGATCCGCCGAGTGGACTCGTCCTGCCTAATGGCACCCAGCTGGCCAGCGTTGGCCGGCGCATTGGCGCCTATTTCCTGGCGATCCCACTGTTCGTCGTGACGCTCGGAATCGGGTACATCATCTGGGGTCTGGTCGTGTGGGGCCGCGGAACCTCGCCGGCACTGTCGGTGCTGAAAATGAAAGTGTGGCGTCCGGAGGATAAGAAGCTCGCGTCCTGGGGGTATATGGCCCTGCGAGACATCATCGGCCGAATCGTGGACGGCATCCTCAGCTTCATTACGCTTCTGATCTCGTTCATCTTGTTTGTGAGCGGCAAGGAGCACAAATCGCTGCACGATTTGGTTGCCGGCACCGTCGTCATCTACGACCCGAACAAAGTTCTGGGCTAACGATCTGGCGACCACCGTCGCCGCATCGCGGCTGAAGGAGGCTCGATGGCGGCGGTGGTTGACCAGGAAGTCCTAGAGCCGCGGCCGGCCGTCCCCGACCTCGTCACGGTCCCGGTCGCCGTCGGCGCCACCGTGCTGATCGCCAGCGACCTGCACTTGCGCGCAGACTCGAGTTCGGTCACCGCCCACGTCGAGGAAGTTCTGGTCGCCAGGCTGGCGCAACTGCGTGCGCCGGCCGTGGTGGTGTTGGCCGGCGACATCATCGAACTGCTCGGCGAACCGGGGCTTCGGCCCAAAGACGCCTTCGCCGCACACGCTGAGTTGACCGCGGCGATCCGCCGAGTCGCCGACACCAACCGATGCTCGGTGGTGGAGTTGGTCGGCAACCACGACGGCGATCTGGCGTGGGACTACGACGCGGCCGCGCAGGTGCGGACGGCGACGGGAGCCACGCTCGCGCTGGCGTGTGACCTCGTGGTCGATGCCGAGGCGGGCGCCCGCAACATTCGCGTTGAGCACGGCAACAGATTCGATCCGTATAACTGCTTCCAGGACATTCGCAACCCGCTCGACACTCCCCTTGGGCACCACGTTGTTCGCGAGCTGTTGCCGGTGGTCACCCAGGTAGGCCAGGGCTGGCTCGACGGCGCGGCCGACTTGGCCGATCCACCAGATTTTCCTTCCTTCGTCGGCTCTCGGCTGGCCTACCGTCGGCTCGCCGGCCACTTAGGTTGGTTGGTTATCCCGCTGTTGGCGTTGCTGCTCGTGCTTCGCGTGCCACTCGTACTGCTCGTGACGAATCGGCTCCCCGAAGACGTACAGGACTGGATGCGCCGGACGGCGCTGTTGGGGCTCGCGTTCATCATCGACGTCCTCGTTGTGGTTTTCATCATCGCCGTGCTGCTGCGGCGATCGTGGCAGGCGCTGCGCACGCTCGACCTCAGCGGCCGTGGCTGGGGCCAGAACGACGCGTCGCGCACCGAAACGGCGCGGTTGATCGACGACGGATACCTCGGGCTGATCTGCGGCCACAGCCATCGCCCCGAACTCACCGCGATAGCTTCAGCGGCCAACGAATCGCCTGCAGGTAAGGGATTCTTCGCCAACTCTGGCTCGGGCACGCCGGTCGTCGAGGCGGTGCCTGGTCGATTCGGCATGCCTCCGGTCTATCTGCGCTACTTGCAGATCAGTTGGGTCGAGGTCCATTGCAACCCGGGCGTCGACGTGAGCCTGCACGTGGCCGAGATTCCCCTGCCGGGCGCGACCGCCCTCGAGCGGATGCTGGCGAGGCGGCCAAGGTTGGTGCAGCGCGACCCAGTGCAGGTCGCGGCTTGGCCTGACGAAACCGGGGCGCCGAAGAGCCGCGCGAGCTAGGTGGCGGGCTGACCGAGGTCGCGTCGGTCGCGCGACTTCTCATGGAGGGCGACGCTCGAATCGTCGCGCTGCTGCAGCAGAAGCTCGTCGCCGATGAGATGCCGCAGGACGTCATCGGGCGGATCCCAGCCGGCCTGGGTACGGTCGAGAGTGAGCGCATTGCGCGCCCGGATCACCTGCTCGGAGAGGTGCACGATCTCGTCGTGCGGAGCGCCCCTGGCTTCGGCCGCTCGAAGCGCGGTAGTTGCGCGTTGCCACGCGTCGAAGGGAGCGGATGGGCTGGGCAGCTGCGGACTTTCACTCGCTGTCATCTCGACCGCCTCCATGGCTGGGGGGTCGGCAACAGCTACTCGCGGGCGACTGTCTGGACCCGAAACGAGCGTAAGCCGGTGCATCACGGGGCGCAAGAAATTCATGACCCAAATTGTCGGCTAGTGCACCTCGTTCAAGCGACCGGTGGCGACGTCGAAGATGAAGCCACGAACGCTGTCGGTGTGGGAATGAACGGGTTTGACCGCAACCGCAGTACCGACTGCCGGAGGTCTTCTTCGAGGTCGGTAAATGAATCGAACGACCAGTCGGGCTTGAACCCGACTTCGGCCTGAAGTTGTGCCTTGAACGCCATCTCGTCGAGGCCAAGGTTCGCGCAATCGGTGTGATGAATCAGGATGATGTCGCGGGTGCCGGTCACGCGTTGGCTGATCGTCAGCGACCGGATCACGTCGGGGCTGATCACCCCGCCACCGTTGCGAATGACGTGCGCGTCGCCGACCTGCAAGCCCGAGAATCCGTGGACGTCGATGCGCGAATCCATGCACGCGACGACGGCGAGGCGCTTCTTCGGGCGGATCGGCACCATGCCGACGAAGGTCTCGGCGTAGCGACGGTTGTTCTCGAGCAGTTCGTCGATGACGGACAACGGGCGCCCTCAATCGGGTAGGTACGAATAGCACTGCGCGCCATTCTGCCGTAGCTGCGTGCGGTTGGATCAGTGCGTGTCTGAGATCAAGCGAGGCGGACGACGGCTGCTGGCCGACGTCACGCCGCTGCGCGAGTCAGCCGAATACCGGCGGCTGTGGATCGGCGGCACGCTGTCGGGGATCGGCAATCAGATCACCACCGTCGCCGTGCGCGGTGCAGATCTACGAAATGACGCACTCCTCCTTCGCGGTCGGCGCGATCGGGCTCGCGGTCGCCGTGCCGATGATCGTGATCGGCCTGCTCGGAGGTTCATTCGCCGACGCGTTCGACCGGCGCAAGCTCGTGTTGGTCACCAGTTCCGGACTCGCGCTTTTCTCGGTCGCTTTCGCGGTCCAAGCTGCGGCGAATCTTCGACAGCTCTGGTTGCTCTACCTGCTGATCTCGCTGCAGACCTGTCTTTTTTCGGTCGACCAGCCGGCTCGCTTGACGTTCATGCCGCGACTGCTCGGGCCTGACCGCATGCCAGCCGCGACCGCCCTCACTCAGGTGTCGTTTCAACTCACCGGCACGGTCGGACCGTTGCTCGCCGGCGTCGTCATCGCGACCGCCGGTCTCAAGACCGCCTACGCCGTCGACGCCGCGACGTTCGTTTGCTCGCTCTACGCCGTAGCCCGGCTGCGCCCCATGCCACCGGACGGCGGCGGCGCGCGCCCCGGGTTCGCCGCGGTCGCCGAGGGTTTGCGGTGGGTGCGGCACCAGCCGGTGATCGCGATGACGTTTCTGGTGGACCTCAACGCAATGATCTTCGGCATGCCGCGGGCGTTGTTCCCCGCGTTGGCGGCCACCCATTTCGGTGGCGGAGCCCGGACCGTCGGTCTGCTTTACGCCGCCCCGGCGATCGGCGGCCTCCTCGGGGCCGCGTTCTCCGGGCCGCTCAAACACGTCCGTCGCCAAGGCATGGCCGTGCTGGTGTCGGTCGCGCTGTGGGGCGGGTCGATCGCCGGGTTCGGCATGACCCGCTCGCTGACGCTCGGCGGCGGTGTTGCTGGCGGTGGCCGGGGCGGCCGACATGGTCAGCGCCGTCTTCCGCCAAACGATCTTGTTGCAGGTGGTGCCCGATGCGTTGCTGGGCCGGCTGAGCAGCGTGAATTTCGTCGTTGTCGCGGGCGGCCCGCGGCTGGGCGACGTCGAATCGGGAGCGGTGGCCGCGGCCACGAGTCCCGTCTTCAGCGCCATCAGCGGCGGCGTGGCGTGCGTCGTGGTCGTCGTCCTGCTGGGGTTGGCCGTGCCCGCACTCGCCCGCTACGAACCCCGGCGTGCCGCGGCCGCACCGGAAGCGGATCTTGTTTAGGCCGTTTGGCTCACGCTCCGCTGCATCTGTGCCGAAAGGGAGTCCTAGGGACTCTTCAGCCGCTCGAGGACGGACACCGACTATGGCAACGCTCCGGCGGCGCGTGCACCAGGACGCGCGATTTGCCGCGCTGCAACGACTTCGACGTGTACGAGGTGCTGGAGAAGGCGCCGTCATGCGTGATCGTCGCCGACGAGGCCGCCCAGATCGTGTTCCAAAACGCCGCCGCCCGCAAGCTGAGTACCGCCACGGCCGCGAAGCACGGCGACGCATTGCTGATCGCGGTGCGCGCTGCACTCACCGCGGTGCCGTCGGGCACCACGCTTTTCCGCTTCACCACGACGGTGGCCGCGCAGACGACCCGTGGGCACGCGCACGCGGACGTGACGGTCGACCAGCTCGGCCGGGGTTCGTGGCCAGCTGGGCCGACGCATCGAACACCCGCGAGCGCGAGCGCGTGGTGACCTCGGTCGCGACCGAACTCGCCGCCACGGCGGCGTCGTTCTCGGTGTTCGCCGACCAGCTCACCGGCGCGGTCAGCGAGGTGTCGGAGCAGGCGAACGCGGTCGCGACCGGCTCGGACCAGCTCACCGACAGCATTCAAGAGATCGCCAGCAGTGCGGCGACCGCGGTCGGCAACACCGCCGCGTGCGGTGCGCTCGGCGCAGTCGGCAACCGACCTGGTCGCCCAGCTGAGCGAGTCAAGTGATCGCATCGGCGAGGTGAGTCGGCTTGATCAGCTCGATCGCCGGGCAGACCAACTTGCTCGCGTTGAACGCGACGATCGAAGCCGCTCGGGCCGGCGAAAGCGGCAAGGGATTCGCGGTCGTCGCTGGCGAAGTGAAGAGCCTCGCGCAACGCAGCGGCGAAGCGACCGGCGACATCACCGCAATGATCCACGCCATCCAGGCCGACAGCGCCGCGGCTGCAGCAGCCCTCGAAGAGATCGTGCACGCCATTCAATGATGGACTCAGAGCAGACCACGATCGCGAGCGCGGTCGAGGAGCAGAGCATGACGGCGGCCGACATCGGCGCCCGCGTCGCGGCGGTGGCCAGCGCAGCCGAGTCGTCGTCGACGGCCGTTATCCGGACTTGCGCGAGCGCGGCCAACGTCGTCGCCGCGAAGTCGCACGAACTCAGCCACTCGTCTAACGCGTCGTCGCTGTCGGCTAGCGGTGTGGCTGTCGCGTGACGTCGCTTGTAGAAAACCTTGGCCCGCGCGTGTTCTTGCGCGCGGGCGCGCCATCGCGACGGATCTCGAGCCAGTGCTGCTCGCGGAGCAACTTCTCGTAGTCGGCCAACCGCGCGGCGTCCAGATCGCCTTCGGCGATCGCCCGCAGCCACCGCGCAGCCCGGCTCGCCGTGATGCGCGCAATCGGCGAACCGGCAGTCGGCCGCGAGTTCGACGACGTCGGCGAAGCGCGAGCGCGATGCCGTCGTCGGCGTCCCAAAGGCCGAGGCCGCGCAGACCCGGCGTGTCGATCGCGATCGCCCCGACGGGCAACACCACGAGTTCGCGCGCGGTCGTGGTGTGCCGGCCTTTGCCGTCGTCGCGCACGCGCCCGTCTGTCAACGCCAACGTGCCGTGCGCCCAAGGCATTCGTGAGTGTCGACTTGCCCGCACCGGACGGCCCGATCATCGCGACCGTCTGCCCCGGCACGCAGATAGGGCTCGAGCGCGTCGAGGCCTTCGCCCGTCGCCGAACTCACCGCGTGGACGTCGACGCCGACCGCGTCGGCGCGTGCTGCCTCGATGCGCTCGTCGACCTCGTCTGGCCGTCGATGTCGCCGTCGCGGGCGAGGTCGACCTTGGTCAGCAGGACGACGGGTGTGGCGCCCGATTGCCACGCCAGCGCGAGAGCAGCGCTGCAACAGCCGAGGCCGCAGCCGGCCGACAGCGGCACGACGATGAAAACGGTGTCGATGTTGGCGGCGACCACCTGCGGCGACCGTCTGGCCGGTCGCTGCTCGAGCCGGGCGAACATCGAGCGGCGGTCGAACACAGCGACGGCGGTCTCGCCGTCGAGCGCAACCCAGTCACCGACCGCCGGGTGCCGACCGAGCTCGGATCGGCGCGAATCGAACGCGGCCAGACGTGCGAAAACGCATCGGCGAGCCCGCGAGCACGGTCAACGCGCCGCGGCCGACGCGTCGCACCGCGAGCCGGCGTCGTCGGTCGAGCCGCACGGTGAGCGCGCCACGATCGACGCGCGAAACGCGCGCCAGGCATCAAGCGGTTTAGCCGAACTGCAGAAATTCAAGGCGTCGAGTTCGCGCGCGTCTCGCGTCGTCAAACGCTCCCAGCGTGTGTAGGGCGACATCGACGAAGTGCTCAGGCGATACGAGCGAAAGGAAAGTGGGCACAACGACGAAGACAGTCATGGCCGACTCCTCTCGACTCGATGGGTCAGTCGCACGATAGCCGCGGCCGCGTCCGCACGGCAACGCATTATCGCGGCGCTAGCGGCACATCTACGTCAGTCGGTGCGGCGGCCCGATGCGCACGTCGACCCCTGGCGAGTAGTGCACCAGCGGCGCGCCGACCGGCTGCGGCAAGTCCGGCGGCGGCCACCAGCTCGTCATCGCACGTCCCGAGCAGTCGCGCGGTGCAGCACCCACGGATCGTGTTGCGCAGTCGCCGTATCGGCGCCAAGCTCCCCGCCCGGAGATGCTGAACAGCCGCCAGCGCGCGGTCAGGAAATGGTCGCGCTGCGGTCAGTTCGGCTGGCTGGTACGGCGTCCCGATGTCGATGGTGACGCTTGCTCGTTGCGCCGCGCGGCCCGGGCCAACGGCGGGTGCAGGAGTACGTGACCGTGTCGCCGGTCTTGCGCAGTGACATGTGCGACCACATGTACGGCAACCGAAACGTCGCGCGCGCCGCGAGCACGGCGCCGAGTCGCGACGCGTCGAGGGAGAAGAACCAGATGCCCGGCCGGCCGTGTTCGTCGAGCACGTAGGTGCGCACGTTGGTCTCGCAAAATCGCGACGCCCACGGCAGCGACGGCGTGTGCGGCGCCCGCACCCGCATGTTGAACGGAATCGAGCCCGACCCACGCTTTGCCGTCGAACGTATCGAGCGTGAGGTGCGACCGGCAGCAGCCGCGCCACGACGTCCGGCTCGTAGGACCAATGCAAGAACGTCAACGTGTCCCAGCGGTGCATCATGACCGGCGTGCGCGACGTCGACGGGCACATCGGGCCCGTACGTTTCGACGTCCGATTGCATACGCAACGCCCATCTTGCCGGACGCCGATCAGCTGGCGTCGGTCGCCTTCGCGTCGCCCGTTCGCGGCTACCCGGCTGCGATGTTCGCGCACGGCCCAGGCCTTGTGTTCGCGCTTGGCCCACGAGGCCGGGACGTAGCCGGTGCGCATGCCGCGCAGCGCATCCGGGTCGCGGTTGGCCATGTACGATGTGGCCGAGACGACGATGGCCAGAATCGCGTACGACGATCCAGTCGTGCACGAACGTCGCGCCCGTGCGCAGATGACACCGGCCAGTAGTTGGCGAAGCGCATGATGCGTCCGGTGCCGAGCATCATCAAGATGGCGCCGAGCTGGAAGTTCGCGTTGAGTTTCTGGCCGGCGTTGAACTTGCCGACCGGCATCGATCGCCGTCGTCGACGTTGACGCGACCGCAGCCACTTCCAGTCGTTGCGGGTGAACCGGTTGAGGCGCCGCGCATCGGCGCGAAAAGCCTTTGATAGCAGGCCGACAATGAACGGGATCGGCAAGCCGATGCCGGCGATGACGTGGATCCATTCGACGAGCGCGCGATTTCCGAATAATGCGAGAGCAGCGGTCGACGTAGAGGATCGCGGCGGTCGCGAGACAGATGCCCATCAGGATCGCGGTCGACTTATGCACCCAGCGTTCGCCGCGGGTGAACCGCAGCAGTCAGCGGGGGCGCTTCGGCATGGTCAGCTCGTCGGCGCATCGTCGTTGCGTCCGTTCGATTTGCCGACCCATGCGTCGACGTCGTAGCCCTTGTCTTCCCAGTAGCCGGGCGTCACTTTGTTGACGAGCGTGATGCCGCCCAACCACTTGCACGACTTGTAGCCGTACATCGGCGCGACGTAGAGCCGGACCGGGCCGCCGTGGTCACGGGTGACCGGCGCGCCGAGCATGGTCAGCGCGACGAGCACGTCGCGCCGCTGCGCCTGCGTCGAGGGTGAGGCTCTCGGTGTAGACGCCGTCGAACGAGGTGAACTCAAGCGCCGTGGCGCCGCTCTTGACGCCGACGTGGTCGAGCAGGTCGGGCAAGGCGACTCCCGACCAGTGCACCTGCGGCACCCGCCAGCCGGTCACGCACTGGAAGTCTTTGATGAGGTTGGTCTGCGGCATCGACCTGCAGGTCGGCGTAGCTCAAGGTCATCGGCCGGTCGACGAGCCCACCGACCTGTGAGCTGTGTAGTCGGCGATCGTGCGGCTCCGGTTCGGAGCCGGTGACGTTGTAGTACCGGAACCGGTCGACGGCGGGCAGCAGATCGATCAGCCCGGTCGGGTCGTTGCGGGCGACCGGATCCAGGACGTTGCTCTGCACGTTCTTGCAGCTGCTTGCCGAAGACGACGCCGAAGGCGCCGAGGCCGAGCATGCCGAGCACGATGCGGCGGCCGACTGGGCTTGCCTGCGCCATCGACTTCAGGGAGCGACTTCTGGTGGGCGGCAGGTGGCGGCCGCTCGTCGTCGTCCCACGGGCGGTTCATCGCTTCTATGATGCGCCCGCCGCAGCGGGCCGCGTGGCGCGTGAACGCCCATTACGAAACACGAACGGGTGGCCACGCACAGTCGGCGTGGACCACCCGGACGCTGCGAACGTTAGACGGGGCGGACGTTCTCCGCCTGCGGGCCCTTCGGGCCCTGCGTGATGTCGAAGTCGACTTTCTGGTTCTCTTCGAGGCTGCGGTAGCCGTCGGACTGGATGGCCGAGTAGTGGACGAAGACGTCTGCGCCGCCCTCGACGGCAATGAAGCCGAAGCCCTTCTCAGCGTTGAACCACTTCACTACACCTTGCGTCACGTGCTCTCCCTAACCAGGATTCGGTGCCCGCACCGCGCGGTCACCGGGCCGGCGTGGGCATTTCGGTCTTGCGGCGATCCCGCTCATAGAAACGAAAGGCCCGCGCTGACGTTCCGCGGGCGTGAGAACACGTACCTGGAACCTCGACCGCGGATCACGGTAGCAGGTCAATTCGCCCATGACCATGGGTCGTGGGTGATCTGATCATGGCCGGGCATCGCTCGATTCGTGTGTCGCGAAGCGACTCGTCTGTGCTCGTTTGGGCCGCTTGAGGCTGGCCCTAGTCGCCCGGCGGCCGTTCGCGGCCCATCGGCTGCCTCTCGCGCCTCGCCTGCTTGCTCTGCTTGCTAATCACGCGGCAGAGCAGCTCTGTTGTGCAATCGTGCGGCCAGAGCAGCTCTGTTGTGAATGTGCGGCAGAGCAAAGCAAACCGGTGAGCACCCTCTCGGCTCCTTTGCTCTGCTGCTCACACAGCAGCAGAGCTGCTCTGCTCGCATATAGCGAGCAGAGCAGCATCGGGCATGCACCTGACGGCGCAAAGCGGCCGGGCAAGCTGTCCTCGGCCGGCGCTGTTCAGATCAGGCCGGACGCCGCCGCCTCAGCGGGGCCCGCGAGCTGGCGGAGGATGCGGGATTTGAACCCGCGAGGAGTTTCCCTCTACACGCTTTCCAAGCGTGCGCACTCGGCCACTATGCGAATCCTCCGCCGAGCAGGCTACCCGACCACACAGCCTCAGCTGGAGGGCGGCGGGACGTCGGCGGCCGCCACTACACTCGGCGCCAGACCCCTCGCGTGGCGTCCATCCCACGAACCCCCCCAGGGCCGGAAGGCAGCAAGGGTAAGCGGGCCCTGGCGGGTGCGCGGGGGGTCCCTGTTTCGGTGCGTGTTGCGTTCGGTCGGCTGCGGAGGGGTGGCGCATGAGTCTCGCGCTCTACCGCAAGTACCGGCCGAGCACGTTCGCCGAGGTCATCGGCCAAGAGCACGTCACCGAGCCGTTGCAGCAGGCGCTGCGCAATAACAGGGTGCACCACGCCTACCTGTTCTCCGGGCCGCGCGGCTGCGGCAAGACGTCGTCGGCGCGCATCCTGGCGCGGTCGCTGAACTGTGAGCAGGGCCCTACGCCGACCCCATGTGGCGTGTGCGATTCATGCGTCGCGCTTGCGCCGTCCGGCCCTGGAAGCATTGACGTGATCGAGATCGACGCCGCCTCGCACGGCGGGGTCGACGACGCCCGCGACCTGCGCGAGCGCTCGTTCTACGCGCCGATCCAGTCGCGCTTCAAGATCTACATCATCGACGAAGCGCACATGGTCACGACGGCCGGATTCAACGCGCTGCTCAAGCTGGTCGAAGAGCCGCCGCCGCATCTGAAGTTCATCTTCGCGACGACCGAGCCCGAGAAGGTCATCGGCACGATTCGCTCGCGCACCCATCACTACCCGTTCCGGCTTGGTGCCGCCGGGCGCGCTGCGCGACAACCTGGCCCGCATCTGCGTGGCCGAAGGCGTCACGATCGAGCCGGCCGCGCTGGGGCTGGTGGTGCGCGCCGGTGCCGGATCGGTTCGCGACGCGCAGTCGGTGCTCGACCAGCTCGTGGCGGGCGCCTCGGCCGACGGCGTCACCTACCGCGACGCGGTCGCGCTGCTCGGCTACACCGACGCGAGCCTGCTCGACGACGTGGTCGATGCGTTCGGCGCGCACGACGGCGGCGCGGTCCTCGAGATCGTCGATCGAGTGGTCGAGGCCGGCCACGATCCGCGACGGTTCGCCGAGGATCTGCTCGAGCGATTGCGCGATCTCATCGTGCTCAATGCAGTGCCGGACGCCGGGGAGAAAGGTCTGCTCGACGTTCCCGTCGATGTGCTCGAGCGGATGAGCCGGCAGTCGGCGCAGCTCGGTCGCGGTCGAGCTGACCCGCGCGGCCGACATCGTGAACACCGGGCTCACCGAGATGCGTGGAGCGACCGCACCTCGGCTGTTGCTCGAACTCATGTGCGCGCGCGTGTTGTTGCCCGCGGCCGGTGATGACGAGGCGAGTTTGTTGGTGCGGCTCGAGCGGCTCGAGCGACGGTTCGCGATTTCCGGCGAGACGCTCACGTTGTTGCCGCGCCCGTGCCGGCTCCGGCCGCCGCTGTGCCCGACCTCCCGTTCCGACCGCCGCACCTCCGCGCGGCCCAGGTTGCGACCGAACCGGCTGCGATCCCCTGCGCATCCTGCGCCGGCCGCGCCGCCTGCCGCGCCTGTTCTCGCAGGTGTCGGCGACCTTGACGCGACCGCCGTCCGCGGCTTGTGGGACAGCATTCTTGACGTCGTCAAGGGGCTGCCGCGCGGCCGCACGACGCAGCCGTTGATCGCGATGCACGCACAGGTGCTCGACGTGCGCGACGGCACCCTGGTGCTGGGCTTCACCACCGGCCCACTCGAGCGCTTGTTCCGCACGGGTGGCGGCGAGGACTTGCTGTTGCAGGCGATCAAGCAGCTGCTCGGCGTCGACTGGAAAATCTCGACGACCTTGTCGGGAGCGGCGACGACTGAGACCGCTGTGCCGACCGAACCGGTCGCTCCACCACCACCGAGCGAATCGATGGCGGCCGATCGGGCGCCGGGGCGGTCGTCGTCGGCTCGCAAGCGCCCGGCTGCTGCGCGGTCGGCCGCGGCGGAGGCTGCTGCCGCAGCGGTCGCGGCCGAACCCGACGTCGAGATCGTGCTCGACGAAGCGCGGCCCGACGACGCCGACGCCGACGATGGCGCCTCCGGCTTGGCACTGCTGCAGAGGCACCTCGGCGCCACGGTCATCAACGAAGGCGAAACCGCCTAACCTGCACGCGACGACTTCACAGGTGGTCGAGGTCGCCCCAGCCGAGGGTCCAGTCGCGGCGGATCGCGGCGCCGTGCGATCCGTCGTTGTCGATAACGCCCATGTGCAGCGCCTTCTCTTCGAATCGCGAAGGCACCAACCGCAACCCAGCCCCAAGAGCCAGGCGGGACGCCGATGTGCCGGGCAACGTCGCCATCACCAGCCCTACGGAGCCGGCGCAACGCGACGACACCACTTGGACGAGGCTGCGTGCCGCGTCGGCATCAGCGGCCAGAAACTCAAGGAGGTAAGTAAAGGCACCGCCCTGTTGCTCGCGCTCGGTCGTCACCGCGACGCCGACCAACCGGTCAGCCCGCCGTACCGAGAAGAACCGATAGGGCGCCACCGGCCGCGAGACGTACCGCCAACTGAACCACGTCGAATCACGGACGACGCCGTTCACGACGCCGGGCGCTAGCTCGGCCCACAGCGAATCGACGTCCGAAGGCGGCGCGACATCCTCCGCGGCGTTATCACCGCGACCAGCCCTCGGCGGACGGAAAAGCACGCGCTGCACAGCCGACATGACGAACCGCGGCACCCGAACCCGCGCCGCATACCAACCGGCGTCGAGCATCAACAGATGTGTCCGCAGCAGTCCGAGTTCCTGCCAGCCGCCACGAGTAAGCCCACCGACCGACTTGTCGTTCGGATACGACACAGTGACCGGCATGCCGCTCGGAGCCATGTCTGCGAACAGCGCACTCGTCAACGGATCGAACAGCCGGCGTCCCTGATACTCGGGATCGATCGCCGCATCGATCGCAACGCCGATCGTAGAAACGACCCCGCCGATGTAAGCCGCGTACCTGATGCAGCCGAAGTGCCCGATGACTTTCGGCCCGTCGGTCCATACCCACGCGACCGCAGGTCCGAACGGATTTTCCCAGTATTGCCAGCGCAAAATGCGCTCGTCGGCTTTCGCGTTGTCGGGAAACGTCCGCCTCATCAACGAGCAGACCGCGCCGACATCGTCGACAGATGCGGCGCGTAGAACGAGCTCAGCCATGCGAAATGGCCAGCGTCTGGTACTCGACAAACGGCAATACGAGGAAGGCCTCGCCGTAGCCCTCACCGTGCAGCCCATGCAGTGACCGCCACCGCGAGAGTCCGAGCCAGGCCGTGACGTCGAACGCCAACGCCGCGGTCACGTGACTCGCCGCGGCCTGTTCTTTCTGCGACCACACCGATGTGATGTCGACCAGTCGGTTGGGCATCAGCGGCGTCCACCACTCGTACGCCCATATCTCGAGCGACAGCGGCAAGGCGGCGGCCGTAACCGCACGGCTCAATGCCTGATGATCGGCGTGGCCGTCGAGGAACCACGGCACAAGAACCCGCTCGGGTTTCCACGACTCGACGGCCGAAAACACAGCCCCGACGAGATCGTCATGTCGCGACGGCAGCGTGCCGTCAGCGAAATCCCAAAAGACCACATCGCTCGCACCCAGTGCCGCGCATGACGTTAGCGACTCGGCCGACCTGCGGCGTCCGGTCTCTTCGGCTTTCAACGGTGAGCCACGCGTGCCGTCGCCTCGAGTCGCGTACACGACTCGTACCTCAGCGCCACTGGCAACGAGCAGGGCGATGGTCCCGGCGCAGCCGAGCTCGTCGTCAGGATGCGCGCACAGTACGAGCGTGCGAAGAGGAGACGGATCGGCAACCAGCGGTCCGGTGCCGCGCGAACTCGCCACCGTGTTCACTATCGGCCACAGTGCCTTGGGTATCAGTGGCTTGCCTCGAGCGATGAGCCGGACCATCGGCCGTGGAAGCCGCACCACTTGCCTCCCGTGTCATTGGCCAGACCGGACCAGGTTGGATCAGGTGCCGCGCAGCAGCAAGCCTATGTACCGTCGTTGAGCAACGTTGCGAGTTGGTCGGCAAACCGGGCCGGAGCTTCCGGATGGTGGTCGAGAAACAGTTGTGGCTCGATGACCTCAAGTTCCATCACCATCGGTTCGCCGGCGACCGGCACCAGGTCGACGCGCGCGTAGCTGGTCGGCGACGGCGTCAAAGTAAGCGCAGCCGCGCCGACCGCAAGCTCGGCCGGCGACGGGGTGTGAGCAACTACCGAGCCGCCATGAAATATCTGCACCCGAAAGTCGCCGGCCGCTGGAATCTTGCGAATCGCGTGACTGAAGACACCGCCGAAATAGATCAACGACGACTCGCCAGCAGAGACCACCGACGACGCGAACGGCTGCACGAGAGTGTCGCCAACCGCCACGAGCGACGCGAGATGTTCCGACGCCTCGGCCGACGACGAGACCGTGCGTAACGTCCCGATTGCACCGACCGACACGGCCGGTTTGATCACGATCGCGTCAGCGAAGGTGCCTAACGCGGCCGCTTGCTCGTCGTCCGACGCATTGTGAGGAACGAGCACGGTGGCAACGGTCGGTACGCCCGCTCGTGCGAGGTCGAGCAGGTAACTCTTGTGCACATTCCATTCGATGACGTCGATGGGATTGGTCAGCCGCGTCGCTGCGGCGACCGAGCGGGCCCAGGCGAGAAAGTCGGTGTGCGCGGAAATGTAGTCCCACGGCGAACGGATGACGACGAGCGGCACCGTCGCCCACGGAGCGGTGTCGCCCCACGGGTGGCTCTCGACGTCGATGCCGATGGCCCGCAAGGCCGCTTCGAGCAGAGGTGATTCGGGATAGACCGGCCGCTCGGTACGGCCGGTCACCAAGACAACGTCGATGGCGGTCTCCTGCGGTCGGTGGGAGAACCTATCGTCGCCCATTGACGCGACGCCCGCAGAACCGGCACGAGCGACTAGCTCGCCACGCGACGGTTCGACTGCTCAGTAACTCGGTGGCGCGGCAGTGCCCCGTGCACCTACCCTCGGTCGGTCATGCACAAGAGTCCAGCCACAACATCTGTCAATCCCACGCGGCAACCCGGCGGGAGTGACCCGTCGCGCGCGTGAGGAGTTGATGTTCCGATGTCGTCCGTAACCCCGCTTTCCGATGCGGCTTCTGCGCACTCAACCGCGCCGCGCCGGACTATGCCCACCGAAGTGCGCGACGCATTGTCGTGGATCGCCCACGTGCTCGACGCGAGCCTGCCGTTGCGCACGACCGAAGACAGAGAAGACTTCGCGCATCGCCACCTCGACCGCGGCGGCGTCGGGCTGATCACCTTGCACGAATCGCTTGGTCCGTTGACGGCGGCGACGCTGGCGTACGCGTTCGGCAACGACATGCGCAAGCATCCGCCGATCGAGGTCGCTGGCCTGTACTCGAGCGAGAGCCCGCAATGGATGCTGCTCGACCTCGATGGCGAAGCGCAGAGCGTGCCGTGCGGACTGGTGGCCGCCTTCGGCGCCGGCAACGTTGACAGAGGCCGACGTCGTCGTGTCGGTCAGCATCGACTCGGCAGTACCGCGGGGTCTGCGTGCACGTGCGCGCCGAGGACGCACCCGTCGGGCAGGCCTATCTCGACGATCTGCGTCGGCGCTCGCGCGAGGCCGAGAGCTACTTGCGTGGTCGGTGCCTTCGCGTGCGCGGCGACGGCGAGAGCATCTCGGTGCGGCCGATCAACGTGCCGTCCGCCGAATCGTGACGACGTGATCGTGAGCGACGCGGTGTGGCGCGAGCTCGACCTCAACGTGTCGGCGCTGTTCACTCGCCGCGAGCTGCTGACCAAGCTCGGGCTCGGCACGAACCGCGGCATGCTGCTGTACGGTCCGCCGGGCACCGGGCAAGACGGCGTTGTGTCGTGTGCTGGCTGCCGAGCTCGTTGGCGACGTCACTGTCGTGCTCTGCGACGCCCGCGCGATCGGCGTGCGCATGGGCGAGGTCTATCAGGAGCTGAGCAGGCTCGCGCCTGCGCTCGTCGTGCTCGAAGACCTCGACCTGGTCGTGGGCAATCGTCGCTCGGGTAGCTCGGGTGGGCTGCACGACTTTCTTGGCGGCCCTCGACGGCGTGATGAGCAATCACGACGGCATCGTGACGGTCGCGACAACCAACGACGTCAAAGCGTTGGACGACGCAGCCGTGCGCGCGGCACGGTTCGACCGCATCATCGAAATCCCATTGCCGGACGCCGGGTTGCGGGCCTCGATCTTGCGCCGCTACCTCGGCACGCTCGGCGGCTCGATCGACATCGGTGCCGTTGCGGCGGCGACGGAGGGTGCGAGCGGAGCGGCGCTGCGCGAGTTGGTTCGGCGTGCCGTGCTGATGGACGGCGACGCATTCACGACCGCGACGTTGTTGCGGCTTGCCCGCGAAGGACTCGGCGCGACCGCGACCGGCCAGTACCTGTAGCAACTGCTACGTGGGCTGGCCGGGCTTCCCGGAATCGGGCCGCGCGGGCGTCGCCGGCGCGCCCAGCGGGGGGAACACTCGTCGGGTGCTTTGCTCTGCTCGTATATACGAGCAGAGCAGCTCTGCTGCTGTGGAGAAGCAGAGCAAAGCAAACGGAGCAAAAGGTATGGCACAACGGGGGCGAACTGGCCGGCCTCAGCGCTCGGGTCACCGGGCGCTAAGCCACGTCCGCGCGAGGCGTCCGGCCCTTCGTGTTCGATGAATCTCGGGTCTCTCGTACGTCAGACTTGTGGCAGCGTCGAAGCGAAGGAGCGGAAAGTGGACGTCGAGTTCGTGGCGCAGTTGCAGAAGAGCACCGCCAAAGGCGGTTGGACCTACGTCGTCTGGCCGCCAGCAGCCGAGTACTTCGGGACCAAGGGACTGGTCAAGGTTCGCGGTAGCGTCGACGGCCAGCCGTTCCAGAGTTCGTTCATGGCGATGGGCGACGGCGTGCAGATGCTGCCGGTGAAGGCAGAGATTCGGCGCGCCATCGGCAAGGAAGCGGGCGACACTGTCACGGTCCGCATCGAGGAACGCCTCACCAGCTGACGGGCCGTTATGCCCGTACGGTCGCACTGAACACGGAACGTCCACCAGTCGGCTAGCAAGAAGAAGTCGCCCGCC
>CAWIJQ010000002.1:0-597877 GCA_963836475.1 uncultured Actinomycetes bacterium
CCTACCAGGCCGCGCATCCGAACGTGAAGATGACCATCGTCACGTTCGACGGTGACGGCAACGGCGCGACCAGCTTGCAGACCAAGATCCAACTCTGGAACAAGGCCGGCAGCGGTTGGCCGGACGTGATCTTCAGCGAGCAGGTCAACGACCCGGTGTGGATGGCGCAGGCGCCGTTCAACTTCGCCGCCGACATGGGCGCCGCCCTCGGCAAGGACGTCACCAGCAACTGGCCGGCGCCGTCGCTTGCTCAGTGCACCGTCAACGGCACGCTCGTCTGCATCCAGGACAACCTCGCGCCTGACGTGCTCTGGGTGAACCAGAAGCTCATGACGCAGTTCGGCTACACGGTTCCGAAGACCTGGCAAGACTGGCAGGCGCTCGGCATCAAGGTCGCCACCGAGCACCCGGGTTACATCATCGGCTCCAGTGGCGAGTCGTACGGCGCGTGGCAGTACTTCTGGGCGAACAAGTGCCCGCTGGAGTCGAACGTGTCTGGCCAGAAGGTCACGATCAACGTGGCTGACGTGCACTGCACCGAAATGGCGAGCCTGCTCGACCCGCTGATCAAGAACGGTACCGTCCCGCCGGTGAGTATCTTCTCGCCTGACTTCGCCAAGAAGTACGGCGGCACAGCGGACAAGGTGCTCATGATGGTCGGGGCGGCCTGGTACACCGGGGTGTTCCACGACACGCTGAAGACGCCCGCTGGCGAGTTGACCGCCGCGGCGCCACTGCAGTGGGGCACGGACACTCCGGTCACGACCGGCCAGATCGGTGGCGGGCCATGGATCATCTCCAAGCACTCCAGCAACCCGTCGGCCGCTGCGGACTTCGTCAAGTGGTCCGTGACGGTCTTCAACCCCCCGCCGACGAGCCCGGATGCTCGGGGAGGCCTTCCTGGATACCAGCCGATGCAAGGGCCGTGGCTTACGGGTCTGACCTCGAACACGTACTGGGCAGCGGATCCGGGCCCGGCTATCAAGGCCGCAGCCAGCCAGATCTGGGATGGCTGGGACCTGGTGACCTACCCCGACCAGCCCGTTTGGTCGAACACGGTGGTAACTGGGCTGGTGGCAGGGAAGTCGCTCAGTTCGCTGATGCCCGCGTTCGGTAAGGCCTTGGGTCAGGCGGCTCAGGCGGCCGGATACACAGTGGCAACCAGCTGAGTGAGGCGAGCGATCCGCTAGCTCTAAGCCCGGCGATTGCGCAGGTCACGCGAAAGCGTGACCTGCGCGCCGGGCGGGCTGGGCGCAAGCGCACTCAAGGTTCCTGGCGGGGATTGCCGTTTGTCCTGCCGTATTTGCCGTTCCTGATTGTCTTCGGCGTCCTGCCGATGATCTACGCCCTCACGCTTGCGTTCACCTCCAGCAAGGGAAAGTTCGTCGGGCTCAGCAACTTCAATCAGGCCGGCGGCGATTTCCGCTTCGGGGACGCGTTCGCGCACGTGTTCGTCTACACCGCCGTTTGGCTCATTGCGCTGATGATCTTTGTCGTCGGGCTGGCGCTTATGTTGCACAGCCGGGCCAGCAAGGCGACGGCTACCTTTCGGTTTCTGTACTACCTGCCGGGCGCACTAGCCGGCGCGGCATCAGTGCTGGTGTGGCTGTTCATGCTGGACCCGGCCGTCAGCCCCGCGAGGCTTCATCCTGGAACACGTCTTCGGCGTCCACCTTTTCATCGAGGCGATCGCGCCGGGCAACCTGCCGTACATCTTCGCGATGATCGCGTTCTGGACAGGCGCCGGCGGCTGGATCGTCGTGCTTTACGGAGCGCTGAACACCATCCCGCGGGAATTGGAGGAGGCCGCCCGCATCGACGGAGCCGGCGCCTGGACCATCGCGCTGCGCCTCAAGTTGCCGATGATCCGAAAGTGGGTCGCCTATATGGTGATCCTCTCGTTCGCGACCGGAACGCAACTCTTCGTCGAACCGCAATTGGTCAACGCGGCGAGCCTGGGTCACGTCCCGGACACGTGGTCGGCGAACCAGCTCGCCTTCCAGTTGGCCTTCCGGTATGGCCGATTCAACGAAGCCGCCGCGCTTTCCGTCGACCTACTGGTCATCGGGCTCATTGCCGCCGTGCTCATCGTGACCCGAACCGGACTGTTTAAGAAGGACGACTGATGCGGCTCACCGTCGCGCGGGCTTTGGTACCTAATTCTCGTTGTCTTCGCATTGTTCTTCGTGGTGCCGATCCTTTGGCTGGTCCTCGCGCCGACGAAGCTAGACCACGCACTGGTGACGAGCAACCCGCTCGCGTTCGGCAACTTCCACAATGTGGTGAAGGCATGGGATCACCTCGACTCTTACAGCAGTCACCTCTACCGCAGGTGGATCGAAAACTCGCTGTTGTATGCAGTCAGCGCGACCGCGATCGTGCTCGCGACCGCGATCCCGGCTGGCTACGGCCTCGCCTTCGGAACGTTCCGTGGGCGCAAGGTGATCCTCACGCTGACGCTCGTTGCGATGATCATGCCGGGCGCTGCACTCGTGTTGCCAATCTTCCTTGAGCTGAACGCGCTGAAGCTCATCGGCAACGTGTTCTCGGTAATCCTGCCGTTCGCGTTCTACCCGTTCGGCGTGTACCTCGCGTATATCTATTACGCCACGTCAATGCCGCGCGATGTGATCGATGCAGCGCGCATTGATGGCTGCGGAGAGTGGACGACGTTCCGCTACATCTCACTGCCACTGGCCAAGCCCGTCGTGGCGCTCGTCCTCTTCTTCAGCTTCGTAGCCGACTGGAACAACTTCTTCCTGCCGTTCGCCGTGCTCGGGACGTCGAAGCAGTACCCGATCCAGGTCGGCCTGTCCGACTTGTTGTCGTCAACGCCGTCGTTCAACCCGGCGACCGGCGGCGCTGGCCAGCAGGTAAACATCTTCCGACCGGAACTCGCGCTCGCGACGCTGCTCGCCATCGTCCCCGTTCTCATCGTCTTCATCTTCTCGCAGCGGGCACTCGTTCGCGGGCTGCTCGGCGGCGGGGTCAAGGGGTGAACGACTGCTTCAACGACAGTCGATGCGGTTATCGCCTGATCAAGAAGGGCTGACATGCGCATCACTGGCTACCGAGCCCTGACAACCCGCCAGGACTGGGGACGCTCGGTCGGCGACTCGAACGGCGTGTTTCCCGAGCGGCGTCCTCGATATCGCGTTGCTGCTCGTCGACACCGACGAAGGCATCACCGGTGTCGGGATGGGGTCGCACGTCGAACTGGCGAAGGTGTTCGCTGCGATCGAGGGCGAAGACCCGCGCTCGACCACCGCGCTCTACGACCGCATGCAGCGCTACGCCTTCAAAGCCGGCCACTACGGCGCCCTCTCCGGCACCATCGGGGCGTTCGACACGGCGTTGTGGGACATCAAGGCCCAGGCTGCGGGCGAACCGCTGTGGCGTCTGCTCGGCGGCCGCGACCGTGCAGTTCCCGCATACGCCTCAGCGATCGACATCGCCCTGTCTGACGACGAACTCGTCACGGCTTACACCGCCTATGCCGAGCGCGGCATCCAAGCGGCCAAGCTCAAGGGTGGCCTCGACGTTGAGCGCGACAAGGTCCGGCTGGCGCCTGGTCCGCGACGTGCTCGCCGAGGCATCGCCTGGGTCGAGCGTTCGCCCCGGCCTGATGCTCGACGCCAACGAGTGCTGGACCCGAAAGCAAGCAGTCCGGTATGTCGCCGAACTCGAGCGCACCCTCGACCTGATCTGGGTGGAGGAGCCGGTTCGCCGCTGGGACGCCGAGGGCATGGTGGCCGTCGGGCGCGGCGTGCACGCATCTGTGGCAAGCGGCGAGAACCTCAGTGGTCTCGAGCAATTCCGCCCACTGGTCGCGGCTGGTGCCCTCGACATCGTGCAAACCGCGGCCGTGTGGGGACTCACGCACTTCCTGCGGGTCGCGGCTCTTGCGCACGCCCACGACTTGCCCGTGAGCCCGATCGGCAACTGTCCGATCCCACTGCTGCACGCGGCGACGGCAGTGCCCAACCACATCTCCAGCGAACTTCAGGACCTCACGCCGCCGACGGGCGTACATCTCGATCTCGTCATCGAAGACGGTTGTTTCGTCCTCGGCGACAGCCCTGGTCTCGGCATCACCATCGACGAGGCCGCGATCGCCGCGATCGACCGACCGCCGGCAGTGGGTCCACCGACCGGCACCCAAGTGCGACCCGAATACGCGGGTCGCCGCCTCCTTCACGGGTCGCCTCGCTAGCCTGCGCGTCGCGCTTCAACGATTGCCCACTACGCATTCGGCAGGTAGGCGTTGCGCACGAGACGTTCTCCAACATCCCGGCCCAAGGCGGGGCTGAATCCTCACCTTTAAGTCGTCTCAGCCGACATGACAGGTACACGGGAGAACTGTCTGAGGAGCGGAGAGGCTGGGCGATGGCGACCAGGCGAACCGTTGCGTTCCTCACCAGCTTCCTGGACAGCCCGGTAGACGCGCAGTTCTGGAGCGGCATTTCGGGCCTTGCGGTCGAGCGCGACTTCAACCTGACCACGCTTGTCGGGGTGGCACAGGCAGAGTGCGGCGAGGACCCACGCCAGGCGGCCCCTATCTACCAGCTCGCGACTGCCGGGAGGTTCGACGGGGTGGTGGTGGGTTCCCACCAGGTCACCCGCGAGCTGCCCGCGGACGCGTCACTTCCCAACTGGATCGCGCAGTTTGCGCCGTCTCCGTGTGTCAGCCAGGAGTACCCGGTCGATGGGATCCCGTCGGTGGTGCATGGTGACTACGCCGGCATGGCCGCCGGGGTGCGGCACCTGGTCGACGTGCACGGACTCCGGCGCATCGGGTTCATCCGGGGGCCGGAAGAGCATCAGGGGATGAGCGAGCGCACGCGCGCGTACACCGACGTCATGAGGGAGCACGGGATCTTCGACGAGAGCCTGCTGACGCGGCCATTGCGGGGCTGGGCCGAGGCGCACCTGCACGCCACGGAGCTCACCGAGCAGCTGCTTGACACGCATCCTGACCTGGAGGCGATCGTCGCCACGTCGAGCAACGTCACGATTGCTGCGCTGGAGACCACGGCGGCGCGCGGCCTGACCGTGCCGTACGACGTAGCACTGATCGGATACGACGACTGCCCCAGGTTCGGGGTCACCACGCCGTCCGTCACTGTTGTGACTGCACCGCTCGAGGAGATTGGCCGACGATCCGGCATGGCTTTGTTGTGCATGCTCGACGGCGGATCACCCGAACTGGTCGATGTCGTTCTCCCTGGGCTGATAATCCGCGAGTCGTGCGGTTGCCCTCCGGCCGGCCGCCGAATGGGCGGCGTCGACCTCGTCGAGGCTCAGCCCCTGACCACGATCGACGCCTTCGTTGCACACATAGAGGCGACGCGCATGGCGGTGGTGCAGCGCATTCGCGAGGCGATCCCGATCCTGTCCGGGCGGGCTCCGCAACGAAGCGCAACGGCGCAGCGGCTCCTCGACTCCCTGATCAGCGACCTCGTTCGGGAGCGGGACGATGACCTCGACGACAGCCTGTTCATTCCAGAACTGATCGTCGCGCTGAACGCGACTCGGCGCGCGGGCGAAGATGTGTCCCGGTGGCAGGACGTCGTCAGCGTTCTGGGTCATTTGATCATTCCGTTCTTGCCCATGTCGTGCCGCAACCGCGCCGACGACACCCTCGCGTACGCCCGCGTCGTCATCAGTGACTCGGCGCACCGCGAAGCCGCGCTGCGCGAGTTGCTCGCCGCCGAACGCGCCGCCGAGGGTCGCCTCACCGAAGCTGCCATCACGGCGGCCTGGAACACCGGCCAGCTCGCCGACGTCATCGCGCGGGAGCTTCCCCACAACGGCATCAGCGGCTGCTACGTCGCGCTATACGACGAGCCGGTGAAGAGCGCCGCCCCAGCCGCCCTGCCCGAATGGGCACGGTTGATCGTCGCGTACGACGATTCCGGTCGCGTGTTGCTTGAGCCGCAGGGTCGGGTGTATCGGTCGCGCGAGATCGTCCCTGCCGATCTGCTGGGGACTGACCGCGTAACTCTGGTCGTCCTGCCGCTCTACATCCACGACACGCACTACGGATTCGTGGTCTTTCGCGACAGCCCCATCGACGGCCGGCTGAACGAGATTCTGCGGAAGCAAATCAGCCTGTCTGTACACGCGGCGGCCATCACCGAACGGCTCAACGCCCGTGCCACCGAACTCGAGGCGGCGAACCGCGCGATTCAGGACGGCTCGGCGATGTTGCTCCAGTCCGAGAAGATGGCGTCGTTGGGTCGGTTGACCGCGGGTATCGCACACGAGATCAACACGCCTCTCGCGGCCGCACGTGCGGCGGTCGCGCAGGTCACCCGGCTGGCAACCGAGTACGAGAACTCCATCGATGACGTCGACGTCACGCCCAGCGACCATCGCGAGATCTCGGGCGAGATGCGGAAATCGATGGCACTGGCCGAGCACGGCATGGAGCGCATTGCCGGGTTCGTGCGCGGCATCAAGGAACAAACGCACAGCGATGACCAGGCACATCACCTGCATTTCGATGCAGTTCCGGTGATTCGCCAATCGTTGCTGCTCGTGCAGCATGCTCTGACCACCGGACAGTGCTCGCTGGTGTTCGATACACCGCATGACTCGGTCAAGCTGTTGGGCATCCCCGGTCAGTTGGCGCAGATCATCACCAACTTGGTGACCAACGCGGTCGACGCAAGCCCGGCCGGTTCGACGATCGTGATCGCCATCAAGGCTCACGAGAACTGCACCGACATCGTCGTGACTGACACGGGCCGCGGAATCCCGGCCGACGTCCTTCCCAAGATCTTCGATTTCCTCTACACAACCAAGGTCGCGGGCAAGGGCACCGGACTGGGCCTCGCCATCGTTTCGGGCATCATGACCGACACGTTCGCTGGCTCGATCCAGGTGGACACCGAGGTCGGCAAAGGCACCGCGTTCACGGTGCACTTTCCCACGAGGGACGGCGCCCGATGACCCGCCAGCGGAAGATCATTGCCTCCGGACGAACGATCCTGCTGGTCGACGACAGCCCCGAATACCTACAGGCAACGCAGGTACTGCTCGAGCAGGAAGGGCACGAAGTCGTGTCGGCGAGCAATGGCGCGGAAGCGTTGCAACTATTGCGAGAGAGGCACGTCGACCTGATGCTGCTGGACTTCTTCATGCCGGGCATGACCGGCGAAGAGGTCGTGCAGGCGCTCCGGGTGTTCAACCCGCACGTCCAGGTCATTCTTCAAACCGGCTACTCGGGCGATCAGCCACCGCGCGAAATGATGCGCAGATTGGATATTCAGGGGTACTACGACAAGTCGGATGGTCCCGACACGCTGTTGCTGTGGGTGGACGTCGGCCTCAAGGCGGCCGCGGCGATGCAGGTATTGACGCGCAGCCGCGAAGGCCTTCAGTACATCCTCAACATCACCCCAGACCTGCACAAGATCCAACCCGTGACCATGCTCCTGCAAGGAATCCTGCTTCAAATCACCGGCTTGCTGGGGGTCGGCAACTCGTTCCTCGCCGTTGTGCCGAACCACGACCGGCACGAGGTCGACTCGTTCGTCGCGCTCATCAGCGACGGGAATGACCTTGTCGTGCAGGCCCGTACTGGTGGGTACAACGATGACCAGCGCGTCGCGGACATACTGCCGCCAAGTACCCTCGCTGCGATCAACGAAAAGCTCTGGAAACAAAAGATTCTCGTCGACGAATCGAGCACGATCGTTGCCCTGGCAGTGGGCGAAACAGCTGTGGGCATCATCTATTTGGATCGTGCAGTGACGACGCGCGAACATCTCGACTTGCTTGCGCTCTTCGCGAATCAGGCTGCCGTTGCTATCCACAATGCAGAGTTGTACGAACTGGCCACCGTCGACCGGCTTACCGGCCTGCACGTGCGGAGCTACTTCGACAAGTGGTTGTACCGCGAGCTACGTACTGCGTTCAGGTCGCAGACCTCGTTCGGCCTCATCGTGCTCGACCTCGACGGCTTGAAGAAGATCAACGACTACTACGGGCATCAGGCCGGTGATCGGGCGCTGGCCGCCGTCGGTGACGTGCTGCGAATTGCCACGCGTGACAGCGACATTCTCGGACGGTACGGAGGCGACGAATTCGCCGTCATACTCCCGAAGGCGGACCGTGACGGTGTCGAGACCGTCGCGAACCGCATCACGGACGCGTTCAAGCTGCTGAGTCCGAGCGGCTCGCAGCTGCGTGCCAGCATGGGCGCCTGCATCGTCGACCCGCACGAGTGGCAGCACGCCGACGTCCGGCATCTGATCGACGCCGCGTACTTCGAGGCAGTGGGGCTGTCGGTCATCGGAGCTGCCGATACGGCGATGTACGCAAGCAAGCAGGACGGTCGGGGCCAGATCAGGATCGCTCCGTCTATGCAGTGGCCGCCGCTGGACCGCGACCGTGTGCCGGCGCTGTGACGGCCCGCTCATGCAGCTCATCGAGATCGATAGCGTCCAGCCGTACGGGCACCCAGTTGTAGCGCAGGTCGGACGTCCCGGGCATGGCGACCTTGTCGGGCTCGGCTGTCACGAGCTCGGCACCTCGGCTCAATAACAACCGCGCGTCGACGGCGACTTGCCCCGGCGACACGGTTGAGGAGCAAGATGGCACGCATGTCCCTGCTGATGCCCGTACTGCATACCGCTCGGCTGCGGTTGCGTCCCTTCAGCGACACGGACATGGACGCCCTCTTCGCAATGCACAGCAGCGCCATCGTGCTGCGCTACTGGGATTCTCCGCCCTGGAGCGAACGTGAGCGCGCGGCGCGGTTCATAGCGACTTGCCGGGAAATGGCGGAGGAGGGCAGTGGGGCGAGGCTGGCCGTCGACCATGTTTCCGACGGGGCATTCATCGGCTGGTGCAGTCTGACCCGATGGAATCCGGACTTCCGCAGCGCGTCGATGGGCTACTGCTTCGACGAAGCAACATGGGGTCACGGCTACGCGACGGAGGCGGCGCGCGCGTTGTTGCAATGGGCGTTCGACACACTCGACTTGAATCGGGTCCAGGCCGAGACCGATACGCGTAACCTCGCGTCGGCCCGTGTACTGGAGAAAATCGGATTCAAGCGTGAAGGGACGTTGCGGGAAGACTGCATCGTGAACGGCGAGATGTCGGACTCATGGGTGTACGGGCTGCTCAGGCGAGAGTGGCAGCCGTCGTCCGAGTCGGTCAGTATCCGCTGACTCGAAAAATTTGGGACTGGTGGGGCGGCTGGGGCTCGAACCCAGGACCGACGGATTATGAGTCCGCTGCTCTGACCGGCTGAGCTACCGCCCCGTCGTCTAACGGGCCTGAGCCTACCGAGCGGTCAGGATATTTTCGCCGCCGCCGCAGCCATGCCGGCCACCGTGTCAGAGATGACGACCGGCCCACCGACCGCGATGACCGCTGTGGTGCTCAAGCTCGACGACAACCAATCGGTGATCCCGCCAGGCAACGCGGTCGGCGTCACGAGCAGCGTCGGCCGACCCAACGCCGCAGCCGACAAGGCATCGACCGGAAATGCGGTCGCGCCATCAGCCAGCACCGTCGTGCCAGTGCCGATCTGCGCGCCAAAGGTGCTGGCGACGGCGACTGAGGTGGCATAGCGATCGGCACCGAAAACTGCGTTGCCGCCGGGCAGACCAGTCACGATCGACGCAGGTAGCGAACCACCGATCACCGTTGTCGTCGTCACCCCAAGGGCGGTGAGGGCAGCAGAAGTCACAGCCGGGACGCCGGTCGCCGTCGCCATCAGTATCGGCTCGCCGAGGTGCCCAGCGATGCCACCGACGGTGAAGCCGTCGATGAGGTGCGCGTTGCTGCCGTCGACCACGATCGCGGCGCCATTCGCGGCACCCACCTGTGCGGCCACCAACGCCGCCGTCGCGTATCGGTCGGCGCCACCGAGCCGCGTGACCGTAAGAACGCCAGCAGCCTTCAAGCCGGCAACGACGTTGGCCGAAATCACCGACGTACCACCAACGATGTAGGCGGTGGTGACTTGTCGGGCAACAAGATCAGCGATGTCGGCGGCGGGTAATGCGTCGGTGGTGGTGAGCAGTAGCGGCGCATTGAGGTGCGCGGCCAACGGGCCGGCGGCGACGGCGTCCGGCATGGCGAGACCGCTGGCGATGACGACGGTCACGGCCGTGGGGGCGGCGGCCTGACCGATGGCGACCGCGGTGCTGTAACGATCGGGTCCGGCGAGTCGGGTGAACGGGCCGAGGGAAAAGTCGGGGACGGTGACACCCTGGCAGCGCAGCACGCTGTCGGGCGTGCCGATGTCGGCGTTCGTGCCGTAGACGCACACAGTGTGAAAGCCCGGCGTGGCATCGACGGTGATGTCGAAGCCGTGCGCGGCGCCATACGCCGGGTAAAGCGTTGCGACATCGCTGCGCGGTTGATCGGCCGTACCCGTGCCTGCGGTCACCGCACTTACCGTCACGCGCACTGACGCCGTGCCGGTGTCGATGCCTCGCAATGCCCAACCCGTGACTCTCACCTTGCTGCCGGTCGGGATCGCGTCGTCAACGGATCCGAACACTCCCCCGACCGAAACGGGCGTCGACCATGGCAACGCGGTCGCGCCGTTTTGGGTGCTGCTCAGCGTGACGGTATAAGCACCCGCGACGACGGGTGCGCCCGCGTCGTTCGTCATGTCCCAGGTCGCGTCGACGGCGGCACCATTGCCGGTAAGGGTGCGCACCGTGTTGCCGTTCGCGTCTTGAACGAGCAGTTGCCAATCGCCAGGTGCCAACAGGCCAGAGGTAACGTGCACTGAACCATTCGCCGCCACAGTGCGGCCGGTGATGGTCGAAGTCGGGGAGACCAGCCCGGCACCCATGTCTTGCAGCACGAGCTGACGCAAGCGCGGGCAGCGCCGCGTAACCCAGATTGCCCGGACAGTCGGTGCTATCGGCATCGCGATGGCCCGAGATCACATTGAAGTTGACCGCGGTTCCGGTCGGGAAGTTCGACCCGCTGAAGTTCGCTGCCGTCAAGGTTGCCTGACCAACCGGGTTGGCGTACGAGAGCGACAACCTCCACGCAATGAGTTGCGCGAGTGCATTGGTCAACGCTGGCGGCGGCGCGACCGTGTTGAAGGTACCGATCATTGCCACACCGAACGAGTTCGTGTTGAAGCCGCCGGTGTGTGCTCCGAGAATTGACTTGTCGACGCCACCGAACCGGCCTTCGAATACCTGCCCATACTGGTCGACGAGATAGTTGTAGCCGATGTCGCACCAGCCGTTGCTCAAGACGTGATACGCATAGATCGATCGCACGATCGCAGCCGAATCGCCTGGTGCGTAAGAGTTTGTGGTCGCAGTGTGGTGCACGAACGCGACCTGCGGTGCGCCGGTTGCTTCCGGACCAGACGGGCACGCGTTTAGTCGCAAGCTCTCGTCTGCACCCCACATCGCGCGGGTGATGAACGTCGGTTGTGTCGTCGCGGCGTGCGCAACATTCGCAACTGGTGACGTGTTCGGCAACGCGTTGTCGGCGGCCGATGTGCCAGGGTCGATCAGGTCGACACGAATATCAGTGGGGGCAGATCCGGTCACCGACACGACGCGAGCTTCGACGGCGTCCGCATGATCAACCCACAGCGGCTCGGTGGCGTCGCGTTCTTCATGCACGCCTTCGGTGCTCGTACGGTCGGCACCACTGTCGGTTGACTGCTCGTCTTGCCAGTCAGTCCAAACGCCGTCGGTACGCACCCGCACTTGCGCGGTGAGGTCACGAACGGCGGCATTGTGCAGCCAACTCAGACCGACCAGCCGAAAGTCGTCGGTGTCCTGCGGCGCGAGCGACGCGAGCGGCAATCCGGGGGCCGCCGTGGCCTCGACCTGCATGTCGAGATGGCGGACGACGGGCACGACCGGGTGCGCGGACGCCGCTGGCGCCCCGATCACCGGCCCGACGATGATCGCCACTTGGGCGGCAACCGCGAGTGAGAGGAGTGCCGGAAGTCGACGCACGTTTCTGGATCCCTCATTCGCCACGATTTCAGTCGATCAGTCGACTAAAGCATGGTTCGACCGTCTAACTGGCGAACATGAACGAACTGGCGGAACCTTTTACCTGCGGTTAGCCGTGCTGGTGGTCATGCGGTTCGTGCGGGTGGTCGTGCGGTTCGTGATCATGTGGCATCGGCGAGCCGAACCTGATCACGTTGCCGTCGGGATCGGTGTGACTGCCTTCGTGCATGCCCCAGTCGGTGTCGCCAGGCGCAGTCGTGACGCCCTTGACGCCGGGCTGTGACCACGCTCGCATAGACAGCGTCGGCATCGTCGACGTCGAGGTACAGCGCTCCGCCGGCGTTCGGCTGGCGCTCGTTGATCGTGAGGTGCAGACGTACCCCGTTGCGATGGGCGAAGCCGTACCCATAGCCGTCGGCATACGCGCGAACGGCGAATCCAAGCGTGCGGTAATGCTCGAGGCCAGCAGCCAGGTCGGCGACTTTGAAGATCGGCGCTGCGTCGAGAAAACGTAGGCCCTCGGCCGGGTGCTCGCCAAGGTGCGCGAGCGCTGCCAGGCCGGACCGCACGGCCGCCCGATGGCCAGGCGAGAGCCACGCGGCAAGCTCGTCGTCAACAGACTCGACGCCAAATCGGACGGCGGCAGCGGCGGCGCGTCCGCGTTCGGTGAGCTCAATGGTCAGCTTGCGCCGGTCGTTGAGGTCAGGTCGGCGGTCGAGGTAGCCGCGCATCACCAACGTGTCGATCAGTTGCCCAGCCGCCTGCTTCGACACGCCGAGTTCTTGGACCAGGTCGCCGAGCGCCGAACCGTCGCGAGCGATGCCGCCGATCACGTAGGCGCCATTGCGCGGCAAGTCGTCGTAGCCGGCGGCGGCCAACGACGCCGCAACGGCTGCGCCGTACGGCCTGCGTGCTGCTCGGAGCAAGGCCGGCATCGACAATCGTCGTCGTACCAAGGGTGATGGTGTTCGCTCATGTCGCCGAGAATACTCGTCAGGTAACTTGACTATCAAGCACCTTGACGGAATCTTACGGACCGATCGCGCACTGGCCGCCGGTCGATGCCTTGATCGCGGGTCAACGTGCCCGACGAACGGCACAGCTTGGCCGAGTGCGAACACACCCTCGAGACCGGAGAGTGCGGCCAGCTGGCCACGGGAGCCGGGTCGAGACTCAGGAAGTATTGAATGCCGGCGTTCAGACGTGCGTGAATCGCCGGAGAGGTAGGCGACACCAGCCGAGTCGGCCACGCCCTGCGCCCACACGGTGTCGGTCGCGGTGTCTTGACAGCCGCCGCCGACAAGCCGGTAGTTCGTTCCCGGGGTCGCGCCACGAATCAACGCCGATACCAGCACCTGACCTTCGGTCGATGCGACGCCTTGAAATGCTGCGGTCGTCAAATACACGGTGGTGTGCAGATTCCCGGTACTGAGCACATACCCGACCGAACTGAGCGGCGGCGCCAACACTGACGTCACCAACGAGGCAATGTCGGTGAACGGCACCAACGGTGCGGACGACTCCGGTGTCGCCGCTCCTGCTTCGGGCGCTGACGGCTGTTGCGGCGAGTCGACGACGATCGGCGTCAACTGTGCCCCAGCCGACGCAGATTCCGTCAACGTAGCTGCCTGCGCCGCTGAAGAAACCTGCTTGCGGACGTCGGTCAACTGCTGGTGGTAGTGGACCGCGAGGCCAGCCGACGCGACCAAGCACACAGCCAAGGCCCACCCCGTCGCTACGATCAACGCCCGGCTGGCTACGAACGGAGGTCGATCTGAATCGTCGCCGCCGGCGATAGTCTCCGGCTCGGCGCGAGGCGGCACCATGATGGGTGCAGATTACCCGCGAAGTCTCGTCGGTGCGTCGCCGCTGGTGCGCCCTGCGGTTCATGCTGTGGCTCCCGCGCCAAGACTCGAACTTGGAACCTGCCGGTTAACAGCCGGCTGCTCTGCCAATTGAGCTACGCGGGATTGGCGACCGGCGACGCGGTCGGTGGTGCGTCCGTAGGGTATCGCACGCCGCGCCGAGGCTTCAGACCTCGACCACCCCTCGAAACCGGGATACCGTCGCAGCTACCTGGGTAGGAAGCACCCACGCATCGCGGGCCCGGACGCCTCGAACAGTAGGAGCAGACATGCGCTACAAGGCCACTTTCGTTGTCGGACTCGCTGCCGGTTACGTGTTTGGGTCGCAAGGCCGGCCGCCAGCGCTACGAGCAGATCAAGAGCCTGAGCCGCAAGGTGTCGGAGAACCCGGCCGTCAAGCACACGACCGGCCTCGTGCAGGCGCAGGTCTCCCAACTCGGCACGCACGCTCGCCGGGTCGTGCAAGACCGGGCCGGCCTGGTGGGTCACGACCTCGCGAACAAGGTGACCAGCCGGTTCGGTCATCACGAGATCGATCTCGACGCCGAGCACAGCTACGCGAACGGCTCGATGACCTGATAGCCGCGCTCGGATACCGAGCCCAAGATCAGCCGACCGCTTGCGTTCCTTCGAGGTCGTCGCGGCGCCGCTTCTCCAGCATGACCAGGTCGCCGAACAGCTTGTTGTACACGGTGGTCTCCTCGACCGGGATTGAGCCGCTGCAGGCGCGACTTGACTTCGGCGATCTGCCGGTCGAGCGCGCGCACCCGCAGTTGCGCGAGTTGCGCGCCCGCGTACCGCTCGTCGGGCTCGGCCGCGGCCAGCATGGGCTCGACGACCAGCTCGGTGACGAGCGACGCGAACGCGATCGTCGATCGACGCGTCGAGCACGGCCGCGATCCACGCGTCACCACCGGACGTCGACCCGGTGCCGCCTGCCTTCAGCTACCGCATCGCGCACCTCGCCGTAGGCGAGGTGGGTGAACGCGAGCGGGTCGAGCTGGTCGAACGCCGGCCCGAGCAGGGCGGGTCGCTGGATCGCCAGCTTCAGCGCCTCGCGCTCGACCTGCAGCGTCGGGTCACGCGGGTCTGGCAGATCGGCGCGCGCATTTCGCGGACGCCGGCCACTCGACGTCCCGGCTTGGCGGCGGACCCGTTCGAGTACCCCGAGCACATCGGGCGCGCCGACCCAGCCGGCCAGCCGGCGGGCGTATTCGTCGCGCAGCGAGGTGTCTTTGATCGACGCGACCAACGGCATCGTGCGCTCGAGGGCGCCGACCCGGCCCTCGGGGATTTCGAGATTGAAGCTGGCGAGCACGCTGCGAATCGCGAACTCGAACAGCGGCTGCCGACGCGCCACCAGATCGCGCACAGCCGCATCGCCCTTGGCGATGCGCAACTCGCAAGGGTCCATGCCGTCGGGGCTGATGGCGACGAACGTGTGCGTCACGAACTTCTGGTCGCTCTCGAACGCGCGCAGCGCTGCCTTCTGCCCAGCCGCATCGCCGTCGAAGGTGAAGATGACTTCGCCGGCGTACTCGGCCGAGTCGAGCAGCAGCCGGCGCAGCAACCGCACATGCTCGTCACCGAACGCGGTGCCGCAGGTCGCGACCGCCGTCGTGACGCCAGCGAGGTGGCAGGCCATCACGTCGGTGTAGCCCTCGACGACGACGGCCTGCCGTGCCTTCGCCATCTCGCGCTTGGCGAGGTCGATGCCGTAGAGCACCTGGCTCTTCTTGTACAGCGGGGTTTCTGGAGTATTCAGATACTTCGGCCCGTCGTCGTCATCGCGCAGTTTGCGGGCGCCGAACCCGACGACGTCGCCGGTGACGTCGCGGATCGGCCACACCAGCCGGCCGCGGAACCGGTCGATCAGACCGCGTTGACCGCGACTTGCCAGGCCGCCGGTCGCAAGCTCTTCGTCGGTGAACCCGCGACCACGCAGATGCTTGACCAGATGCTCCCAGCCGTTGGGCGCGTAGCCGACGCCGAACTGGGCCGCCGCGTTCGCGTCGAAACCACGATCGTCGAGGAACGTGCGGCCGATGACGGCTTCGGCGCTGGTCAGTTGCTCGGCGTAGTACTCGGCGGCCGCCTTGTGCGCCTCGACCAGCCGGGCCCGCTGGCCCTGCTGGGCACGCGGAGCCGAGCCGCCTTGCTCGTAGTGCAGTTCGTAGTTCGCCCGCGCCGCCAGCCGCTCGACCGCCTCGGTGAACGAGAGTTGGTCGATCTTCTGCACGAAGCTGATGACGTCGCCGCCCTCGCCGCAGCCGAAACAGTGCCAGAAGCCGCGGGCCGGGGTGACGTTGAACGACGGCGAGCGCTCGTCGTGGAACGGGCAGAGGCCCTTCATCGAACCGCCGCCCGCGCTCTTCAGCGTGACGTGCTCGCTGATCACATCGGCGACCGGCGAAATTTCGCGCACGCGCGCGATGTCGCTGTCAGGTATCCGGCCGGCCACGCGCCGAGTCTAAGTCGCCGCGGTGATCGGCACGGCGTGGCCACCGACCCTGATGCGCGGATCGGCGTCGTCCACATCGACGATCAACAGACTGGGCCGGCCCATGTCGACGCCCTGGTGCACGGTGAGCGTCGACCGGCGGCGTGATCTGGCCGGTTTCGCGCAGGTAGTGGCCCGAGCGCCGCGGCGGCCGCGCCGGTGGCCGGATCTTCGACCACTCCCCCGACGGCGAACGGGTCGCGGGCGTGGAAGACGGTCGGCGACTCGCGCCAGATCAGCTGGATCGTCGTCCAGCCCTTGTCGGTCATCAGGTCGCGCATGCGCTCGAAGTCGTAGTCGAGATCGGCCAGGCGCTCGCGCGTGTTCGCCGCGAGCACCGGATGCCACGCACCGCCGTAACTCACCATCGGCGGGAACGCCGGATCGAGATCGTCGCGGCTCCACCGCAAGGCGGTCAGCAGCTGCGTCGAGATCGTCGGCGCGCGAGCTCGGCGATCTTGGGCTCGACGCTGGTGAGCGTCGCGCGCAGACCGTTCGTCGTCATGCGTGACCTCGACCTCGATCTGGCCCGGTTTGGCGTGCAAGACGAACTGGCCCTCGCCGTATGCGCTCGCCGAGCGCCACCGCGGTCGCGATGGTGGCGTGCCCGCAGAACGGCACTTCGATGGACGGCGCGAAGTACCGAACGTCGAAGTCGCGCGGCGCCATCGCCTGTCGTGAGAAACGCGGTCTCGGAGTAGCCGACCTCGGCGGCGATCGCCTGCATGCTGTCGTCGTCGAGGCCGGTCGCGTCGAGCACGACGCCGGCCGGGTTGCCGCCTTGCGGGAGTGTGGTGAAAGCGGTGTAGCGCAGGACGTCGACGGTCGGCATGAGTTCTCGCTCCATCACGTAGTGCGGGCCGATCGGCTCGATCTCGAATTCGTCGCCTACCGTGGAAAATCCGAGCTTTCGGTAGAAGCCGACGGCACCCGTTCGGGCATTGCACCACAGGCGCGGTGCCGCCGCGCCTGCGGATTTCTGCGATGCCGTATCGCAGCGTCGCCGCGCCGATAGCCCTGGCCGCGCACCTGCGGGCCGTGGCCATCGCGCGCAATCGCCAGGTGTGGTGCGTCGGTGGCGGTGCTGCGGCTGCGGTTCGGGGTAGAAGGTCGCACAGCCGACGACTTGCCCGCGCGAGCGTGAACGCGGCGACGTGGAACGTGTCGGGCCAGTAGTCGTAGTCGTGGTCGACGCTGCTCCACGGCTGGCCCGGCCGCAAGCACCTGAAGCCGCAGTGCGTGCACGACCGGCCGGCCGCACGAACTCGAGCTGGATCGGCGCGCGGCGCGCGCTGGTCATCGTCGGCGTGCCGCGTCGATGCCAGATCACCGCCGACGTGTCGGTGAGCGAGGCCACCTGGTCGATGACCACGCGCAGGCGAGCGTCGTCGTCGGCAGCGGCCGCCCACGCCGCGCGGAACAAGGGCTCGAGACGCCTCGCCGCCGTGATTCCACAACTGCTCGACGAGCTCGAGCAAGACAGTGCGCTGGCGGCTGCGAATGACCTCGACGCCGTCGCGATTCATGACGTAGTGCGCGGTGACTGCTTTGAGCAGCGCACACTCGACGCGAGCTGGCCGCGGCACGACGAGGTCGGCGTCGTAGCGAGTGAGCGGCCCGCGGCCGTACGCCTCGCGGGTGGCCGCTTCGGCGCTTTGGCAGAACCGGCCGATTAGTTGGCTGGTGAGATTCTTCAACGCTGCCAGCGAATTCAGGCTGCCGTCGTGGCTGGTCGGCCACCACGGCAACGCGATCAGATCGCGCACGCCCTGTTCGAGTTCGGCCTCGTCGGCGTCGGCGAGGTATTGCTCGGCGGCCATCGTCGACACGTCGTGCCAGCCGGCAACGTCGCTGAGGTGGTCGAGTTTGATGAGGCCTGCTTCGACGCCGTCTTCGAGGTCATGCACTGAATACGCAACGTCGTCGGCCCAATCCATCACCTGCGCTTCGATGCACCGCTTGCTCGCTGGGCAGCCCGGCTCGCATCCAGTGGAAGGCGTCGAGGTCGTCGTCGTAGACGCCAAACTTCGTGCTCAACGCTTGCTTGGGCTGTTTACTCCATGGATACTTCGTCGCCGCGTCGAGGCTCGCCCGGGTGAGGTTCAGCCCGGCGCTCGGCCGTCGTCGCGAACGGTTTTCGCCTCGAGCCGGGTGAGCAGCCGAAACGATTGCGCGTTGCCTTCGAACCCGCCGATCGCCTGCGCAGCTTGGTCGAGCGCCGCCTCGCCATTGTGACCGAACGGCGGGTGGCCAAGATCGTGTGCGAGACAGGCGGTTTCGGCGAGATCGGGATCGCAGCCCAGTGCGGCGCCGAGTTCGCGCCCGACCTGCGCGCATTCGAGTGAGTGCGTCAGCCGGGTGCGTGGGAAGTCGCTGTCGACGTCGGCCGGCCCGACGACCTGGGTCTTCGCGCCCAGCCGCCGCAACGCCGAACTGTGCACGACGCGGGCTCGGTCGCGCTCGAACGCCGACCGGCCAGCGCGCTTCGGTGGCTCGCTGACCCAACGCGCCAACGCATCGCCGTCATAGCGCGCCACTGATTCGTTCATGTATCCGACGCTACCCCGGCCCACCGACGTCCGGATTAGGCGTTAGGGCAGTCGTATCGATGACAGGCCGCGGACCGTGCCCTGGCCGGTGCCGTTGCGCCGCGCCTTGGCCGCCAAGTACGCCGCATTCGCCACCGACCGATGCGTGCGAGTGGGCACCTGTTCGGTCACGGTCACTCCGAGCGCGCTCAGTTGGTCGACCTTGTCGGGGTTGTTGGTGAGCAGCGCAACCGTGCTGATGCCGAGCGCAAACAGCATTTGGGCGGCGACGGTGTAGTCGCGCTCGTCTTCGTCGTGACCGAGCGCGAGATTGGCTTCGAAGGTGTCGAGGCCGTCGTCTTGCAACTCGTAGGCATCGAGCTTGGCGTAGAGGCCGATGCCTCGACCTTCTTGCCGCAGGTACAGCAGGTAGCCGCCAACATCGGCAATGCGCTCGACTGCCTCGCGCACTTGCGGGCCGCAATCGCATCGTTGGCTACCGAACACATCGCCGGTCAGACATTCGCTGTGCGGCCTGACCAGCGGCACCGCCGGCTTCGACAGCAGGGTTCGTGCCCTGCGGCATAGCTGCCGAGGCCAAAGGCGAGGTGTTCGCGACCGTCGACGAGATGGTCGAACGTGAAGATCCGCGCCGGCGTTTCGTAGCCGTCGGCGAACCGCAACGGCAACGACAGCTGGGTGCGGATCGTCGCCGCGGGCAACGCACGGCTCGCCGAGTACGCCGTCATCAGTCGGCACAGAATCGTGACGAGAGCGCGTAGCGCAACAGCACGACATCGCCGATCTGCCGCACCTCGGCAAGGGATGCCCGCCGGCCCGCATTCCAGGGGAAGCAACCTTCGTTGACGAACCGGCGGGCCCGCGGGTCGCCGACAAAGAGCGGCGCCACGACGAGATGCAACTCGTCGGCGATGTCAGCCGTGAGGAACTTGCGTGTGGATCGTGCCGCCGCCCTCAACCATCAGCCGGCGGACGCCTCGGGCGTACAGGTCTTCGGCCACGCCCTCCATCTGCACGGGTTGGCCCCCATCGACAACCGTCGCGACTGAAGCAAGCCGGTCACGCGTGCGGCCGACACTTGGGCTCGCGCAGTAGACGACTTTCTCGGTGTCGCCGTTGGCAAAGAACTGCGCGGCGGGGTCGAGCTCACCCCCGCAGGTGATGGTCACCTTCGTCGGCGAGGATTGCAGGCCGCGGGCCAACCGCTCGTCGCGACGCGATTGCGAGCGGACGACGAGCCGGGGGTTGTCGTTTCGCACGGTGGCTGCACCGACGAGTACCGCGTCGCAACTCGCGCGCACCGCGTCGACCCGATCGAAGTCGGTGTCATTCGACAACGGCAGCCGCGTCACCGTCGGGCTGTCGAGGTAGCCATCGATCGACATGCCGCAACTCAGCAACGTGTACGGACGGTTAGGCACTGATGCTCCGCTCCCTTCGGGGCGCGATAACCAGGGGTCGGGGTATGTCGAGCAGAACGTGCGCGACCTCCGGTCGGCTGGCTGCTCGGCCGGCTGCTCGGTGGCTGCTCGGTGATCGGCTCGGCGGCCGCGGACCAACGCGACGGCCAGCAGCGCACCCCCGGGCAGACAGGAGGCGAACACCATGACGCCGTAGACCGTCGCGGTAGCGATGCCCTGGTTGGCGCCCAGACCCGCGGCCGCGAATAACCACGCGGCGACGCCTTCACGCGGGCCCCAGCCACCGATACTCGTCGGCAGCGCGGTGGCCAGCAGCACGATCATGGCGAGCGGCAACATCCGGGCGAACGACGTGGTCGATCCGGCGCTATGCGCGGCGATCAAGAAGATCGAGGCGTAGCACCCGACGGCGATAACCGACGCAACGCCAACTTCAAGCCACGCGCGCTTGGAGGTGAGACGCAATCGGGCCCCTCCGAGGTGCAGCGCGGCGACGATGCACAACGCCACGGCGAGGACGGTGGCCACAATCGGCAGCGCCGCATGCACGGATGACGGAAAGGTCAGCAAGACGAGAAAGGTCAGCGCCAGCTGTACGAGCTGCCCCACGGCGCGCTCCCAGGCAACTGCGCGCAGGCCAAGCCGCACGTCGCCGGCGGCGCGACCCTGCCGCATAGCGCGATCGACATCACCGAGGACGCCTCCGGGCAACACCGTGTTTACGAACAGCGACCGGTAGTACGCGGAGACGGCCGCGGGCATCGTGATGCCCACACCGAGCCCGCGAGCAACCAGGCGCCACCGCCAGGCCGCGCAGACGGCGCTCACACACGTGATACCCGCAGCCGCAACGACCGGCCAGATGGTGATCGATCGCAAGCCGGTGACGAACGGTCCGGTGCCGACCCGCCAGATCACGATGGCGAGAATCGCGACGCCGCCGATCGGGCGCAGCCACCGAAGCGTTCTTTTCCCGGGCCGCTTCATCGACCTGACCGTTCGGTCAGGACGAGCTGGGTCGGGTCGGCCATCGAGCTTTGGCGGGCCGCCACGGCGTCGGCCAGCGCCCGCGTTACTGCGGCACCGGTCGTCGTCCAGCTCGGCAATGTCTCGCGTCGTTGCCGTGCGGCCTCGCGCAGCGTCTGCCGCAAGCCCTCATCGCCGAACCAACGTCGCAATCCCGACGCGAGCGCGGCCGGGTCGCCAGGTGCGACAAGAATTCCAGGACGCCGACCAGCTGGGGTTTCGCCGAGTGCCTCAGCGATGCCACCCACAGCTGTCGCGAGCACTGGGACGCCGTGGGACAGCGACTCGGTCACCACCATGCCGTAGCTCTCGAAGTGCGAGGGCAGCACGACAAGATCGGCGGCTCCGTATGCGCGATCGACGTCGGCGGCCTTCAGCGGGCCGGTGAAATCGATGCGGCTGTCGATGGCCGCTGCGGCTGCTTGGCGGCGCACTCGCGCGACGAAATCGCGATCGCGGTCGAGTGATCCGATGATTGTCAGCCGCCACGGCAGGTGCGCTAACTCAGCCAACGCCGTGACCAAGACGTCGTGGCCCTTGTGCGGCGCGACAGCCCCGACACAGAACAGGGCGCCGCCGTCGGGTGTGCCCGCTGCGACCGCAGCCGGATCGGTACCGGGCCACGCCACGTGGATGCGTTGCGGCGCGATCGCGTAGTTGTCGACCAGCCACATGCGGGTCCACGAGCTCGTTACGACAATGCCGCTGGCGGCCGACAACACGGCGTGTTCGCGTGCCCGTACGACTATTGCGTCATGGTCAGACCGGTATCCGAGCGGTAAGTGCACGAGTACGACAAGCGTGAGTCGGTGCGCGTGCGGCACCAGCACGTCAGGCACCGCACTGGCGATCAGGCCGTCGACGAGCAGTACGGCGTCTTCCGGAATGTCGGCAACGATGGCGGCCAACGCATTGGTGGCGCGCGCATCGGGCGCTGGCCAATCGCCAGCCACCGCGTGCTCGCGCACCTCGATACCCGAGGCGCGCAGTGCGTCGCTCACTCGGCGGTCGTACCGGTTGCCGCCACTGGGCTGACTCGGATCGTCGATGTTCGACGGAACGACGAGGTGCGCTCGCGTCAGTGCCGACAACGACATCGGTGTAGGCAAGGACTCCGCGGGAGATGACGTCATAGTTCCCGCTCGTAACTGGCCCACGCGATGTGCGACTCGTGCAGGGTGACTGCGATCGCGGTCAGTCCGCGCGCGCCTTCGCCTAGCCGGCCGGCGGTAATCCGGTCGGCTAGCCGATCAGCAATCACCCGGGCGAGCGCTTCGGTCGATGTGTTGATGCCGTCAAACGAAGGCTCATCGTCGAGGTTGCGATAGCTGAGCTCGCCGACCACAGCGTTCAACTCCGCGGCGGCCCGCCCGATGTCGACCACGATGTTGTCAGCGTCGAGATCGGCGCGGCGGAAGGTCGCGTCGACGACATACGTCGCGCCGTGCAGACGCTGCGCAGGCCCGAACACCTCACCGCGAAAGCTGTGGGCGATCATCATGTGATCGCGAACGGTCACACTGAACACGATGCCTGCTGGTCGTCGTCCTGCGTCAACGCGCCGTAGGTCGAATCGTTGTAGGTGATCGTGTGGCACACGGCTGGCGTCGTCCCGCTCGCGATGTCGGCCATGACGTGGGGCAACTCGTCGAAGCACGACGATCCGGTGATGAGCGCGTCGAAGGCATCGTCATGCAGCAGGTCGAGAGCGAGCTCGAGGCGGTCGGTCGTGGTGCGGTTCGCCCGGCGCGCCGGCGCAACGCGACCGACTTGGCTCGCCCTGATGCTGAGCCGGCCGGCGTGGAACGCGCCACCGAGTTCCAGCGTGACCTCAGTGTCGCCGTACCAGCTGAGATCGAGCACGCTGCCTTCCGGCGCCAGCAGATCGATCGAGCGCTGGAGGCCGGCCGAGGTCGCGCTGGCATGCACCACCAGATCGCAACCCGCAACGGCGTCATCGGGCAGTGCGAAGTCGACGTCGAGCGCTTTCGCGATGTCGGCCCGGCTCTCGTCGATGTCGACCAAGGTCACGCGGACACCGGGAAACCGGGACAGCAGGCGGGCGACACAACAGCCCACCATGCCGGCGCCTACGACCGCGACGCGGTCACCTACCAGCGGAGCGGCGTCCCACAACGCATTGACGGCGGTTTCGACCGTACCGGCCAGCACCGCTCGCGACGGCGGCACGCCCTCGGGGACGACGACCACGGCACGCGCCGGCACCACGTAGGCGGTTTGATGCGGGTAGAGGCAGAAGACGGTGCGGCCTTGCAGCGCGGGCGGCCCGACCTCGACGACACCGACGTTGAGGTAGCCGTACTTCACCGGCCCAGGGAATCGGCCCTCTTGAAAAGGTGCGCGCATCGCGCGGTATTGGCTCGGGGGCACCCTGCCCTGGAAGACCACGGTTTCGGTGCCACGGCTGACGCCGGTGCGAAGGGTGCGGACGAGCACCTCATCCGGGCCGGGATCTGGCAACGGTACCGACCGGATCTCGCCGGCACCGGGTTCGCGCAGCCAATATGCGAGCGCGCTGAGCGACACCGGATCATCCTCCTCCCTGCCATCTGAACTGCGGGGCCATCTGAACTGCGGGGCCATCTGAACTGCGGGGCCATCTGAACTGCGGGGCTATCTGAACCACGGGGCCGTCTGAACTACGGGCTGGGTGAACCGCAGCGTGGCGGCATCCGTAGACGGCGCTACGCCAGGTATGACGGAGGCTGGCTGCGAACGGTTCGATTCGGCGCGGCCGACCGTCGCTACTGCTGGAAAAGCGGCGACGGATCCTTCGGGGCGTAGGTGGCTGGGAAGAACCCCATCACCGTGTGGTCGTCGTAGGAGTAGCTGAACTTCGTCGTGTGGTGCGGGTTCGTGTGGTCGAAGGCAATCGTGACGTTGTCGTCGTCGGGATGGTTGCAGTCGTAGAGGCGCACGGTTGTTATTGGTCCGTTGTCGCGGTAGCCGTACGCCAGCACCTGATGATTCTGCCCCAGATCCTGCGGGTTGCCCGAATGCACGCAGACCAGGCCAAGCGGGCTCGGATGTCCGGCGTCGATGGTCGCCCGGATCACCGGCATCGACTGCTCGATCGTGCGGCGCGAGGTGCCGTGCACGAAGAACTCGTCGCCAGTCGGCAGATTCATCCACTCGTAGAACTTCGCGACGCCGTCCGGCAGATCGAAACTGTCGATCAGGCGCGTGGTGATGTAGTGAAAAGCAGGCGAGGACGACGACGGGTTGGCGTTCTCAGGCGGCGGCGGTTTGCCAGCCTCGAACAGGTCGCGGACGGCAAAGGCCATGCCGCCGCAGAGGCCGTGTTTGGCATTGCCGACATCGACGTTGCCGAACGGGGTCGGGATCTCGACGACAGGTGCCGACGCCCACGAGTTGGCGTAGTGCAGGCCCTGCTTGCTCGGCAGAAAGTTCGGCAGATCGCCCATGGCACGCAGTATCGCCGCATCCGCGGCGGGCGGCCAGCCCCCGCCGTCGGAAGCTGGGGTACCGGCGGCCACCCGTCGCCGTCCGCGCTGGGGTACCGGCGGCCACCCGTCGCCGTCCGAAGCTGGGGTACCGGCGGCCACCCGTCGGCGTCCGCGCTCTATTTCGGCGGCCCCTCATGCGGCGTTACCCCCCGAAGACACCTTTGCTGGCATGTCCTCGGGGGGGTTGATCACGTAAACGTGATCAACCCCGCGCCCTGCCGCGGTCAGCGGGTGTCGGAGCCGGCCGTCTCTAGGGCGGCGCGGCCAGCTTCGAGGCGGGCGACCGGGATCCGGAACGGCGAGCACGACACGTAGTCGAGGCCGACCTCGTGGCAGAAGTGCACCGAGTCGGGGTCGCCGCCGTGCTCGCCGCAGATGCCGATGCGCAGGTCGGGACGCGTCGCCCGGCCTTCTTCGACCGCGATGCGCACCAACCGGCCGATGCCGTCGCGGTCGAGGGTCTCGAACGGCGAGACGCCGAAGATGCCGAGGTCCATGTAGCGGCCGAAGAACGCGCCCTCGACGTCGTCGCGCGAGAAGCCCCAGCCCATCTGGGTGAGGTCGTTGGTGCCGAACGAGAAGAACTCAGCCGCCTCGGCGATCTGGCCGGCAGTCAGCGCCGCGCGCGGCACCTCGATCATCGTGCCGATCAGCGTGTGCACCTCGACGCCGGTCTCGCGCGCGACGTCGGCCAGAATGCCCAACGCCTCGTCGCGAACGACCTCGAGCTCCTGAACGGCACCAACCAGCGGCACCATGATCTCGGGGATCGGGTTCTTGCCCAGCTTCTTCAGATGCGCGGCCGCCTCGGCAATTGCCCTTACCTGCAAGGCAAAAAGCCCAGGAATGACAAGCCCAAGCCGGACGCCGCGCAGCCCGAGCATCGGGTTCTGCTCATGCAGTCGACGCACCGCTTCGAGCAAGCACACGGTCAGTCTCGGAGACCGTCTCGCCCTTGGCTTCGGCGACCGCAATCTTCACGGTGAGCTCGGTGATGTCGGGCAGGAACTCGTGCAGCGGCGGGTCGATGAGACGCACGGTGACGGGCAGGCCGTCCATCGCGTCGAAGATGCCGATGAAGTCGGTGCGCTGCAACGGCAGCAACTCGGCCAGTGCCGCCTTCTGCTCGTCTTCGCCGTTGGCCAGGATCAGCCGCTCGACGTTCTTGCGACGCTCGCCCAGGAACATGTGCTCGGTGCGGCACAAGCCGATGCCCTCGCCACCGAAACGACGAGCCCGCTCGGCGTCCTCAGGGGTGTCGGCGTTGGCCTCGACGCCGAGCCGGCGCTTGGCAGTCTGCGTGCTGCGAGGATGCGGTGGACCGCGGCGACCAGCGGGTCGGCGTCCGCCTTGATGGTGCCTTCGAAGTACTGCACGACCGGGCTCGGAACGACCGGCACCTCGCCGAGGTAGACGACGCCGGACGTGCCGTCGATCGAGATGACGTCGCCCTCTTTGACGACCTCGCCGTTCGGGCCGGTGAACTGCCGCGTCTTGAGGTCGACGCTGGATCTGCTCGGCGCCGGACACGCAGGTCTTGCCCATGCCGCGGGCGACGACGGCGGCGTGCGACGTCTTGCCGCCGCGCTCGGTCAGGATGCCCTTGGCCGCGATCATGCCGGGCAGGTCGTCGGGGTTGGTCTCGCGGCGGACGAGGATGACGTCTTCGCCACGCGCCGCCCACTCGGCCGCGACGACGGAGTCGAAGACGACCTTGCCGACGGCTGCACCCGGCGACGCGTTGACCGCCTTGGTGATCTTCTGTCTTCTTCGCGTCTTCGTCGAACTTGGGGAACATCAGCTGCGCGAGTTGCGCGCCGGTGACGCGCTTGAGCGCCTCGTTCATGTCGATGAGGCCCTCGTCGACGAGCTGCGTCGCGATGCGGAAAGCCGCGCCCGCGGTGCGCTTGCCGACGCGGGTCTGCAGCATCCAGAGCTTGTTGTTCTCGATGGTGAACTCGATGTCGCACAGGTCTTTGTAGTGCGTCTCGAGCTTGCTCATGATGCCGAGCAACTCGTCGTAGGCGGGCTTGTCGATCGTCTCGAGGTCGGCGAGCGGCACGGTGTTGCGGATGCCGGCGACGACGTCTTCGCCCTGCGCGTTCTCGAGGTAGTCGCCGTAGACGCCCTGGTCGCCCGAGCCTGGGTCGCGGGTGAAGCAGACGCCGGTGCCCGAGTCGGCGCTGATGTTGCCGAACACCATCGTGACGACGTTGACCGCGGTGCCGAGGTCGGCCGGAATGCGCTCCTGGCGACGGTAAAGGCGGGCTCGATCGCCGTTCCATGAATCAAAGACAGCGCGGACGGCGAGGTCGAGCTGCTCGCGGGAATCCTGCGGGAACTCACGGCCGGCGTGCTTGCGGATGATCTCCTTGTAGGTCTCGACGAGAGCCTGGAAATCGGTGGCGTCGAGGTCGAGGTCGTTCTTGGTGCCCTTGCGAATGCTTCAGCTCGTCGAGGGCGTGCTCGAACAGCTCGCCGTCGGCGCCGAGCACGGTCTTGCCGAACATCGAGAGCAGGCGGCGGTAGGAGTCCCAGGCGAACCGGTCGTTGCCGCCCTGCTTGGCCAGGCCGTTGACGCTCTGGTCGTTCAGACCGATGTTGAGGACGGTGTCCATCATTCCGGGCATCGAGAACTTCGCGCCCGAACGCACCGAGACGAGCAGCGGGTCGTCGGCGTCGCCGAGGGTCTTGCCCATCGCCTTCTCGAGGTGGGCCAGGTGCTTGCTGATCTCGTCTTCCATCTCGGCCGGCGCATCGCCGCTCTCGAGGTAGGTGCGACACGCCTCGGTGGTGATGATGAAGCCGGGCGGCACCGGCAGCCCGATGTTGGTCATCTCGGCGAGGTTGGCGCCCTTGCCGCCGAGAAGGTCTTTCATGTCTCGGTTGCCTTCGCTGAAGTCGTACACATACTTCGGCACTGGGAGCGCTCCTCGCGGGGGACAGCACGGGAATTCCGTCGCCTCGATCCTACCGAGCCGGCCGTCGTCCACAGGGTGCCGGTTCAGCGCGCACAGCGCCCGCCGAGTTTGGCTACCGTCACCGGCAGTCGGCACACGCATCGCCGCGAGGCTGAAGAAGCAGAGGAGGGACCGTGGAATCGGCGATTCAGGTGACGCCGGCCGAGCTAGCCGAGCTGGCGACCGCGGTCGGGCGCATTCGCGACCAACTCCAGGGCACGGCCGACCTGCTACACGACTATGCGCCGGCAATGGGCTCGTCAGTGGTGACCGGCGCGCTCGCCCATTTCGTCAGCGGCTGGCGCGACGGGCGCAAGCAGATCAGCGCTGAAGTCGACGCGTTGTCGCAGATGCTGGCGCAAGCTGCGGCCGCGTACGCGCAGACCGATGGTGACCTCGCGGCCGCGATTCCGGTCTCGTGATGCCATGACCGCTCCGGACGCCGGTCTGCGGGCGCCGCGCCGCCAGTCGCTGCGCGTTCAACTGCTGACGCCGGGCGACTGGACCGAGCTCGACCTCAACCCGTCGACCCGGCGCGCGTCAGTGCGACGCGCGGTTGGCTCTGCGGCCCGCCACGATCCTGGCCTGGCCGGCGACGGCGTCCGGCTTATCGGGCTGCTCGACGAGGTCAGCCGGCGGGCCCACGATGCGGGGGCGTTCTACTGCGCGTCGCTGGTGTTGGGTGAGGCGTCTGCTGGGGTCGTGGTCGCGACCGCGTTGATGCAGGTGAGCGGCGAGTCTTCGTCGTCGTCGGCTCGGGTTGGCGACGACTTTTCGGCGGCTGAACTGTGCGCCGGGCTCGCGTCGGTCATCAGTGCCGACCCCGACTGGGCTGGCGCCGATGTCGGTGTGGTCGCGTTGCCGTTGGTCGGGCCGGCCGTTCGCATCTGCATTGCCGCGGTCGGCGTCTTCGTGCAGTACATCGTGCCGCTCGTGAGGGTGGGGAGTTATTGCTGTCGCTGAGCTGCCCGTGTCCGCCGTATGCCGCGACGATGACGGAGCTGTTCGACGCGATGGCTGCGAGTCTCTCGGTCGAGAGCTAGGCCGCTCGCGATATCCACAGGCGGTGTCGCGATGCCAACGGCGCGGTTGGTTCGAACGGCTAGCTTTCCGCTGTGGCTACTGGACTTCTCGACCCCATCGTCGGTGACCCGACCGAGATTTCGGCTGCGGCCCGCACCCTTCAGTCGATCGCACTCGAGGTCGCCGAAGTGTCGTCACGGCTGCGATCGCTGACGTCCGGTGATTGGAGTGGCGCGGCGGCGTCGTCCGCTCGCGCGCGAAGCGCAACGTTGCCGCCCAAGCTCGACAAGGCGAACGTGTCGTACGCCGCAGCTGGCGGCGCGCTCGTGGCCTACGCGCGGGCGTTGGCCGACGCGCAGCAACAGAGCCAGTCGGCAATCGCGAGTGCGAATCGAGCGAGCGATGACCTTGCGGCAGCGCGAGCCGCGCAGGCTGCGGCAGCGGAACGTGACGCGGCCGCTATTGCCGCGGCGCCACGCGTCGAGCTCGCCACCGCCGCCCGCGACCGCGCCACGATTCGAGGGCGCGATCGAGGAGGCCGCCGGTCGGCTCGTGAGAGCGCGCGCCCTCAACGAACAAGCGCACGAGCTACAAACGATGGCCGCGCGGACGGCGGGTTCGGCGCTGCATCAGGCGTCGCATGAGGGCATTCATAACGCATCGTGGTTGCACCACTTCACCACCGCCGTCGGACATTGGGCCGCGACTCAGTGGTCGCACGCGCTGCGCGCGCTGTCGAAGATCGCGACCGTGGTCTCGGCGCTGGCGGGGATCGCAGCGCTCGCACTCGCCGTGGCGGGTGTGTTGTTTCCGCCGCTCGAGGCCGCTGCCGCCGTGCTCGAGACCATCTCACTCGCCAGCGCCGTCGTCGCCGGCATGGCAGACACGGTGTTGGCGGCCACCGGGAAGTCGTCGTGGAGTGCGGTCGGCATCGACGCGCTGACCCTCGCGCCGGCCGGGCTCGGCAAGGTCGTCACGAAAGTCGCGCCGATGCTGCGCGAAAGCCGGCTGATCAAGCCCAGCACCGTCGTGCATGCCAGCGAAGCACCGGCGAAGCCGCGCTACTCACCACGGGTGATCGGTATAGTCCGGGCCGCATGGCGGCGGGGACCACGGGCTCGGAGCGCGTGCATGCTGCGATGAGCAGCTGGCAACTATGGGCCGGCCCGAGGCATCGACGTTTGAAGAAGGGAAGATCTTGATCAGCGCGGACGGCCTTCGGCAATACCGGCTCCTGCGAAGCGCGACTTGGGCATCTACCAGGCGCGACTTTGAGACACGCGATTTCCCGAGCGGACGATGCTGACAACGGCCATCTCGACATCAAGGATCTCCATGAAGGCGACGGTTCGCCGTGACATCCCCGACGCGGACCTCGAGACGTACGTGCCGGCGACACGATCCGACGACGCACTCTTATCCAATGTTCGTCGGTCCGTCGACGGCGACGGCGAGGAATCCTTCGATCTGTCGTCTGTCCATCCCAAGCTGGCAGCCGACGCTGCCTCGATGGCTCGGACGTCATGAAGGACTTCGATGAATACCGTCCGACCGCCGTGCTCATCTCCTCGGTGGTCGTCGACGCTCCGCGAGATCACGGCGGAACCTGTCGCGGACCGATCGTTAGCTGGCAGCGACCGTGGTACGGAGTACGTCGACTGGCGTACGAACCCTCGCAGGACGGGTCCTCCACGCGGATTGGCTCAAGGCGTGAACTCGCGAGCTCAAAGTTGGTCGTATCGGCAAGTGGTGAGTTTGAGGATTACCGACGGAACGTCACGATTGAGGTCCGCAGCGCCGAACCATCGGAGCGTGAATGCTGCTATAGCGACGCAGACGCTCCGATGGTTGGCGCGCCCGAGCGCGCCACTACAGGTCGGTGAGGCGCTCGCCTAGGTAGCCGACCACTTGGTCGAGGCCGACTCGCTCTTGCTTCATCGTGTCGCGCTCGCGAATCGTGACCGCTTGGTCGTCGAGAGTCTCGAAGTCGACCGTGATGCAGTACGGCGTGCCGACCTCGTCTTGGCGGCGGTACCGGCGTCCGATCGCCGATGCGTCGTCGAAGTCGACGTTCCAGCGCCGCCGCAGCTCGGCAGCCAGGTCGCGCGCCTTCGGCGACAGGTCAGCGTTGCGCGACAACGGCAGCACCGCGGCCTTGATCGGCGCGAGCCGGTGGTCGAGCTTCAAGCACCGTGCGCTTCTCCAGCTCGCCCTTCGCGTTCGGCGCTTCGTCTTCGGCGTACGCGTCGATCAAGAACGTCAATACGCAACGGTCGACACCGGCTGCCGGCTCGATCACGTACGGCGTCCATCGTTCGCCCGCCTCTTGGTCGAAGTACGAGAGGTCGACGCCCGACGCCGCAGCGTGCACCGACAGGTCGTAGTCGGTGCGGTTCGCGATGCCTTCGAGCTCGCCCCACTCCGAACCCTGGAACCCGAAGCGGTACTCGATGTCGACCGTCCGCTTCGAGTAGTGCGACAACTTCTCTTGCGGGTGCTCGAAGAGCCGCATCATGTCCGGGCGCAAACCCAGGTCGGCGTACCAAGCAAGCCGAGTGTCGATCCAGTACTGATGCCATTCCTCGTCACTGCCCGGCTTGACGAAGAACTCCATCTCCATCTGCTCGAACTCGCGCGTACGGAAGATGAAGTTGCCCGGCGTGATCTCGTTGCGGAAACTCTTGCCCTGCTGGGCAATACCGAACGGCGGCTTCTTGCGCGACGACTGCTGCACGTTCAGGTAGTTGATGAAGATGCCCTGCGCCGTCTCGGGCCGCAGGTACGCAAGACCCGACTCATCCTCGACCGGGCCGAGGTAGGTCTTCAGCAACCCGTTGAACATCTTCGGCTCGGTGAACGACGCCCTTGGTGCCGCAGTTCGGACAGTTGATGTCGGCCAGCCCGTTGCGCCGGCGGCGCGACCGTGCTTCTCGGCGTACGCCTCGGTCGAGATGGTCGGCGCGAAAGCGCTTGTGGCACGACTGGCACTCGGTCAGCGGGTCGACGAACGCGGTGATGTGACCGCTGGTCTGCCACACGATCGGGTTCAAAATCACCGACGAGTCGAGGCCGACGATGTCGTCGCGCTCATGCACCATCGACTTCCACCACTGGCGCTTCACGTTGTTCTTGAGCTCGACGCCAAGGGGGCCGTAGTCCCACGCCGCCCGCAGGCCGCCGTAGATCTCGCTACTCGGGAAAAACCAACCCGCGTCGCTTGCTCAGGTTGACGATGGCATCGAGGCGGTCGTCGGGCTTGTTCTTCGCGTTGAGCGGCCATCGAATGCTCCATCCGGCTGGCGGTCGGTGAGGCGGCACAGCGTACCGCTCAATCTCCGCCGGACGCCGAGGGTTCGGGCGCGCGCTCCCCCGTACCGCCGGTCGCGACTGGCGTAGATCTCGATCGCCCGCCACAGATCGCGCCGGTCGAAGTCGGGCCACAACGTGTCGAGAAACACCATCTCGGCATACGCCGATTGCCATGGCAGGAAGTTCGACGTCCGCTGTTCACCCGACGAACGCAGGAACAAGTCGACGTCCGGCATTGAAGGTTCGTCGAGGTAGCGCGCGAACGACCTTCTCATCGACGCGCTTCGGGTCGACCTTGCCGGCCGCGACGTCGACCGCCAGATGCCTCGCGCGGCGTCGGCGATCTCGGCACGCCCGCCGTAGTTGACGCACATCGTCAGCGTCAGCACGTCGTTGTCGCGGGTCATGCTCCTCGGCGATCTCGAGCTCGCGAATCACACTCGCCCACAGTCGCGGCCGCCGCCCGGCCCATCGAACGCGAACCCCCAACGAGTGCATGTAGTCGCGACGGCGCCGAATCACGTCGCGGTTGAAGCCCATCAAGAACTTCACCTCGTCGGGCGACCGCTTCCAGTTCTCGGTGGAAAACGCGTAGGCCGAGATCCAGCCGCACGCCGGCCTCGATCGCGCCTTCGACCACGTCGAGCAGCGCCGCCTCGCCGCGCTCGTGGCCCGCGGTCCGCGGCAGGCCGCGCGCCTTCGCCCAGCGACCATTGCCGTCCATCACGATCGCGACGTGCCTGCGGCACCAGCTCGGCTGGAAGCTGCGGAAACCGCGCTCCCGACGGATGCGGCGCGGGAGTGGCTGACCTAGCGACGCGCAGCCATCAGGCGTGCTCGACCAGCCGCAGCGATCGAATGCTGTGCTCGAGATGCCACTGCAGATAGGCCGCCGTCAGGCCGCTCGCCTCGCGCTGGTGCCGCGATTCGCTGGCATCGGCGACCAGCCAATCGCCGTCGAGCAAAGCTTCGAGCAAAAGCAATGCCTCGGACGACGGGGTGGCTGAGCCAGCCGGACGGCAATCGGCGCACACGGTGCCGCCGCCCTGCACGGAGAACCACCGGTGCGGACCATGCGACGCCGCAACGCGCGCAGTCGCCCAACGCCGGCGCGTAGCCCGAAACCGCGAGCGCCCGCAGCGCGAATGCGTCGAGCACCAGCCGCGCGTCGTGGGTCTCTTCGGTCAGCGCCCGCAGCCCGCCGACCAGCAACAGGTAGAGCCGCAGCGCGGGCTCGCGCTCTTCGGCGGTCAGCCGCTCGGCGGTCTCGAGCATCGCCGTGCCGCCGTGTAGCGCGGATAGTCGCCGGCCAGCCGGTCGCCGAACGCGGTCGTAGGTCTCGACCTGGGTCACGATGTCGAGCGAGCGCCCGACGTAGAACTGCGCGTCGACGTGGGAGAACGGCTCGAGCCGGCCGCCGAACTTCGACTTGGTGCGCCGCACGCCCTTGGCGACCGCCCGCACCCGGCCGGTTCGGCGGGTGAGCAGGGTGACGATGCGGTCGGCCTCGCCCAGCTTCTGGACGCGCAGCACGACACCGTCGTCCCGATAGAGGGTCACTTCGCCATGTCTCCCGGCAGTCGAGCCGCCGATCGTCGTCCGCCGCGCGCCGACCACCCGTCGACCGTTACGACGTTGGCGGGCTGAAGCAGCCCCGCCGACGTCTGAGACAAACTCGCGGCTACGCGGGCTACCCGGGCTACGCCAGCCCGTTCCCGCGGTCGCGGCGGCGGCCCGGTTGACGGCGCTGACCACCGCCCGCAGCGACGCGGTGACGATGTTGGGGTCGACGCCGACGCCCCACAGCACCTCGTCACCGACGACGCACTCGAGGTAGGCGGCTGCGCGCGCGTCGCCTCCGGCCGAGACGGCGTGCTCGGCGTAGTCGAGCACCCGGACGTCGACGCCGATGCCGGCCAGCGCGTCGAGGAAGGCCGCGATCGGACCGTTGCCCGTGCCCTCCAACATCTGCGTCGCGCCCTGGTAGCGCACCTCGATCGACAGCGCGTCCTTCTCGTCGATCGCCGCCGAGGTGTGATGCGAAAGCAACGACAAGGGCTCGACCGGCGACAGGTATTCGGCCTCGAAGATCTTCCACATCTCGGACGGCGACACCTCGCCGCCGGCCGCATCGGTGCGCTGCTTGGATCACCCGCGAGAACTCGATCTGCAACCGCCGCGGCAGATCAAGAGAGTGCTCGGCCTTCATCAGGTAGGCGACGCCGCCCTTACCCGACTGGCTGTTCACCCGGATGACTGCTTCGTACGAGCGGCCGACGTCCTTGGGATCGATCGGCAGATAGGGCACTGCCCAGTCGATCTCGTCGACGGTCTTGCCGGCAGCGGCCGCATCGGCGGCCATCGACTCGAAGCCCTTTTTGATCGCGTCTTGGTGCGACCCCGAAAAGGCGGTGTAGACGAGGTCGCCGGCGTACGGGTGCCGCGGATGCACCGGCAGTTGCGTGCAGTACTCGACCGTGCGGCGCACCTCGTCGATCTGCGAGAAGTCGATCTGCGGGTCGATGCCCTGACTGAACAGGTTCATGCCGAGCGTGACCAGGTCGACGTTGCCCGTGCGCTCGCCGTGCCCGAACAGGCAGCCCTCGATGCGGTCGGCGCCGGCCATCACACCGAGCTCCGAAGCCGCCACCGCGCAGCCGCGGTCGTTGTGCGGGTGCAGCGACAGGCAAATGAACTCGCGCCGCGACAGGTGCCGGCCCATCCACTCGATCTGGTCGGCGTACACGTTCGGCGTCGAACGCTCGATCGTCGCTGGCAGGTTCAGGATGATCTCCCGACCGGCCGCCGGCTGCCAGACATCCATCACCGCCTCGCACACCTCGACCACGAAGTCGAGTTCGGTGTCGATGAAGATTTCCGGTGAGTACTCGTAGCCGACGACCAGACTGTCGCGCAGCAGTTTCTCGCCGTATGCAACTACGTGCCGAGTGCCGTCGGCCGCGAGTGCGACGGTCTCCTCACGACTGTTGCGGAACACGACCCGGCGAAACAGTGGCGCAGTCGCGTTGTAGAGGTGCACGGTCGCGTTTGGCGCCCCGACCAAGCTCTGTACGGTGCGCTCGATCAGGTCTTCGCGGGCCTGGGTCAACACCGAGATGGTGACGTCGGACGGAACCTCACCGTTCTCAATGATGCTGCGCACAAAATCAAAATCGGTCTGGGACGCCGACGGGAACCCGACCTCGATTTCCTTGTAGCCCATCCGCACCAGCAGCTGGAACATGGCCAGCTTCCGGGCCGGTGACATCGGGTCGATCAGGGCTTGATTGCCGTCGCGCAGGTCGGTCGACAGCCAACGCGGTGCCTTCGTGATGGTCTTCGACGGCCAGGTGCGATCGGGCAGGTCGACCGGCGTCCAGGGGTGGTATTTGTGCGTGGGCATGCCGCTTGGCTGCTGGGCATTCGAGCGGGGGTCTGGCGATTGTCTGCTCATTGCTGCTCCTCGATACGCGGGTGGCGGGTGAAGCCGGCACGCAGCAAATCCCGCGACGAGGAGACCGGCCTCTTAGAGGGTCTCGCCGCGGCAGCTAAGGAGCAGAAACTGTGACATCGCGACGACTATACCGCTCGCTCCGCCGATCCGGTCAGGGATAAGTGCCACGAGCTCTACCGGCCGCGCAACATCGTCGTCACCCCGGCGACCGTGAGCTCGCCGAAGGTGTGCACCTGCATGTCGGCGCCATCGAGCGGGAGCGCGGCAGTGACCGGGTTCGGCACCGCGATGCAGTAGAGCCCGGCGGCCTTCGCGCCGGCAATGCCGTTCGGAGAGTCTTCGAACGCGATCGCGTCAGCGGCCTCGACCCCAAGTGCGGCCAGGGCAGCGAGGTAGATGTCAGGGGCTGGCTTCACCTTGCCGTTGTCGCGTGAGCAGACGACGTCGAAGCGGTCGCGAATGCCAACGCGAGCAAGTTGTTCGTCGAGCCATTCGCGGGTCGCGCTCGAGGCCACCGCGAGCTTGGCTCCCAACGCAGTGGCCTCGTCGAGAAATGCCTGCACGCCCTCGCGCAGAAAGACGAGCCGGACGAGTTCCGCGTGCCGCTCGCGCCATTGAGCCAGAAACTCGACATCGTCGAACTCGACGCCTCCTTCACGCAGCGCCGCCATCATCGCCTGCTGGCTGCCCATCGAACCGATGTAGCGATGCCAGACGTCGAGCGGAAACCCAACGCCATGAATCGCGAACTGCTGCTGCCACGCCTCCAGCACTGTCGATTCGGTGTCGACCAGCAAGCCATCGAAGTCGAAGATCAATGCGGGAATCGCAGTCACCGGGGCCGCTTCTCCTTGCGCCACAAGAACTTCAGGCCCGACCAATCCTGATCGAGCGCGGCGACCTTCACGTCGACGACGCCTGTCGGCAACAGCACTTCTCGCAACAGGTTCTCGTCGACGTCACTGACGTGACCACCGGCCTTGCGTGGCCACGCAATCCACAACGCGCTGCGTGGCGGCAATGAGGGCACCGCCTTCGCCGCTGCGAGAACGTCAGCCAGCGCACGGCAGAAAACGATGGCGACGTCGACTTCCTCAAACACCTTCGGTGAACGCCGCGCTCTAGCACTCGCCCTTGTGACGTCAACGTCGGCCGGCACATCGGGAACTGACCACGCGGGCGGCGCGCCGACGAGCGCGAGTGCAGCACCGTTTGTCACACCGAGCTTCTTTGCCAGCGGCGTACCGGAGTACCCAGCTGTCGGTTCAGGCTTTGGAGTCGCGGCGGCCACCTCAGAACCCGAGGCGGCGAAGTTGGGCCGGGTCACGCTGCCAGTCCTTGGCGACCTTCACCCGAAGGTCGAGATAGACGCGCGTGCCTAGCAACGCCTCAATGTGCTTGCGCGACACACTGCCCACGTCGCGCAACCGAGTGCCGCCCGCACCGATGACGATCGCCTTCTGGCTCGGCCGCTCGACGTACATGACGGCATACACGTCGGTGAGATCCTTGCCGACCCGTGGCTTCATTTCCTCGACAACCACGGCCAGGCTGTGCGGCAACTCGTCACGCACACCCTCGAGCGCCGCCTCGCGAATCAACTCGGCGATCATCACCAACTCGGGCTCATCGGTCAGCTCGCCGTCGAGATAGAGCGGCGGGCCTTCAGGCAACCGAGCGACGAGCAGGTCAGCAAGCAGGTCGACCTGCTCGTTAGCAAGGGCCGAGACTGGCACGATCTCGGCCCACTCACCAAGCCGCGACAGCGCGAGCAATTGAGCGGCAACCGTGGCCGAGTCGGCAACGTCGGTCTTCGTCACGACGGCGATGACAGGAGTTTTATCGAGACGCGCGAGTTCGGTCGCGATGAACATGTCGCCGGGGCCGACCTTCTCATCAGCCGGAACGCAGAACACGATGACGTCGACCTCAGCGAGCGTCGTCCGCACGATGTCGTTGAGCCGTTCGCCTAGCAACGTGCGCGGTTTGTGCAGGCCTGGTGTGTCGATCACGATCAGCTGCGCGTCGGCGCGGTGGACGATGCCGCGCACGGCATGCCGGGTGGTCTGCGGCCGGTCGCTGGTGATGGCAACCTTCTGCCCGACGAGCGCGTTGAGGAGCGTCGACTTGCCCGCGTTCGGTCGCCCGACGACACAGGCAAACCCGGAACGGTGGCGGAGGGTCACGCCCTCAGTCTCACCTATCGACATAGGCGCCGAACAATCGCGGCGAGTGCCACCGTCGCAATCGAGCGCCAGCGGTGGCGCGGCGTGATACACGCTCCCGTCACTGGCGGGACTTTCGCCTCATTCAGTCGAGTCGATCGCGTGGCATCGTTGTCAACAGGAGGAGCACATGCAGATCACCAGAGTCATCGCCACCGAAATCCTCGATTCAAGGTCTCGCCCAACGTTGGCCGTCAGCCTTGAGCTAGCCGACGGCTCGCGCGCACGCGCCGGCGTGCCGTCCGGCGCCTCTACCGGTTCGCGGGAGGCTGTCGAGCTACGCGACCACGACGCTGCCCGGTATGGCGGCGCCGGGGTCTTACGCGCGGTCGAGAACGTCAACGGCGAGATCGCCAACACGCTGCTCAGTAGACAGTTCGCCGACCTCGCCGAGATCGACGCCGCCCTTGTCGCATTGGACGGGACGCCGACGAAGTCGCGACTTGGAGCCAACGCCACCGTGGGCGTCTCGATGGCAGCCGCGCGAGCCATCGCAGCCAGCGCGGGTGTGCCACTGTGGCGCAGCTTGGCGCCGAAACTTGATCGGGCGGCCCGACCGGGTGCGCTGTGCTTCAACGTCCTCAACGGCGGCGTGCACGCCGCGAACAACCTCGACTTCCAGGAGTTCATGATCACGCCGCTCGGCGCGCCCTCCGTCGCCGAAGGAGTACGAGCTGGTTCGGAGGTCTACCAGGCATTGCGGAAGCGCCTCGCAGCCAAGGGGTTCTCGGTCGGTCTCGGCGATGAAGGCGGATTCGCTCCGGACATCAACCGTCCCGAAGACGTCCTCACCGAGTTGGTCGCAGCCATCGACGACGCCGGCTACACAGCCAGCCGCAGTGGGGTAATGATCGCGCTCGACCCCGCGTCGAGTGAGTTCTACCGCGACGGCGTCTACACCGTGGCCGGCGAGAAGCACACCAGTGGCGACATGATCGCGCGCTACGAAGAGATCATCACCAACTTCCCGGTCTGGAGCCTCGAAGATGGCCTCGCCGAAGGTGACTGGGACGGGTGGGCGCGGCTGACCGCAACGCTAGGCGACCGCCTCCAGATCGTCGGCGACGACATCTTGGTTACGAACCCGGCAATCATCAGCGAGGCGATCACCCGCAACATCGCAAACTCCGCCTTGATCAAGCTCAATCAGATCGGCACCGTGACCGAAACGCTCGAAGCCATGCGGCTCTGCCGCGATGCCGGCTGGACGCAGATGGTCAGCCATCGCTCGGGCGAGACGGAGGACAGCTTCATTGCTGACCTAACCGTCGCCACCGGGTGCGGCCAACTGAAGTCAGGTGCGCCCGCACGCGGCGAAAGAGTAGCGAAATACAACCGGCTGATCGAGATCGAAGCCGCAAGCCCGCAGCTGCCCTACGCGGCGCTCCGGATGTAGGCCCGCACAATCGGGTCAGCCGACGGAGGTGACGGCGAGAACAGCGCCGTCCAAGCCTGCGAGCACGACGCGGACGCCCGTGCCGAGGTCAGCCACCATCGCGAGATCGTCGGCGCTCAACGCAGTCGTAGCACTCACTACGGCGGCCGCCTCGAGAACGCTCGCGCCGCTGGCGACCGCGATGACGACCGCCGCCTGAAGCGCCGACAACGAGAGTGTCGAAAGGGCAACGGTCGACGCCACGTATGTTCGCCCGGTTTCGTCACGAACAGCGGCGCCCTCGGTTCCGCCATTGCGCGCCAATGCCGATCGAGCAAGCGTCACCAACTTGGCGTCGTCGGGCGCCAGCGTGACGGGCTCAGGCATCGGCGGGTTGCTCTTGGTCGCGGGCTTTGTCGTCAACGACAGCAGGCGGCAGAGCGAGCTCGGCGATTGCGCGTTCGGTGGTGCGTGCATCGGCAGTGGCGCGGACGACGACCGTGGCCACCCGGTTGCGGCGGCCGCGGGCGCCCTCGGCAACGAGTTCGAGGCCGGCGACCGTGGCAGTGGCGCCGGGGATAGGCACCCGGCCAAGTGCTTGGGCGAGCAACCCACCGACCGTGTCGACGTCGTCGTCGTCTTCGATCTCGACGTCGAAGAGCTCAGCGAGTTCATCGACGGGGAGCCGCGCGGTTACCCGCATGCTGCCGTCTGGCAACTCCTCGACGCGCGGCCCTTCGCGGTCGTGCTCGTCGGTGATCTCGCCGACGATTTCTTCGAGGATGTCTTCGATGGTCGCCAACCCGGCGGTGCCGCCGTACTCGTCGGCGACGACCACCAGGTGAATGCGCTCGGCCTGCATGTCGCGTAGCAGCACGTCGACCGGCAGGCTGTCGGGAACGAAAGTGGCCGGCCGCATAAGTGACTCGACGCGCTCAGTCGACTCGGATTCGCGGTGGTCGAAGATGCGGCTGGTGAGGTCGCGCAAATAGATGATTCCGACCACATCGTCGGTGTTCTCGCCGACGACGGGCAGCCGCGAAAAGCCACTGCGAAGCGCAAGCGACATCGCTTGCCGCAACGTCTTGCCGCGCTCGATGAAGACGATGTCGGTGCGCGGCACCATCACCTCGCGCACGATGGTGTTGCCCAACTCAAACACCGAGTGGATCATCTGCCGTTCGTCGCTCTGGATCACCTTGCTGGCTTCGGCCAGGTCGACCATGTCGCGTAGTTCGGCCTCACTCGTGAACGGGCCGTCACGAAAGCCTTGGCCCGGCGTCACCGCGTTGCCGAGCGCGATGAGCAGCCGCGGCAACGGCCCGAGAATGCTGGCCAGGCGCGTCACGACCGGCGCGGCCGCGAGCGCGACACCATCGGCATGCTGACGACCCAACGTGCGCGGTGCGACACCGACAACGACATAGCTGACGACGATCATGGTCGCGGCGGTGGCGAGAACGGTGTCCCAGGTGCGGCCGTACCGACCGATGGTCCAGGTCGCGACCATGACCGCAGCGGTCGTCTCGGCGGCTACCCGCAGCAGCAACACCACGTTGAGGTAGCGCGGCGGCTCGGCGATCACTCGGCGCAGGGCGACAGCGCCGCGACGGTTGTCGCGCAGGTAGTCGTCGACATGCACGCGCGAAACCCGCGACAGCGCAGCATCGGCGGCCGCACACATGCCGGCCAACACGATGAGGACGACGGCGGTGCCGGGCAGGAGCACATCGCTCGGCGTCATCGCCCCGACTCCCCGCGCGTAGCTGGCCCCGCGGGAGCAACCGGCGCTGCTTGCCAGCTGGCCAACAGATCTCGCTGGAGCCCGAACATCTCGGTCTCCTCTGCTGGTTCGGCGTGGTCAAAGCCGAGGAGGTGCAGTATTCCGTGCGTGCACAGCAATTCGAGCTCAGCTTGCATCGAGTGACCTGCTACCTGCCCTTGTCGCTGCGCCACGACGGGGCACAGCACCACGTCGCCGAGCATGCCCGCATCGTCGTCCGGCCCTAGTTCGAGATCGAACCGGCCGGGGCGTAGCTCGTCCATCGGGAACGACAGCACGTCGGTCGGGCCGGGCTCGTCCATCCACCGCTCGTGCAGCACGGTCATCTCGGCTTCGTCGACGAGCAGGATCGACAGTTCGGCCAACGGATGAATGCGCAGCACGTCGAGCACGTGCCGCGAGACTCCGACCAGGCGTATCTCGTCGACCGGCAAACCTGATTCGTTGGCGACTTCGACGCCCACTCAGCGACCGCCACGACGACGGGCCGGCACCGAACGCGGAGCCGCCGGATCCTGGGTGGCGTCGAAACGTTCGTACGCGTCGACGATCTCGCCCACGAGCTTGTGGCGGACGACGTCGGCGCTGCCGGTGGTGGAGAAATGCACGTCGGGCAGGCCGTCGAGGATGTCGCGCACCACCCGCAGGCCACTCAACGCGTGCCCAGGCAGGTCGATCTGCGTGATGTCGCCGGTGACCACCATCTTCGACCCGAACCCGAGCCGGGTCAGGAACATCTTCATCTGCTCGGGCGTGGTGTTCTGCGCCTCGTCGAGAATGATGAACGCGTCGTTCAGCGTACGGCCCCGCATGTAGGCGAGCGGCGCGACCTCGATGGTGCCGCTCTGCATCAGCCGCGGAATCGAATCGGGCTCGAGCATGTCGTGCAGCGCGTCATACAGCGGCCGAAGGTAGGGGTCGATCTTCTCGTACAACGTGCCGGGCAGAAAGCCGAGACGCTCGCCGGCTTCGACCGCAGGCCTGGTCAAGATGATGCGGTTGACCTGCTTGGCCTGGAGGGCCTGCACGGCTTTGGCGACCGCAAGGTAGGTCTTGCCCGTACCCGCCGGGCCGATCGAGAAGACCACCGTGTGCTTGTCGATCGCCTCGACGTAGCGCTTCTGATTGACCGACTTGGGCCGGATGGTCTTGCCGCGCGCCGAGACGATGTCGAGGGTGAGCACCTCCGCCGGACGCTCGGGCACCTCGTTGCGCAGCATTGCCACGCTGCGCTCGACCGCGTCGGCGGTCAGGGTCGTGCCCCGCGACAGCAGGGCGATGAGCTCTTCGAACAGGGCCGAGACGATCGCGTTCTCGGCCTCGGAGCCGGTGATCGTGATCTCGTTGCCCCGCACATGGATGTCGCTGTCGAAGGCCGTCTCGACGATGCGCAACAGTTCGTCGCGCGATCCGAGCAGGCTCACCATCGAGTGCGCGCCGGGCACCACGATGCGGGTCTGATGCTGGCCGGCGGCGGCACGGATCGGCTCCGCCGGACTCGGTTCGCCTCGCATGGTTGGCCTGGGGGCCTGCTCGCGCCTGCTTTCGGTGCTTGACGATGGTCGTTCCATGGTACCTGCGTGCGGAAGGCACGCCGATAGGATCATCCGCAGGTAAACCGACCCATGCGGGTGCGCGTCGTACCCGTGTGACCGCCGTCCTGTCGACCCGCCCGGGGAGCCGAATCGTGCTGGGGCAATTCGAGACGGCCACCGCCGACGAGGCGGTCGTTGAGCTCTACCGGGCGCACTACGCCGGTCTGGTTCGCCTCTCGGCGATGCTGCTCGGCGACGTCGGCACCGCCGAAGAGGTCGTGCAAGACGCGTTCGTCGCGGTGCACGGCAGCTGGCAGCGGTTGCGCGACCCCGAGAAGGCCTTGGCCTACCTGCGGCAAGCGATCGTGAACCGGTCGCGTTCGACCCTGCGGCACCGGGCCGTCGTGGCGAAATACCCACCCGCCCCGCCACCCGACGTCCCGAGTGCGGAGCACTTTGCGGTAGCCGCCACCCAGCGCGCCGAGATCATGGCGGCGATCGGCCGGCTCCCCCGGCGGCAGCGCGAGACCGTGCTGCTGCGGTACTACTCCGACCTGTCCGAAGCCCAGATCGCCGACACCCTCGGCATCAGCCAGGGCGCCGTCAAGAGCCACGCATCCCGCGGGCTGGCCGCCCTTCGCACCCTCCTGGAGACGAGCACATGAGCGACCGCATGGGTCCGTTCGACAGCGATAACGCGGACGACGAGGCCGCCCGCCGGTTGCGCGACGTGCTGTCGGCACACGCTCAGGGCATCACGCCGTCGGCCGACGCGCTGACCACGATCCGGCAGAAGATTCGCGCGCAAGAGCGCGGCCACCGCAGCTACGCCTGGCGGCGGGTGCTTCAGGTGGGTGCGGCCGGCCTCGGCACAGTCGCGATAGCAGCGGTCGCCGTCGTCGTCGCGGTCGCCGTGCGCCACCGCCCGCCCACGGCAGATCATCACATCGTCGCGGCCGCGTCGACGCCCGTCACCTCGAACACGCCGACGCCCACACCTACGCCACTCGTCGCGCCCGTCGCGCCGGTATCGTCGGCGCCCGGGACCTATGCCGTCTCGGTGTACTACGTCGACAAGCGCAAGGACCCAGACCAGCTGCTGTTCCGCGAGCAGACCATGGCGCCCACATCGCCACTACACACGTTCGTCAAAGACGCGGTGACCGCGATGTTGTCGACACCGGCACACGACCCCGACTACACCAGCTACTGGCCAGCCGGAACGACGGTCAACGCGGTGAACATCACCGGTGGCACGACGGCAGTCGTCGACCTGTCGGCGCAGGCAGCCAACGGTCCGGCCGGCAAGGGCGCCATCAGCGCGCAGCAGTTGCTGTACACGATCATCGCGAGCGCGCCCAAGATCGACGGCTTGCAGTTGCGCATCAACGGCACGCCGGTCACGTCACTGTGGGGCAGTCCGTTGGCCGCCACGGTTGCGCCAGAACCGTCGTGGCAGGTGTTGGGGTCACGTGTGGATCACCTCGCCACAGCAGGACGAAACGGTGGCGTCGTCGGTGACCATCAGCGGCGAGGCGAGCGTCTTCGAGGCGACTGTTACCTATCAGATCCTGCGCAATGGTGGGGTTTTGAAGCAAGGCTCGACGAACGCGACGCTCGGAGCGCCCGACCGCGGCACCTGGAGCGTCACGGTGCAGGGCCTCGCCCCCGGCCCTTACACGGTGCGCGCTTACGAGGTCTCGCAGAAAGACGGCTCGGTCACCCACGTCGATGACAAGGCCTTCACCGTCAACTAGCGGCACCGATCCCGTCGTCCGGCTGCACGTCGCTCTTTCGCCGCCGGCCGTTCTCGACCGCGGGTAGCCGCTAGCTCCAGCGGCCGGACTGCGCGAGCACCAGGGCCAACGCGACGGTGCTCGCGGTCGAGGTGCGCAACACGGTCTGGCCCAGCCGGCAGACGATCGCGCCGGCCGCCTCGAACGCGGCGAGTTCATCGTCGGCGATGCCGCCTTCGGGACCAATAACGAGCGCGACATCGCCCGCCTTGTTGACGGCGACGTCGAGGAGTGGGCGGGTGGCCGTCTCGTGCAACACAAACGCCTGCCCGCCGCCCGCGACGATCGCAGCCAGCCGCGCGGCGACGGCAGCCGGTCGATTCAAGCGGCTGGACGTCGACCAGCCAAGGTCGGCGCGTCTGCTTCGCGGCTTCACGGGCGGTCGTCCGCCAGGCCGCGACGCCCTTGTCCGCCCGCGCCGGATCCCAGCGGGCAATCGACCGACTCGCCTGCCACGGCACTACTGCGTCGACGCCGACCTCGGTGAGCGCCTCTACCGCACGTTCGTCGCGATCGCCCTTCGCCAACGCCTGCACCACGATGACCCGTGGCTGCGGTCGCTCGAGTTGGGTGCGCGCCAGCACCCGCGCGCGCAGTGCGTGACCCACGACAGCGGTCACTTCGGCCGCACACAGCAACCCGTCGCCGTCGGCCAAGTCGAGCTTTTCGCCGACGGTCAGCCGGCGCACGGTCGCCGCGTGATGGCCTTCGGGGCCGTCGAGATCGACAACGTCACCCACCGCGCACGCGCGCAACCGGTCGGCGTCCGCGAAGAACAGCGGGACGGTCACGGACGGTTCAGCGACCGTTGAACGCGTCGCGGATGCGACCGAACAGACCAGGCGCGTCTGCTTTGAAGACGGCTTGCGGGAACTCCTCGCCACGCAAGCTGGCGAGTTTGCGCACGAGTTCTTCTTGTTCGGCATCGAGCTTCGTAGGTGTCTCGACATCGAGATGTACGTGGAGGTCACCGCGGCCGTTCGAACGCAGCCGCGGCACGCCACGACCCTTCAGCGGAATGACCGTGCCCGACTGCGTACCAGCTTTGACGTCGACGTCGACCGGTCCGTCAAGGGTGTCAAGAGTCAGCGACGTGCCAAGAATCGCCGCGGTCATCGGCACATGTACGGCGGCGTGCAGCTCGGTGCCGTGCCGTTCGAACATCGCGTGCTTGTGTTCTTCGATCTCGACGTAGAGATCGCCGGCCGGCCCACCGCCGGGGCCGACTTCGCCTTCGCCGGTGAGCCTGATGCGCATGCCGTGCTCGACGCCCGCCGGGATCGCGACCTCAAGGGTGCGGCGCGCGCGCACCCGGCCGTCGCCGGCGCACTCCGAACACGGATGCCGGATGACCGTGCCGACGCCCGCACATCGCGGGCACGGCCTCGACGTCATCACCTGCCCGAGGAACGATCGCGTCACCTGGCTGATTTCGCCACGGCCCTTGCAGACTTCGCAGGTGTCGGGGTGGGTGCCTGGCGCGGTGCCGGCGCCCGTGCAGGTCGCGCACACGATCGCGGTCTCGATGGTGAGCTCGCGCTTGGCTCCGAACACCACGTCGTGCAGATCGATCTCGACGTGAATCAGCGCATCGTTGCCCTGCCGCGTTCGGGTGCGCGGGCCACGACTCGCACCGCCGCCGAAGAACGCGTCCATGATGTCGCCGAGGCCGCCGAAGCCGGCAGCACCACCAAATCCACCACCGGACGCCGACAGCGGATCGCCACCCATGTCGTAAATCTGGCGCTTGCTGGGGTCTGACAACACTTCATATGCGGAGGTGATCTCCTTGAAGCGCTCCTGCGTGACGGCGTCGGGGTTGACGTCGGGGTGCAGTTGCCGGGCCAGCCGCCGATAGGCGCGCTTGATGTCCTCGGGTGCGGCATCTTTGCGCACGCCAAGGGTCGCGTAGTGATCGCGGGCCAACCCAGACTCCGTTCGACGCTTCAGGACTCGGCGAGAATGCGGCCGACGTAACGCGCGACGGCGCCGACGGCGGCCATCGTGCCGGGGTAGTCCATGCGCGTCGGGCCGAGGACGCCGAGGCTGGCCAGCGCGCGCGTGCCGGATCCGTATGTCGCACTCACGATCGAGGTCGAATGCAAGCCCTCATGCGGGTTCTCGTCTCCGATGCGTACCGTGACTTCGGTCGGGCGGCTCACCTCGCCGAGCAACCTGATCAGCACAACTTGTTCTTCCAAGGCTTCGAGCACCGGGTGCACGCTATCGGGGAAGTCGAGCGACAACCGCGTCAGGTTCGAGGCTCCGCCGACGACGACGCGCTCTTCGCGACGGTCGACCAGCGACGCGAGCAGGACGGCGACCACGGCCGACGCAATGCCCCGGGTGACTGATGGTTCGTTCTCGGCGAGGTCGCCGAGTTCATTCGGCACATCGCGCATCGGCTTGCCGGCGATGCGCATGTTCAGCCGGGTGCGTAGGTCGCTCACGGTCTTCTCGTCGACCAGGCCCGGCAGATCTACTTGGCGTTGCTCAACCCGACCCGTGTCGGTGATGAGAACCAGCATCAGCCGGGTGTCGCTGAGTTTGATGAGCTCGAGGTGGCGCACCGAGGCGCGGTCGAGGATCGGGTACTGCACCACGGCCACCTGCCGGGTGAGCTGCGCGAGCAACCTGACTGTGCGCGACACGACATCATCGAGGTCGAGGGCGCCGTCGAGAAACTGCTCGATCGCTCGACGCTCGGCTGCGCTTAGCGGCTTGACGTTCGACAGCCGATCGACGAACAGCCGGTAACCCTTGTCGGTCGGCACCCGGCCGGCACTTGTGTGCGGCTGGGCGATGTACCCCTCTTCTTCGAGCACCGCCATGTCATTGCGCACGGTCGCCGACGAGACGCCGAGATGGTGCCGCTCGACCAGCGCCTTCGATCCCACCGGCTCATTGGTCGAGACGAAGTCTTGGACGATCGCGCGCAGCACGTCGAGCTTGCGGTCGTCGAGCACGTGATCACCTCATCTCAGCCTCAGCCGCCGCCAGCACTCTGGCACTCCGAGCCGTCGAGTGCCAGTGTAGAGCGCCAGCTGCGGATTCGTGGCCACCTGCTCAGCCGCGCTCCAGGCGGCACAGAATCGTGCCGGCGAGGCCTGGCCGCCCGAGCCGATGTACCAGACGCGAATATGCCCGCGGCAGCCCACGCAGCACTGTCGGAAAATATGTCTCGAAGATGCCGGGATCTTCGATCATCCGCATTTCTACCGAGACGAATCCGGCCGCTGCGGCCAGCCGGATCAGCTGTTTGCGTCGGTTCAGCCGGTACGTCAACGGGAAATGGTGGTCATGCAAGATGTCCTCGCTGCGGATGCGATGCAGCACCCACTCTTCGATACCGATGCGCTGAGTCGCGAGTGCGATCGCGCCGAAGTAGTGGCCGGCATTTGGGGTTAGCAGAAAGCACGAGCCGCCCGGCTTCAACACGGTGGCCACGGCTGCCAGAAATCGCTCGGGTTCGGCGACGTGCTCGACGACGTATGCCGCGACCGCGACGTCGAACGTCGCCACAAACTGTTCGGCCACATCTTCGAGGGTCGACTCGTGCCGTTCATCGACGAGGTGGTTGTCGTGGATACCGGGCGAGGGATCGACGCCGACGATGCGCGACGCATACGGCCTGATCCTGATCGGGTAATCCATGTCGCCGTCGCCCGCGCCGATGTCAAGCACCGCGGCGTTTGCAGGTGCAACAGTGGCGATCCAGGTGACGAGCGCTTCGAATTGATCGGTGCCCGGGGGCAGCAGGTGAAACGAATGGGTGAGGCTCATCGTGCGCTGAACCCTGCCAGCCGGTCGCGGCCCATGCAAGCCGCCGCCGCCGCGATGCACGCGGCTCAGGTCAACAGTCGCCGCACCACGCCATCGGCCACCAACCGACCGGCCCGGGTCAACACCGCGGTGCCGTGCTCCGTAGCGCCCGGCTCGACCAGCCCTGCGCCGATCTCGACGGCCAGCTGTCGGCGTCCGCTGTCGTCGAGAATGGCGAGATCGAGACCCGAGCGCAGGCGCAGTTCGAGCAGCACCCGCTCGACGCGCTGCATGTCGTCGTCGAGGTATTCGCGGGCGGCACTCGGGCTGACGCGGTCGGCGATGCGTTGGGCGTAGGCGGTCGGGTGCTTGACGTTCCACCAGCGCACGCCGCCGACATGGCTGTGCGCGCCCGGACCGACGCCCCACCAGTCGGCGCTGCGCCAATAGGCCAGGTTGTGCTGACACGCGCCATCTGGCTTGGCCCAGTTCGAGACCTCGTACCAGGTGAATCCGGCGGAGCTCAACGCCTCGTCGGCGATCACGTACCGGTCGGCCAGCACGTCGTCGTCGGGCGGTGGCAGTTCGCCGCGGCCGATTCGTGCGGCCAGCCGGGTGCCATCTTCGACGATCAGGGAATACGCGCTGATGTGGTCGGGTGCGGCGTCGATGGCCGCGGCGAGCGACGCACGCCAGTCGGCATCGGATTCGCCGGGCGTGCCGTAGATCAGGTCGAGGCTGACGTGGTCGAAGCCAGCCGCCTTGGCCTCGGCGACGCGCTGTTCGGGCGCACCCGGCGTGTGCTGTCGATCGAGCACCGCCAACACGTGCGGCTGTGCAGACTGCATGCCGAAACTGATGCGGGTGAAGCCGGCCGCGCGCAGTTCGCTCAGCGCCTGCGCGCCGACTGATTCTGGGTTCGCCTCGATCGTGATTTCAGCATGGACGGCGAGGCCGAACGCGTCGTCGATCGCGCCCACCATTGCGGCCAGATCGCTCGGCGGCAGGAGCGTAGGGGTGCCGCCGCCGAAAAACACTGTCTGCACAGGCAATTCTGCGTCGCCGAGCACACGCCGCGCGAACTCGATCTCGGCGATCGCATCGCGGGCGTATGACGCCTGGCTCGCGCCGCCACCCAGTTCGGCCGCGGTATAGGTGTTGAAATCGCAATAGCCGCAGCGGGTCGCGCAGTAGGGCACGTGCACGTAGACACTGAACGGCGCTTGACCGAGCTGCGCGCGGACGTCGACCGGCAACGCGCCGTCGGCTGGCGCGGGATCGCCGTCCGGGAGGGTTGAGGGCACGCAGACAGTCTGCGGGATGTCGCTGACGATCGGGCGGCCTGCGAGTGGGTGCGCTCGAAATTGGTCCCGTAAAGGGAGTGCCCGTTGGCCGATATGGGAGCGCAATTGATGCGCCCAAGGAGGCGGCAGTCCGTTGGTGTGGTTCGCGCTCTGGCTCGCGATCACCGTCATGGTGTGCGTGCTCGCCGTGCTGCCGGCTACAAGCCCCCCGCTCCATGCCCGGCTCCGCGACCGAATCTCGCGACGCTGGCTTCAGGTCAAACCACCACGACCACAGCCGATCGGCCGGCCGATCGAAGACCTCGCGGAAAGTCTGCGCCGCATTCAGCGCTGGCTCGATACCTACGCCGACCCAAGGCCGATCCCTGGCAAGGCGACCAAAGTGATAGCGGCCGGCACTGCGTACGACCGGGTGCTCGTCGATGCGTGTCATGCACTCGAAGTGCCCGAGGCACTCGACGGAACCGAAGGACTCGATCGCGAGGCCGAGCGCCTGCGCATGCAAGCAGCACTGGAAGATGCCGGCCTGGTGTTGCGCGGACGGCGACGCGAGGCCGACCGCTGAACCGTTCTCGGCGACAGCACATCGTGCGAGGGCCTGCCGTGTAGGTTGCGCGGCGCCGCAAGGACATACTCAGCAAAGGCACGACGGCCCGGAAACCCCGCCACGGAACCGAACGCCGGTACGAAGTTGCCCATGGCCAGATCGGAGAAAGGAATTGCATGAACCAGGTCCCCGTCCCGACGCGTGCGCTTGGCTCGACGGGCCTTCGGCTCTCCGAGATCGCGTTTGGCGCGGCGAGCATCGGCAATCTGTACCGCGCTGTGTCCGACGAGGAGGCGGCGGGCGCGGTCGAGCGAGCATATGAACGTGGCATCCGGTACTTCGACACGGCACCGCACTACGGGCTCGGCCTCTCGGAGCGCCGCCTCGGACAGGCATTGGCGCGCTATCCACGTGACGAGTACGTCATCTCGACGAAGGTGGGCCGCCTGCTCGTACCCAATCCCAACCCGATGCCGCGCGACGATGACGGCTTCGATGTGCCGGGCGATGTTCGACGGCAATGGGATTTCTCGCGTGACGGTGTACGTCGGTCGCTCGACGAATCCCTGCAGCGGTTAGGAACTGACCACGTCGAGATCCTCTATGCGCACGACCCCGATCAGTTCCGCGAAGGAGCAGCTCGCGAAGCGCTTGAGGCGCTCGCAGAGCTTCGGGCTCAGGGAGTCGTGGGCGCTATCGGCGTCGGCACAAATGTTGTCGACGAGCTGGCAGAACTCTTCCGCGACGGTCTGCTCGACGTCGCGATGCTTGCCAGCCGATACACGCTGCTCGAGAACGGGGGCTTGCGGACAGTGCTCGAGCCCGCCCTCGCCGCCGGAGGCGGCGTCGTCGTCGCCGGTGTGTACAACACAGGGCTGCTCAGTACTTCGTGGCCCGCATCAGATGCGAGGTACAACTACGACCAGGCGCCGCCCGAACTTATCGAACGCGCCCGCCAACTTGCGGCCGTCTGCGATCGGCACGGAACGACACTTCCCGCCGCAGCGATTGCCTTCGCGCTGCTACACCCCGCTACTTCAAGCGTGGCGATCGGCATGCGCACCGCCGACCAGGTCGACAGCAACGTCGAGCGGTACCAGGAGGTGGTGCCCAAAGACCTGTGGGCCGACCTCGTCGATGCCCATCTGGTCGAGCCGGCGGCCGTCGGACTCGGCTGACTACGGGACGCGCGCACGTGCGACGTGCACGTCAACGGCCCTGGCAGTGACGGGGCCGCAACGCCCATACTGAGCGGGTGGCGCGCAATATCCCTGATCCGACCGATGGCTGGGCTGATGGCCGTAGTCCCTACCTGTGGGACAAACAGCTCGACAGCGTGCTGCGGGTAATACGAGGGATCGCCCGCCCCAATGTGCGTCGGCGGGGCGTGCGCCGAATGCTGATCGGCCTCGTCTGCGTTGTGTTGCTGTTGGTCGTGGCGCCGCTCATCGCGATTTTCGTCGCCTCGAACTAGGTACGCCACCAAGCCACCCAGCGCGTCTACGTCTTGCCATCCACGCGTTGACGGACGTCGATCACCTTGGCCGCTAGCCCGGCTGTACATCGCGCGCGTCGGCCCAGACATACCGAAGCTTCATCGGAGATCCGTTCAGGCGCCCTTGGACATCATTCGGTGGCTGGACAGTCGTCTTCTCCGCAGACGTCGCGCCGTGCCGCTGATAGAAGGCCTGCGCGCCCGTGTTCTGCTCCAGCACCCATAGGTAAAGCCCGCTAGAGGTCGCCGAATCCGCGACGATCCCGGCCGCTATGGCGATCAACTGCGACCCGATGCCGGTGCGTTGATAGAGCCTCCCGACGTGGATGTTGTCGACCAGCGACCCCCACGTTGCGTCGTCATCGAGGACCACATGGACGAAACCGACGAGTCTCTCATCGCTAGTTGTCGCGACGATGGTGCGTCTCGCCAGCGATGGTTGTGAGAGTCGTGCTGACCACACAAGTTGGCGGTCGGCGAGCACATCACCATCGAGGAAATCATCCGAGTAAGCGCCACGATAGAACCGCCGCCAACTATCGGCGTGCAATGCGGCCACCGCATCCGCATCCGCCGCCGCGGCGTCTCGAAGCGCTATACCTGCTGGAATAGATGGGGCAGCCGTCACGACAAGCGAACGTACCGATCGCACAGCACTGTCGCCACTGGTTTGTCCGATGGGATCTGGAGCCCGCACTCGCGCAAAGCGACGCGTCGCCGAGGATCGGCGGACACATCACATGCATGACGCATCGTCGGCTCGGGTGCGCGTCACTTCGGCATTTGAGGGCGACACGATTGGTCGTCGTCTGCACGCTGACCTTCATCGTCGCCCACGGTTATGGGCGTTGCTTCAGGAGATGAAAGACGGTCGTCTCGGTGTTGGCTGGGTCCGGCGTCGGATCTCCGTAGATCTCCCACGAGTGCCCGGCGGACTCCCTCTGGTTCGCGGCCATCCATGTGTCGACGGCCTCGTACGCCTCGTTCATGTGCTCATACGGCCCGCGATAGACGGCTACGACGGCTTCGCCACCCGGCGTTTCGGTCGCGTACACCTCGCCGGCGGTTTCGAATGTGCGCGTGACCTCGACACCGAAGTCGCACAGCAACGGCGAGCCGGGCTGTTGCGCGTGGTGGTACACGAAGATGTTGTGGCCGTCAGTCCACAGCCCTGACTGGCTCCGAATGAAATCCCACACCTTTCCCACGGCCGGACCCCACGCCGAGCCCACTGCGCCCGGTGCGACCTCGCGCCGCACCGCAGCCAACGTGCGGGGGGCAACGGTCTGCACGTCGAGGGTGACATCCACACCTGGATCGTAAGTCGACCTTGACCGAATGTTCGTGAGGATCCTCGATCCCTTATGGAAAGCGACCTTGACACCACCGGCGTGACAAGCTAGCTTTACATCGTGCAAAACAGAGTACGTCAGCTTCGAACCGCCGGCGGGTTGTCCCAGGCCGAGCTCGGTACGAAGCTCGGCGTGTCACGGCAGACGATCAACGCCATCGAGGCCGGCCGGTACCTGCCGTCGCTGCCGTTGGCGTTAGGACTTGCACGATTCTTCGCCAGCGCTGTCGAAGACCTGTTCTTCGACGCCGACCCGAGGTGACGATGATGACCGAGCACATAAAGACCGCAGCCCGCAAGCACGCCGCGCTGGCGACCTTCGCGATTCTTGGAGGCGCCGTCGCGGCGGCAATCTGGGCTGGCGGTGACCACGGATGGGCGGTCGGCGTCGCAGGCTTCTACGCGCTGTGCTGCATAGCACTGGTCGTGTGGTCACGTGGGGACGGAGATGTCGCTGCGATTCTTCGGCTCTCAGGAGACGAACGGCAGACGATGCTGGACCTGCGCGCGACAGCGGTAACCGGAGTTGCCACCATCTTGTTCTGCCTCGGCGGCGCCATCGTCAACCTCGCACGCGGCGGCAGCGGCAACCCGTGGACGTCGATCTGCGCCGTCGCCGGGCTCGCCTACATGGCCGCGCTCGCATGGATCCGCCGCCACCACTAAATCGTGAACGTCACAGTCGCGGCTGCCTCGCGTGATCGATCCGACGCCACACCATCTCAAAGTGACGTCACCTCGTCGGCACGACCGAACGTGCGTCATCGCGGCTACAGAAGAGTGTCTTTCCAAGACGCACCTTCTGCGGGCAGCGCCGTCTGCGTCCTACGGCGTCGTGGGCCGGAAGTTCAACGGCGTTCGGGCCATGTCCGTGGTCGTTCGGGTTCATGCCTGCCGGCGGCGGATTGCCCAGAAGCAGACCGCGCCGAGGAGGGCGGTCGCGCCGACGAATACCGCGACTTCGCACCACTGCAACGCCCAGTACCGGTTGCCCGGCTGGTAGGTCACCAGCTGGTGATACGTCGCACCGACCTTGGCGACACAGTCATGGAGTCGCTGCGCAACGGCGGCCGGTACCTGCGTGTGCGAGGCGCCGGACCCACCCGATGGTCCGGGAGCGGAGTTGTCGCCGATTGTGGGGCAGTCAGCGCGGAGCACCTGATTCGTCAAGCCGTGGCCGGTGCGGTCAACGATTCGGTTCGAGTAGATCCACGCGTTCGGCATCGTGGGGATGGCGGGTTCCAATGAGGACTGCGGCAGGTGCCCTCGGATCAAGAATGCGAGGCCGGAGATGCCCGAAACCGACGTGCCATAACCCGTCGACTGCGGGTCAAGCGGAAGGCTGCGGTGTACCGGGCTCATGAGGAGCGGTCGCAACCACGAGGTCGCGACGACACGCACGACGACGTACGCGACAAGCGTCGCCGCCATCGCCGGAACCGTGCGACGGAGCGCTACGCCCGCCGCAACGCCGAGCACCAATGCGAACACGGCATAGCCGAGCGGGGCGATGTCGCGTTGCTCGAACGTGCTGAACACCTTCGCACTCGCGCGATCGAGCGGGCTCGCCCACCACGTCAAGAGCCAGCTGAACAATCCGGTGACAGCGACGCTCGCGAGACCGACGACCACGAGCTTTCCAGCTAGCCAACGACCCCGCGCGACACCTTGCGTCCACACCACCCGGAATGTGCCAGCTTCGAATTCGCGGGCCACCAGCGGGGCACCCCAAAACATGCCGATGAGGCCGGGCACACACACCACGAGTGCGCCAAGACCGGTCCGGATCACGCCGTCATTGTTGAGAAATGCATGCATCGCCGACTGGCAATCGCCGCGGGCCTGACAGGTCGCAGCAGTGCTGGTGTACAGGTGCACAAGTCGGGGACCGGTGATCCCGAGCGCAGCCGCGATGATCGCCAGCACCCCCGCGCTCCAGATCGTCTGGGCGCGCGCCTGCAACCACGAGAACCTGATCACCGAACGACTCCGAGCGACGATCTGCGGTTCGCATCGTCGCCGGCCGCCTGGCCCATGTAGGCGAGGATCACGTCATCTAGGGTCAGCGGCTTGACGATCCACGCTGGATCAAGGATCGGGTCGTCGGTGCGTACCAACAGGGTCGTTTGCTTGTCTGTATGGCTTTCTTCGATGACATTCTGATTCGCGGGAAGCGTGCTTACGTCTCTGCGCGGACCCGAGAGTCGATGATGTGATCCCAGCAGTGCCGCAACCTCCCCGGCCAGTTTCACCTGCGAATCGACGAGCACGATCAAGTAGTCGCATACGCGTTCCAGATCTGTGACGAGGTGAGAGGAGAGCACCACGCTGACGCCATGCTCGGCAACCACCTCCATCAGGTTCTGCAGAAACGTGCGGCGCGCGAGCGGGTCAAGGCTGGCCACCGGCTCATCAAGAATGAGCAGCTGCGGCCTCTTGGCGATCGCCAACGTCAGCGCGAGCTGCGCACGCTGACCACCAGACAGCGACCCGGCACGCTGTCGCGGATCCAATCCCAACTCACGAATCCTGCGTCGCGCCAGCTCGGCGTCCCAGTTCGTGTTGAGCCACGCACCCATGCGCAGGTGATTCGCCACCGACAAACGTGCGTACGCAGGCGTTTCTTGTGCCACGAACCCGACACGATCGAGCTGCGCAGCACCCCCGCCGGGACATCCACCGAGCACTTCGATGCTGCCCTCCGTTGGCCGCAGAAGTCCGACAGCAAGCTGCAGCAAAGTGGTCTTGCCCGCGCCATTGGGTCCCACCAAACCGACAACCTTGCCTTCGGGAATCGACAGCGTGCAGCCGCGCAACGCGAAGCGGCGCCCGTACCGCTTGCCAAGACCTCGAGTTTCGAGCACGGCGCGAGTTTCGACGACCGCGGTCATGCGACCCCTTCGGCGAAGCAGCTGCGAAACGCCGTTCGGTAGATCGCCTCGATATCTTCGGGCCCAAGGCCAGCCGCACGAGCCGACCGAAGCCAATCGGTCATATTGGCGTGAAAACGCGCTTGGACCGCGGGATCCGTGCGAGGAAGTGAGTTCGTAATGAACGTGCCGAGACCCGGCCGGGCACGAACCAGTCCCTCGCGCTCAAGGTCACGGTAGGCCTTGAGCACCGTGTTCGGATTGATCGCGAGCTTGCCGACGACCTGCTGAGCCGTCGGCAGCTGGTCGCCCGGTTCGAGGAGCCCCAACTGCAGCGCCTGGTGAACTTGCTGGACCAGCTGAAGGTAGGTCGCCACCCCCGAGCCGGTATCGAGCTGGAACTCGATCATAATTACCCTTCCACTAATCTCTTAGTGGAAGAAGGTAGACCTTGGCGGCGCGCACGGCAAGACCGGCTTTTGGACCGCCATTCGTAGAACCACGCCCGAGAGCGCGCACCTTGACGACTACGCCCAGATGCGCGAAGCCGTCGATCGTGTCGAAGACCATGCTGATCACCTGCCCGAGGTGCTGCGCACATTCATGTGGGCGGTGCCGCATCAACTCGGTCAGCCGACCGACGCGGCTACCACCCTTGAGGTGGCAGTCGCTGGCGTGGCCTGCTGGACTCTGTCGCCCGGCGGTAGCGAGTGGGTGATGGAGGAACGTGCCGCTACCGACCCGACCGCGACCGTGACGCTGTCGCCTGACTCCGCGTGGCGCCTGTTTACCGGCGCGAACATCCCACTGGGTCAAGTCGTCGTGACTGGCCCGGCTCACATCACCGACGCAGTGTTGCGGGTGCGCGCCATCATCGTCTAGCCGCCATCGAAACAGCCTCGCCACAGCTGCGCCCAGCACCCTGCGCAAAACCTCCGGGCCAGACCCGGCACGGTCAATCGCGGGTTACGCGCCAAATGAGGGCGTTCAGAGGCAGCGCCCTCGGGGGATGCTCGGGCTGTTCGGTGGTTATCGGGAATGGACAACCGAGGAGGAACCATGGACATCAACTTCCTGGCGACAGTGGCGGTGATTGCTCCCGATCCGATCACCAGCCGCAATCTGTACGTCGAAGCGCTGGGCCTGCCCCTGCAGGGCGAGGGCGGCGGTTACTACCACAGCGAGCAGATCGCCGGCTGTAAGTCGTTCGGGATCTGGCCGCTTTCGCAGGCCGCTCAGGCCTGCTTCGGAACCGATCAGTGGCCCGCAGATTTACCGATACCGCAGGTCAGCATCGAGTTCGATGTGGACAGCGCCGATGCGGTCGCTCCGGCCAGCCAAGAACTTGAACACGACGGCTTCGACCTGCTGCATGGACCTCGGGTGGAACCATGGGGTCAGACAGTCGCTCGGCTGCAGTCACCCGAAGGCGCGATCATCGGTATCTCCTACACGCCGGTGCTGCACGACTGAATCCGCGCTAAGCAAGGCTCTTGCCGACTCGTCTGCACCACGCCAGGCTCGCGCCTCGGCAACCGCCATTTCGCCCGCGCAACCAGCCTCATCAGCGGATGTGCTTACCCTTTCAGAATGCGGTCATCGAGCGCCTAAAAACAAGACTGCAATTTTGAGTGGTTAGCCCTCACCATGGCGCCATGGCCTCTACGAAAACTCCCACCTCTCTCGCACCCTCTGAGAATCTGCCCGCCCTATTTCGACATGTCCGCTGGCTAGCCGGTGGCACCGGCTCCGGGAAGTCAACGGTCGCCGCCGCTCTCGCCGACCGCTTCGGCTGCGAGGTCTACTCGGGCGACCGCGCCGAACACGACTGGCTGACCCGATGCTCGCCCGAGCAGCACCCCCACCTGGCCGCGGCTCGTGATCACCGTCCAGGAGATAACTGGCGCAATCGCTCACCAGAACAAGCGTTCGCTGCCATGGCCGGCCGCTACGGCGAGACCATCGACTTCCTCATCGACGACCTCCGCACACGGCCCGGTGACCGCATAGTGCTCGTGGACTACTACGGTGTGCTTCCCCGCGACCTGGCCCCGCTGCTGACCTGGCCCGCACAAGCCGCATTCCTCATCCCGACACAGGACTTTCGCCGCAACGCACTGACCCACCGCTACGGCGATCCCGACCGAGCCCGCGCCAACTGGGGCGACCTCGATCCAGCGACCGTCCTCGAGACGCGACTGAAACGAGATGCGCTCTGGGACGCCGAAGTGACTCAGCAGGCACACGCGCTCAATCTCCCGGTGTTCACCACCAGCGAGGAAAACCCGCCCGCCTCGATAGTCGAGCAGCTCTCCGAACGATTCCGACTGTCACCCAAAACGACAGACTGATCCACGAGCGACACCTCCGAGCACCGCTCTCGGCAGTTGAGGATGTTGGAGGGGATGCGAAGGATGCCGGCCGGAGGTCGACGCTCGCGCCGATGGCAGCAAATCGCGCTGCATGAGGCGGCCGGTGACAGCTCCGGCTATGACGAACTCACACTCTGCTGAGCCTGTTCGCGGAGGTCGGGCGGCAAGTCTTCGACGTCGGCCAGTTGCGCCATGAGACTGCGATCCGTGGTCAGCGCGCGGAAGACAAGGCCGATCGTGACGTTGTGCGGCGGGCGGTCTGACACCACGATGTCGTCGCCCGCCCCGATGTCGCCCTCAGTGAGCACCCGCAAATAGGCACCGGGCTTCCCTGCGTGGGTGAAACGCTTCACCCATTGTGGTTCGGTCATCCAGTTCTGGAACACGACGCACGGGATTCGAGGCACGCTGACCTGGAGCACCGTCGTCCCAATGCGCCACTTCTCGCCGATCACCGCACCGGTGACGTCGACACCGCGCGTCGAAAGGTTCTCACCGAAGTGCCCGGGCGATAGGTCACGACCGAGTTGCGCGGCCCATTCGTCGAGGTCTTCGGTGGCGTAGGCATACACCGCTTGTTCGACACCGCCGTGATTCTGTTTGTCTGACTGCTCGTCACCGTGCACACCCAGGAAACGCACCGGAATACGGCCGGGCACACCCCGTTTGTCGATCGCGCTCTCACCTGACTTGCCGGCCAACGGTTTAGCGGTACCGACATTGATGGAGACGACCGTAGGCTCGGTCACGTACTACTCCTTGCCGGTCGTGGGCGTCGTCGACAACGCGGCGATAAACGCTTCTTGCGGCACCTCGACGCGGCCAACCATCTTCATGCGCTTCTTGCCTTCTTTTTGCTTCTCCAGCAGTTTGCGCTTTCGGGTGATGTCACCGCCATAGCATTTGGCGAGCACGTCTTTGCGGATCGCGCGGATGCTTTCGCGGGCGATGATGCGCGAGCCAATGGCAGCTTGGATCGGCACCTCGAACTGCTGGCGCGGGATGAGCTCGCGCAGCTTCTTGGTCATCTCGACGCCGTAGGTATAGGCCTTGTCTTTGTGCACGATCGCACTGAACGCGTCGACCGCCTCACCTTGAAGCAAGATATCGACCTTCACCAAGTCGTTCGCCTGTTCGCCGGTGGGTTCGTAGTCGAGGCTGGCGTAGCCACGCGTGCGCGACTTCAGCTGGTCGAAGAAGTCGAACGCGATCTCGGCCATCGGCATCGTGTAGCGCAGTTCAACCCGGTCGGCCGACAGATAATCCATACCGAGCAAGCTGCCGCGGCGGCTCTGGCACAACTCCATGATCGTGCCGACGTACTCGCTCGGCGACAGCACGGTGGCCCGCACCACAGGTTCGAACACTTCGGCGATTTTTCCTTCGGGGTACTCGCTCGGGTTTGTGACGGTGATCTCCCGACCGTCTTCGCGCACAACGCGGTACACCACGTTCGGTGCGGTCGAGATCAGCGCGAGATTGAACTCGCGCTCGAGTCGCTCGCGCACGATCTCCAGGTGCAGCAGACCGAGAAAGCCGCAGCGGAATCCGAAGCCGAGGGCTGCACTCGTCTCAGGTTCGTAAGCAAGCGCCGCGTCGTTCAATTGCAGACGGTCGAGCGCGTCGCGCAGCAGCGGGTACTCGCTGCCATCAATCGGATACAGCCCGGAGTAGACCATGGGCTTCGGCAACGTGTACTCGGCGAGCGGCTCGGTCGCCGCCCGGCCGACAACCGTCACGGTGTCGCCGACGCGTGACTGGCGAACGTCCTTCACGCCAGTGATGAGGTAGCCGACTTCGCCCACACCCAAGCCCTCGGTGGGAATCGGATCGGGCGAGATAACACCCACCTCGAGCAGTTCATGGGTGGTGCCGTTCGACAGCATCTTGATGCGTTCGCGACTCGAGAGATGGCCATCGACCACGCGCACGTAGGTGACCACGCCGCGATAGACGTCATAGACCGAGTCGAAGATCAGCGCCCGCGGGGCGGCGTCCACCACGCCGGTGGGCGATGGCACGGTGCGCACGACGTGATCGAGCAGCTGCCGAACGCCGTCCCCTGTCTTGGCGCTGACCCGCAGCACGTCGCCGGCGTCGCAGCCGATGATGTGAGCCAATTCGTCGGCGTACTTCTCCGGCTGCGCGGCCGGCAGATCGATCTTGTTGAGCACCGGAATGATGTGCAGGTCGCTCTGGATCGCCAGGTAGAGGTTGGCCAGCGTCTGCGCCTCGATGCCTTGCGCGGCGTCGACCAGCAGGATCGCGCCCTCACACGCCGCTAGTGACCGCGACACCTCGTAGGTGAAGTCGACGTGGCCGGGCGTGTCGATCATGTTGAGTACGTAGTCGTTGCCTTCGACCCGCCACGGCAGCCGAACCGCCTGGCTCTTGATGGTGATGCCGCGCTCGCGCTCGATATCCATGCGGTCGAGGTACTGGGCGCGCATCGACCGCTCGTCGACCACGCCGGTGAGCTGAAGCATGCGGTCGGCCAGTGTCGACTTGCCATGGTCGATGTGGGCGATGATGCAGAAATTGCGGATCGTCGCCGGGTCGGTACGTCTGGGCGGCACGCGCTTCTCTCGGGTTAGGGGCTACGCCCCGATTGCGGCAGGGGTCTATGTCCCGGTGGCACTGGGGGTGCGCTCCATCGTCCCACGGCCAGCTGAACACGGCCGGTTGGACGCTGAGCGCGCCGGGCCGGTACTCTGATCGCTTGTGCCCGGCCGAATTCGGCTAGGCCGGCGACATCAACACCACTCCGTCGATATCAGAGGCTTCCCGCGTGGCGAATATCAAGTCCCAGATCAAGCGCATCGGTACGAACGAGAAGGCGCGGCTGCGCAACAAGGCCGTGAAGTCCTCGCTCAAGACCCACGTGCGGCGCTTCCGCGAAGCAGCGGACGCCGGGTCGCCCGACGTGCCTGAGCTGCTGCGCGCCGCCAACCGCCAACTCGACAAGGCCGCCAGCAAGGGCGTCATTCACGCTAACCAGGCCGCGAACCGTAAGTCGGCCCTGGCGAAGCGCGCCGCTTCGCTTTAGTCATAGGGCGAAGCGCACCGAGCGCTCATCGGTCGTGGCGAGCCGCGACGATCGAAAGTACCGCTTTCTCCAGGGCGTAGCCGGCATCGGTGCCGCCGCCCTTCACCTGCTCATCGGCCTGGGCGATGGCCGTCACGGCCGCCGACACGCCGGACGGCGTCCAGCCACGCAGTTGCCCACGCACCCGATCAATCTTCCACGGCGGCATCGCCAATTCGCGGGCGAGTTCGGCGCCGCCCATGCCGCGCGGCGCGCTGGCCACCTTCGCCAACGCCCGCACTCCTTGCGCTAGCGCACTGGTGATCAGCACCGGCGCCGTGCCGACCGCGAGCGCCCAGCGCAACTGCTCGAGCGCGTCGCCGAGACGGCCTTCGAGTGCCCGGTCGGAGACCGCGAACCCGTTCGCTTCCGGTCGGCCACGGTAATAGCGCGCGATCGATTCGGCATCGATGCGGCCGTCGGTGTCGGTGGCCAACTGCGCGCACGCGGCCGCGAGTTCGCGCAGGTCGTTGCCGACCGCCTCGATCAGCGCGCGCGCACCATCGTCGGCAACCGGCCGGCCGGCGCGGCGAAATTCGGCGCGCACGAAATCAACCCGCTCACCGGGCCGGGTGATGCGGGCACAATCAACCCGGGTCGCGCCGGCGGCGAGAGCGGCGTCGAGCATCGCCTTGCCGCGTACACCGCCCTTGTGCGTCACCACGATCACCATGTCGTCGGCGGCCACCCGCATCGCGCCAACCACGTCGTCGACGCGCTCTTTGGGCAGCAGGTCGATATCACGAATGACGAGCACCCGGCGCTCGCCGAACAACGAGGGACTGGTGAGCTCAGCCAACTGACCGGCCTCGAAGTCGGTCGCGGCCAACTCGCGCACGTCGGTGTCGGCGTCGAGCGTGCGCGCGTGGGCGATCACGGCGGCGACCGCGCGTTCGACGAGAAACTCGTCATCGCCGACGACCGCGGTGACGAAGGTGGTGGAGGCGCTGGGCACAGAGGGCAGCATGCCACGCCGGACGACGTCGGTGCGCCGCTGTTGCACGGCTGCACGGGTTCGGCAGCAGGCGGCCGCACAAGATGCGAACCGCGCCGCGTCGATACGCGGAGCCGGTCGCCGGCGATCGAGAGCGCAACGTCGCCGCCGCCGGCCCGATTCACGGCCGCCACCAGCTGCCCATTGACGACCACAGTTGGCTGCCGCGCAGCGGTGCTCTTGCCGGTGTCAACGGCTCCAACAACAGCGACCATGCCAGGCAGCCAGACATGAACCTCTCGGGCGGCGGCGACTTCGGCGTCGACCGACCAGGTGACCGAGCCGACCGACGTCGGCCGGCCGGGTGCGCCAGTCGACAGCGCGACGTGCACCGACGTCGTCCAGCCTTGAATGCGGGTGACGCCGTCAGCGGCAAACGTGCCGCCGATGTTGACGCCGCGCACCACGCGGCCGTGCATCGCCCCCGGCAGCCCGCCGATGACCGAAGGGGCCGCGCTGCTCAAGATGATCGCCGAGAGTTCGCGCACGTCGAGCGCCAGCAAACATCGATCGATTGCCGGCGGACTCGGGCCAGCGTCGACAAGCAGCCCAGCCTGCGGTCCGGTGCGGACGACCGCCGCGACACCGATCCCGACGTCGCACACCGAAAGTTGCCAATCAGCCGGCGGCCAGCGGACGACGGAGCCGCGCGCCACGACGACGCCGCCGACCACGAGGACGCCGGCAAGAACGACGGCGAGTACACACGCCAACACCGACCGCGGTACCAACCGACTGGCGTACCGGCGGTATCCAACAACCGCAAGCACGACAGCAATCGCCGATACGACGACAGCACCGGCGCCACGCCAGCCGTCGGGCCAGCTCAGGGCCGAACCCGGTAACCGGGCAAAGCTGCGGGCGACGAAGACCAGCCACGAACACGGCACTCCGGCCGCGCGCGCAACCCACTGCGCAGCCGTGGACGAGAGCGGCGCGATGCACGCCGTGAGCACGCCGAGAATCGTCGCCGGGGCGACCGCGGGCTCGGCCAGCAAGTTCGCCGGAATCGACGACAAGCTGACCCGGCCCGAGATCGACGCGATCAGCGGTGCGCACGCAAGAGTCGCCGCGGTTGGTACGGCCAGTGCATCGGCCAGCCATCCCGGCAGGCGACGAGCCATCCGCTGCCGAAGCGGCGGGGCGACGACAAGCAACGATGCCGTGGCGATCACCGACAACGCGAAGCCGGCACTCATCGACAGCGCGGGATCGATGTAGATCAGGCACAACACGGCCGCGCACAACGCCGGCAACGCGCGCCGACGACGTCCGGTGGCGAGCGCAAGCAGTGCAATCAGCCCCATCGCAGCAGCGCGCAACACACTGGCCTGCGGCCGGGCCACGATGACGAACAGCACGATCGCAGCCGCCCCGATGCACGCCTGCGCACGCAACCCGGCCCGGCACCGGCGGGCCAGCACGAGCACCGCACCAAGGAGAATCGCGACGTTCGCGCCGGAGACGGCGACGATATGGGTGAGTCCGGTCGTGCGAAACGCGTCGGCAAGATCGGGCGGCAACTGCGAGGTGTCGCCGTCAACGAGTCCGGGCAGCAGCCCTCGTGGGCCCGGCGACAGCGGAGTGGCGGCGGCCCGCAAGCCCGCCCGCAACTCCCCCGCCGCACGCTGCGTCAGCGAAGCGCCGCCGACCTGCGTAGGTGGCCCGCGGGCATCGAAAATCGCGGCCACCAACTCTCCCGGTTGTGGCGCCGACAATCGGCCGACCGCGGTCGCTGGCTGACTCGGCTGCAACGACAACCAATCGAGCGATGTCGCGAGAATCACAATCGGCGACCTGATCGACGCCGTCACGCCCGCGCCGGTGACCCGCGTCGCCCGCGCATCGAGCACGACGATCGGCCGCTGCGACAACGGCGAAGCTCCGGACGACGACGTACCGGACGACGCAGCTCGGCGCTGTGACGCAGCCGACAGATGCGGATCGCTCGTCACAACCAACGCGAGAGTGACCGTCGTGCCGGCACGTGCAAGCCCCGGCAGCGGACCGCGATGCACCGCGGCCACCCGCCACGCAGCCGCGCTCGCGGCGCCGGCCGCACACACCAGCGCAACGCCGAACACCCGCAGGCCCACGCGTTCGCGCACCCGAGCCGCCAACAGAGAACCCGTCCCGACTGACGCCAGCACGACCGCCGCGACCAAACCGGCGGCGGCCGAACACGACAACGCGAGCGCCGCCACCAGCCACGCACTGCCCCCCGGAACCAGCAGCCGCAACTCGGCCGGTTCGCCCGGCATCAGCACGGCTGCGGACCGGCGCTGCAACCGCCCGCTCATATGGTCACGTGCCCGACGAGCGCGGCGTACTTCGCCGGCCCAATACCAGACACCTGCTGCAGTTGAACGACACTGGTGAACCGCTGATGTTGCGTGCGCCAGGCCACGATGCGTTGGGCGGTGACCAGGCCAACGCCCGGCAACGTTTCGAGTTCTGCCTCGGTCGCGGTGTTGAGGTTGACGATGGCGGGTGCGCTCGCAGCACCCGTGTTGGAGCCGGACGTGTCGCCACCCGCTCCGCCAATAACGCCACCGGCTGCCTGCGCAGCAGCCCCCGACGGCGGCGGGATGCCGACGAAGATCTCGGCACCGTCGAGCACCTTGCCGGCCAGATCGAGTGCAGTCAGATCAGTGTTCGGCAGTACACCGCCGGCAGCAGCGATCGCGTCGACAACACGCGCGCCCGCGGGTAACGTGACGACACCCGCATGCGCGACCTTCCCGACGACGTCGACAACGACGGTCGCGGTGTCGGTGCTCGGCGACGCGACTGAACTCGCAGCCGGAGTCGGCCATACGGCCGGAGCCGAGGGCAACGCTGCCGATGTAGGAGCGCGCGGCACCGCATCGACTGCCGACGGCGAGTCTCGCGCCGCATGCGGAGCGGCGTGCACGAAATACCAGCCGCCCCCGCCGGCACCCAGCGCAGCAACGACGACCAGAACGGCCACACCTCGACGTCCGGGGTCAAAAGCATGAAGCCGGACGCCGGACAGGCGCGCGCTTGGTGATGGCTGCACGTCGACTTCGGGTGACGGCGGTTCGTCGACTGGCCCTTGTGCGGAGTCGCGCGTCGCGCGGCACCCACCCGGTGACGGTCGGCGCGACGGCGGACGGCGGCACCCGCAGCCGCTCGAGTCGCCGCAGCACCTCACCCAGCTCGCGCGGATCAGACCGCCGACGCAGGAGAGGCATCGTCGCACGCTATGGGCGCGACGACCGCTGGACTGGTGCTTGGCAGCTCGCTGTGCGGGCGACTAGGCGCACCTGTGGAAGACCGCGCTCAGCGGCGACAGACGACCACGGCGAGCATCCCGGGCCCGGTGTGCGCGCCCACGACCGCACCGACTTCGCTGGTCATGATGTCGTCGACGTGCGGCAGCCGATTGTCGAGTGCTTCGGCCACCTGACCGGCCCGCGCGAGCGCGTCGAGATGGTGCACCGCAACGCTGACCGTTGCATCGCCGGCAATGGTGGCGGCGAGTTCTTCGAGCCGCGCGATGGCGCGCGACGAGGTGCGCACCCGCTCGAGCGGTTCGATGCGGCCCCCGCGAATCGACAGCAGCGGTTTCACTGACAGCGCCGAGCCGAGCATCGCCCTAGCCGCGCCGATGCGGCCGCCGCGGCGCAAGAACTCGAGAGTGTCGACGTAGAAGATGGCTTCGGTATTGGCAAGCGTGCGATTGACGGTGTCGACAACCGCGTCGTGGGCACTGCCGGCCGACGCTGCCTCAGCCGCGGCCATGACCGCGAACCCCATGCCCATCGCGACCGATCGCGAATCGATGACGGTGATCTCGCCGCCGACGTCTCCGGCGGCGAGGCGGGCCGCATCGACCGTGCCCGACATGGCACCCGACAGGTGCACCGACACAACCGAGGTGGCACCATCCGACAGCGCTTGGTGGTATGCCGCTGCGAACAGGCTCGGTGACGGCCTCGACGTACTGACGGTGTGCCCGCGGTGCAGCACGGCGGCAATCTCGGCCGGCCCGATTTCTTCGCCCTCCGCCCGCACAACTCCACCGACGATGACCTGGAGCGGCACCACTCGAATGCCGAGCAGCTCGGCCGACCCGGCCGGCAAGTACGCCGTCGAGTCGGTCACGATAGCGACCGCCGGCGGACCCTTGCGCGAACGTGTCATGCTGCTCAGACCACGACGTTGACGAGTTTGGGCGCGCGGACGATCACCGTGCGAATCGCACGATCGCCGATCGCCGCCACTACTGCGGGTGCGGCCAACGCCAACGCACGCAACTCGTCGTCGCCGATCGCCGGCGGCACCTCGAGCCGGTCGCGCACCTTGCCGTTGATTTGCACGACACAGGTAACCGACTCCTCGACCAACAGCTGCGGGTCGACGGCCGGCCAGCCGGCTTGCGCAACGGTTGGCTCATGACCGAGCCGAGCCCACGCGTCTTCGGCGGTGTACGGCGCGAACAGCGACAACATGATGGCCACTGCTTCGACCGCTTCGCGAACCGCCGGGTCGCCGGCCCCAGGGCCGACGTCGACGGTCTTGCGAATCGCGTTCACCAATTCCATGGTGCGCGCAACGGCGACGTTGAACCTGAAATGGTCGAGCAGGTTGGTCACGTCGTGCACAGTGCGATGGGTCGATGCGGCGCAATGCCAGATCGCCGGTGGTCACGTCGACCCCGACCGCACTCGTGACCTCACCGGCCAGCCGCCACGCGCGCGCCAAGAACTTGCCGACCGCCGCGACGTTCATGTCGGCCCAGTCGATGTCTTCTTCTGGCGGTCCGGCGAACACCATCGTCAACCGCACAGCGTCGACGCCGAACTTCGCGAGTTGCTCGCCCAGGTCGACACCGTTGCCGAGTGACTTGCTCATCGACTTGCCCTGGTTGATCACTTGGCCTTGGTTCAGCAACGCCTTGAACGGCTCGTCGAATTCGACCAGGCCCATGTCGTGCAGCACCTTGGTGAAGAACCTGCTGTACAGCAGGTGCAGAATCGCGTGCTCGACACCGCCGACGTACTGGTCGACCGGCATCCACGCTTTGACGTCGGCTGGGTCGAACGCGACGTCGTCACGATCGGGCGAGCAGTAGCGCAGGAAGTACCACGACGAGTCGACGAATGTGTCCATCGTGTCGGTGTCGCGCGTTGCCGGCCCGCCGCACTTCGGGCAGGTGGTGTTCACCCAATCGGTCGCCGCAGCCAACGGTGACACGCCCTTGGGCTTCAGGTCGGCGCCACGCAGGTCGGGCAACCGCACCGGCAACTCGTCGTCCGGCACTGGCACTTCGCCGTCGACTGGGCAATGCACGATCGGGATCGGCGTGCCCCAGAACCGCTGCCGTGACAGCAACCAATCGCGCAACCGGTAGTTGACCGCGCCGCTGCCGCTACCGTCGGCTTCGAGTTCAGCCACGATGCGGGCGATGCCGTCAACCTTGTCGGAGCCGTCGAGCGAACCAGAATTGATATGGACGCCGTCGCCGGAGGTCGCGACGCCGCTCTCGCGCCGGATCGGGCTCGTCGGTGGAAACGACGACGCGCACCGGCAGCCCGAACGTGCGGGCGAAATCGAGGTCGCGTTGGTCGTGCGCCGGCACGGCCATGATCGCGCCAGTGCCGTAGTCGGCTAGCACATAGTCGGCGGCCCATACCGCGATGCGCTCGCCGTTCACCGGGTTGATCGCATACCTGCCCAGGAAAACGCCGGTCTTCTTCCGCTCGGTCGACATGCGATCGATATCAGTGAGCCGCCGCACTTGCTCGACATAGGCGTCGAACGCATCGCGCTGTTCGGGCGCGCACAACTCCGCCGCCAGCGGCGAGTCGGCGGCGACGACGAAGAAGGTTGCGCCATACAACGTGTCGGGTCGGGTGGTGAACACGGTGATCGGTTCGTCGCGACCCTCGATCGCGAAGTTGACGTGCGCACCCAACGGATCGACCGATCCAGTTGCGCTGCATCGTCGAGCACGCGATCGGGCCAGGAGCCTTCGAGCTCAGCGCATGTCGTCGAGCAACCGATCGGCGTATTCGGTGATCTTGAAGTACCACTGCGTCAGCGTCTTCTTGGTGACCGCTGTGCCGCAGCGCTCACACGCGCCGGCGATGACCTGCTCGTTCGCGAGCACGGTCTGGTCGTGCGGGCACCAGTTGACCGCCGACGCCTTGCGATACGCCAGGCCGCGCTCGAAGAAACGCAGGAACAGCCATTGGGTCCAGCGGTAGTACTCGGGGTCGCTGGTGTGCAGCCGCCGCGACCAGTCGACCGAGAGCGCGTAGCGCCGAAACGACGCCGCCTGCGTCTCGATGTTCGCGTAGGTGTAGTCGGCCGGGTGTTCATTGCGTTTGATCGCCGCGTTCTCGGCCGGCAGCCCGAACGAATCCCAGCCGATCGGGTGCAGCACGTCGTATCCGCGTTGCTGCCAGTAGCGCGCGATGACGTCGCCGAACGCGTACGCCTCGGCATGACCCATGTGCAGATCGCCGGACGGGTAGGGAAACATGTCGAGCACGTAGCGGCGCTCGCGGGGCGACCCGTCGGCGTTCGGCCGACCAGTGCGAAACGGGTCGAGGGCAGCCCAGACCGGCAACCATCGCTGCTGGATGGTCGGCGAAGTCGTAACTCTCGCTCATCGATTCCTCATCTGGGTACTCGATCATGTAGCCGGGTGCGCTCGTTGGGCAAAAACCCCTCGCGCACTTTACGGCAGGCGAGCAGCCACGCTGATGACATGCGGGCTGCGCCGAACGCCACAGTCGCCGAGCAACCGCGCGACGAGCTTTGGCCGGTCGGCCGGTTTCGAGGGTCCCCGCATTCCGCGACACTTTTGCTCGGAGGGCCACAAAGTCGGGGGGTGTGGCTGACCATCCGGGGGCGCGGCGGTCCGGCTCTGCGTGGGGGATACGCGAGCCGGACCGCCACTTCGCGACGACTCCTGTCACCCGGGGGGACAAATGACACTCGTCGCCGCGCGGATTCACTGTGCCCGATCGATTTTGCGCGATCCATGCGGCGCGCCCGCGATCACCTGAGAATCCAAGCTCGGTATCGGCAACTCGTACCGCTTTGGTGCGCATCAGCCCGCGCACGTGATCCCTGTGATGGGATAGCCCGGTGATGCTGCCGTCGCACTATCCGACACAGGAGTGGGCTGCGCTCGACAACGCGCGCTACTACGCCGCGGCCCGGCTCGCGACCCGCGGGTGGAGTGTCGGCGGTCCGCTGCGCCGCGTCATGTTCGCCTCTGCGCATCCGCATCTGATTCCGAACTACGTGCAGCTGTTGCGGCGGCTGCCCGTTGTGCTACTACAGCTCACTGGCCTGCCGGCCGGAAACCTCCTGTACGACAGGTGGCGCACGACAGTCGTGGCGCCGGGCAGCGTCACACGCCGTGTTGACGATGCCGACATCTCACCAGGCATACATGCGCGGGCGTAGCCGGCAGGCCGTCCGTACGAACCTGCATCGCGCCGACGCTCTGAATTTGGTCTGCCGGCGAGTAGAACCCGATTGGGACTGGGTCAAGGACGGGATTACGTCAGAGCCTTTCAACGATCTGATCAGCCAGGTCGGCGAAGGCGAGCACGATCAGGGTTTCGTGCAGTCGTGGGCGGTATTCGATCCGAGCAACCGCGAGCTGGGCCGCGCGGTGGTCGTCGTCGACGAGCTGACCGCCGTCCTGCTTCTTCTTGCCGGACCGGCAGACCTGTCCGTGGCTCACCAGACGCGCTATCTCTTGCACACCACGCTGGTGCGCGACCTCATCGAGCAGGGCGTCCGGCACCTCGTCGTCGAATCAATTCTTGGCGCTCCGCCCGGGCATAAGTACTTCGCCGCTCGGCTGGGCTACCGCGCGTGCAGGATCATCGTCGAGCAAGTGCCAAGCCGCAAGGTCGGTGATTCCTTCGCAACCGGCACGGAGTCGGCATGAATGCCGGCGATGGCATCGAGGAGCCGGACGACCTCGACTACGCCGCGCTGTTGCGATTGCGGGTGGCCCTGCGCACCTTCAATCGCTGGAGCGAGGAGCAAGCGGCGAAGGTGGGCTTGACTCACACCCAACATCAGCTGCTCCTCGCGATCAAGGGCCATCTCGACCCGCGCGGACCGACGATCGGTGAGGCGGCCGAGTACCTTCTGGTGCGCCACCACAGCGCGGTCGAACTGGTCTCACGTGTCGAAGCACTCGGTCTCATCGAGCGCACCGCCGACAAGCACGACGGCCGCGTCGTCCGACTGGCATTGACCCCGTCGGGCGAGGACCGAATCCGTGAACTGACGCAGCTCGTGCTGCACGAGCTGACGGTCACTGACGCGTGTGCTCCAGGCGCTGACCGACACGACCAGCACGGCGGACTGATCCTGCGACCGATCCAAGATCACAGTTATATCGGGTGCCGATACTCCTAAGGATCGGTCCCCCAATAGCCGATGAAATGGGCGTCAAAGTCCTGACTGAAAGGCGTCCACGTCGTGGCCACAACTTCGTGTGCACCCAGCGATCACCGGTCCGGCCAAGGCCGGTCGGGGCAAGTGCGATCGGGCCAGGAGCACCGCGGCGCGTTTGCGAGTGCCCGCCCGGCGCGCTACCTGCCGAAAGCCCTGGTCGTCACCTTGATCGCCCTTGGCGTCGTTTTCCTCGCGGTAGGCATCATCTACGTCGCCTACGAAGCCGGCGGACTGCCGCCGATGTTTCCGGGCCGCAACTCTGGCTCAACGGACCACCACCTGAAGCACGGGGTCATCTCGCTCGGTATCGCTGGAACGATCTGGACCACCGCGTGGGTCGCGTCCTGGCGCCCGGTAGAGCAGCAGTTCACATTCCGAGGTGCCGGACTCTAGCTCGAGTGGTTGAAGGCTGTTACCAAGAGCAACCGTCACATGTCTTTCAGGAGCTCCAACAGCTTCACCGTCGTGTTCCAATTCCGGACAGTCATCGATTTGTACAGCGGCGACGCCATGATTTTGTTCAATCGGCTCTTGGTGCGTTCGGCGCTGAGACGTTGCGAATAGATGACGCCCTTGCCTGGCCACACCGCATCGACACCCTCGCGCGGATCAAAGATGCGCATCGCCTCGGCCGCATCAATGCCCATCAGAAAGATCGCATCGCTGTTGTACGTCGCCGGCTGGTCGCCAAAGCCGTCAGGCTTGTTGTCGACAACGGCCTGAAGCTGCTTGCGGGTGAGCACCAACACCTTGATGAGTTCGCTGTGCAGTTTGAAGTTCTTCGTCAGCGCGGCTTCGATCTGAGCTTGAATCTCCGCGGCTGGCCTTCTCCGATGCGAGGATCACGTTGCCGCTGGCAATGTACGTCGCGACGTTTGTGAAGCCCAACGCTTCGAGGCAGCTTCTAAGCCCCGCCATCGGAACGAGGTTCTTGCCGCCAACGTTGATTCCGCGTAGCAACACAACGTAGTTCTTCACGACGGTCACTCTATTCATGGTGACCTGGCTGATCGGCTTCGCGGCCGACAAATACTCGCCGTACTCGTCGTATGGGACGTGTTCGCCCCACGTCGTCTCGTCACCGCCCTATGACGGCGTTTCCCAGACGGCGAGATGCACCATGAAGCGGGGTGATCGTGCTGTGCTCGCCTTACACTTGGGCGTGGGCAGTCGGGTTGGGCGACACGAGGGTGAGCGTGCCGGGTGGAGAAGCCGGGTGGAGCAGTGAGTGGAGCTTAGGGGACTCGAACCCCTGACCCCTTGCCTGCCAGGCAAGTGCTCTACCAGCTGAGCTAAAGCCCCGAACTGCCCTCGCGGGCGTCGCGGAAGTCTAGCGGACCCCGCTCGACTACCGGTCGTCGCCCAGTGCGACCTCCGGCAGCGACCCGGCGTTGTGGTCGAACAGCCGCCAGCCCCGACGGCTCTCCCCCACCACCGACCAGCAACAGTTCGCCAGCGACCCGAGCGCACCGCCACGACGGTCGTCGGCAACCCGATCATCGACGCCACGATCGCCCGGCCGCATGCGCCATGGGTGGCCACGACCAGCATCGCCGCCGTCGTCGACGTCAGCCAGCGCTTCTCGACTGCGGCCGTCGCCCGCTCGCCTACCTCAACCAGCGTCTCGCCACCGCCGCGCCGTCCGCTGCCGCCGTCACGCCAGGCTGCGGCGCTCGGCCGGATCGAACGCTCGGCCACCTCGTCGAACGTCAGCCCTTGCCACACTGCCGACGTCGATCTCGCGCAACCGCGGGTCGGTGCGCACGGGCAGGTCGACGACGGATCGGCCAGCGCCTGCGCGGTCGCGCGCGCACGAACAAGATCCGACGACACAATGGCGGACGGCGAGAGGCTGGCGAGTGCGCGCAGCTGCGACCGTCGCCTGCGCCAGGCCGACGGTCGTCGAGCTCGACATCGAGCTGGCCCTGGAATCGGCGTTCGGCGTTCCACGCGGTGCGGCCGTGCCGCCACACCACGCACCGTGCGGTCAGCCCACTCAGGCGTTGCCAGCCGCCGCTGCGCCACGCGCGTCGAAGCTCTCGGCGTCGGGCTGGTGCAATCCGGCGGTGACATGCTCGGGCAGCGGCACCTGTGGACAGTCTTTCCACAACCGCTCGAGCGCGTAGAACGTGTGCTCTTCGGTGTGCTGCACGTGCACGACGATGTCGGAGTAGTCGAGCAGCACCCAGCGGCCTTCGTGCTGGCCCTCGCGCCGAAGCGGCTTGGCGCCGAGCTCGCGCAGGCGGTCTTCGACGGCGTCGACGATCGACTTCACCTGCCGGTCGTTGGGCGCGGCGGCGAGCACGAAGATGTCGGTGATCGCCAGCCGATCGCTGACGTCGAACGCCTGCACGTGGTGGGCGAGCTTGTCGGCGGCCGCCTCGGCGGCGGCGACGGCCAGCTCGATTGCTCGAGGGGATGCGGTCATGCGGTTAGCCCGGGCCTTGCGGGCGTTCATGAACAGTCGAAGCCATGCGTCGGTGAACTCCTGTCGGCTGGCCGCCAAAGCGACGTCTACCGACTGTCGTCTCAATGGCGTCCTCCCGACTATTGTCTCACTGCTTGTAGTCGACCCCGAGTTTCACGACGACGTCGGCAGCCGCGAAGCCAACCTGGCTGATCTTGACGTCGGACTCGGCAGTCCGAGCGCCGCCGCCACGGCGTCGACCCTCGGCGATCTGCGCCGCGGTCTGCCCGAAGATCACGACGGCCGACGGCGTCCTGCGCGTTTGGCATGTCTGCGGTGTTCTCGCCGTGCACGTACAGGAAGCCGGCCTGTTGAAGCTTGTCGCGGGTCGACTCGCCGAGGCCCGGGGTGCCGACCTGGTTCTGCACGTAGACCCGGTTACCCGTTGCCTTGCGGCTGGCCGGCACCGACGCGGCGAACTGCGCCGACACCAGCTTCGCCGTACGTCGCGGTGTCGAGGGTGTACGACTGCTGGTCGCCGCCGGCCTGGAGGTCGGTCACCGGCAGCAACTGGTCGGTCAGTGCACTCGGCCGCGCTGTCGGCGGCAAGCCCTGAGAGCAAGGTCGCCAGTTGCGCGAGCGCGGAACGACGACACCGAGCCGGCGCCGAGCGAGGCCAGCGCGGTGGCAAGACCGGCTGGTCGTGCGGCAAGCCGGCGAGCACCTGCTGAAGGACCGCGTCGAACCTGGCCAGCCGAGCCTGCTCGGTCTCGCCGGGGGCGAGGAAGCTCGCATACGCAACCGCGGACGAACCGGTCAGCTTCTGCGTCCCGGCGGCATCACGATCGTCGTCGTATCGCCAGACGGTCTTGGTGACGTCGCGGTCGACCTGCACGGTGACGCCGCCCAGCTTGTCGACCAGTGCAGCGAGGGCAGTCGGCGTCAGGGTCCACGATCCGTCGACGGTGACGCCCATCAGATCGGACAACGCACCGCGCGCAGCGCCTGGGTCGCCGACGGTCGACGCCTGCCCGAACGGCATCGACCCGAACCCGGGCACCTGCGCGATCACGTCGGAGGGAACCAGCACCACGGTGCCGATCTTGGCGTCCGAGTCGTGCGCCACCAGTGCGCTGGCGATTGCGCCGCCGAAGTTTCCGCTGAGCTGGATGAGCATCGTCGTCTGCGTGCGACCGGAAACCCCCGGCGTCGGCGGCTGGACGGTGACGGCCGCCTTCTTGCTCGATGGCAGAAGAAACACGACGAGGACGGCGATCAGCAGCACGCCGAGGCCGGCGAACAGCCAGCGCGAGCGACCGCGCGGTGTGTCATCGCCGCCCCGACCCCGAGCGCCGGATCGCTCACCGGCAGGATCTGGTCGCCGCCGTGGCGCGACTCGGTCGAGCCCGGCCACGGTGCGACGGCAGCGGGCTGCGCGGGCGCGGGCGACGGCAAGGTGGCCGGCGGCGTGGCGCGGCGCTGTCGGGTCACGGGCGCGGAGTCACCGGCGCTCGGCACGGGCGCGGAGCTATCGGCGCGTGGCACGGCGGAGCGTCGGTGCCGGCAGGTGCGCAGCCAGTCGAACGGCCGCTGCTGCGGCGAGCAGGTCAGCGACGACTCTCGCGGCAGGGAGCGACTCGCCTGCGAACGACTCGGCTGCGACGATCGGCACGCGACTGCCGCTGGCGACGGCATCGGCAAGGCCTCGACCGAGGGAGCCTCGACTGGCACGGCTCGGCGTGGACCGCCGTGCGACGACAGCTGCACGTCGTCGTCCGCGAGTCGGTGCCGGGAGATCGGTGGCAGCAGCGTCTGGGGCGGTCGCCACGTACTCGGGCAACGGTGTCGGTGCGAATCGGCGGCAAGCGACGGCGGCGTCGGCGCTAGTCGCGCAGCCGGCGGATGGAAGGTGGTTCCGCCGGGCACAAAGATGGCGCCTCGGAGCGGCCGGTAGCCAGCGCGCCGGCGTCGCTCCTGCGGCGGACGCGGTGGCTGCGGATGCGCCGGTGACGCCTCCGGACCGGGCTCGGTGATGACGTCAGCGGTCGGCGTCGCCGCCTCGTCGGGTTGGCCGGGCCGGTAGCGCCCGTGCTTCCCCCTCACGGCTGGCTCCGGTAGAGGCGACGTTGGCGATGTAGTCAATGTTTCTGCTGGCACGAGGTACCAGATCGGCTGATTGAGGCCAACTCTTTCGCGACATTGGGTAGAAGATATGGCAAGCGCCGGAATTTCTAGGCCAGCTTGCGCTGCCGGGCGGCCAGTTTGGTGGCAAACGGAGTACATGTCCGGGCCGGGTCACCCCGACGAAATGTGCCAGAACGGGCAGCTTGTCTGCATCGTGCCAGCTGTGCGATGCCGGCAGCGCGTCGGCGCCGACGATGAAGAACAAGCTCCGGCCGGCGACCCGCGCAGGCCGTCAGCTCGGTCTTGAGCTGGCGGAGCGTGTCGCTGGTGTAGCTCGGTCCGGGTCGGTCGATCTCGATGCGGCTGACCGAGAACCGTGGGTCGGCGCGGTCGCCATCACCGTCATCTGGTAGCGATCCTCGGCGGCCGAAATCTCCCGATCAGCCTTCTGCCACGGCTCGCCAGCCGGCACGAAGATCACCTCGTCGAGCGCCGAAGTGGCTGAACACCTCGCTCGCCGCGACCAGGTGGCCGAGGTGAATCGGATCGAAGGTGCCGCCCATGACCCCGACCCGCGGCGCCGCGATCGGCCGCGGTCGCGGGCTGATCAGCGGACGTGACCGTCGCCGACCACGACGTACTTCGTCGAGGTGAGCTCGGGCAGCCCCATCGGGCCGCGCGCGTGCAGCTTCTGGGTCGAGATGCCGATCTCGGCACCGAACCCGAACTCGCCGCCGTCGACGAATCGCGTCGACGCGTTGACCAACACGGCGGCGGCGTCGATCTCGGCGATGAACGTGCGCGCATTGTCGTGCGACCGCGTGACGATCGCCTCGCTGTGCGCGGTGCCGTGCGCGCGGATGTGCGCGATCGCAGCGTCGAGGCTGGGCACGACCGCGGCTGCGATGTCGAGGGAGAGGTACTCGGTATCCCAATCGGCGTCGGTCGCGGCGACCACCGACGGATCGACCGCCGCAACCCGCTCGTCGCCGTGAATGGTCACACCCGCCTCGCTGTAGCGCAGAAATCGCCAGCGGCAGGAACGCGTCGGCGACGTCGGCGTGCACGAGCATGCGTCTCGGCCGTGTTGCACGTGCTCGGCCGCGACGTCTTCGCGTTCAGCACGATCGCCAGCGCCATCGCCAGATCTGCGTCGGCATCGACGTAGATGTGACAGTTGCCGACGCCGGTCTCGATCACCGGCACGGTCGACTCTTCGACGACACTGCGAATCAGGCTCGCGCCGCCACGCGGAATCAACACGTCGACCAGACCGCGGGCCCGCATCAGATGCTTCGCCGCTTCATGTCCCGCACCGGGCACCAGCTGCACGACGTCAGCCGGCAACCCGACGGACGCGACGGCATCGCGCAGGATCGCCACTAACGCTTCGTTCGACGACAACGCGGACGACGATCCGCGGAGCAACACCGCGTTGCCGCTCTTCAAACACAGCGCTGCCGCATCGACGGTGACGTTGGGCCGGCCCTCGTAGATGATGCCGACGACACCGAGCGGTACCCGCACCTGGCGCAGTTCGAGGCCGTTGGCCAGCACGCCGCCGCGGACGATCTCGCCAACCGGGTCGGCCAGCCCGGCGGTCTGTACGACGTCGGCCGCGATGGCCTCGACCCGCGCGGTAGTGAGACGCAGCCGGTCAAGGTACGACTCGGTCGCGCCGGAGGTCGCCGCCGCGTCGACGTCCAGCTTGTTTGCATTGAGCACCTCGTCGCAGCGATCGACCAACGCTGCCGCGATCGCGTGAAGCGCGGCGTCTTTGGTGGCGCGCGAGGCCGTGGCGAGCAACGTCGACGCGACTCTGGCGCGACGCGCCGTCGCCAGCACATCGGCGGCGACATCGCCCGAGGTGGAGTCAGTCACGGGGCCTCCTGGCGCGGAGTCGGTTGCGGAGATGCCTCAAGAATAGGCCGCTCGGCGACGTCGACGGTTTAGAAGGGTCGCCAGCCGCCGCCGGGAGCGACCAGCGAGACGCCCGCCTCACCGCCACGACGTTGGAAGACCTGTCGATCGACGACCTCGATGCCCAGCACGTGCCACGCGGGCAAGCCGGCTGTCGACCGATGCTCGCCCCACAAGCCGTAACGCAAGCGCGGCCGCGTCGGCGCACTCGGGCGCTTCTTCCCAGTAGCGCACTTCGGCCCGGTCGTTCGCGTAGCGGCCGGACAACAGGAACGGTTGCTCGCCGGAGAGCCGCTCGAGCGCCGCGCGCACCAACGACGCTTCCATCGGATCGCCGCCGACGGTGACAGTGACGTGCCACAACTTCGCCTGCAGCGCGTTCACTTTCGCCGTTCCTTCGGGTCGTTTACTTGTCTGTGACTAGTGCATCAGGAGTCAGGCGCGCGCGGAGCAGTTTCGACGAACTCGTCACTGCGGCCGCACGTCGTGGTAAACGGCAGGCGACAGCTCAGCGGGTGGCGAGCAGCACCAGGTCGTCGCGATGCACGACCTCGCGTTCGTACGCCGAGCCCGAGTTCGGCGGCCAGAGCCCGGGTAGATCGACCAAGGAGGCCGGGCAGTTCGCCGGCGTCGTAGTTCACCAGACCGCGCGCAACCACGAGGCCAGCTTCGTCGACGAGGTCGACCGGATCACCGGCCACGAATTCGCCGTCGACCGCGACAATTCCGGCTGGTAGCAGCGAAAGCCGACGCTGGACGACGGCGGCGACCGCACCTGGGTCGAGCACCAGCCGACCGCGCGGCGCGGTGGCGTGGGCGAGCCACAGCAACCGACTAGCGGAGCGCACGCCGGTCGGGTGAAACAGCGTGCCGACGTGCTCGCCGGCGAGCGCCGCCGCGACCGAACCAGCCGACGTCAACACCACCGGAATGCCAGCGGCGGTTGCCAATCTGGCGGCGTCGACCTTGGTGACCATGCCGCCGGAGCCGATGCCTGGCCGGCCGGCGCCCCCTAGGTCGACGTCGGCGAGATCGTGCTCGCCATGCACGTTGTCGAGCCGGCGCGAACCCGGGTGCGACGGCGGCGCCGTGTAGAGCGCATCGACGTCGGAGAGCAGCACCAGCAAATCGGCTCGAATCAGGTGCGCTACGAGCGCGGCCAACCGGTCGTTGTCACCGAGGCGGATCTCTTCGGTGACGACCGTGTCGTTTTCGTTCACCACCGGCACCACGCCGAGTTCGATCAACCGGCTGAGCGTGCGCTCGGCGTTGAGGTAGTGCGTGCGTCTGACCATGTCGTCGGAGGTGAGCAACACCTGCCCGACGCGCACGTCGTGCGCGCCGAACGCCCTGGCGTACGACTCGACCAGTAGGCCTTGCCCGACACTCGCCGCGGCCTGTTGGGTGGCGAGGTCTCGAGGCCGGGCCGAGAGTCCGAGCGGCTTGAGTCCGGCCGCGATCGCACCCGACGACACCAGCACGCATGAGGTGCCAGTACGCAGGCGGGCGACCAACGCGGTGGCAAGCGCATCGATGTTGTTTTGGTCGAGCCCGCCTTCGGGCCGGGTGAGCGACGACGAGCCGATCTTGATGACCACCTTGCGGGCAGCCGTCACGACGTCGCGCGCAGGTGTTGTCATCGCCGGTTCACCGGCCGTCGGGACACTGGCGGTTCACCGGCCGTCGAGACACTGGCAGGTTCACCGGCCGTCGAGGCGCGCGTCAGTGCCGCGCGGCCCGATGCGGTGCTCGGCGCCCGACAACATGCCGGGCTCCCAGTCGAACGACACGTCGCCGATCACGACCTCGGCGCCAGGCTCGGCACCGGCTTCGGCCAGTTTGACCTCAACACCGAGCCGGTTCAGCCGATCGGCGAGGTAGCCGACGGCTTCGTCGTTGGTGAAGTCGGTCTGCTTGATCCAGCGCTCGGGCCGTTCGCCGCGCACGATGAACTGCGTACCGATCTTCGTCACCGTGAAGCCGGAGTCGTCGACCGCACGCGGGCGCAGCACGATGCGCGTTGCCTCGTCGACCGGTTTCGCCGCGCGCGCCTGCTCGACCAACTCGGCCATGGCGAACTGCAACTCGCGCAAGCCTTCGCGAGTGGCCGCCGACACGATCAACACCTTGACGCCGCGAGCTTCGATCTCGGCCTGCACCATTTCGGCGAGCTCACGCGCATCGGGCACGTCGGCCTTGTTCAGCACCACGATGCGCGGCCGCTCGTGCAGTGGAATGCCGCCGAGGTCGGTCTCGTCATAGGCGGCCAGCTCGTCTTCGATCGCCTCGAGGTCGCTGACCGGATCGCGATCGGGCTCCATCGTCGCGCAGTCGATGACGTGCACCAGCACGGTGCAGCGCTCGACGTGCCGCAAGAACTCGAGGCCCAGGCCGCGACCTTCGCTGGCACCGCGCACGAGCCCGGGAACGTCGGCGACGGTGAACCGCGACTCCCCCGCCTGCACCACGCCGAGGTTGGGCACGAGCGTCGTGAACGGATAGTCGGCAATCTTCGGCTTCGCCGCCGACATCGCCGCAACCAGCGACGACTTGCCTGCGTTGGGATAGCCGACAAGGGCCACGTCGGCGACGGTCTTCAATTCGAGGACGACGTCACGCACCGCACCGGGTTCGCCGAGCAACGCAAAGCCCGGCGCCTTGCGGCGGGGCGAGGCGAGCGCCGCATTGCCCAGGCCGCCACGGCCGCCTTGCGCGACGATGTAGGTCGAGCCTTCGCCGATGAGGTCGGCAAGCACGGTGCCGTCTTCGGCTTTCACTACGGTGCCGTCGGGCACCGGCAGGATCATGTCTTCGCCGTCGGCGCCGTCGCGGTTGCTGCCTTGACCGGGCTTGCCCGAGGTCGCGCGCCGGTGCGGCGCATGGTGAAACGCCAGCAATGTCGTCGTGTTGGAGTCGACAACAAGTGCCACGTTGCCGCCGCGGCCGCCTTGCCCGCCGTCCGGCCCGCCTAGCGGTTTGTACTTTTCGCGATGGATCGACGCGCAGCCGTTGCCGCCGTTGCCCGCGCTGGCGTGGAGGATGACCCGATCGACGAATGTCGGCATCGGTCTCCTCCTGCTCTAGCTGCTCGGGGTGCTGTGCTCCGGAGAATGGCACGAGGGCGGACCGCAATCGGTTCGCCCTCGTGTTCGTCAACCTACGCAGAAGACCGAGGTTACGTCCCCGGAACGATGTTGACGACACGCCGACCACGCGCCGTGCCAAACTCGACCCGACCCGCTGACAGCGCAAACAGGGTGTCGTCTTTGCCCCGACCGACGTTCAGGCCAGGGTGGTGGTGGGTGCCGCGCTGGCGGATCAGGATCTCGCCGGCGTTGACCAACTGGCCGCCGTAGCGCTTGACGCCGAGGAACTGCGCATTCGAATCGCGGCCGTTGCGGCTCGACGACGCGCCCTTCTTGTGTGCCATGTCGTGACCCTACTTTCCGGTCTCGATGCCGGTGACCTTGACGACACTGTGGCGCTGCCGATGGCCTTGGCGCTTGCGGTAGCCGGTCTTGTTCTTGTACTTCAAGATGTGGATCTTGGGGCCCTTGGTGTGATCGACGACCTCGGCCGTCACCGTCACGTTGCCCAACGCCTTAGCGTCGCTGGTTACCGCGTCGCCGTCGACGACGAGCAGGGCCGCCAGCGTCAGCGTCGAGCCCGGCTCACCCGCCACCCGGTCGACTTCGACGACGTCGCCGACAGCCACCTTGTGCTGCCTGCCGCCGCTGCGAACGATCGCGTACACCGCGAACTCCTGCCTGCCGTGAAGCGTGTCGTCGAACTGGTCTCACCGCAACAGCTCAGCACCCGGAAGCGGGTGCGAGGGACGCGCGGAAGTGGGCGCACACGAGCGCGCCGCCCCCAAGAGTACGGACCGCCGCCCGCAGGGGTCAAACCGGATCGCCACGCGGATGCGAATCGGCGGCCGGCCGGGAAGAACGTCGGCCAGGATAGGGGCCATGCGACGTGCAGCGGCGGGAGCGGTACTGGCCGCGCTGCTGGCGTCTGGGTGCACCGCGCACCCGGCGTCTCTGGCGGCACCAACGCCGTCGCGCTCGGCTGTCCCGGCACCGCCAACGCCTACCGTGGCGAGTTCGCCACTACCAGCCGTGTCTCCTGAAGTCAGCCGGCCGGCTTCGTCGCCCGCTCCCGCACCCGCGATCGTGAGCTCGCCGCCTGCGGCCAGCTCGCCGCCGACGAGCACCTCATCGGCGCGGCAGCGCACCACCAGCACAAGCGCCAGCCCGTCGGCGTCCGCCTCGAATGTCGGTGCCGCCGGCCTGAAGCTGGAGAAGATCATCACCGGGCACCTCGACGAGAAGTCGGTGGCCGCATCGGGCACCGGGTTGGTGCTCGCGCAAAACATGATGTATCTGCACACGATCAACGTGTACGACCGCAGCTACAAGCTCGTGAAGATAATTCCGGACGCCGTGAACCTGGCGAGTTTCGGATACCCGCAGTATCCGGGCATTTACAAGGGCGCGCCGGTCGAGGCCGCATTCAGCCCGGATCATAAGTCGGCCTACGTGACGAACTACTCGATGTACGGCGCGGCACCGTTCACCCGCGAAGGCACCGACGTGTGTTCGCCGGCCAACAAATATCCGAACAGCTTCGTCTATCGCATCAACCTCACGACGCTGGCCATCGATCAGGTCACGCAAGTGGGCGCGGTGCCGAAGTTCGTCGCCGTCACGCCCAATGGCAAGTACGTGCTGGTGTCGAACTGGTGCTCCTACACCGAAAGCGTGATCGACGCGGCCACCGGCGCTGTCGTGCAGACCGTCACACTGGGCGCGTACCCGCGCGGCATCGCGGTCGACAGCACGAGCAGCACGGCGTACGTGGCCGTCATGGGCAGCACCCGCATCGCCGCGATCGACCTGAACACCTTCGGGGTCACCTGGATCAGCAATGTCGGGTCGGCACCTCGCCACGTCGTCATCAGCCCCGACGACCGCTGGCTCTACGCGACCTTGAACGGCTCCGGTCTGGTCGCGAAGATCGATCTCAGCACGCGCTCGGTCGTCATCCGGGTCGCGACCGGTAGTGCGCCGCGCAGCATGACGATCTCGCCCGACGGCAGCAAGCTCTTCGTCGTCAACTATTTGTCGAACACCATGAGCGAAGTGCGCACCACCGACATGCACGTCGTGCAGACCGTGCCGACGAATCCGAACCCGATCGGCATCACCTACGACGCCGACACCCATCGGGTCTGGGTGGCCTGCTACAGCGGCTCGATCATGGTCTTTCGCGACGGCGCCAGCTAAGCAAGACGACCAAGCGGCGGCGATACCCGCTAGCTGTTACCTGACCCGGAGTCGTGCCCGGTGGTACTGGCGGCGCCCGTCGACACCTTCGACCCGCCACGGCGACGACCGCCACGACGTGACCGCGAGGCACCCGACGCCGTCTTGGTAGCCGGCACCTCCACGCCATCGGAGCTCGCGCCATCGGCGCTGACGCCATCGGAGCTCGCGCCATCGGCGGTGCCGATGCCGGCAGCATCGGCGACCAGATCGACAATCGCATCGGCAGCTGCGGCCACGCCATTGGTGGTCGATGGTGTCGCGCCGTCCTGACCGCCACGCTGACGCGAACCCTTGCCGCGAGCAGCAGCCACCCGGGCCACACCCGCGACTCCGGATTTCGAAATCGCGGGTCGCGAAGCGCCCGGGTCGACCAGGTCGGTGTGCACGATGACACCGCGACCGTTGCACGTTTCGCACGTCTCGGAGAACGCCTCGAGCAGGCCGTTGCCCACCCGCTTGCGCGTCATCTGCACGAGACCGAGCGAGGTGACTTCGGCCACCTGGTGCTTGGTGCGGTCGCGACCGAGGCACTCGACCAACCGACGAAGCACAAGGTCACGGTTGGCCTCGAGCACCATGTCGATGAAGTCGATCACGATGATGCCGCCGATGTCGCGCAACCGCAGCTGCCGCACGATTTCTTCGGCAGCTTCGAGGTTGTTCTTCGTGACCGTCTCTTCGAGGTTGCCGCCCTTGCCGACGAAGCGGCCGGTGTTGACGTCGATCACGATCATCGCCTCGGTGCGGTCGATCACGAGGTAGCCGCCGCTCGGCAACCAGACCTTGCGGTCGAGTGCCTTCGCGATCTGCTCGTCGACGCGGTACTGCAAGAAGATGTCTTCCTCAGACGTCCATCGCGACAGCCGCGGCACCAAGTCGGGAGCAACGTGTGCGACGTACGCCTCGACGGTGTCCCAGTCGGTGTCTGCTTGCACGACGAGTGAGTTGAAGTCTTCGTTGAAGACGTCGCGGATGACCCGAATCGTGAGATCCGGCTCGCTGTACAGCAGCGCCGGCGCATCCGCGGTTTCGGACTTCGTCTTGATGTCTTCCCATTGCGCGGCCAGTCGCGCGACGTCACGCGTCAAGTCTTCTTCCGACGCACCCTCGGCCGCCGTGCGCACGATGACGCCGGCACCTTCAGGTGTGACCTTCTTCAGGATCGCCTTCAGCCGCGACCGCTCGACGTCCGGCAGTTTGCGGCTGATGCCCATCATCGAACCTTCGGGCACGTAGACGAGGTACCGCCCAGGCAAGCTGATCTGACTGGTCAGCCGCGCGCCCTTCTGCCCGATCGGGTCTTTCGTGATTTGGACGACGACCGCCTGGCCAGGTTTCAACGCTGACTCGATGCGACGCGGGCCGCCTTCGAGACCAGATGTGTCGAAGTTGACTTCGCCGGCGTACAGGACCGCGTTGCGGCCCTTGCCGATGTCGACGAAGGCCGCCTCCATGCCCGACAACACGTTTTGCACGCGGCCGAGATAGACGTTGCCGACCATGCGCGTCGTCGACGCCGTGGTGACGAAATGTTCGACCAGGATGCCGTCTTCGAGCACGCCGATCTGCGTGCGGTCGCCGCGCTGACGAACGGCCATCACGCGGTCAACCGATTCGCGTCGCGCCAAGAACTCGGATTCGGTAATGACCAGGCCGCGACGGCCGCCGCGTGACCTGCCTTGCTCGCGGCCCTCGCGACGCCGCTGCTTCTTGGCCTCGAGGCGGGTCGAACCCTTGACGCCCTGAACGCCGCTGTCGTCGTGCTCGCGCGGTTCGCGAATGCGCACCACGGTGTTCGGCGGATCGTCGGGTGCCCGCACGACACCATCGGTGGTCGAGCGACTGCGGCGGCGGCGACGACGACGACTCGACGCCGAGCCTTCGCCGTCGTGGTCACCGCCCTCGTGGTCGTCTGCGTCGTGGTCCGCGTGGTCATGCTGGCCGTCGTCAGTGCCGTCGTCGGCGCCGCTGTCGTGCGCGTCAGTGCCGCCGCCGTGCGCCGCATCGGCGCCGTGCTCGCCGTCGCCACCATGGCCGTGGCCGTGCGTGCCCTGGCCGCCTTGGCCGCCCCGGCGACCGCGACCACCTCTGCGCCGACGGCGCGGAGCGCCCGAGCCGTCGCGTTCGGCCGCGTCGCCGCCATCTGTGCTGGCCGATGGTTCGGCCGCACCGTCGTTCGAGGCCTCGGCGCCGGCTGCCGAACCCGCTGGCCGCCGGGTGCGGGTGGAACGGGCCGCGACCGCATTCTCGGCGCTCGGCGGCTGAAAGAGCACCGTCGGAATTCCGAGTGCGTGCTGCCGTCGGCTCCGATGATGTCTGGTCAGCGCCGTCGGCGTCCTTGGGCTTCTTCGGCGCTTTGGCAGCCTTCGCCGCTTTGGCTGCCTTGGCCGGCTTCGCCGTCTTGGCGGTCTTGGCGGCATGGGCCGTCTTGGCCGGCGCGGCGGCGGTTGCGGACGCGGCCGTCGGCGTCGCAGCGGTCATCTCGGGTGCGGCCGCGGTCTTCTTGGCCGGCCGGCGCCGGGCGCTGGCCTGCGTGCCATCACTCGCGGCCGACTTCTTGGCGGCCGTGCGGCGACGGGGCGCGGTTGCGCCCGAGGTCGAATCGGGGCCGGAGTCGGAGGTTGATTGATCGGGGGTAGTGGATTGATCTGGGGTATGGCTGGGCTCGTTGTCGAGCATGCGAAAAGTCTTTCGTCGGGCCCCCGGGCGCCACCTTTTCGAGGCGGCACCGCACGGGAGCAAGCGTGTGATCGGTCGTCGCTGCCCTGCAATCGAGGGCTGCGGCGGAAGTCCGGTGGAGAAAATCAGGTAAGGAATCTGGCAAAGTCTGGGCGGGCCGAGCGGCGCTCGAGCGGGCCGGACCTACCGCGTCGCGGAGATCTCTGCCACCGAATCGACTCCGGCGGCAGCGTCCCTGTCGGGCGCCAGCGGGTCGGCGAGCTTGTCGAATTCGTCGAGGTGCCCCTGCGCCAGCCGCTTCACCAAAGGCGGAAGCGGCGGCGCCAGGTCGCTCACCTGGCGAAGTCCGGCGAGAACGTCGTCGGGTCGAACAGCAGGTGTGAGGTGCCGGACGACCATCTCAAGTATCACACAGCCGGACAGATCGGGGCCTTGGACCACGCCGAGGCTGACGACCGGCAGGCGGGCGTCCAGCGTGCGGCGCCCATCCTTGAGCACTCTCTCGACGGATATCGACTCGGTCTGAAGAAAGCGCTGAACCGCAATCTCAGCCTCCGTCAGGGTCACCCCGTTGAGGGTCACCTCCCACCGCGACGTGTCGATGCGGTCGGGCAGCGAGCCGCCGCGAGCCTCGACCACCTCGATGATGTCGAAGCCGGTGGGCAGCGCCTCATCGAGTGCATCGCGCACGGCGACTGGGTCGCAGGTCTGGGTCACGGCGATCTCCAGATACTCGGCCTCGCTGGCCGCGCCGGTCGACGCCGCGCCGACGTAGGAAATCTTCGGGTGCGGCGAGAACCCGGCGCTGTACGCGACCGGGACGCCGGCCCGCCGGATCGCCCGTTCGAACACCCGCTGGAAGTCGCGATGGCTGGTGAACCGCAGCCGCCCACGCTTGGCGAAGTGCACCCGCAATCGTTGGACGGCGGGTGCGACCTCGCGAGCGTCAGGCTGGCGACCCATCGGTGCTCAGGTCACCACCGTGAGCGGGAGCAGCGCACGACCGGTCGGGCCGATTTGAATGTCGGTGCCCATGGTGTCGCACACGCCACAGTCGAAGCACGGCGTCCAGCGGCAGTCTTCGACCTCGATGTCAGACAGCGAGTCTTGCCAGTCTTGCCAGAGCCAGTCTTTGTCGAGACCCGAATCGAGGTGATCCCACGGCAGTACCTCGGTGCGGTCGCGCTCGCGGGTGGTGTACCAGTCGACGTCGACGGGTTCATCACGCAGCGCGGTGTCGGCGGCCGACATCCAGCGATCGAATGAGAAGTGCTCGCTCCAACCGTCGAAGCGACCCCCGTCGCGCCACACCTGCTTGATGATGCGACCGACCCGGCGGTCGCCACGCGACAACAGGCCTTCCACGATGCCCGGCTTGCCGTCGTGGTAGCGGAATCCAATGGCCTTGCCGTACTGCCGGTCGGCGCGAATCGTGTCACGCAACTTCAGCAACCGTGAGTCGGTGGTGGCGTGATCGAGCTGCGCGGCCCACTGAAACGGAGTGTGTGGTTTCGGCACGAAACCACCGATCGACACCGTGCAGCCGATGTCGCGGCTGCCACTCGCCGTCCGGCCGGCTTGAATCACTTTGCGGGCGAGGTCGGCGATTTGCACAACGTCGTCGTCGGTTTCGGTGGGCAGGCCGCACATGAAGTAGAGCTTCACTCGGCGCCAGCCTTGGGCATACGCGGTTGTCACCGTGCGAATGAGATCTTCTTCGGTGACCATCTTGTTGATGACCTTGCGCATGCGCTCGCTGCCGCCCTCAGGGGCGAAGGTCAGCCCGGAACGCCTGCCGTTGCGGGAGAATTCGTTGGCCAGGTCGACGTTGAATGCGTCGACGCGCGTCGACGGCAACGACAACGAGGTGTTCGAACCCTCGTAGCGATCGGCCAGCTGCTTGGCCAGCGGGCCGATCTCAGAGTGATCGGCACTGCTGAGCGACAACAGGCCGACCTCTTGAAATCCGCTCGCCTTCAGGCCGGCGTCGACCATCGCGCCGATCGTGTCGAGCGAACGTTCGCGCACGGGCCTTGTGATCATGCCGGCTTGGCAGAACCGGCACCCGCGGGTACAACCACGGAAGATCTCGACACTGAAGCGTTCATGCACGGTTTCAGCTAGTGGTACCAAGGGTTTCTTGGGATACGGCCACGCGTCGAGATCCATCAACGTGTGCTTCGACACCCGCGCCGGAACATCGTCGCGATTGGGCCGCACGCCGTCGAGATGGCCGTCGGACTTGTACGTGACGTCATAGAAGCGCGGCACGTAGATGTTGCCGGTGCGGGCCAATCGGTGCAGCAGCTCAACTCGGCCACCCGGCTGCCCGGCAGCCTTCCATTCGCGCACGATCGCAGTGATCGCGATGACGGCCTGTTCGCCGTCGCCGAGCACGGCCGCGTCGATGAAGTCGGCGATCGGCTCAGGGTTGAACGCCGCATGACCACCGGCGATAACGATCGGATCATCGTCAGTTCGATCGACCGCTTCGATCGCGATGCCCGCGAGATCAAGTGCGTTGAGCATGTTCGTGTAGCCGAGTTCGGTCGAGAACGAGATACCGAAAATGTCGAACGCCCCGACCGGGCGATGCGCATCGACAGTGAACTGCGGGATGTGATGCTCGCGCATCAACGCTTCGAGATCGGGCCAGACCGAATAGGTGCGTTCGACCAGCACGCCGTCGAGCTCGCCCAGTACTTCGTACAAGATCTGCACGCCCTGGTTCGGCAGGCCGACCTCGTAGGCGTCGGGATACATGAGGCACCACCGCACATCGCAGCTGGCCCAGTCTTTGACGACGGAGTTGAGTTCGCCGCCGACGTACTGCACCGGCTTACTGACGCTCATGAGCAATGGCTCAAGTCGGGAGAAGACGGATTCGGCATTCGGGCTTACCACGTCGTCAGCGTAGCCGTTAAAGGCCGCCGCCCGAAATTCTGCGCCGCCTGGGTTTGCATATGCACGTTTTGCAACAGGCCAACGGCCAGCATGCTGGCAAAGAGCGACGATCCGCCGTAGGAGACGAACTGCAGCGGGATGCCGGTGACCGGCATGATGCCGATGTTCATTCCGATGTTCTCGAACGACTCGAACGCGAGCCAGCACACGACTCCTGTGGCCACGATGCGCCCAAACATGTCAGGGGCGTGCGTCGCGATGCGCAGGCCACGCCACAACACAACAGTCATGAGGACGACGATCAACGTCGCGCCGATGAAGCCGAGCTCTTCACCCGCGGTGGCGAAAATGAAGTCAGTGCTGGCGGCGGGCACGTGACCGCCGTTGATTTGCGGACCTTTGAACAGGCCGGTGCCCGAGAACCCGCCCGATCCGATCGCGAGCACGGCTTGGTGCGCGTTGTAGCAGTCCTTTTGCAGACAGGCAGCTGAATCCGGATGCAGGAAGGAAGTCAAGCGGCCTACTTGATACGTGTGCAAAATGTGCAGCTTGACCGCGAATACGGCGACACCAGCGAACGCCACTGACAGGCCGGCCACCCAACGCGTCGGCGCGCCGCCGACCGCCACCATGCCGAACATGATCGCCAGCATGACCAGGCAGGTGCCGAGGTCGTTTTGCAGCAACACGATGCCCATTGGAATGGCCATGAGCACGAGTGCGCGCACAACGTCGATGTCGCGCACTTCGTAGCGATCGTCGCGGCGCACGTTGAACAACATGCCGACCAGCACGATCATCGCCAGCTTGGTGAACTCGGACGGCTCAATTTCGAGGCCGCCGCCGATTCTGATCCAGGCCTTGGCGCCATTGACGTCCGAACCGATCGCGAACGTCGCGGCCAGGCCGAGCAGGGCCAGGCCGTAGATCACCGGGGCGAGCGCGCGGATCGACCGATAGTCGGCCAGCGATGCGGCCACCGCCAGTGCCAACCCGATCGCCAGAAAGAGCACCTGGTGTTCGGCGGTGCCATACGGGTGCCGAGGGTCGAGCGGCCTGGTCGCGGCAGCGACCAGCAACACCCCGATGGCGGACAGGCTCAACACGGCCGCTGTCAGCACCCAGTCGTACCGACGCAACAGCGAACCGCGCGCAAGCAACCCCTGGGCGGGTAGCCGCAGGTGTGCCTGCGGCCGCGCTGCGGTCCAGTCGCCGATCATGGCCCGATCACCGCCCGCCCCCGCGACGCCTCGCACGTCGGCGCCCTCGTGTAGTCGGGCTCGTTCCAGCCAAGACCGCATCGGGTGGCTCGAACCCTCGCAGCGTTACGGGTGTCATAGCAACCTCAATGCTCCGAGGGTTCGGTGATGCTGCGGCGGCAGGGGCGGCTAACGCGGCCGGCGTCGGGGATCCGGGGGGCGATGCCGGGCTCGACGCCACCTGCGACGGGGCTGCCGTCGGTTGCTGCGTCAGCGCTGGCAGATTGATCGGCGGCGTGCCGCCGGCCAAGGCTGGCCCGGCGCTCGCGAACTGGTCATGCGGGTTCTTCGGGTCGCCATCGAGCCCCCAAATGCCGTCGTAGATCTGCCGCACGGCCGGGGCCGCACTGATGCCACCTTGGCCGCCTTGCGAGATCGCGACGACGACCGCGTATTGGGCCGGATAACCAGCTGGGCCGCCGTAGGACGCGAACCACGCGGTGTCGTCCTTGTTCGGCACCTCGGCCGTGCCGGTCTTACCGGCGACGGTGTAGCGGTCGAACGGAAAGCCGGCGAACGCGGCGGTGCCGGTGCCCTTCGGGTCGGTGACGACTCCGATCAGCGCCTGCTGGATGTAGCTCAACACCGACGGCGAGACCTGAAGCTTCTGCGAGGGCGCCACGATCGTCGTCACCAATTTTCCGTCAGGCCCCACGATCGCCTTTCCCAGCCGGGGCGAGTACAGCGTGCCGCCGTTGGCAAGCGCCGCGTACGCCGCAGCCATCTGCAACGGCGACGCCAAGGTCGTGCCCTGGCCGATGGCCACGTTGATCGCTTCACCAACCTGGTACAGCGCGGGAATGTGGTACTGGCAGTTGCTGGCATCAATGCGTTGCAAGTTGGGGTCGGTGTCGGTCTTGGCGTCCTGGCACCACCGCGCATGGTTCGCGGCGTCGTCGTTCTTCTTGTCTTGCCGCGACACGATGTTGCCCTTGGCGTCGATCGGCAGATCGACGCCTGTCAGCTGGCCGAGGTGCCACAGCTTCGCTTCGTTGACGATGTCTTCGCGCGCGCCCACGCCGGCCAATTGCCCGTCGGCGGTCCACATGTCGGCGCCCACCTGGTCGAAGAACGTGTCGCACGAGATGGTCAGCGCTTGCGCGAACGTGATCATGCCCTGCGCGCCTTCGTTGTCGAAGTTGTGAAACGTGCGCCCGCCCGCGGTCAACGTCGCCGGACAGTCGTAGGTGCCGGCCTCCGTGTACCCACCACGGTCGAGGGCGGCGGCAGTGGTGATGACCTTGAACGTCGACCCCGGCGCGTACTGCCCCTCAACTGCTTGCGAAAAGAGCGGCTTTCCAGGGTCGGCCTGGAGCGCCTTGTACACCGTCGCGTCGATGCCGCTGCCGTCCCACACACTCGGGCTGTAGGTCGGGTAGTTGGCCGACGCGATGATTTGACCGGTGTTCACATTCATGACGACAGCTGCGGCGGCGTCCGCCTTCTGGGTTTGCACCTTGCCGGAAATATGCTGCGGCTTCGTGCGGGCGGCTGTTACGGCATCGGCGAGCGCATCTTCGGCGATCTTCTGCACTTTGGCATCGAGGCTCGTCACCAGAGTGTCGCCCGGGGTTGCCGGCACCTCGCTCACCGTCGAGAGCGGCGAGCCAGCCGGTGTCACCGAGAAGGTGCGCGTACCCATGGTGCCTTGCAGGTAGGAGTTGTATTGCGCCTCGAGTCCCTCTTGGCCGATGACCCCACCAACGCCGGCGGCGGCCTTCAGGTTGGCGGCGTCAGTCGGGGTCTTGGCATCGGTGATGTCTGACTGGCTGATCTTGCCGACGTGCCCCAGTATTTGCGCGGCCGATGCATTGTCGGGTGCTGGATAGTTGCGCACACCTTGAACGACTGCGCTCACACCGGGAAACAGCTCCTGCTGTTCGAGCACCCGCAAGGCGACGTCGGTCGCGTGCTGCACATTCGCCGGCGTGCTGTTGTCGATCGTCACCAACGGAATCGGCTGGAGCGGCGAACCAGTCCAGCAGCCAGGGTTGTGCTGGGGCGCATTCACTCCGTAGGTCGCGTAGTCGCACAACGTGGTCTGCGCATCGAGAACAGACGCACTAATGCCGAGCACAGCCGACAGTCGCTGCAACTCAGCTACGCGGTCTGGGTTGGGCTTGGAATTCTTGCCGGTGCCGACGGTGGCCTTCGGCATCGCGGTGCTCAGAGCAGAGACCACCAGCGCACTGTCGTTGCGTGCCAACGGATTGCCGACGTCGTCGACAATATCCCCGCGCGGCGCAAGCGTGCGCACCTCACTCGTGATTTGGGTATGCACGGCAGCCTCATATTGCGCACCGGCGAGTGCCTGCATGTACCAGAGCCGGCCGAGCAGCGTGATGGGCAGCGAGAACACCAGCGCACCCAAGATCACCAGCCGCAACCTGCTTCGTTCGCTCATAAGCGGGTGGTCTTCGGCTCGGTGCGCCTGGCCAATGTCATGACCCAGGGCACGATGAAGGGTGCGAGCAACACGTCGTACACGATCGCAAATGGCAAGCTGGCGACTACCGCGCCGCCACTGGCACTGCCGTCGCTGAGCAGACCGCCGAGTGCGCCGTACAGCACGGTTGCGAGCGCCGCTGCCGACGCGACCGCGATCAGCGCGAGTGGCACCGAGTCGCGTGCCTCGTCACGGAACATGCCGACGAGATAGCCGGCAAGGCACAGCACAAGGGCGTAGCGGCCAATCAGGTGGTCAGCCGGCGGCAACACGTCGGCGGCCAGACCCGCAAAGAAGCCGGTGAGTGCTCCCCCGACCGGACCGAGCACCAATGCGATGGCAGCCACGATGAGCAGCAACACGTTGGGTGGTGCGCCCGGCAAGTTCATCGGGTCGAACACCACCGCGTCGACGATGCAGGCGAGCAGCACCAGCATCGTGATCACTGCTGCCCGCGGCGCCTTAGCCACCGCCGGCCGCCGGTGTCGTGGTGGCCGCTGCCGGCGTCGCGGTCGGTGGGGTCGGTGTCGGCGTCGGTGGGGTGGGCGTCGGCGTCGGCGTCGGGTGGGGGCTCGGCGAGCGGCTGGACTTCGCGGTCGGCGTCGACGACACCACCGGCTGGAACGGCGTTGCGGTGACCGTGGCCGTCGCGGTTGCGGTGACCGTGGCCGTCGCGGTCACCGTTGGCAGCGGTGGCGCCAGCAAGGCCTGCCGTGGATCGACGCGTGGCGGCTCGACGACGACACCGACGAGGTCGAGCACACTGAAGTTGACGTAAGGCTTGACCGAACCGTTCTGTACGTCGCCGACCAAGGGCACGCTCGCCGAGGTGACGCTGCCCACGGGCACGCCCCACACGAACGGCACTTGATTGAGCGATCCCTGCGTCACCAGGCCGTCGCCGACCTTGACTCGCGCCGCCGGGTCGAGCAACTGCAAACTCATCGGCGCCTTACCGTGCCCCGACACCACGCCCATCTCGTTGTTCGGCAAGCGCACACCGACGTTGAACTCCGGGTCGATCGCCAGCAACACCGTCGACGTCGTCGAGGCCACCGTCTTCAAGCGACCGACGAGGCCGTCGGCGTTGAGCACCGTCATGTTCGTGGTCAGCCCGTCGCGCGAGCCGGCGTCAATCGTGGCGGTCCACTCGAAGCCGTCGGCTGCGCTCACCGAAATCACCTGGGCATAGAGCAGCTTGTACTGGCCGACCGCCGATACATGCAGCAGTTGCTGGAGTTCGTTGACCCGCGCCGCGTCGTAGGGCGCCACGCGCAGTTGTTGCTGGAGGGTCGACACCTGGCGTTGAAGGTCGGTGACCTTCTTGTGGTTGCTGCCGATCGAACCCACGGCTTGCACCGCGTGCCGCACCGGCCGGACGACGTCGGCCGCCACCCGTTCGATCGGGCCGAAGATCGACGACGCGGTACGACGGACGGCGCCGAAGACGCCGCCTCCATGTGAGCGGTAGTCGAGGGTGATGAGTGTGAACGCCGTGAGCAGCAGCACCGCGAGGACGGCGCGGGTGCGCCGGCTGTCCCTCACGACCGCACGCGGCAATTCATGGCAACCTCAGACATGACAGCTGAACGACACCACCGAAACAACGAAGTCGGGCCACCGGAAGTTTCGGCGGTTGGCTCTTCAGCGGCCGCGCGGCTCGGAGATGAGAACCTGCTGTAGCGCCTCGAACTCCTCGATGCACTTGCCTGAGCCCATCGCCACCGAGTCGAGTGGCCGATCGGTGATGTGGATCGGCATACCGGTCTCGTGCCTAAGTCGCTCGTCGAGACCCTTGAGCAAGGCGCCGCCACCGGTGAGCACGATGCCGCGATCCATGATGTCGCCGGCAAGCTCGGGCGGGCACTTGTCGAGAGTTGTTTTCACGGCGTCGACGATCGCGTTGACGGGCTCGTCGATGGCTTTGCGCACCTCAGCCGCGCTGACCACGATCGTCTTCGGCAACCCGCTCACGAGGTCGCGACCACGGATCTCGGCGTGCGGCTCGTCGGGTGCCGGAAACGCCGAGCCGATCGCCATCTTGATTTCCTCGGCGGTGCGCTCGCCGAGCATCAGCGAGTATTCCTTCTTCACGTAGTTGATGATCGAGCTGTCGAGCTCGTCACCGCCGATGCGAATCGACTGGCTGGTGACAATGCCGCCGAGCGAGATCACCGCCACCTCGGTCGTGCCACCGCCGATGTCGACGACCATGTTGCCGGTGGGCTCGTGCACCGGCAGGCCGGCACCGATCGCTGCCGCCATCGGCTCTTCAATGATGTAGACGCGACGCGCGCCGGCCGCATACCCGGCGTCCTTCACCGCTCGTTGCTCTACGCCGGTGATGCCACTGGGCACGCACACGACGACTCGCGGCCCGCGGGCCAGGTACCTGCGGCGGTGCACCTTCTGGATGAAGTAACGCAGCATGCGTTCGGTCGTGTCGAAGTCGGCGATGACGCCGTCCTTGAGCGGCCTGATCGCGACGATGTTGCCCGGCGTCCGGCCGATCATGCGCTTGGCTTCGATGCCGACGGCCAAGATGCCACCGGTGTTGGTGTTGATGGCCACAACCGACGGCTCGTTGAGCACAATTCCGCGGCCACGCACATAAACCAAGGTGTTGGCGGTGCCAAGGTCGACGGCCATGTCCCGGCCGAGGAGCGACATATTGGAGGCCATGGGGCTGCAAACCTTCCGATCGACTGACGCGACAACTCGACTACTGGGCAACGAAATACTGCGCTGTTCTCGACCGGCGGGCGATAACCAGGCCAATGACAGCCTGGCCATGCTACGCGGTGACCCACCACCTGGGCCAAACCAACGAGCGCCCGTCAGCGCACACCCAGGTTGGCCGCGGGTTGATCACGTTCAGGGGGTTCCGCCCCCCGAGGACAGGTGTGCAGCCATGTCCTCGGGGGGCGCGAGCCTGTCCTAGGCGGGACGGCGGGGGGCGGCTAGGCCGGCAGGTCCGGGAAGAAGAGGCGCGACCTCGCGGGCTGCCGAGGCGGGCGAATCTGACCCGTGCACGAGATTCTCGGTCACGATGAGGCCGAAATCTCCCCGGATCGTGCCCGATGGTGCTTTCACCGGGTCGGTCGGCCCCATCATGGCCCGCCACGTCTCGATCGCCCGCGGACCCTCGGCCACGGCCGCGACCAGCGGCGCCGACGTGATGAAGGTGATCAACGATGCGAAGAACGGCTTCCCGACGTGCTCGGCGTAGTGCTCCTCCGCGGTCTTGCGGTCGAGCGTGCGCAGTTCGATGGCCACGCAGCCGCAGGCCCTTGCGCTCGAGCCGGCCGAGTACCTCACCGACCAACCCCCGCCCCACGGCGTCCGGCTTGATGAGAACGAGCGTGCGTTCGGAGGTGTCGGTCACAGCGCGCGAGCCTACCGAGGACTCGGCGGCCCGCCCATCGGCAACAAGCCGCGACGTCATTGCAGCAGCAGGTGCCCAGGCGTCGGGTCGCGACGGCGACGCCGACCAGCGCCCATCGCGATCAGGTAGGCGAGGTTCGCCAGCAGCCCCGGCCCCACGTGCCCCAGCGCGAGGGCGCGCTGGACGTCGATGGCCTGGTAGAGCGGTGTCCAGCGGACGATGTCGCCGATGGCGTGCGGGTAGGTGCTCAGCGGATAGAACGACGCCGAGAACAAGAACATCGGGAGCATTGCCAGGGTGACCCACTCGAAGTCCTGCCAGCTGCGCATGAACGTCGTGCACGCCATGCCGCATGCGGAGAAGGCGAGGCCTTCGAGCAGCGCGAATGGCAGGCAGAGCAGCGCCCACCACGAGTGCAAGAGGCCCATCGCGATCATCACGATCAGAAAGGCAGCAGAGTAGATCATGCCGCGGGCGAGCGCCCAAGTGATCTCGCCGGAGGCAACATCAAGCGGCCCGAGCGGCGTTGCGAGCACCGCGTCGTAGATCTTGGCGTACTTCATCTTCCAGAAGATGTTGAACGTCGAGTCGTAGATCGCACCGTTCATCGTCGACGATGCGAGCAGCGCAGGAGCCACGAACGCGGTGTATCCGACCTGGTGGCCGCCTACCGTCACCGCGGGCACCAAATGCCCGAGGCCGACGCCGATCGAGAACAAGTAGAAGACCGGCTCGAAGAATCCCGACACGAGGATGAGCCACGTGTGTCTGTAGATCATCAGGCTGCGTTCGACGAGGACGTGGCCTCGCCGTCCGCCCATGCCGGCAAACGAGTCGAACGGGATCACCCTTGCAATCAACGTGGCCACGTCAGACGCCCAGCTTGCGCCGGTAGATCCGCAGCGCGACAACGAAGCCAACGACGGCCCAGCCAACGAGGTAGGCAACGTGGCCGAGTGCCGCGAGGACGTGAACGTTGCCGAGCGTGAGCGACCGCACGAGTTCGACGCCGTGCCACAGACGGCGTCGCATAGGCGATCCACCGAAACACCTCTGGGAGTTGCGAGACCGGAAAGAACGTGCCCGAGAACAAGAACATCGGCACGATCCCGAACCTGTTCAACGCAGCGAACGCGTTCTCGTGCTCGCGACTGGCGGCAAAGGCGACGACCGGACACACGAATGCCAACCCGACGAGAATGCAGGCCGGAAATGCCACCAACGCAAGGGGAGATCGCACTCCCCCGAACAACGTCACGACTCCGAGGTATACGCCTGAGGCCATCGCAACGCGCGTAGCGATCCACAGCACATGACCGATCAAGATGTCGAGCGGCATGAGCGGCGTCGCGGCCATCGCGTGATAGATGCGCACCCACTTGAACGACGCAAAGACCGGGAACGTCGACTCGCCGACCCCGATCTGCATCGCGGTCGCCGCGAGCAGACCAGGGCCGATGAACTGGAGGTAGGTGACGCCTCCGATCGCCGAGCTTCGGTGCACGAGTGACCCGAGGCCGACGCCCATCGCGGTGAGGTAGAGCACGGGAGTCACGACGGTGGTGATCGCACCGCCCCGCCACGTGCGCCGGTATTGCGCGACCCAATACGCATACGACCGCAACGCCGGGGCAGCGGTGAACGACGTGGTCGTCATGTCAGTCGACCAACGTGCGGCCGGTGAGCCGCAGGAAGACGTCTTCAAGAGTGCTGCGCCGTACCAGCATCGACACCGGCGTGACGCCGCGAGCCTGCACGGCGTCGACGCATGCATCGCCGTCATCGGTATAGAGCAGTACGCGGTCGGGAAGCACTTCAATCCGATCGGCGAGGCCGGCCAGCTTGTCGGCCGATATCTCGTTCTCGTCGAGTGCGAACCTGACCTCGACGACCTCACGACTCGAGTACTCGTTGATGAGTTCGCGGGGGGAGCCACTGGCCGCAATCTTGCCTTTGTCCATGACGACGAGGCGGTCACACAGCTGCTCGGCTTCGTCCATGTAGTGGGTGGTGAGCACGAGGCTGACGCCCTGTTGCTTCAGGCGAAACAACCTGTCCCACACCACGTGACGCGCCTGTGGGTCGAGGCCAGTTGTCGGCTCGTCGAGCAACAACACGTCGGGTGAGTTGATCAGCGAGCGGGCGATCGTCAGCCGGCGCTTCATGCCACCGGACAATGGCTCGACCTTGTCATCAGCGCGGTCAATCAGCTGCACGAACTCGAGTAACTCGGTCGCCCGTTCGCGCGTCACCGCGCGAGACAACCCGAAGTACCGGCCGTAGATGAGCAGGTTCTCTCGCACGGTCAGCTCGAGGTCGAGCGTGTCGTGCTGCGGCACCACGCCGAGCCGCGCCCGAATCTGCGGACCGTCGCGGCGCGGATCGAGCCCGAGAATCGTCAGGGTGCCGGCCGTGGGCGGCGACACGCAGCCGATCATGCGCATCGTCGACGACTTGCCCGCGCCATTCGGCCCGAGGAATCCGAATGCCTCCCCCTGCTCGACATCGAGATCGATGCCGTCGACCGCGACGAAGTCGCCGAATTTCTTTACCAATCCGCGGGCATGGATCAGCGCCCGTGGTTGCGAATCGGCCATCCTGTGACGCTACCCCCGACGGCCCGCTCTACCCCAACCGTTTACCCCTCGGACGCCGACCCGGGCGCGCCGACGTACGTGTCGAACTGCTGGGCCCGCCGCAGCGCTGTGTCACCCAGGCGGACGGCGACCGTCCACAGCACCGCGAACAGCGCGCCGATGACGAACATGACCGGCACGACAAACCCGCAGAGGATCGCGAGCACTTGCAAGACCGCCCCGGCCCGATAAGCCCACGGTCGCCTGATCATGCCGGCGACGACGATGCAGCCGACTGCGAGCGCGCCACCGGTCGCGAGGGCGATCGGCACGCGCACGTGTGACTGCACGATCGCGACGATGATGGCCAACCAGAAGACGACGAACTCCATCGACAGCACACTTGACGTCAACCGGCGCTTGCCTTTGATGGCATCGCGATACATCAACGCGACGTCGTCCGCGTCGTAGCTCGAGGGCGGCAGCGGCGGACCGCTCGATGTTGGGCGCGGCGAACTCGTCATCGGCGTGCCAACAGCCGACGTGCTTCACCGGCCAACACGACCGAGCCGGTGACGAGCACACCGGCACCGCCGAAGTCGTCGTCTTCGTCCGCGCGTTCGACCGCGATCTCAATCGCCTCGTCGAGATGCACGGCGACGTCAATCCGGTCCGCGCCGAAGACGTCGACGGCAATCTCTGCCAGATCGTCAGCCGGCATCGAGCGATGGGAGCTGCTCTGCGTGATGACCGCATGTGCCAGAAACGGCTCGAAGACTTCGAGCAACCCGCGCGCATCTTTGTCTGCAAGCACGCCGACCACGCCGACCAATCGCCGGAACGCAAATGCCTCGGCCAACGCCGCGACGGTCGCTCGCGCACCGGCCGGATTGTGCGTCGCATCGACAAGGATCGTCGGCGACGTGCGCACAACTTCGAGTCGGCCCGGCGACTGCACCGTCGACAGGGCTGCGCGCACGAGGTCGGCGTCAAGGGCGCCTCCGATGAACGCCTCGGCGGCCGCGAGCGCGCAGGCTGCATTAGAGGCTTGATGACCACCGAACAACGGCAGGAACAACTCGTCGTACACCGCGTGCAGCCCACGCAACGCGAGTACTTGACCACCGACCGCGCTTTCGCGTCTGATCACGCCGAAGTCGAATCCCTCGCGCACGATCGTCGCAGCCGACAGCCTCGGCTTTGGCCTGCGAGTACCGCGATCGCGTCGGGGTGTTGTGCCGCGACGATCACCTGCTGATCGGCCTTGATGATGCCGGCCTTCTCACCGGCAATGGCGGCGATCGTGTCGCCCAGGTACGCCTGATGATCGAGGTCGATCGGAGTGATCACGGCGACCGGCGCGGCCACGATGTTGGTTGCGTCGAGTCGGCCACCCATGCCCACTTCGATGACCGCGACGTCGACCGGTGCGTCGGCAAACACGGAGAATGCAAGCCCGGTAATGGCTTCGAAGAATGACAACCGAATGTCGTTGGTTGCGTCGATCAAATCGAACACGGCTGAAATGTCGTCGTAGGTTTCAACGAACTGAGCGACCGTGATCGGGGCGCCGTCAACGCAAATTCGTTCGGTCATCGATTCGAGGTGCGGGCTCGTGTACCGGCCGGTGCGCAGATCGAGAGCACGCAACAGCGCATCGATCATGCGGGCAGTCGACGTCTTGCCGTTCGTACCAGCGACGTGCACCGACGGGTAGGCCAGCTGCGGATCGCCGAGGGCGTGCATGAGCGCCGTCATGCGCTCGAGCTTCCATTCGATGCGCGACTCGGGCCAGCGATCGAGTAGCTGCTTCTCGACGCGGGCGAATTCCGCGCCGAGGTCAGCCGGCGGCGAGGTGCTCACGCCGGCGGTAGCTCGTCGAGTTGTCGGCGTAACCGGTCAACCTCGGAACGTGCGTCGCGCAGGCGGGCCTGCATCTTGTCGATCACCGGCCCGGGCGCTTTGCCGGTGAACTCGGGATTGGCCAGCTTCGCCTCGGCCAGCAGCACCTCGTTGGCCGCGACGTCGCGCGCCTTCGTCAACCGCGCGCGTTCCTTGCCGACGTCGATCGTGCCGGACAGGTCGAGCGCGACCCGAATCGCGCGGTCGCCGTGGCCGACCACCACGGCCGCGGTCTCGGTGATCTCACCGTCGGGCACTTGGAGGCGGGCCAATGACCTGATTTGAGCCTCGAAGTCGCTCAGGTCTGTCGCGGTTAGTCCGTCGATTCGGGCGGGCACGCGTTGCGCCGGCCGCAACCCCTGCTCGGCCCGGAATCGCCGAACCTCGGTGACGACCGCCTGGAGTTCGCGCACCAGCCGTTCAGCGCCCGGATCAACCGCGGCTGGGTCGATGACGGCCGTACCCGCGTCCGTGACGAGACCCGATGGCCACACCGCGCGCACCAGGGTCTCGCCGCGCGTCAACGTGGTCCACAACTCTTCGGTGACGAACGGCATCACCGGGTGCCAGAGCCGAAGCAGGACGTCGAGAACGTGGCCGAGGACTCGGCGGGTGCTCGCCGCCTCATCGCCGCCGCGTTCGAGCGGCAGCTTCGACATCTCGACGTACCAGTCGCAGAACTCATCCCAGGTGAAGTGGAAGAGCGCATCGCAGGCTTTGGCGAACTGGAAATCCTCAAGAAACGCGTCGACCTCCGCAACCGTGCGCGCCAGGCGCGACAGGATCCAGCGGTCGATCGTCGACGCACCGGCGAGTGCTGGCTGCTCGCCGTCAACCGTTGCGCCGTTCAGCATCGCAAACCTGGTGGCGTTCCAAAGTTTGTTCACGAAGTTGCGGCCAGCCTGTGCTGCGTCTTCCCCTACTGCTACGTCGGAGCCAGGTGTTGCCCCGCGCGCCATCGTGAACCGCGTCGCGTCGGTGCCGTAGGTGTCGATCCAATCGAGCGGGTCAATGCCGTTGCCGGCCGACTTGCTCATCTTGCGACCGCGATCGTCGCGGACGAGTCCGGTCAGCGCCACCGTCGTGAACGGCACCGCTTCGGCCGGCGCCCGATCACCCATTGCGTACAGGCCGAACATCATCATGCGGGCGACCCAGAAGAAAATGATGTCGTAGCCAGTGAGCAACACCGACGTCGGATAGAACTTGCGCATGTCGGCGGTGTCGGCCGGCCAGCCGAGGGTGGAAAAAGGCCACAGGGCCGAAGAAAACCAGGTATCGAGCACGTCGTCGTCTTGACGCCAACCGACGCCAACCGGCGCATCGTCGTCAGGGCCCAGCACCACGGTTTCGCCGTTCGGCCCGTACCAGACTGGAATGCGGTGGCCCCACCAAAGCTGCCGCGAAATACACCAGTCGTGCATGTTGTCGACCCAGTCGAAGTAGCGCGGCGCGAGTTCGGCCGGATGGATCACAACCCTCCCGTCGCGCACGGCGTCTCCGGCAGCCTTGGCCAAGGTGTCGACCTTCACAAACCACTGAAGCGACAGGCGCGGCTCGACCACGGTGCCGCAGCGCGAACAGTGGCCGACCGCGTGCAGGTACGGCCGCTTCTCGGCCACGATGAGCCCGAGCTCACGAAGCGCTGCTGTCACCGCGGGCCGCGCCTCGAAACGGTCGAGACCCTCGAACGGGCCGTGCGCGGTGATGACGCCGCGCTCGTCCATGATGATGATCGACGGCAGCCCGTGGCGCTGACCGATCTCGAAGTCGTTCGGGTCGTGGGCCGGTGTCACCTTGACGGCACCCGTGCCGAAGGCCGGATCGACATGCTCATCGGCAACCACCGGAATGCGTCGTCCGGTGAGGGGCAACTCGATCTCGGTGCCCACCAAGTGTGCGTAACGCTCGTCGTCGGGATGCACCGCGACGGCAGTGTCGCCGAGCATCGTTTCGACGCGCGTCGTCGCCACCGTCAACGGGCCGTACTTGATCGAGACGAGCTCGCCCTCGTCGTCCGAGTGCTCGACCTCGATGTCAGACAGGGCCGTTAGGCATCGCGGGCACCAGTTGATGATGCGTTCGGCCCGGTAGATCAGCCCATCGTCATAGAGCCGCTTGAAGATGGTGACGACCGCGTTCGACAACCCGTCGTCCATCGTGAACCGCTCGCGCGACCAGTCGACACCTTCGCCGAGCCGGCGCATCTGGCCCAGGATGCGGCCGCCGTACTCCGACTTCCATTGCCAGACGCGCTCGACGAACGCCTCCCGGCCGAGGTCATGGCGCGACACGCCTTCGTTGGAAAGCTCGCGCTCGACGACGTTCTGGGTGGCGATGCCGGCGTGATCCATGCCCGGTAGCCAGAGCGTCTCGTACCCCTGCATGCGCCGCCGGCGGGTCAACAGGTCCATGAGGGTGTGGTTCAACGCGTGGCCCATGTGCAACTGGCCGGTGACGTTGGGCGGCGGCAGCACGATCGTGTAGGGCGGCCGATCGCTAGTGGCGTCGGCGGTGAAATATCCGCCGTCGAGCCAACGCTGGTACAGCCTCGCTTCGACCCCTGCGGGCGCGTACTGCGACGGCAGATCGGACGACGCCGCCGGGCGTTCTGGCTCCGGTGCCGCGCCGGCGGTCGAGTCGCTCGAGATCACCTGGCCGAGTCTAGAGAGATCGGCGTTCGGTGGCCCAACCGGTCAGCAGGGTCAAGCTGCCGCTTGCAATGGTCGAGATCCTCAGTGAACGCGCGCCCGCGCGCATCGGAGGACACAGTGAAGCGAAAGCACTCGACCGCGCCCGTCGTCGATTCCCCATGGGCTATGTCGATCCTGCCCTCGACCTCCAAGCACTCGCGGACCGACGTCGCTCCTGCCACGACCGGTGTAACGGTCGCGCCACCCCCGCCACCGCCCCCGTCCCCTGTCCCAGCGCAGTTCGGCACGCCGACTCAGTTCTCGCCGCCGACTCAGTTCGCTCCGCCACCGCAGTACGCTCCGCCACCGCAGTACGCTCCGCCACCCCAGTACGCTCCGCCACCGCAGTACGCGCCTCCGGCGGCTCAGTTCGCGCCACCACCGCTTTACGCCCCTCCGCCGGCCCAGTTCGGCGGTCCGGCCCAGTTCGGCGGTCCGGCCCAGTTCGGCGGTCCGGCCCAGTTCGGCGGTCCGGCCCAGTTCGGGGGCCCGCCGCAGCCGTACGCGTATCCGCCTGCGCCCGGGCCGACGAGCCGGTCTAGCGTCGGGATCATCGTTGGTGTCGTCGCCGGCGTCGTCCTCATTCTCGTGCTGATCGCTGTGGCGATCCCCGTGTTCCTGAATCAGCACAAACCAGCCAACCGCAACGTGGTGTTGCCGGCGAAGTTGATTGAGCAGCCGCAGATCCACGACGCCAATCTCGACGCAGCAAGCGCGTCGGTCATCGCCGGTCTGAAGCAAAACCCCCTCGGCCTGAGCCAGGTGCAAAGCGCGTACTACGGATCGGTGGGAGACGGCACTCCGCTGTTCATGGTGGCCGGCGGCAAGTTGCCGACGAAGCCTTCGGCGGCTGAGATCAAAGCCTATTTCGCCACAAGTGCGAACACCGACGCTGAGCAATTGGTCCTGAACCCAGCCGGCAGCGGCCCCTTCGGTGGCTCGATGGAGTGCGGTCACGCCACCTTTGACGGCGACCCTCGTCAACGTGTGTTCGTCAATCGACGACGCGGCGGCAATTGTCGTCATGAGTTCGCAGCTACCGACGAGCCAGCTGGCGGTGCTCACGAGGCAGATCATCGGTTCGGTCGAACGCTGACCTCGAACATGTGCCCTGGCTAGGCGGTCTTTTCGCGCCGCTCGCGCTTGGCGGTGGCCGCGGCTGATTCGCGCGGCACCAGCGTCGGGATCACCTTGTCGAGCACGACTTCGCGGCTGATGAGCACGCGCGCGACGTCTTTGCGACTCGGGACGTCGTACATCACCGACAGCAGCACTTCTTCCATGATGGCGCGCAACCCGCGGGCTCCGGTGCCGCGAAGGATCGCTTGGTCGGCGATCGCTTCGAGCGCCTCGTCGTCGAAGTCGAGTTCGACGGAGTCGAGGTCGAAGAGCCGCTTGTACTGTCGCACCAGTGCATTCTTCGGCTCGGTCAGGATGCGAATAAGTGCCTCACGATCAAGGTTCGCAACGGTGGTGATGACCGGCAGTCGCCCGATGAATTCGGGGATCATGCCGAACTTCAGCAGGTCTTCGGGCATCACGTCGGAGAACGAGTCGATCGAGTCGGCATCGCGCTTGTTGTGCAGGGTGGCGGCGAAGCCGATGCCCTTCTTGCCGACGCGGCCTTCGATGATCTTTTCGAGGCCCGAGAAGGCGCCGCCCACGATAAACAGCACGTTGGTCGTATCGATCTGGATGAACTCTTGGTGCGGGTGCTTGCGACCCCCTTGGGGCGGCACGCTGGCCGTCGTCCCTTCAAGGATTTTCAGCAGCGCCTGCTGCACGCCTTCGCCGGACACATCGCGCGTGATCGAGGGGTTTTCGCTCTTGCGGGCGATCTTGTCGATCTCGTCGATGTAGATGATGCCGGTCTCGGCCTTCTTGACGTCGTAGTCGGCGGCCTGGATCAGCTTGAGCAGGATGTTCTCGACGTCTTCGCCGACGTAGCCGGCTTCGGTTAACGCGGTCGCGTCGGCGATGGCGAACGGCACGTTCAGCATGCGGGCGAGTGTTTGCGCCAGGTAGGTCTTGCCGCAGCCGGTTGGGCCGATCAGCAAGATGTTCGACTTGGCCAGCTCGACGGCATCGCTGCCGGAGCGCGCCTCTTTGCCCGAGGCCTGGATGCGCTTGTAGTGGTTGTACACGGCGACCGACAGGGCCTTCTTGGCGATGTCTTGGCCGATGACGTACTGCTCGAGGAAGTCGTAGATCTCACGGGGCTTGGGTAGTTCGTCCCACTTCAGATCGGCCGACTCGGAGAGCTCTTCTTCGATGATCTCGTTGCACAGGTCGATGCACTCGTCGCAGATGTAGACGCCCGGGCCCGCGATGAGCTTCTTCACCTGCTTCTGGCTCTTTCCGCAGAAAGAGCACTTGAGCAGGTCACCGCCATCGCCTATGCGTGCCACCGGGTGTGTCTCCTACCTGTCCGTTGCTTTCCGACCCTCGACGGTACCGCCTTCGACGCTGTTTCAGGCCGAGTTCGGCGTGTCTGGTCGGCTCCTCGTGTCTGTCGGCTCCTAGTGCGCCGCGAGCGTGAGCTTGCGGCTGACGATCACTTCATCGATCAACCCATACTCGACCGCTTCTTCGGCGGTCAAGATCTTGTCGCGCTCGATGTCGGTACGCACCTGCGCCTCTGTGCGGCCGGTGTGCTTGGCCAACATGAACTCGAGCAGAGCGCGCATGCGCAGGATCTCGCGGGCGGCGATCTCGATGTCGCTCGCCTGGCCGCCCGCCTCGCTCGACGGCTGGTGGATCAGAATGCGCGAGTTCGGCAGCGCGATGCGCTTGCCCTTTGCACCAGCCGCGAGGATCACCGCGGCGGCCGAGGCGGCCTGGCCCATGCAGATCGTTTGCACCTCGGGCCGGATGAACTGCATGGTGTCGTAGATCGCCGTCAGCGCAGTAAACGAACCGCCGGGCGAGTTGATGTAGAGCTGGATGTCGCGGTCGGGATCCATCGACTCAAGGGTGAGCAGCTGGGCCATCACGTCGTTGGCCGACACGTCGTCGATCTGGACGCCGAGGAAGATAATGCGCTCTTCGAACAGCTTGGTGTACGGGTTGTGGATGCGCTCGCCGGTGCTTGTGCGCTCACGAAACTCGGGAATGATGTAGCGGCCGTCGGGGCGAACGACGCCAGCGAGGCTGCGCGTGCGATCGACGACGTCGAACAGGTCGGGTGGCAGGTTGGGGTTCATGGGTAGGGGTCCTCGCTCTCAGGAGACCGACGTGGTCTCGGTCGGGACCTGGCGTGCACTGCGCACCACATGGTCAACAAATCCGTACTCCATCGCCTCTTCGGCGGAGAACCAGCGCTCGCGGTCGGAGTCCTTCTCGATCTGGTCGACGGTCTGGCCCGTGTGCTGCGCGGTGAGCTCTTGCAGCTTCTTCTTCGTGTAGAGCATCTGCTCGGCTTGAATCGCAATGAGGGACGCCGATCCGCCGATGCCGCCGAGCGGCTGATGCATCATGATGCGCGCGTGCGGCAATGCGTAGCGCTTGCCGCGTTCGCCGGCGCAGAGCAAGAACTGGCCCATCGATGCGGCCAATCCCATGCCCACCGTCGCGACGTCGCACGGGACGTATTGCATGGTGTCGTAGATCGCCATGCCCGCGTCGACCGAGCCGCCGGGTGAGTTGATGTGCAGGTAGATCTCGCGCTCGGAATCCTCAGCGGCGAGCAGCAGCAACTGTGCGCAGATCTTGTTGGCGATCGCATCGTCGACGACGGACCCGAGGATGACGATGCGGTTCTTGAGCAGCTTGTTGAAGACATCGTCATCGGGCGAGACGCCGGACGAGGGCATGCGCATCTGCGGGTCTGATGCCGAGGAGTACAGCGTCACGCTTTCACCTGTTCGTTCGTCGCCGGTCGAGCACACCGATTTTCTCGGTACGGATGCCAACACTGTTATCGGGTGCCAATGATCCGACCCTAACCGCCGGGAGTGGTCCGGCGGCACAGTCTCGCGCGGTGTTCGCTGAGGGCGCAGGCGTCTAAGCAGGCGGACGCCGCGGTGGCGGGCCTACTCGGCGGCGGCGTCGGTGTCGAGGCGGTTGAGGTCGACCTCGCGGCCGGAGGCGTCGGTGACGACCGCCTGCTCGAGGACGTAGGCCAGCGCCTTCGCCCGCAGGACGTCGGCCACCGCCATCTGCACGGTGCCGCTGTCGATGAGCTGCCGGGCGTACTCGTCGGGGCTGACGCCGGCCCGGCTCGACCGGCGGACGATGTACTCGCTCAGTTCGGGCTCCGCGACGGACATCTCCTGCTGCGTGGCGACCGCGTCGAGCACGAAGCGGCTGCGCATGTCGCGCTCAATGTCGACGCGCACGTGCGCCTCGTGCTGCTCAAGGGATTCATCTTGTGACGCGAGGTAGGTCTTAAGTGTGAGACCGTTTGCGGCGAGCTGCTCGTCGAGCGCCTCCCGGCGGCCGTCAACTTCGCTGTCGACCACCCGCTCGGGCAACGGCACGTCGATCTTCGCAAGCAATTCTTCGAGCACCTTGTCGCGGGCTTGCATCCCTTGCTCGAGGCGCTTCACCCGCTCGAGCCGCGTGCGGATGTCGGCCCGCAGCTCCTCGAGGGTGTCGAATTCGCTCGCCTCTTGCGCGAACGCGTCGTCGATCTCCGGCAGTTTCTTCGTGCGAACACTACGGACAGTGGCGGATGCCCGGCCCTGCTTGCCCACCATCTGGCCGCCGAACGAGGTGTCGAATTCTGCCGATTCGCCGGCCGAAAGGCCGAGCAACGCCGAATCGAGCCCGTCGATCAGATTGTTGCTGCCGACTTCGTACGACAGGCCGGTTGCGCTGCCGTCTTCGATCGGCTCGCCGTCGGCGGTCAACGAGATGTCGAGGCTGACGTAGTCGCCGGTCTCGACCGGCCGCTCGACCGTGGTCAGCGTGCCGAATCGGTCAGCGAGGACCTTCACCTGCTCGGCAATGTCGTCGTCGGTGACATCGGCGTCGTCGACCGTGACCGGCAGCTTGGTGAGGTCAGGCAGAGCAATAGCCGGGCGGACGTCGACCTCCGCCGTAAACGTGAGCAACTCGCCGTCCGCGAAATTGGTGACCTCGATCTCGGGCTGACTCAGCACGCGGACGTCGGCGGCTTCGACCGCCTCGCCATAGAACTGCGGGATCGCGTCGCTGACGGCTTCTTCGAGGACGGCGCCGCGCCCGACCCGCTGGTCGACGATGCGGGCCGGCACCTTGCCCGGACGGAAGCCGGGGATGCGGATCTGCGCGCCGACGCGGCGATAGGCCGACTCGACACTGGGCTGCAACTCGTCGAAGGGCACCTCGACGGTGAGCTTGACCCTGGTCGGGCTCAGCGTTTCGACTTCGCTCTTCACGGAAGGCTCCTCGACAAGTGGATGCGGCATCGGAGGTTATCGAGGCCGCTTATAACCAGTCGGGGCGGGGAGATTCGAACTCCCGATCTCCTGCTCCCAAAGCAGGCGCGCTAGCCACTACGCTACGCCCCGAGGCGTGCCGCGTTAGTCTAGGCGCTCCTGGCCGAGAGCGGCCGCAGCAGTCACGCGGGTGTAGCTCAAGATCATGCGGGTGTAGCTCTCCACCGTCGCGGGTGTAGCTCAATGGCAGAGCCCCAGCCTTCCAAGCTGGCCATGCCGGTTCGATCCCGGTCACCCGCTCCACAGCCGAATGCGGCCGAACCGCCGCGTCATTCGCCTGACGAGAAGGCGGCGTCGAAAGATGACGTTGGTGGCTCGATCGCGGTCAGCTTGCGGATGAACTCCAACGCGTCTGGTCCGCCGACCAGGCGGTCCATGCCGGCGTCTTCCCATTCGACGCTGATCGGTCCGTCGTAGCCGATCGCGTTGAGCATGCGGAAGATCGGCTCCCACGGAACGTCGCCGTGACCGGTCGACACGAAGTCCCAGCCACGCCTCGGGTCGGCCCAGGCGAGGTGCGAACCCAGCCGCCCGTTGCGTCCGTTGAACTGCTTGACCGACTCCTTGCAGTCGACGTGGTAGATCCGGTCGCGGAAGTCAGAAAGGAAGCCGACCGGGTCGAGGTCCTGCCAGACGAAGTGGCTCGGGTCGAAGTTCAGCCCGAACGCGGGCCGGTGGCCGATCGCCTCGAGGGTGCGCACCGTCGTCCAGTAGTCGTAGGCGATTTCGCTCGGGTGCACCTCGTGCGCGAACCGCACGCCGACTTCGTCGTACACATCGAGGATCGGGTTCCAGCGATCGGCGAAGTCTTGGTAGCCGCGCTCGATCATCGCCGGCGGCACCGGCGGGAACATCGCGACCGTGTGCCAGATCGACGAGCCAGTAAAGCCGATGACCGTCTTGACGCCGAGCTTCGCGGCGGCCCGGGCGGTGTCCTTCATCTCCTGCGCGGCCCGCTGACGGACGCCCTCGGGCTCACCGTCGCCCCAAAGTCGCTTCGGCAAGATGCCCTGGTGGCGCTCGTCGATCGGATGGTCGCACACCGCCTGCCCGACAAGGTGATTCGAGATCGCCCAGACCTTGAGGTTGTACTTCTCGAGCAGCTCGTGCCGGCCGGCGACGTACGCATCACCGGTCGCTGGATCGACGGCCTTGTCGACTTCGAAATGGTCACCCCAGCAGGCGATTTCTAGACCGTCGTATCCCCACCCCGAGGCGAGGCGGCACATTTCTTCGAACGGCAAGTCGGCCCACTGGCCGGTGAACAACGTGACGGGCCGGGGCATGGGCGCTCCTCGTGATGGTGGACGGCAAACCTGTGGACGGCGGTCAGCTTGCGGGAGGTGCGATGGGTTGCCAGCCGGAACCGCCGGCGGCACTGGCCTCGACGGCGGCGAGCACTCGTTGCACTTGCAGCCCGTCGGCGAAACTGGGAGTCGGGTCTTCGCCCTTGCCGATAGCCACGACGAGGTCTCTGACCTCGTGAGTGAACGTGTGTTCGTAGCCGATGAGATGACCCGGCGGCCACCAGGCCTCGAGATACGGATGGCCCGGCTCGGTCACCAGAATGCGCCGGAAGCCGGCGGTTTCTGCGGGATCGTTGCCATCAAAGAACGACAGCTCATTCATCGATTCGAAGTCGAACGCGAGGCTCCCTTCGGAGCCGTTGATTTCGAGCCGCATGGCATTCTTGCGGCCGGTCGCGAAGCGCGTGGCCTCAAACGTCGCGACCGCGCCGCCCGCGAATCGGCCAAGAAACAACGCGGCGTCATCGACAGTGACAGGTCCGGTGTCGGCACCGCCACTCGCCGACAACCCGCTGGATTCCGACGTCAGCGGGCGTTCCTTGATGAATGTTTCGGTGATTGCCGAGACTCCGGTCAACCGGTCGCCGAGCACGAACTGCGCAGCATCAACGATGTGTGCACCGATATCGCCGAGCGCGCCTGAACCCGCCTTGTCTTTTTGAAGTCGCCACACCAACGGAAACTGCGGGTCAACGATCCAATCCTGGAGATACACGGCTCGCACATGGCGCACGATGCCGAGCCGACCCGAAGCCACCAGTTGCCGGGCCAATGCGAGAGCCGGAACTCGCCGGTAGTTGAAGGCCACCATCGACCGAACCCCGTGCGCACGTGCGCGTTCGGCAGCCGCGACCATCGCCTCCGCTTCCGCCACCGTGTTCGCCAGCGGCTTCTCACACAGCACGTGCTTGCCGGCGTCCAATGCTGCGATCGCGATCTCGGCGTGGCTGTCGCCAGGGGTGCAGACATCTACCAGATCAATGTCGTCCCTGGCGATCAGCGCACGCCAATCGGTTTCATATGAATGCCAACCGAACTTGCCGGCGGCTGCGCTGGCCGCCTCCGCATTGCGGCCGCACACCGCCCTCATCGACGGGGCGAGCGGTAGGTCGAACACGCGACCCGCCGTCCGCCACGCTTGTGAATGCGCCGCGCCCATGAAGGCGTAACCGACCATGCCGACGCCAAGTTGCGCCTTGCTGTCGCTCACTGCTTCGTGTGCTCCTTCGTGGCCGTGGTCTCGAGAAACTACAAGTGCCCTGGGATCAGGACTCGAAGCCTTGCGGGAGGTACTTGTCGACGTTGGTCTTGTCGACGGTGGCCGAGTACAGGGTGATGGACGCCGGCACCTCCTGCTGCGCGAGGTCGGACAACCCCTGGCCGTGGGCGATGAGCCTGGCCATCCGGATGGCTGAGTTCGCCATCGTCGGTGGGTAGAGCACGGTCGCCTTGAGCACGCCGGAGTCTGCCTTGATCAGCCGCATTGCGTTGGCCGAACCAGCGCCACCGACCATGAAGAACTCCGACCGGTGCGCTGCACTGATGGCGGCCAGGACGCCGATGCCCTGGTCGTCGTCGTGGTTCCAGATCGCGTCGAAGTGACTCGTCGCCGCGAGCATCGCCGCAGTCACCGACTGGCCTGACTGTGCAGTGAATTGCGCCGCCTGCCGAGGGCCGACCTTGAAGCCGAACTCCGACAACGCGTCCTTGAATCCTTGGCTGCGCTGCTGGGTCAACGGCAGGCTGTCGATGCCGGCGATCTCGCCGATCACCGGATTGCTGACGCCCTTCTTCTTCAGCGTCGACCCGATGTACTGGCCGGCACTCACGCCCATGCCGTAGTTGTCGCCACCGATCCAGATGCGCGACGCCCGCGACGTGTCGAACACCCGGTCGAGGTTGACCACGGGAATGCCCGCCTGCTGCGCAGTGAGCGCCACCTGGGTCAGTTGCTTGCCGTCGTACGGCAACATCACGATGACGTCGACCTTCTTGCCGATCAGCGTGTTGATACCGGCGATCTGCGCAGCGACATCGTTTGTCGCCTGCACCGTCTGAAGCTTCACGTCGCTGTATTTCGCTGCCTCCGCGGCGGCGTTCTTCGCGATCGCGCCGGTCCAGCCGTGGTCAGCAGCTGGCGACGAGAAGCCGATCGTGACCGCCGTGCCTGGGGCGTCGTTCGCTCCCCCGCCGGCAGCAACGGTCGCACCGGTAGCTGCGCTAGCCGTGGCCTTCTTCTTGTTACCCGTGCAGCCCGTCAGCATCGCTCCAGCACCTACGCCTGCCGCGCCGATCAGGAAACGCCTACGGTCGAGACCTTCACCCTTATTTGACATCCAAACTCCTTCGCAAAGCGATCGTGGCGATCCGAATTGGGGTATCCAGCAAGCTGAGCCTGGCTAGCTGCGAACCTCCTTGCTGCGACGCTGGAGCAACACGGCGAGCACGATGATCACGCCGGTGACGATGTTCTGGACTTCGGTTTGCAGGTTGTTCTGAATCAGCAGGTTGCTGATCGTGGTGAACACGAGGACGCCGAGCACGGAACCGACCAACGTGCCGGCACCACCGGCGAGCAATGTGCCGCCGATAATCACCGCGGCGATGGCGTCGAGTTCATAGCCGTCGCCGTTCGTGCTTGAGCCACTCGTCGTCTGCGACGCGATCATGATGGCGCTGATCCCCGCACACAGACCCGACAACGCATAGAGAGAAACCGTGTGCAGGCGAGTGTTCAGACCGGCCAATCGCGCGGCTTCGGGGTTGCCGCCCAGGGCGAGAGTGCGCCGCCCGTACGTCGTGCGGTTGAGCACGATCCAACCGATGATGGCGACGGCCGCGAACATCCAGACCAACGGCGGTACCCCGAGGACCTTGTTCGTCGCCAACTTGTTGATTGCCGCGGAGTTCAGGATCTGGGTCTGCTTATTGGAAATCTTCTGCGCGAGGCCGACGGCGGTGGCCAGCATCGCGAGGGTGGCGATAAACGGTACGAGCCCGCCGTACGCGATGAGCACGCCGTTGATCGTCCCGAATCCAACGCCGACGAGCAGGGCGACGCCGATCACAGCCCACGTACCCATCGATTGAGTCGACGTCGTCGTCGCCCACACTGAAGCCAAACCCATAAGCGACCCGACCGACAGGTCGATGCCGCCGCCAATGATGACGAACGTCATCCCGACCGTGATCACGCCGATGGCCGATGCCTGCGTCAGCACCGTGATCAAGTTGTCCTTGGTCAGAAACGAGTCGGGCTGGCTGATCCCACCGATCGTTGTCAGCACGATCAGTACGCCGACTAGGCCGAGATTGCGTATCTCGCCGATCCGGCTCCAAGCTCTGCCGCGCGGCTGAGCCGTCTTGGCCGCCTGTTCCTCCACCCGCGCCTGTTCCTCGACGGGCGGAAACGATTGCTCGGTCACACGGCACTTCCTTCCATCACGAGGTCGAGAACCCCGGATTCGTCGAGTTCCTGGGCCGGTGACTCGTGGACGATGCGGCCGTCGCGCAACACGAGCACGCGGTCAGCCAAACCGAGCACCTCAGGCACCTCGCTGGAGACCAAGAGCACGGCGACGCCCGAGTCGGCTAGTTGGCGAACGATGGCGTAAAGCTCGGCACGCGCTCCGACGTCGACACCGCGCGTGGGCTCGTCAAGAAGCAGCAACCGGCACCCGTGCATCAACCAGCGGCCGACGACGACCTTCTGTTGATTGCCGCCCGACAGCGTCACCACGCGACGCCGAGCGTCGTTGGGCCGCAGGTCGAGCGAACGCACGAGCTTATTGGCGTCGGCAAGCTCGCGTCTGCGGTTGAGGAAGCTGAATCGCGAGTACCGCGACAGCGAGGCGGCCGTCATGTTCGTAGCGATCGACTCGCGCATAAACAGCGCCTGGCTCTTCCGTTCCTCGGGCGCCAGACCCATGCCGGTCGCGACGGCGCGTGGCAGTGCACCTGGCCGAAGTTGCTTGCCGAGAAACGACACAGTTCCGGCCGTGGGTCGACGCGCGCCGTACACCGTTTCGAGAAGCTCTGATCGACCAGACCCGACCAACCCCGCGATGCCGACGATCTCGCCGGCGGCTACGGAGAACGACACGTCCTCGAATTCGCCGCGACGCGAGAGTCCCTCCACGCGCAACACTTCGGTGCGAGCGCCACCGGCAGCATGAGTTCTTGGTGGGAACGGAAACTCGATATCGCGGCCGGTCATGAGGGTCACGATTTCTCGCGTCGATACAGTCTTGGCAGGCAATCCGGTTGCCACGGTGTGGCCGTCCTTGAGCACGGTGACCCGATCGCCGATCTGGCGTACCTCGTCGAGGCGATGCGAAATGTAGACGACAGCAACGCCACCGGCAGTGAGGTCACGGATCACCCGGAAGAGGTTCGCCACCTCGTCATGGGCCAGGACGGCGGATGGCTCGTCCATCACGATGACTCGGGCGTTGTACGACAGCGCTCTTGCGATACTTACGACCTGCTTGCCCGCCGCCGACAGCCGCCCGACCTCACGGCTCGTCGGGATCTCGGAGTGCCCGAGCCGCGCCAGCAGTGCTTGGGCGTTCTCCCGCAACGTGCCGCGTCGGGTGAACCCGCCGGCGGAGATTTCGTGGCCGAGGTAGATATTTTCCGCTACCGAGAGGCCGTCAACGAGGTCGAGCTCTTGGTAGATCGTCGCTACCCCGTGGCGCAGTGCCGCCAACGGCGAGGAGAACCGGACTTCCTCGCCATTCCATCGAATCGAGCCAGCGTCCGGCTGATGCGCACCGGCGAGAACCTTGATGATCGTGGACTTTCCCCGCGCCATTTTGCCCGACCAGACAGTGCACCTCGCCGGCCCGGACTTCGAGATCGACGCCATCGAGCGCCCGCACACCCGGGAAGTCCTTGACAATGCCGAGCATCTCAAGCAATGCATCGCTCACCGCGTTCGTCGACCTAACCAGGTGTCGTCGGACCAAATCGAGTAACCGGAAACGTAAGGTCATACGACTGCGGCGTCAAGCATCGACGTCCGCCCGCCCGAACCGTTATCAAGCCGCAACGACCGCCGCGGACGACGCCGCTGGCAGGTATCGGGCAGGCCGGGGCGCACTGTCGTCTTACGAAGACGCACACGTTTGCCCGTGATGAGAGGGCTAGCCTCGCGCGACGGAACCGCGCGAGGCTAGCTCAAGACCGGCTTAGCGGGCACCGAGCACGTGTTCGATGGCGAGTTGGTCGAGTTGGGTGAAGTTGTAGCCGCGTTGACCGATGGTGTCGGCGTCGAAGTCTTCGTACGCGCTGCGGTCGGCGAGCAGGTTCGTATACGACTCCCCCTCACCCAGCGTCGGGATGGCGAGTTCGGGAACCTTCGCCGCCGCGAGCGCGGCCTGCACCTCCGGGTCAGCCCGAAACGCCTGCGCCCGCTGCTTCAGCAGCAGGTAGGTGGTCATGTTCGCCGCCGCCGACGCCCACACCCCGGTGATGTCTTCGGTCCGCAACGGCTTGTAATCGAAATGCCGTGGCCCGCTGTAAGCCTCCGCACCGGCGATTCCGCCGTTCTCAAGCAGATCGACCAGGAAGAACGCGTTCAGCAAATCACCGTGGCCGAACATCAGATCCTGATCGAACTTGACGCCGCGCTGGCCATTGAGGTCGATGTGGAAGAGCTTGCCGTGCCACAACGCCTGGGCGATGCTGTGCACAAAGTTGAGCCCAGCCATCTGCTCATGCCCGACCTCCGGGTTCACCCCGACCATGTCGCCATGCTCAAGCATCGAAATAAACGCCAACGCCGAACCCACCGTCGGCAACAAAATGTCACCACGCGGCTCATTCGGCTTCGGCTCCAACGCGAACCGGATGCCGTAGCCGTTGTCGATCACATACTGCGCCAACATGTCGATCCCCTCGGCATACCGCGCCAAAGCCGACCGCACATCCTTCGCCGAATCCGTCTCCGACCCCTCCCGACCACCCCAAAACACATACGTCTTCGCGCCGAGTTCGGCGGCCAGATCGAGGTTGCGCATGACCTTGCGCAGCGCAAACCTGCGAACGCTGCGGTCATTGCTCGTGAACGCGCCGTCCTTGAACACCGGGTGGGTGAACAGGTTCGTCGTGACCATCGGAACGACAAGACCCGTTTCCTTCAACGCCGCCTTGAAGCGCTCAATGTGGGTGGTGCGATCTGAATCGCTACTACCAAACGGAATGAGATCGTCGTCATGGAAGGTGACACCATAGGCGCCGAGCTCGGCTAGCCGATGAACGCTCTCGACCGGGTCCAGTGCCGGCCGCGTCGCATCACCAAACGGATCCCGCGCCGGCCAACCAACCGTCCAAAGACCAAACGTGAACCGATCCTGCGGCGAAGGAACTGGCACTGGCACGGGTTCTCCTCGGGATTTGTTGGTGGCCAGAACTTATCACCATCGAACGGTGATTTCGGCGGCCTCGATGCCGGTGATTGAGGGTGCCTCAGAGCGGCGACGCGGCTCCGTGGCGCGACGTCAGAGGTCGAATCGACCCGGTGTCAAAGGTCGAATCGACCCGGTGTCAGAGGTCGATCTCGACCCGGTCGACATTGACCCAGACGTAGCGCGACTCTGGATTTGCGGTGCCGACGACGGTGAGTTCAAAAACGTGCTCGCGGCGTGGTAGCACAGGGCTTTGCCAGCCGAGACCGCCTTGATGGCGTTCCCGCGCGTACTGGTCAATGGTGACCGGCTCGCCACCGTCGATCGAGATCGACGCCAGCCCGTGGTTCGGTGCGACGACGCCATAGAACCGGATCCGGGTGCCCACGAACCGCAGGGTGCAGGTGTCGCCGGGCATGCTCGAATGCGAGTTCGTGCCAGCCGCCTCGAGGTTGCCCGTCGCGTGGCCCCAGGTGCCGTCATACCTGAACTGATTGAGGCCCGCGCCGATCACGTCATTTGGGACCGTCATGACCCCGTCGACGGTCGTCGCCACGGCCGGCCGCGACCTCGAGGTGGCGATCGACGAGCGATTCGACCGCCTCGTACCGGTAGCGCTCGACGATCGAACGGATGGTCTGCTCGATCTGGGCGACGTCGGCGGCGACGGTACGAGCCTTCGCACCCGCGTACGCACCGAGGCGAACGGCGTCAGTCAGGGATTTGACGTTGGCGGCGAGCGCGACGGCCTGATCTGCGGCGGTGGCTGTCGTGCGCGCGATCGCCTGCGTCGTCGAGGTCTGCTGTTCGACTGCAGTGGCGATCGATCCCTGCCGCGCACTCATGCCGAAAATGGTCTCGCTCACGCTTTGCATCGACGACGCGGCTCGGGCCGAGCCCGCCTCGATCTCACGCATCGTCGACGTCACGTCTCCGGTCGCGTGGGCGGTCTGCTCGGCAAGTTGCTTGACCTCACTGGCGACGACCGTGAAGCCGCGGCCATGCTCACCAGCGCGGGCGGCCTCGATGGTGGCATTCAGCGCGAGCAGATGGGTCTGGCGGGCGACGCCGTTGATGAGCCGAAGGACGTCCTCGACGCGCCGGGAGGCGACCTGAAGGTTCTCGACCGTGTTACCGGCGTCGGTGATCTGCTCGACGCCGGATTGTCCGATTGCGGAGGCTTCGGCCGCGTGCGTGGCCACCTCGCGCATGGTTGCGGTGGTTTCTTCGGTAGCCGTCGCGATGAATTGCATCTTCTCCGATACCTCGGCCGCTGCGCCCGCGGCCGCAGCCGCCTCGCTGACGGTGCCTTCGGAGGTGTTCATCATCGACCACGCGACGTCGTTCATCGTCCGCCAGCCGTCGCCCAAAAGCTCCGCGCCGGCATTTGCTTCGGTCAGCAGTTGGCGCAGCTGTTGCACGATCTGCGCTGTCGCGGCTTCGATCAGGCCAGCTTGGCCGCCCGAGCCGACGACGACTGGGGTGATCAGGTCGCCCTCGGTCACCCGCTCAAGCGCGCGGATCGAATCGGCAAAGCGGCTGTCCTCGCGCCGGCGAAGAATGTTCAGCAGAAGAACACCGATCGTCGCTGCAAGCGCGCTGAGAGCAGCGTCGGCAAGCCAGCCGGATCCGTGAAGGACTCCCGCCGCCGTAAGGGCGGCGAGACCAGCGACGACAGCGATGAGTACCACGACGAATTCGAGCGCGCGGCCGCGAGCGAGCGTGCGCAGCCGGGCGGCCAGCCGCGGCGGACTAACCGCCGTGCTGGCGCTCGCAAGGTCGAACGACATCGTTGCTCCGAGTCATAGGCAGGGAACGTCTATGAGGTCAGATCGACCAAACTTGGGTCGAGTTGATACCCCGACCCGTAACGATTCGACGCCCGTGCCCAGGTACCGTGAGCGCGCCCGGCGCTTATGTCCGTCTTCGTGCACAGTGAGCGCATGACAAACAGTGGGCGCACGACAAGGCGAATACAACTGGCGACGGCCGGCGTCGTCGTCTTGGTGGGCGTCGGCGCCGTCGGGTGGCTCGTCGGTCGATCTACCGCGCCACGGCACGATCGCACAGTGGTTCCCAGCAACGCAGTGGTTCCCAGCAACGCAGTGGTTCCCAGCAACGCGGTGGTTCCCAGCAGCACGGCCGACTACGCAGCGGGCCTAGCCGCCGGCCGAGCTCTCCAGATCGGCGACACCGTGCCGCCCGGATCGAAAACAACCACCGTCACCGCCTTCAAGGCGGGCTACCGCGCCGGTCAAAACGACAGCTTCGGCGCCTACGACGGCGGTTGGAAGATCGGCTTCCCCTACGTCGTGGTGTTGGCGGCCGGCGTCGGCGGAGCGACGTACCAATTCGCCAGCCGCATTCAGTTCGAGGCCGGAACGTCGTATCGACTGTGCCCTGACGGGCACTCGATTTGCCACTAGCGAACGACAAGCCGCGAGCGGACGACGGACAGCTACCCCATGCCGGGCATCGCCGACGGATCAAGATCGGAGGCTTTGGCGGTGATCAAGAAGATGCTCGCCGAACAGCGATCCGACGCCGAAGACCACCGAGACTTGCAGGGCAACGGAGATGCCGTGCGCCAACTTCTGCGCATCGGTCGACCCCGCTGCCGCGTGACGCTGAGCTGTTGCAAATGCGGTGGTCAAGATGGCCAGGCCGAGCGATCCGCCGACCTGTTGCATGACGTTCAGCAGGCCCGAGGCCGAGCCTGATTCCTGTGGCTCGACCCCCGAGACCGCGATCATCGTCAGCGGTACGAACATGAAGCCCATGCCGAGACCGAAGATCGACGAGCGGGCCGAGCAGGTTGGCGACGTACGTGCTGTGCACGTTGACCAGCGACAGCCACCACAGGCCGCTCGCACACATGATCGCGCCCAGAACCATGAAGGGTTTAGGCCCGACTTTCACCAACTGCTTTGCGCAGATCTGCGCGCTCACGACGATCGCCGCACTGACCGGAAGGAAGATGAAGCCGGTCTTGAGCGGGCTGTAGTGCAGGATCCGCTGCACGAAAACTGTCAGGAAGTAGAACATCGCGAAGAGCGCGCCGGCGAGCAACAGCATCACGACGTAGCTGCCCGATCGATTGCGATTCCTGAACATATGCAGCGGCGTGATCGGCTGCCTGATCCGCGTCTCGTTGAAAAGAAAGCTGCACCAGCAACACGACAGCCAGGACGAAGCAAAGGATCGTCGTCGTGTCGCCCCAACCAGCAGTACCCGACGCGCGAATGAAGCCGTAGACGAGTGCCATCATGCCAAGCGTCGAGGTGATCGCGCCGACCACATCGAACCGGCCGGGGTGCTTCTCCGACTCGTTGATGTACTCACGGGCGATCAAGGCGATGAAAATGCCGATCGGCACGTTCACGAAGAGCACCCAGCGCCACGAAGCCCACGACGTCAGCATGCCGCCGGCCAGCAACCCGATCGCCGCACCAGAACCGGAGACGGCCGCGAACACACCGAATGCGCGGTTGCGCTCCTCACCTTCCTCGAAGTTGGTGGTGATCAGCGACAGCGCTGTTGGCGACGCGATAGCGCCGCCAACACCTTGGAGGGCGCGCGCAGCCAGCAGCCACCACGACGTCGTGGCCAACCCGCCGAGGAACGACGCGAAGGTGAACAGCGCGATACCGAACACGAAAACGCGTCGCCGGCCGAGGATGTCGCCCGCGCGGCCGCCGAGCAGCAGCAGCCCGCCGAAGGTCAGGGTGTAGGCGTTCAAGACCCAGGTGAGGTTCGTGTAGGAGAACTTCAGCGCATCGTGGATTGTCGGCAACGCGACGTTGACGATCGTGGCGTCGAGCACCACCATCAGCTGGCTGGCCGTGATCACCGCCAGGGCGAGGCCCGGGTGATGGCCGCGACGGGCCGCGCCCGGTACAGCTGCGGGCGCCTGGGTCGAGGTGGTCATGTCTACTCCTGATCGGTGAAGGCAGGGCAACGACAGACACGCTAGCTGCACCCACGGACAGTTCCGTCCGCTGGGAGTTGCACCGACCAAACGTGAGCGGGTAGCCCACTAGTCGCGCCAGATCATCACCAGCGCGCGGTCATCGCCGCCGTCCGGCGCGACCCGATCGATCAGGTGCGCCGCGCCGTCACGGAACCCGTGGGTGACCAGTCGTTCAGCTTCCCCGATCAACTTGTCGATGCCGACAGATATTTCGCGTTCGAGGTCTCGACCAAACCGTCGGTGTACAGCAGCATCGCGTCGCCGACATTGAGCACGCCGCGCACCGGCGGATACCGCGACTCCGGCAGCACGCCGAGCACCATGCCTTCGCCGGCGATCACGTTCCACGTGCCGCTGCCGCTGACGAAATGCGCCGCGGGTGGATGACCGGCCGATTCGAGCACGTAGTGGCCGGTACCGAAATCAACAACAAGATGGACGGCGGTCGCGAACCCTTCGCTCCAGCGCTGACGCAGGAGATAGTCATTGGCCGCAGGCAAGAACCTCGCCGGCTCGACCGCACCGAGCAGCCCGCCGAACGCCCCCGAGAGCAGCAGCGCACGGGTGCCGGCGTCGACGCCCTTACCTGAAACGTCGACCAACACGACCTCGAGCACGGCGCCATCACTGGTCAGCCCGGCGACGACGAAGTCGCCGCCAAAGGAGCCCGCACCGGCCGAGCGAATCAGCGTCTCGTGCTGCCAGCCCGGGCGGCAGCGGCGGCATCTCGCCTTGAGTGCGCAATCGGTCGCGAAGTTCGAGCAACATCGACTCGCCCCGCAGGCCCTGCATGCCGAGCGGCTCGCGGGTGCGCGCCAGCCGATAGCCGAAGATGGCGATGGCGGCGATCTCGACAAGCTGGCCGACCCGAAATACCGCGTGCCAGCCCGAAATCACCGCGTCGTAGCACAGGGCCACAGCCACGGCGGCGATGAGCACCGCGACAGCGCGCGCCGGCGCAGCAAGAGTCCGCCGGCCAGGATCGGCAGCGCCAGCCAGCCGCGGGCCACCCAGTCGGAGCCGAGCGACGGGGTTGAGCACGGCGATCGACGACGACGACGCGAGCAGCCAACACAGCGCCGGTTTCGGCGCCATCCAGCGGCTCGATCTCGACGATCGACCAATCGCCGGCGAGCCGACGGGCTGCGCCACGCGTCGCCGCAGGTGACGCGACGATGGCAGGCGGCCAGCGCGACGCGCTTTGCGCCGCCCGAGCGGCCACACCGTCATGGTCGGGCAGCGTAACTCCGCAGCGCCGACCGCGACCAGACGAAGCAGCCGCACGCTAGCCGGTGACGCGGGCCACTCAAGGCGTACGCGACTCAGGCACCGCCGGCGGCCGTCCGGTCTCCTCGTACTCCGTCACCATCGCGAGGCGGCGCACGTGCCGCTCCTCGCCGCTAAAGTAGGTAGCCAGGAACACCTCGACCAATCGGGTCGCCTCGCCCGATCGTGTGCTGCCGGGCGCCGATGCTGATGACGTTGGCGTCGTTGTGCTGGCGCGCAAGTGTCGCCGTGTCGTCGTTCCAGGCGAGCGCCGCCCGGATGCCCTTAACCTTGTTCGCCGCGATCTGCTCGCCGTTGCCCGAACCGCCGATGACGATGCCGAAGCTGCCGTGATCGGCGACCACCCGCATCGCGGTGTCGATGATGTACGGCGGGTAGTCGTCGTCGTCCACGTAGGTCGGCCGGGCCGCAGTCGACCGGCTCGTAGCCGTTGTCGGCCAGCCAGCCGACGAGGTGGTTCTTCAGCTCGAATCCCGCATGGTCGCAGCCCAGGTACACGCGCATGTGCGCGGAGTCTGCCACGCCGCTCGCGCGCTCGGCGCACCACCCGCCGGGTGGTCGGGGCGGCCAGGTCGCCGCGTGCGAGGATCGGATGGACGTGACGATCAGGCTCATCTCGGGTGCCGCCCGAGGGCGACCGACCGTCGGAGGAGGGGCAGCCGGTGGCAGGGAACAACCTCAGCCGCGATGAGGCGGCCGAGCGGGCGCGCATCATCGGCCCGGTCGCCGGCAACGGAGAGCCCGTCGACGCGCTCGAGACGCGGGTGCACCTCGACCTCACTCCAGGCGCCGCGAAGCCAGACCGATTCCTCTCGATCGACGACGGTGCGGTTCAGCTGCCGCGAGCCCGGCGCGGCCACGTTCATCGATCTGATCGCGGCCGACATCCGGTCAGCACACTCAACGGCGTCGCGCTCGAGCCGTGTCGACCGCATTCCGGACGCGACGGATCGAACTCCCCAACCTGCAAGCCGACAACGAGCTCGAGATCGTCGCCGAGTGCCGCTACATGCACACCGGCGAGGGCCTGCACCGGTTCACCGATCCGGTCGACGGGCGCGTCTACCTGTACACCCAGTTCGAGACCGCCGATGCCCAGCGGGTGTACGCCTGCTTCGACCAGCCCGACCTCAAGACCACGTTCGAACTCGACGTCGACGCCCCGGCCGACTGGCAGGTCGTTTCGGTCGACGGCGCCCGACGCGTTCCCGACAGCTCGACGATGCCGCCGACACGACGGCGTCCGGTCATTGGCATTTCCCGCCCACGCCGCCGCTGTCGACGTACGTCACGTCGGTGATCGCCGGGCCGTATCACGTGCTGCGCGACGTGCATCACGGCCACGCCGGCGACATCCCGCTCGGCGCTGTACTGCCGCCGTTCGTTGGCGCCCCACCTCGACGCCGACGACATCTTCCTGGTCACGAAGCAGGGATTCGCCTTCTTCGAAGAGGTGTTCGCGCGGCCGTATCCGTTTGGCAAGTACGACCAGCTGTTCGTACCCGAGTTCAATGCCGGCGCGATGGAAAACGCCGGCTCGGTGACGTTTCTCGAGGACTACCTCTTTCGGTCGCGGGTCACCGACGCGGCGTACGAGGGCCGGGCCGGCACGATCCTGCACGAGATGGCGCACATGTGGTTCGGCGACCTCGTCACCATGCGCTGGTGGGACGACCTGTGGCTGAACGAATCGTTCGCCACCTACATGGCCAACCTCGCGACCGTCGAAGCGACCCGCTGGCCACACGCCTGGACGACGTTCGCCAACGAAGAGAAGACCTGGGCGTGCCGACAAGACCAGCTGTCGACGACGCACCCCATCGCGGCCGACATCGTCGACTCGAGGCGGTCGAAACCAACTTCGACGGCATCACCTATGCCAAGGGCGCGTCGGTGCTGAAGCAGCTCGTCGCGTGGGTCGGCAGCGACGCGTTTTTCGCCGGCCTGCGTGGGTATTTCGATGCGCACGCCTGGGGCAACAGCACCTTGCAAGACCTGCTGCGCGCGCTCGAGGCGGCATCGGGTCGTGACCTGTCGGCGTGGTCGAAGGAGTGGCTCGAAAGCGCGGGCATCAACACGCTGCGCCCAGACATCGAAACCGACGCCGAGGGGCTGCTGACCTCGTTCGCAGTGCTGCAAGAGGCACCCGCCGAACACCCGACGCTTGCGTTCGCACCGGCTCGCGGTCGGCTGTCTACAACCGCACGCCTGAGGGATTCGTGCGCACGAAGCGGGTCGAACTCGACGTCGTCGGAGCCCGCACCGAGGTCGACCGAACTCGTCGGCACCCGGCGTCCCGATCTGGTTCTGGTGAACGACGACGACCTCGCCTACGCCAAGATCCGGCTCGACGAGCGATCGCTGATCACCGTGACCGATGCCATCGGCGAGCTCACCGAGTCGTTGCCGCGCGCGCTGTGCTGGGCCGCCGCGTGGGACATGACCCGCGACGCCGAGATGGCCGCCCGCGACTACCTGCGCCTGGTCATCCACCTGCTCGACACCGAGACCGACATCGGCGTGCTGCAAAGCGTGCTGCGGCAGGCCCGGCTGGCGGTCGAGCGGTGGTCGGCGCCCGGCTTTCGCGAAACCGGCCTCGACGCGCTCGCGGCCGCCTGCCACGCCCACCTGCAGGGCGCCGAGCCTGGCAGCGACGACCAGCTTGCGCTCGTGCGCGCGTTCGCGGCGAGCGCCGATTCGCCACGGCATCTTGACGTCGTCGAAGCGTGGTGGTCGCGGGCGAGACGTGCCGCCGGGCTCGCGCTCGACACCGACCTGCGCTGGGCGTTGCTCGGCTCGACTTGCCGCCTACGGCCGCGTCGGCAGCTGCCGAGATCGACGCGGAGCTCGCCGACGACGACACCGCAGCCGGACGCCGCCACGCGGCCGCCGTTCGCGCTTCACTGCCCGACGCGGCATCAAAAGACGCCGCGTGGGCGGCGGTCATGCAGGACACGAACTCCACAACGCCGAGCTCGTCGGCGATGATCGCCGGCTTCCAGCAGCCGAACCAGGTCGAGCTTCTTCAGCCTTACACGACAGAGGTATTTCGACGAGATCGGCCGACGTCTGGCAGTCGACGCACCAGCGACACCGCGCCGCACGATCGCCGAGGGCATGTTCCCGTTCCTGGCGATCGACCAGTCGACCGTCGATCTCGTCGACGACTACCTCGACCGCACCAAGCCATCGGCCGGCCTACGCCGAATCTTGCTGGAGCACAAGGACGCGTTGACCCGCGCCCTTCGTGCGCGAGCGCGAGACGAGGTAGCAGCGTCAGCAGGGCGCGCGAGAGGTAGCGGCGTCAGTCGCTGTCGTGCTGGTGCAGCACCGGCGGCCGAGCCGCGGCTTGCGCCATCATGCGCAGGCCGTTGGTGATGCCGCCGGTGAGGTCGCCGCCGGCGAACGAGGTAGCCATCGACAGGCCGGCGAGGCCGGCGGCCCGATCGTCGAGCCGACGATGCGCAGTCGCGCCGGTGACGACCTCGACTCGGCGGGCCTCGGGTTCGACCAGCACCAGCACCCCGCGATCGGCATGCTCGCCCAACGCTGCATGCAGCTGCATGGCGTACGGCCGCGGCTCGCCATGCACTCGACCGACGTAGACCGAGAAGTGTCAGGCCGGTCTCGGCTTCGGCCGCAGCGATGGCCTGGCGCACTTGGAGTGACTGGTGCGCGGTGAACGCTTCACCAGCGGGCACTTGCGCCACCGCCTTCGAGAGTTGCCGGCGGCAACGTGGTGATCGCCTCGGCCGCGACCTCACCACCTAGCAGGTTCACCGAACCAGCGCGACCCCGACGTCCAGGGCCGTCCCGGGCGGTAGCGCGGGCCGCGCACCATCGATGGCAGTACGACCAAGAACGCGATGATGGCGCAATGCCGCGACCGGGACGCCGACGAAGATGGCCGAGCGTCTCGGCCGCCGTCATCTTTTCGCCCGGGGTGCCTCGTTCGACCGATGGCCGCGGCCGGGCCGGCGGCGAGGAGCAGGGTTGCGATGCCTCCGCCGGCAACGGTCGTCACCGCGACGGCGAGCCGCACCAGCGGCCGCGGGCGTCCTGGGGCGTTCACGGGTGCCTCGCGAGGTCGGATGAAGATCAGCTGCGTGGCTGATCGTCGGACGACGCCACCGTAACGGATCGGCCGCCGCCGGCGACCACCTGGGCCAGCCGGCGCGCATCGGGTGCTGCCATCAGGTCGTCGAGCAGCACCGGCCGCCCGTCGGCGCCCGCCATCGGCACCCGCCAATTCGGATACTCATCGACCGTGCCTGGCTGATTGATCGGACGCCGATCACCCACGACATCGGGCAGGTAGACGCCGATCAAGCGCGCCGCGGTCGAGCCGAGGTATGCGTGCAGCGCCTCGATCACGGTGTCAACGTGCGCATCGAGATGCTCGCGCAACTGCGCGGTCGAACTCCAGGTAGCGAGGAGCGACGGGCTGATCAGGCCCGCGTCGCCGAGTGCACGCAACCAAGCAAACCGCTCGGCTTCATCGTCGGCGCGTACTTCGTCGACCGGGCGCTCGAGCAGGCCGAGCTCGTTGCGCAACTCGACGTGCTGACCGGTGAGGTATCCCGCGGCCGGCGGGATATCGTGCGTGGTCACGCTGGCCAGGCACAGCTCGCGCCACGCATCGGGTGGCAACGGGCGGCGCGTCGTGGTCGTGCTCGAACCACAGAATCGACGTGCCCAGGATTCCGCGCGACCGCAGGTAGTCGCGCACCCACCATTCGATGTTGCCGAGATCCTCGCCCACCACCAGCGCGCCCGCGCGACGGCGCTTCGAGCAGCACGATGCCGACCATCGCCTCGTGGTCGAGCCGCACGTAGGTGCCGTCGGCCGGCTAACGCGCCGTCGGGCACCCACCACTGCCGGAACAGCCCGAGAATGTGGTCGACGCGCAACCCGCCGCCGTGCGCAAACGACGCCCGCACCACATCACGAAACGGCCGAAAACCTTGCGCGGCCAACGACATCGGCTGCCACGGTGGCAAGTTCCATCGCTGCCCCTGCTGGTTGTACACGTCGGCCGGCGCACCGAGCACGACACCGTCGGCGAGCACCGACTGCAACGCCCACGCGTCGGCGCCTTCCGGACTGACACCGACGGCAAGATCGTTCAAGACCCCGATACTCATGCCGGCCGCGGCCGCTTGCGCTTGCACGTCGGTCAACTGCTCGGCGCACAACCATTGCAGCCAGGCATGAAACTGCACCGCGCTCAGCAGCGTCGTCGCGAAACGCAGCAACCGCGGCTGACTGTGGGTCGTGCAGGTCGGCCGGCCAGTCGCGCCATGGCAACCCGAACCGGTCGGCCAACGCGCACCAGGTGGCGTAGTCGACGAGTGGGGTGCCTTGTTCTTCTTGATACGCAAGGAATTTCGCAGTCCGAGCTGAATCGTTGCGCAACGCGAACGCGCGCTCGAGCACGCTGCGCTTGGCCGCCCAGATCGCATCGCGGTCGATGAGTTCGTCTAGGCGGTTGCGCGCCGTCAACGGCGTTGCGATCGCCGCCACCTCGTCGGCGGGCAGTGCGGCAACTTCAGCCACGTCATCGACGCAAAGGTAGATCGGATTCACGAACCGCCGACTCGACGGGTAGTACGGCGACGGCTCCATCGGCGGCACCGGGCGCAGCGGCATGCAGCGGATTGATGAGCACAAAGCCGGCACCGAGCTCGCGCGCGCTCCACGTGACCAGCTGCGCCAAGTCGCGCAGGTCACCAATGCCCCACGACCTCGTCGACCGCATCGAATACAGCTGCACCATGAAGCCCCAGTGCCGCTGCGGCGCAACCTCAAGCCGATCGGGGACGACGATCAGCTGGGCAGTTGCCGTGCGCTCGCCCGACGACGCGTGCAGCTCGTGATAACCGAGCGGGACGTCGTCCGGTATCTCGAACGTGGCCTCGCCGGTCAGCACGCCGTCGACCATGCGCGGGTCGACCCACACCATCTGTTGCACGAGATCGAGGCGGCCACCGTCTTCGAGTTGCGACGGCCACCGAAACGTGATCGCCGTGCGGCACGTGCACGGCCGAGCCGCACCGACGAGCCCGCGCGCACGACGACGTACACCGGCAACATGCGCCGCCACGCAGCGATCGTGCCGCTCGTCGGCCGCACTCGCGGCGTCAGCTTCGGCGCGCTCAGCATCGACGCCGAGCGCGCGCAGCACCGACGTCACGGCCGCGCGCGGAGACCGTGCGTTCGCCGCCGCGCCAATCGTGAAACGACGTCGCGACGCCGTGCAGGTGGGCGAGCTCGGCCAGACCGTGGATCGATGCCGGTCACCAGCAGTCCGGGTGCTGTGTCGACCACGGTCGGGCAGCTTCGAGCTGGCCGGCCAAGGCGAGCAGCCCGGCCTCACCTGCCGGTCGACCGGTCAGCATCACACCGATCGGCAACCCGGTCTCGCCCCACCCGAGCGGCAACGTGATCGCCGGCTGCCCGGTGAGATTGGCGACCGCGGTGAACGGCGTGAAGCGCTTCTGGTTCTCGAAATCGCGAGCCGGGTCGGCGTCGTCGCGAAGCGCTCCGACAGCGACCGGCGGCGATCGCGAGCGTCGGCGTCAGCACGGCGTCGTAGTCGACGAGGTCGACGAGGATGCGGCGGGCCGCAACCTGCAGCGTCGCCAACGCCATCGCATACGCATGGCCTGACATCGCCCGCGCCACGTTCGCGCAGCCATCGCGTCAGCGGCCGCAACGATGCTTCGCGCGGCCGGCGGGTACCGGCGTCATCGTCGCCAGCACCGACCACACCGATTCGAAATCGGGCACGAGCTCGCGGCCGTCGGGAGCTACGATGTCGTCGACTTCGTGCCCGAGCTCGAGCAGCAGCTTCGTCGCCTCGTCGTACGCCGCCAGGCACGTCGGCATCGACCGGCGTCGTCGGTGATGACCGGGTCGGCGTAGCGGGCGATGCGCAGCCGCCGCGGCGGCCGATCGACGGCCTGCAGGAAGCGTCTCACCGGCGGGCAGCGGCGGTGCCCAGTACGGGTCGCCCGGCATCGGCACCGCAGTCGCGTCGAGCCACGCGGCCGCGTCGCGAACCGTGCGCGTCAGGGGCCCGTGCCAGGCCAATCCGCTGATGTCGCCCGAGACCGGACCATTGCTGACCCGGCCGCGGCTGACCTTCAGGCCGACCAGCCCGCACACACTCGCGGGGATGCGCACCGACCCGCCACCGTCGTTTCCCTGCGCGAACGGCGCGAGCCCGGCCGCGACCGCCGCACCCGCGCCGCCGCTCGAACCGCCAGCGGATTTCGACAGGTCGTACGGCGTGCGGGCGGGTGGCGCGACGTCCGGTCTCGGTATAGCGGGCGCACCGAACTCGGCGGCGTTGGTCTTGCCGAGAATCACCGTGCCGGCTCGTCGCAGCAACGTCACGACATGGGCGTCGACAGTCGCCACCCGATCGGCGAACGCGGCCGAACCAAGCGTGCAACGAACGCCGGCGACATCGGTGAGGTCTTTGATCGCGATCGGTACGCCGAGCAATGGCGGTGCCGATTCGGGGTCTTCGAACAGCGCGCGTTCGGCGTGCGCGGGCCTGCGATCGCGCGAGTTCGGCCGTCACCGTGACGTAGGCGCCGACGGCGTCGACTCAGGCGCTCGATGCGGCCGAGATAGTGCTCGACCAGATCGGACGGCGACACCTCGCGAGCGCGGACGGCGGCCGCCTGTTCGAGCGCGGAAAGGTCGTGCAGGTCGGCCATGCGGCGAGACTACGCGGTGGCAGATTGGTCAATCGGTCGACCGAACCCGGCCGACCCGTCGCCGTCGAGGTAAGGAATCCACTTCGGGTCACTGCGACCGGTGCCAAGGATCCGCCAGGCGACTCCGCTCGGTGCGCGCGGGGCGCGGCGCAAGCCGCCAGCCGAGTTCGGTGACCGTGCGGTCGGCCTTGACGTGGTTGCACCGACGGCAGCACGACACGACGTTGTCCCACGTGTGCGCGCCGCCGCGACTGCGCGGCACTACATGGTCAAGGCTGGTCGCCGGCGCTTCGCAGTACGCGCATCGACCGCCGTCGCGCAAGAACACGCCGCGTCGGGTGAGCGGAACCACGTTGCGGTACGGGATCTTCACGAATCGGGTCAGCTTGACGACGGCCGGCACGGAGACGGCAGCGGTCGCGCTGTGCGCGACCGCATCGCCGGCTTCGAGCGAGATCGGCTTTCGCCGCGAGCACCAGCAGCAGCGCGCGACGGTCGGGCACGACGCCGATCGGCTCGTACGTCGCGTTGAGAACAAGCGCATAAGCCACGCTCGCGCCTCCTCCGCCGCCTCGTCTGTCAAGCTCATCGCGGCATACGTGCACCGTCAGATACGTGCGCAAGCACACCGCAGCATCATGTGCGCACAGTCTCGCGGGTCGACCGGCTCGGCGCCAGCAATTCAGCCGTCGCGCCCGCGGGTCGAGCACGAATCGAGACCTAGCGCGGCCTTGCCGACCGACCTGTGCGCGCCTGGTTAGGGTTGCGTCATGATCAGCCGAGCTACCCGATCGCCCGCCGCCTCGAACTGGTCGAGAGGTTGCCCGCGCGGCGCCGACGTTCGATGTCGCCGACCCGTATCGCTGGCTCGAGGACCCCGCCGCACGCCGAAACGGTCGAGCTGGCTCGCAGCCCAAGATGCCCTCGCGAGCGATCATCTCGGCGCAATCGAGGGGCGCGCGCGAGCTGCGCGACCGGCTGACCGCGCTCTTGGCCGCCGGCGTGGTGACTGCCCCCGCGTGGCGTCGAGAGCGCCAGTTCTTCATGCGCCGCACGGCCGACGCAAGAACACGCGGTGCTCGTCACCGTCGACCCCGACGGCACCGAGCGCGTGCTGCTCGACCCGATGCTGCTCGACCCGAGCGGGCTCGACCACCCTCGACGCGTGGCAGCCGTCGAAGGAGGGCGAGCTGCTCGCCTACCAGATCTCCGAGGGCGGCGACGAGGAGTCGATCCTTCGGGTCATCGACGTCGAGAGCGGCGCGGTCATCGACGGGCCGATCGATCGGTGCCGGTACTCCCCCATCGGCTGGCTGCCCGGCGGCCAGGCGTTCTACTACGTGCGCCGGCTCGCCGCCCGCCGATGTGCCCGCCGGTGAAGAGCAATTTCATCGCCGGGTGTGGCTGCACCACCTCGGAGCCGACCCGGCCACCGACGTCTGCATCTTCGGGGCCGAGTTCGACAAGACCACGTTCTTCTCCGCGTCGGTGAGCATCGACGGGCACTGGCTGGTCGTCAGCGCATCGCCCGGCACCGCGCCGCGCAACGACTTGTGGCTGGCCGACCTCACGACGTCCGACCCGGCGGCGCCGGTGTTGACAGAGGTGCAGGTCGGCGTCGACGCGCACACCTCGCTGCACATGGGCCGCGACGGCCGCGCCTACATTTACACCGATCGCGACGCACCGCGGGGCCGGCTCGTCGTCACGACGCCGCACGACCCGAGCATCGCGACCTGGCGCGATCTGTTGCCCGAGGACCCGGAAGCCGTGCTCGAAGACTTCGCGATTCTCGACGGCGACGAGCTGGCCCGCCCGTTGCTGCTCGCGTCGTGGACCCGGCACGCTGTCAGCGAACTCACGCTGCACGACCTCGAGACCGGCGAGCGCATCGGCGAGGTGCCGTTGCCCGGTCTCGGTTCGATCGGCGGACTTGTCCGAGCATCCCGAAGGCGGCACCGACTGCTGGTTCGGTTACACCGACCACATCACGCCGTCGAGTGTGTTCCGCTTCGATGCGATGCAGCCGGCAGACGAGACCGTGGGCGACCGCTCCCGGCACCGTCGACGTGCCCGAGGTGCACGCCCGGCTGGTCGACTACACCTCGCGCGACGGCACCACCGTGCGCATGATCGTGGTGTCGTCCGACGCCGAACCCGATCAGCCGCGCCCCACAATTCTCGGTGGATACGGGGGTTTCGGCGTTTCGATGACGCCCGGATATTCGGCCACCGTGCTGGCCTGGGTCGAGGCCGGCGGCATCGTACGCCATCGCGAACCTGCGCGGCGGCGGCGAAGAAGGCGAGAGCTGGCACCGCGCCGGCATGCGCGGCAACAAGCAGAACGTGTTCGACGACTTTCACGCCGCTGCCGACTGGCTGGTCGACAACGGCTGGACGACGCCGGCGCAGCTCGGAATCTCCGGTGGCAGCAACGGCGGCCTGCTCGTCGGAGCTGCACTCACGCAGGCGCCGCAACGCTACGCCGCGGTCGCGTGCTCGGCGCCATTGCTCGACATGGTGCGCTACGAGAAGTTCGGTCTCGGCCAGCTGTGGAGCGAGGAGTACGGCAGCGCCGAAGACCCCGCCGAACTCGGCTGGTTGTGAGCTATTCGCCGTACCACCACGTCGTCGAGGGCGTGGCGTATCCGGCCGTGCTTGTTCACCGTCTTCGACTCCGATACCCGCGTCGACCCGTTGCATGCGCGCAAGATGTGCGCCGCCCTGCAGGCCGCGACCGCCGGCCCGAAGCCCATCGTGCTTCGACGCGAGAGCGATGTCGGCCACGGCGCGCGTGCGGTCAGTCGCAGCGTCGATCTCTCCGCCGACACCCTCGGCTTCCTGGCGGCACACACCGGTCTGCGGCTTCCGGGCTAGATCAGTTGCGCCGGGCCCAAGCGCATCAGCATCGACGCGCCTCCGCTCGGTGAGGTGCCGACGTCGAAGCGGCCACCGGAGGCCTCAGCCGTGCGTCGCACGATGTCGAGGCCAAGGCCAGTCGAGCCACCGGCACTGCGGCCACGGGTCGACCGACCCCTGCCCGATGCCAGGGCCCTCGTCGGCCACGGTGATCCATGCGTCGACCCGGCCAAGTTCGACCGCGACCGACATTCCGGTGCCCTCTGGTGTGTGCGCGAACACGTTCTCCAGCAGTGCATCGACCGCGGCGCCGAGGTCTTCGGCCGACACCCGCACCGAACGCGGTGTGGCCGGCAATCGCAGCTCCACCCGGCGTCCTTGGTCTTCGGCCAGCACCGACCAGAAGGCGACCCGGTCCTTCACGACGGCAACGACGTCGCACGACGGCGACGGCCGCGCCCGCACGCCGCGTCGCGCCTCTCTGATCACGTCGCCAACCGAACGCTCGAGCGCGTCGACGTGTTCGGACAATCGGACCGCCTCGAGCGATTCGGGCAACGCCTCAGCCGCCAGCTTGACCGCCGCGACTGGCGTGCGCAGCCGGTGCGACAGGTCGGCAACCTGCTCGCGTTCGTCGTCGAGCAGTTCCCTGATGCGCTGCGCCAGCCGGTTCATGGCGACGCCGACCTCGACCACCTCGCGCGGCCCGGCGACAGGCGCGCGGGCCAGCAACTCACCCGCCGACAGTCGGTTCGCGGTCGACGCGAGTGCGGCCACGGGCCGGACGGTCCATTGCGCGAGTTGGTCGGCGATGACCATCGCCACGATCAGAATCGCGATGCCGACCATGCACCAAGATCACGACTGCGGAGAACACGCCCTTGTCGTACAGCGACGACTCGACAAACGTGCGGACGACGATGGGCCGGCCCGGCTGGTCGGTGATCGGGTGCCAGATCTCGATGCCGCCGGCATAGCGCGCCTGCACTTCTCGCAAGCTCGGTGCCGTTCGGCCCCACGGCTAGCTGACGCGCGGGCGATGCCGCGTCGGGAGGCGTCGGGCCCACCCAGCTGCCGTTTCCGAGCTGCACGGATACGACGATGCCTGCGGGTGGGTGTGCAATAGCGCTCGCGATTTGGGTGCGGCTGAGCTCGCCGGTCTGGACCGCGTTTACCACCGTTTGCGACTGCTTCAGCCCGTCATTCAGGGCACGTTGATGGGCCAGATTGCTGCACCAACACTGACAACGGAACGAGAAAGGCGACGATCACGAGCGAGGTGGTCGCCGCCGCCAGAACGAGCAGCCTTCTGCGCACCGGTGTCGGCTAGCCTTCAGATTCGGTCGGGCCGACCAGCTTCACTCCGACGCCGCGCACGCTCAACAAGTAGCGCGGTGTGGCCGCCGACTCACCGAGCTTGCGTCGCAGCCACGACAAGTGGACGTCGACCGTCTTGTCGGCGCCGCCATAGGCCTGTTGCCAAATCTCGGCGAGCAGCACCCGCTTGCTGACCACCTCGCCTTCGTGCTCGGCAAGGTAGAGCAGCAGGTCGAATTCCTTGCGCGTGAGCTCGAGTTTGGCGCCGTCGAGCGTCGCCTCGCGCGTGCGCTGGTCGATGCGCAATCCGCCGACCACAACCGCCTGCGCCGGGTCTTCGCTCGCCATCCGACGCAAAACCGCTCTAATGCGGGCCTCGAGGTGGTCGGAGGCGAACGGCTTGACGACGTAGTCGTCGGCGCCCCAATCGAGGATGCGCACCATCTCGGCCTGATCGTCGCGCGCGGTAGCGACGATGATCGGCACCTTGCTCACGGCCCTGACCATCTGGATCAGCTTTCCGCCGTCGAGGTCGGGCAGCCCGAGGTCGAGCACGACCAGATCGGGGGCGGTGTCGACCACCGCCTGAAGACCAGCCATCGCCGTAGGCGCAGACGCGACCGCGTGGCCACGCTCGCTCAATGACCGCGTGAGCGAGGAGCGGATAGCGGCGTCATCTTCGATCAGCAGGAGGCGGGGCACGACAGTGACGCTACTCAATTTCAGGGCCTGACCTGTACCGGCCGGGCCGCAAGACCACCGAGGGGCTTTGAGAGCCGTTTAACTCCGCACCGCGTCTCGCGAGCCGAGAATGAAGGCGTGTCCCACGATCACGGCCCTGATGACTGGCCCTCGGCCCACGACGAGGCTGCGGGCGATCCGCCCCGGCGTCGCGCCAGCGATGGCGGCCGGGGTTGGTTCGGCCGGCCCCTGACTCTCGCCGTCGGCTGGGTGCTGTCGTGCATCTTGATCACCGCGGTGACCTTCACCGCTGTCGAACACGTCGGTCGCGAAGTCAGCGGCACCCAAGACTTGCTCAGCGCCCGTGGCCCGCAAGCCACGGCGACGCAGTCGACGGCGCCGTCTCCGCCAGCGGCCAGTCCGACCGTCGTCGCTCCGAGTACCGCAGCGCCAGTCGACGCCGCCCCGGCGACTACCCAGTCGGCCAGCCCGCGGGCCAGTCGATCGACCAAGCCCCCCGCCTCACCGGCTAGCGTTCCCACCGCGGCACCGAGCACACCCACACCAACAGCCTCGCCGACGCCGTTCGTCGTGCCAGCGAACGCGGTCGAGTACGTGTTCACCTGCCAAAACGGAAAGGCGGTGGGCGGCGCGGTGTCGCCGTCCGCATCGCCTTCGGCCACGCCGTCGACATCGCCGTCCGGCACGCCCTCGGGTACGGCCAGCAGCTCGCCCTCCGCGTCCGGCACGACGTCGGCGTCGCCGTCGGGCACGCCGACACCCACGAGCAGCCCGTCGACGAGTAAGAGCCTGATCGACGTACCGGGCGGCACAATTCTGATCGCGTGCAGCGGCAATGTGATCGCCAACGCCAAGGCCTCAACGCCGGTGGGCTCGAATTACACCTTGAGCGTGCGGTCGATCACCGACCAGAAGGTCGACGTGTTCTTCGCGAAGAACTAACCGATCAGGCCAGGGCGGCGTCGAGCGTGATCGTGGTGCCCGTGAGCGCCTTGCTCACCGGGCACCCGACCTTGGCGCCCTCGGCGAATTCGACGAACTGCTCGGCGGTCAGGCCGGGCACCGTTCCGCGAACGGTGAGGTGGCTGCCGGTGATGCCCTCGCCTGGCTGGAAGGTCACATCCGCCTTGGTGTCGAGCGTGATGTCGGTGTGCCCGGCCTTCGCGAGCGCGTTCGACAGCGCCATCGAGTAGCACGCCGAGTGGGCTGCGCCGATCAGTTCTTCGGGGCTGGTGCGGCCGTCGGCGGCCTCAGCGCGCGACGCCCAGTTGACCTCGAAGGTGCCGAGACCGGAGGAGTCGAGCGACACGTTGCCCTTGCCGCCGGCGAGCAGCGGGCCCTCCCAGTGCGTGGTCGCGGTGCGGGTCGTGGCCATGGTGATCCTCTCGAGGTGCGTGCTGGGAGTGCGGTTACGTACTACTGAAAGACTGACGACTGTGACGGAGCCGATCGGCAGCAGCTTCTATGCCCGGGTTGGCGGCGCCGATACCTTTCGCCAACTCGTGCATCGTTTCTATCAGGGCGTCGCCGACGACCCGCTGCTGCGTCCGCTCTACCCCGACCCCCACCTCGACGCGGCCGAAGCCCGACTGCGCATGTTTCTCGAGCAGTACTGGGGTGGGCCGAAGACCTACAGCGAAGAGCGGGGTCACCCGCGCCTGCGCATGCGGCACGTCCCGTTTCGCATCGGCATCGCCGAACGCGACGCGTGGCTTCAGCACATGCGCACGGCCGTCGACGAGCTCGGACTCGCGCCTGACGACGAGGCCACGTTGTGGGGATACCTCACAATGGCTGCCGACAGCCTGGTGAACAGCCCGGGCCACGGCGACGAACTACCGGTGATCGGCCCATAGGGTTCGGCTGTGACACAGGACTGCACGGGTTCGCGAGGTGTTCGCGACGCCGAACTTCGTGCGCCTCTACGGCACCCGGTTGCTGTCGGCCACTGCCGACGGAATCTTCCAAGCCGGCCTGGCCAGCTTCGTGTTCTTCTCGCCGGAAAAGCTCACCACGCCAGGCAAAACTGCGGCCGCGTTCGCCGCGTTGTTGCTGCCGTACTCGATCCTCGGACCCTTCGTCGGCGTCTTTCTCGACCGCTGGCGACGGCAACGGGTGCTGGTTGTGGGCAACGCGGTGAAGGTCGTACTCGTGCTCGTCGTCGCCGCCCTCGTGTTGGCCAACTCGGCGGGCGCGCTGTTCTTCGGGATCGCGGTGTGCGCGTTCGGCGTCAATCGGTTCTTTCTTGCCGCGCTGTCGGCCGCGTTGCCGCGCCTGGTCGACGATGAACACCTCGTCACCGCGAACGCACTCTCGACGACCTCGGGGTCGGTGGCCACCATCGTCGGAGTGGGGATCGGCGGAGTGATTCGTGTCGGCGCCGGCTCCACGCCGTCCGCTGATGCTGCGATCGTGGCGCTTGCCGCGCTGGTATACGGCCTATCGGCGATGGTGGCGGCGATGATGGGCCGCGACCTGCTCGGCCCAGACCAGCCCATCGCGGACGCCGATGGGCGCGCGCAGTCGCCACCACCGCCTCCGTCGCCCTGGCGCGCGGCCGCCACGATCGTCGGCGAGTTGATTGCGGCGACCCGCTACGTCGCCGGTCGCGGGCGGGCGGCTCGAGCGCTCGGCGCAATCAGCGCGCACCGGTTCCTCTTCGGTGTTGCCTCGCTCACGATCGTGTTGCTCGACCGCAACTACTTCGCGAGTCCGGGCAACCCGAACGGCGGCATTTTTGGCCTCGGCGCGGCCATCGGGGCCGTCGGTGTCGGCATCGTCGTGGCGGCGGTCATCACCCCCCCGGCGACACAGCGCATCGGCACCACGACGTGGATCACCGTCATGCTGTTGGTGGCGGGCGTCGCCATCGCCGCCGGCGGACTTCCGTTTCGTCAGGTACCGCTGATCGCCGGTGCCTTCGCGCTCGGCCTGTCCGCCCAGAGCGTCAAGATCTGCGTCGACACGACGGTCCAAGAGGAAATCGACGACCACTACCGCGGGCGGCTTTTCGCCGTCTACGACATGCTCTTCAACGTCACCTACGTCGGCGCGGCCGCAGTCGCGGCCACCTTGCTGCCCGCGTCGGGCAAGTCGGTGCCGGTGATGGCCTGCGTCGCCGCCGGTTACGTGCTCGCGGCGGTGACCTTCAGGTGGCGGTCCCGGACGCCGCCGCCCATGATCGAGGAGCAAAAAGTCTCAAGTGCGGCCCCCGTCCGGCCGTAATCGATGGGGATAGGCATTCAGACTCGAGTGCCGAGGCACGCCGAAGAATCCCGTGTGCGCGTTGGCACGCCGAAGAGTTCACGCGTGCGCGTCGCACGCCGAAGAGTGGAGTGAGGCTGTGGAGCCGACCACGCTGGCAGCCGTCAATTCGCCCGGCACCTCGTCGTCCGTGGATCTTGTCGACGGCCCTGACGCCAACGGTGAGGCACCGATCGACTTCGAGACTATTGTCGACGGGCTGGAGAGTCGACTCGCCGGTCAGACCTCCGATCTGGTGCGCATGCGCAACCGTGTCCAGAGCGCGCAAGCCCTGCTCGACCTGCATACCGCGTGCACCCGCCAGCGCACCGTTGCCGGCACCGCGCGCCAGATCACTGCGGTGGCCTCGGCGATGACCGGTTCTGAAATCGTTGTTGTCAGTGTGTTCCAAGCCGTCAGTCAGCAGCCGCTGCTCGCTGTCACCCTCGGCGACGGCATCGTCGACGAAGAGCAGATCGGTGACCTCGTCTGCGACATGGCGACCCAGCCCGACATGCAATGGCTACGCACGGAGCATCAGCTTCGGGTGGTGAGCCGCGAAAATGCCAGCCCGTCGACGGCCTTACTTCTCGCCGAACTCCACGCCGAGCGCATCTTGATCACCCCACTGTTCGGACAAGGCGAGTTCGTGGGCTGCATCGTCACGAAATTGCCGGCGGTCGCTGGGCTCGACCGTGACCACGCAATGGTCGTCGACGGCGCGGGTTCGTTGCAGGAACACGCGGGCGACCTCATCCACCTCGCGTTGGTGCTCGACGAACTGCGTCGGCGCGCGTTGCACGACGCCATCACCGGACTGCCGAATTTGGCCGTGTACGAGCAGCGTCTTGTGCGGGCACTCGCGCGCCGCACGGCTGCGCAACCGGGCCACGCCGAAGTGACCGCGATCCTTGCGCAGGTTGTACAACTCGGTCGCGTCACGGAGATGCACGGCGCGACCGGGGTGCAAGAATTGTTGCGCGAAATCGCGAACCGACTCGGCGAGTTGGCTCCCGAGCACGACCTCGGTCACCTCGGCGCCAGCCATTTCGCGTTGATCGCCCATGGAGAGCCTGGTGCGGGTATTGACCTGGCCCGCACCGTCATCGAGGCGCTGGAAACACCGTTTGAGGTGAGCTTCGGCACCGTGCGAGTGTCGTGCCACCTCGGTGTTGCGGTCGCCGTCGACGGTGAAGGTGGTGGCGCACTCCTGTCGCGCGCCGAGGCGGCCTCTCGCCAGGCCCGCGACCGCGACGAACGACTCGTCACAACCTGACCGCTCATCACACCCTTGGCAGCTCGTCGCCGACCTAGCTGGCGGCTCGGCGGCGCTGGGCGAGGACGCTGATCGCGTACGGCCGGTCGAGGCGTTGGCCGTCCCATCGTGGGGTTGCCGCGTCGAGCGCAATGTTCGGGTGCTCCTCTTCGATCGGGCGCGCGCCTTGGATACCCGCGCGAACTGGTGTGCTGAGGTCGCGCCCGTTGGCCGTGACAAACCGGAACTTGCCGTGTCCGACAGCGTGGATCTGAAACGCACCGTGATGGTGGGCGACGTGGTGGGGTTCGCACAACAACAGCAGGTTGTCCATGTCGGTGCGCCCACCGTGTAGCCAATGGATGCGGTGGTGGGCATCGAGGTTCTTGGTGTTCGGGCAACCCGGATGCGCGCAATGCCCTTGCTGCCGCGCCATCAGCGCCCGGTATTGGCGGTCGGTGACCAGACGGTGCGATCGGCCGACGTCGAACAGGTTCTTCGCGCCGTCGTGAAGGACTGTGCGGACCCGGCCCGCACACACCAGCCGCTCAACCACCCGGTCGGGAAGCCCTGGGCCGCCCGCGATCCGACCGGCCGCCCGCGTTCCGCGGAACGCGGTGCGGATCAACCCGTCGCCCCCGATCAGTCGAGATAGCGGCTGAGGTACTCGCGTTCGGACGGCGACACTCGACGAGGCCGACCGGCTGCGAGGTCGAACGGCACCAGCACCGTCATCGCCTCTGCGAGGACAACAGGCACGAGTTGGTCGCGAATCTCATAGCGCAAGGTGAACGAAGACGACGACAATGCACCCGTCCAGACGTCGACCTCGATCGGTTCGGGTCGCCATTCGAGCGGACGCCGGTAGTCAATCTCGTGCCGCGCGACCACGACTCCCTTGATGAGATCGGGAATGTGCTCGGCCGCCTCGCCCGCGAACAGCATGCCGGTGCGCGCTTCTTGCATGTAGTCGAAGAAGGTCACGTTGTTGACGTGACCGAACGCATCCATGTCGCCCCAACGCACCGGGCAGCTGAAGGTGAATCGCACGCTAGCCGCGGGTGAGCTTGCGGTAGGTCGCGCGATGCGGGCGAGCCGCATCGGCTCCGAGTCGCTCGACCTTGTTCTTCTCGTACGACTCGAAGTTGCCCTCAAACCAGAACCAGTTCGAATCGCCTTCGTAGGCGAGGATGTGCGTCGCCACCCGGTCAAGGAACCAGCGGTCGTGGCTGGTAATCACTGCACAGCCAGGGAATTCGAGCAGCGCGTTTTCGAGCGACGCCAGCGTCTCGACGTCCAGGTCGTTGGTCGGCTCGTCGAGCAACAACAGGTTGCCGCCCTGCTTCAGCGTGAGCGCGAGGTTGAGTCGGTTGCGCTCACCACCAGACAGGACGCCGGTTGGCTTCTGTTGATCGGGACCCTTGAAGCCGAACGCCGAAACATACGCGCGGCTCGGCATCTCGACGTGGCCGACCTTGATGTAGTCGAGCCCGTCGGAGACGACCTCCCACAGGTTCTTCTTCGGGTCGAGGCCCGAGCGGCTCTGGTCGACGTACGAAATGCTGACGGTCTCGCCGATCTTGATGCTGCCGGCGTCGGGCTGCTCTTCGCCGATGAGCATCTTGAACAGCGTCGTTTTGCCCGTGCCGTTCGGGCCGATGACCCCGACAATTCCGTTACGTGGCAGCGAAAACGAGAGGCCTTCCATCAGCAACTTGTCGTCGAAACCCTTGGTGAGGTCCGACGTCTCGACCACGATGTTGCCCAGCCGCGGGCCCGGCGGGATTTGAATCTCTTCGAAGTCGAGCTTCTTGAACTTGTCGGCTTCGGTGGCCATCTCTTCATAGCGATCGAGTCGCGCCTTGCTCTTGGCCTGGCGCGCCTTCGGGTTCGACCGCACCCAGGCGAGTTCGTCCTCGAGGCGCTTGCGCAACTTCTGGTCTTTCGCGCCCTCGACCTTGATGCGCGTCGCCTTCGCCTCAAGGTAGGTCGTGTAGTTGCCCTCGTAGGGGTAGGTGCGGCCGCGGTCGATCTCGAGAATCCATTGCGCGACGTTCTCGAGGAAGTACCTGTCGTGGGTCACGGCGACCACCGTGCCGGGGTACTTCTCGAGGTGCTGCTCGAGCCACAGCACACTCTCGGCGTCGAGGTGGTTGGTCGGCTCGTCGAGCAGCAGCAAGTCGGGCTGCTGAAGCAGCAGTTTGCACAGCGCGACCCGGCGCCGCTCGCCGCCCGAGAGCACCGAAACGTCGGCATCCGGCGGAGGGCAACGAAGCGCGTCCATCGCCTGCTCGAGTTGCGCGTCGAGATCCCACGCATTGCGGTGGTCGAGTTGCGTCTGGAGCTCGCCCATCTCGGCGAGCAACGTGTCGTAGTCGGCGTCGGGGTTGCCGAGTTCTTCGGAGACCTCGTTGAACCGAGCCATCAATGCCTTTGTCTCGGCCACGCCGTCTTCGACGTTGCCGAGCACGGTCTTCGTCTCGTCGAGTTTCGGCTCCTGCGCAAGGATTCCGACGGTGAAGCCCGGCGTCATGTAGGCCTCGCCGTTGCTCGGCTGTTCGAGGCCGGCCATGATTTTCAGCACGCTCGACTTACCGGCTCCATTGGGGCCGACGACGCCGATCTTCGCGCCCGGCAAGAACGACAAGGTGACGTCATCGAGGATGACCTTCTCGCCGTATGCCTTGCGCGCTTTTCGGAAGACGTAAATGAACTCGGGCACGGTCGGCGAGTCTACGGGACGTCGGTCAGCGGCCGCTCGTGCGCCAGCTTCCGGCGTCCGACCAGCAGCGTCACTGCCCCGCAGCTACATGTCGTCGAGGGTGAAGTTTCCGGGTTCGGCGGTCGGGCTTGCCGACGGTGCCGGCGCCGAGGGCTGACCGGGAGTGGGCGCGGCAGCAGCCTGCGCCGCCGCAGCTTGCGCAACCTGGGCGAAGTGGTCGTCGAGGGCAGCAACGGCCGCGTCGACGGCGGCCTGATCGCCGCCTTGTCGCTGCTGGCGGTAGACCGCCTCACCGAGGGTGCGCTGGAGCTCGTGCTCGGAGCGGGACTGCTGGATCGCGCCGACCTTGGCCTGACCCTGAGCTACCGCAGCAGTCGCGGTGGCCTTTGCTTTGTCGAGGAATCCCATTGCGTCACTACCCTCCGAACAGACTGCCGATGGGGTTGCTTGCCTTTTCGTCGTGGCCCATGTGCGAGTGCTTGACGATGGCGTGCGCGAGCGAGTCGATCGTCATCGATTGCAGTATGACAGTGCCGTCGCCTTCGAGCGTGGCGAGGTTGAACCCGTTGCCGCCGAGCAATCCGCTCACGATCGTCTGCGCATTCAGGGCGCCGATTCGCTCGACGCCGTACTTCACGGTGTCTTCGAAAGCGACCAGGCAGCCGGTGTGTACCTGAATCTTGCCGCCGTATTTCGCCGGGTTGAGTTCGATGAAGTTACCCGCGCCGGCAATCAACAAGGTGCCGACGCCGGTGAACTTCTCCAGGATGAACCCCTCGCCGCCCTTCAAGCCCTGGCGCAGGCCGCTGAACGCGATGTCGAAACCGACGCTCGACTCGGCACCGACGAACGAGTTCTTCTCGGCGAACCAGCCCTTCGTGCCGTCGAGCTCGATCGCGCGCATCTCGCCGGGCAGGGTGCCGGCCAGGCTGACCAGCCCAGCACCGCCGCGCGGGGTGAAGTACTGAAACGCGATGGTCTCGCCGGCGAGCATGCGCTTGCCGACGTTCATCGCCATGCCCATCAGGCCGCCCGAGCCGCCGGCCTGATTCTGGCTGGCGATGTGCGTCTCGACGGCGACGTTGACCGTCTTCCAGAGAAACTTTCCGGCGTCGGCGTAGATGGTCTGACCGTCAGCGACCTGGCAGACGGCCGCCTGCATGGCGTTGCCGACAATCTTGTGAGAAATGGTCATGGCCCGGAGCCCTCCAGCAGCTGCCCAACCGACGTGACGGCACGACGCTACCGAGGAACGCCCCAGACGGGTAGATCTTCCTCCCGCGTCAGTGCCCGGATGCCCACGCCTGTCGGAGTTGGTGCAGAAGGTCGGGTGCCACCCCGCTCCGTGCGAACACCGGAATGACGCCGATGGGTGCGTCCACCTCGACGATGCCGTGGTGATCAATAACCTCGCCGGTACGGACGTCGGTCCAGGAGTCGGCGGCCGGCAGATAGACCGTTCGCTTGTTAGCGCCCGGTTCGACAACGGGCGCGACTAACAGGTCGCTACCAAACATGTATTGGTCGGACACCTGCCAGGCGACGGGCGTCGTCGGGAAACTCGAGAAACATCGCCCGAAGCAGTGGCAGGCCGCCCGTACTCGCGTCGTCCAAAATCTGGCGCAGATACGGACGCAACGCCTCACGAACGCGAAGGTAGGTGCGCAGCGTTTCGTAGACCTCCGGGCCGTAGCTCCAAAGCTCGTTACCCGCGCCGGTGAAGCAGCGGGCGGAGCCGTCGGCGGCCGTTACTGCCGATTGCGGAAGCCGATCACCGTGCATCCGCAGCACCGGGCAGAACGTCGCGAACTGGAACCAGCGCACGAGCAATTCATGAAACGCCGGCTCACGCACATCGCCGCCATGGAATCCCCCGATGTCAGTCGTAAACCACGGGATTCCGGCGATACCCATATTCAGACCCGCGACGATCTGACGACGCAAAGCCGGCCAGGTCGAGTCGATGTCACCCGACCACACCAGCGCGCCGTAGCGCTGGCTGCCCGCCCACGCAGCACGTACCAGGTTGACGATCGAGTCTTGCCCGGCAGCGCGCTGGCCTTCGTAGAACGTGCGCGCGAACGCTTGCGGATAGATATTGCCGATCTGAACATTCGGACCTGCGTAGTAGCGATAGTTGTCGAAGTCGTACACGCCGTACTCGGGCTCGGCTTCATCGAGCCAAAACGTCCGCACTCCGTGCTCGTAGTAATTCTGTTTGCAGAGCGACCACGTGTACTCACGAGTTTCGGGATTCGTCGCGATCAAGGAACATGCTCGGGCCTTCGAAGCTCATGTGCGCGCCGAGCCCACGTTCGGCCTGGACCAGCAGATTGCGGCCGCGGAAGGTCGCGAAGTTTTCCGAATCGAACGCGACTTGCGGCCACACCGACACCATGAGCTCGACGCCCATGTCGTGCAATTCGGCAACCATCGCTGCCGGGTCGGGCCAGAACTCCGGGTCGAACCGGAAGTCGCCCATTTTCGGCCAATGAAAGAAGTCGGCGACGATGACGTCGAGCGGTAAGCCACGCCGTTTGTGCTCGCGAGCTACCTCCAGCAATTCCGCTTGACTCCAGTAGCGCAACTTGCTCTGCCACAGACCGAGCCCGTAGTCGGGCATTGCCGGCGCGTGACCGGTCGCGTCGGCATACGCCTCGACGAATGCCGCTCGGCGTCGGTCTGCGCGCAGATCCAGTAATCAAGCTGCGCCGTCGATTCGGCGAACCACTCGGTGCGGTTGGTGCCGAACGTCGCGCGGCCGATGGCGGGGTTGTGCCAAAGGAAGCCGTATCCGTTGTTCGACAACACGAACGGCACCGAGGCTTGCGAGTTGCGATGGGCGAGCTCGAGCGTCGCGCCTTTGAGATCGAGCGTCTCCTGCTGGTACATGCCCATGCCGAAGAACCGCTCGTCCGGCTGCGCCTCGAATCGCGCGGACAGCTGGTACGCGTCGCCAGCGAGTGCTCGGAATTCGCGAGCCCGAAGCTTCAACGCGCCGTACGCATCGAGCTCCGACAGCAACACGCGGCCGGTCGAGTCGAGGAAGCTCAAGCGGCAGCGGAAATCGCGATAGCCGGCTTGCTCGTCGTAGAAATCCGTCGCCTCGAGCACGGCGGTGATCGACCCGTTCGTCAGCCGGGCAACGTCATCGGCTACGTCAATGCGTGCTTCGGACGGCGTCGGCGGCAGCAACGCGAAATCGGTGTCGACCACGACGCCCGATCGGGTAGCGCGGACCCGAAGCGCATCGTGACCCCATGCCTCGACGACGAGCGTCTCTCCTCCGCCGCGCCAGATGATGCGGCCGTGCTCGGCGTCGAAGCTCGTCATGTATGCACCGTGGTCCACCTCGGAGACAGTCAGCGCATGCTAGCGCAAACGTTTTCCCAAACGAAGCCTGCAGACCGGACTTTTTCCGACGCTCGCCAACGCGTCAGGGCGCGGAGCCACGAACGACGAGCTCGCACGCGTGGTAGGTGCGACCGGCCGGACGCGCGTTGCCGTCGATCATCGCCGAACAGTTCGCGCGCGGCCGATGCGCCGAGATCTTCCAGCCGCATGTCGATCGTCGTCAGCGCCGGCTCGGTCTCCTCGGCAAACACGGCCCAGTTGTCGTAGCCGGTCACCGCGATGTCGTCGGGGATGCGGCGCCCGAGATCGGCGATCGCCGTGACCACACCCGACGCGATCTGGTCGGATCCGCAGATAATCCCGTCTACGTCGGGAAATGCAGCGATGATCTCGAGCGCCGCGGATCGAGCCCACCGTTGCGACCATGAGCCGTAGCAGGTGGGCGCGAGCAGCCGCAGTCCGTGCCCGCGCAGGTGCGCCTGCATCCCTTTGACTCGCTGGGCGACCGCCGTTGCCCGGCGCGGCCCGGTGATGTGCAACAGCTTTCGCCGTCCGGAGTTGACCAGGTGCTCCACTGCCAGGCCGGCACCTTGCCGGTCGTCTGGCATGTGGACGACATCGTTGTCGTCGGTCGACTCGCCGTACACGTAAACGACCGGCAGATCGACCAGCTGGCTGATCGAGTGCGTGCGCGCGTTGTTGTCACCCACGATCAAGATTCCGTCGACCTTGCGGGCGGCGAGGGTGTGCGCCAGCGCGATGCCGCGCTCGACGGTCGCCGTGCGCATCGGCGCTGATCATCGACAGCTCGATTTCGGCCAGCGCCGACTCGGCACCGAGCATGATCGGCAAGGCGATGCGGTGCGTCATGCTGTCGACCATGATCATGCCGACCGTGCTGCTGCGCCCGGTGATAAGACCGCGGGCGATGGGATTTGGCCTAAACCCCAGCGTTTTTGCGGCCTGAAGAACGCGTTCGCGGGTCGGCTGTGAGATGCGGCCGTTGCCGTTCATGGCCTTCGAAGCCGTGCCGAGCGAGACCCCGGCCGCACGCGCAACCTCGAAGATGGTGGTCGGGCGGCCCTTCGTCATGCGGCAGCCCCCTGACATGGCGACTTTGTACCACGAACGCGTTGGTCACGGTTGGGTAACGCTGCCCCGCCACGGGATTGACGACGGCAGGGAAGCGGTCCCATGCTGCTGCTGCGAAAAGGTTTTCCCAAATTCACACCTCCGGCTCCCGAACAGATGGGAGGAACGCGTTGACCGCCACGATCACGGCCGCCCGAGGTCAACGCGGGCCGGTCGCCCCATCAGCCGCGATCGGCGAGGCTTCGACCGCTTCAGATGTCGGGCGTCGAGCTGGTCGGACCCAAGCCTGTGGGCCGACTGGCGCCGTCGGAACACCGACGTGACGATCCCGCTTGGCATCGCAGCCCTCGAGCAGGCGGGCAATCTCGCCAACCTCACCCGGCTTATCGACGCGACGCCGAATGCGTACGTCGGGTTTCCCTTCAGCGACACCGACGTGTACAAGACGTTGGAGGCGATCGCCTGGGCTGGGCAGAGTGCCGCGCCGGGACTACTCGGCGACTTCTTCGCCAACACGGTGGCATTGCTGGAAAAGGTTCAGGCACCCAACGGGATGTTGAACAGCTACATCCAGCGGAGCCCACGACGCGTACCGTACGACGACCTCGCCGAATCGCACGAGCTGTATACGGCCGGTCATCTCATCCAAGCTGCGGTGGCAGATCGCCGGATGACGGGCAATACCGCGCTGTTCGGCGTCGCCCTGCGGGTAGCCGACCACTTGTGCGACACGTTCGGCGCACGGGCGCCGCACTGACTACGACGGTCATCCCGGCGTCGAGACTGCACTGGTGGAGCTGTACCGCGAATCCGGAGACCGGCGTTTCCTCGCGCTGGCCCGCCAGTTCATCGGCCAGCGAGGCGCATCAGCTCTTCCGCGACGACCCGCGCGGCCTTGGGCTACTTCCAAGACCGCAAGCCGATCAGGCAGGAGCGGCAAATCGTGGGCCACGCCGTCCGCGCCACCTACCTCGAGGCGGGCGTCGTCGACGTAGCCGTCGAAACCGACGATGCGCAGCTGTTGGAATCGTCGTTGATCCGCTGGCACGACATGGTCACGAAGAAGCTCTACCTCACCGGCGGCGTTGGGCTCGCGCCACAAGAGCGAGGCCTTCGGCGACCCCTACGAACTCCCAGCAGATCGCGCCTACTGCGAAACCTGCGCCGCGATCGGCAGCATTCACTGGTCGTGGCGGTTGCTCCTCGCGACCGGTCAGTCGAAATACGCCGATCTCATCGAGCGCACGATCTACAACGGACTCGGAGCCGCGGTCGTCGCATCGACGGCAAGTCATTCTTCTACTCCAACCCGCTCCAGGTGCGCGCCGATCACGAGGCCTCCGACGAAGAGGAGTCGGGCCGTCGCCTCCCGTGGTACCGGTGCGCGTGCTGCCCGCCGAACCTCATGCGGGCGTTCGCCAGCTTGCCGCACTACATCGCACAACGCACCGACGCCGGCCTCCAGCTGCATCAGTTCACGTCCGCTTCCGTTCATGCCGAACTCGGCTGCGGGCGAGGTCGAGCTCGACATCACCACTGGCTATCCCGGCGTCGGGGACGGTCGACGATCGTCGTCCGGCGTTCGATTCCACAGCGCTGGGTGCTCAGCGTGCGCGTCCCTTCATGGGCGGACGCCGGCATGCGCGCGTGGGTCGACGACGAAGCCGTCTCGTCGACGCGAAGCGAGACCGGCTACCTCGAGACTCGACAGGGAGTGGATAGTCGGCAACCGCGATCGTACGTCGAAGTACCTGTCAAGCCGCGGATCACTGTCGGAAATCCGCGCGTCGACGCCGATACGCGACTGCGTTGCGATCGAGTACGGCCCGCTCGTGTACTGCGTCGAGGAGGTCGACAATCCCGGCGTCGAACTCGCCGACTTGTCGATCGACACGGCGGGCAATCCGGTCGCTCGACCACGGGACGCGTCGCCGTTGCCGGCACTCGTCGTCTCCGGATCCGTTGCCCTTCGACCAGCCGATGGCGCGCTCTACCAGAGCGCGCACGAGCAACAGGAAGGTGGTGTCGAGCGTCGTGACGTAGTCGCGGTTCCCTATGTGACCTGGGGAAACCGGGCCGCGGGTGGCATGCGGGTCTGGCTGCGACGGATGAGAGCAAGCCCATAGCCGAAAGGTGCGTCGAGCCACGTCGACAGCACGCAGTTGCGCACGAGTCCCCACGCGGATCGCCGCCGCTGAAAGGGACGCCGGGTCGCCGGCAGCACCACTGATTTGTCCACGCACCATCACCATTTGGGCACCATCACTACCTGGAAGGCCACTGATGACCAACACCATGCGGATACGAGACGGCGACTCGCGTCCACGTCCGTTGCGACAGCCGCTCTGCTGAGCACGCTCGTCGCCTGTTCGTCCAGCAAGCACACCGCCGCGTCGCCGTCGTCGAGCGCGGCGAGGCACGCCGACCGCTGCGGGGTCGACGTCCGCGTCGACGGCGCCGAGCGCGGCGGCAAGCTTCGGCCCCGGCGGCGGCGGCGCGGCGGCACGTACACGATTTCCGACCCGTATCCGCAGTACACGGCAGGTTCCCCATGGGTCAACCTGCTCAACTCCTGCGGCGCGTCCGCGGGCGTGAAGATCAAGCGCACTGGCTACGACACAACAGCGTTGGTGAGCCAGACGCTGTTGCAGGCGCAGCAAGGCACCGCACCCGACGTCCTCATTCTCGACAACCCGGTTGTCTCGACGCTGGCGTCGGCGGGCGTCCTCGCGGACAACAGCCAGACGAAGCTCGACACGAGCGAGATCCTGCCGAACCTGCTCGCGGCCGGCCAGCTCGACAACAAGACCTATGGCATCCCGATCGGTGCGAACACGCTTGCGCTGTACTACAACAAGAACGTGCTGACAGCCGCAGGCGTCGACGCGACTCAGGTCAAGGACTGGGCGTCACTGAACGCGGCACTGGCGAAGATCAAGACCGCCGGCAAGAAGGGCATCACGATCTCGGCGATCGGCACCGAGGAAGGTAGCTTCCAGTTCCTGCCGTGGTTCTGGGGCGTCTGGTGCGAACCTGACCAAGCTCGACTCACCGCAAGCCGTTGCGGCCTTCTCGCTGTGGGCGGACTGGCTGAAGAACGGTTACGCGCCGAACGCAGCGATCCAGGACACCCAGACGACGGCCTGGCAGGAATTCGCCACCGGCGACTATGGGTTCGCGGAGAACGGCACCTGGCAGCTCGGCAACGCCGACAAGGCCGGCTTCCCGTACGGCATCATCCCGATCCCGGCGATGAACGGCGGGCTGGCTCCGGCGCCGACCGGTGGTGAGTTCGTCGAGGTGCCGATTCAGAAGGACTCGTCGCGATACGCCGTGACCGAGAAGATCGTGGCGTGCCTCAGCTCTGCGGACAACGCGTACACGACCGACACCGCATTGAACTACATCGGCGCGACCAAAGCAGTTCAGGACAAGCAGGCGGCCAACCCCGAGCTGCCGGTCTGGGTGCAAGCGGTCAACGCCGCGAAGGGCCGGACCAGCGACAACCTCGGTACCAACTACCCGAAGATTTCGCGAGCAGATGTGGACGGCAGTGCAGAACAGCCTGACCGGTGCGAAGTCTCCGCAAGACGCCGCTACGGCTGCACAAGCGGCGGCCGCGGCCGCAACGAACGGCAAGTGAATGGCGCCAGCAACTAGCTAGCATCACCACAGCCGCAGCAGCGAGTAGCTGGCTGCGTCAGCGAAAGCTCGGAAGGACGAGATGGGTCGCGTGACAAACACAACACCTCGGCCGTCCGTGACGGGGGGTGGGACGACGGCGACGTCCCACCCCCCACGCCCGCGACGGCTTGTCGGTCCACGCGTGCGCCGGCAAGCCGTCGCGTGGGCATTTGCCGCCCCTGTCGTCGCCTATCTCGTCGCGTTCTACGGATACCCGCTCTACCGCAACGTCGACCTCAGCGTCCGTAACTACACGGTCATGTCATTCGTGCACGGGCACGCACCGTTCGTCGGGCTGCAGAACTACCGCACCGACATTCGTGACGCGACGTTCTCGCCGGCGTTGTTCCACACACTCGTGTTCACGATCGTCTCGATCGCGTTCCAATTCGCGATCGGCCTCGGGCCTCGCGGTGTTCTTCAACAACAAGTTCCGTCTCTCCGCGACGCTGCGCGCACTCTTTCTCGTTCCGTGGCTGCTGCCGCTCATCGTCTCCGCGTCGACGTGGTCATGGATGCTCAACAGCGACTCGGGCGTGGTGAACTACACCCTGCATCTGGTCGGCCTCTCGCGGGAGAATTGGCTTACGGCACCACATTGGGCACTCGTGTCGGTGATCATCGCGAACATCTGGATCGGAATCCCGTTCAATCTCGTCGTGCTCTACAGCGGGCTCCAGGCGATCCCCGGCGAGCTGCTCGAGGCGGCCGCGCTCGATGGCGCGAACTCGTGGCAGCGGTTCAGACGCGTCACGTTTCCGTTGTTGCGGCCGGTCACCGCGATCACGCTGCTGCTCGGCTTCGTCTACACCCTGAAGGTCTTCGACATCATCTGGATCATGACGCGCGGCGGTCCCGCCGACGCCTCCACGACATTTGCCACCTGGTCGTACCGCCTCGGCTTCGGCAGCTTCCTCCCGTCATTCGGCACGGCCGCGGCTGTGTCGAACATGCTGATCGTGCTGACGCTCTGCTTCAGCTTGGTGTACTTCCGCATCCAACGAAGGCGGCGAGTCGCATGACCGCGGGCGGGCTGACGGCGAGACGCGCAACAGCAAATCGGCGGACGCCGCGGCGCGGCCGCGAGCACGGACGTTGGCTGACGACCGCCATCGGCGTCGTACTGACAGCACTGATGCTGTTTCCGGTCTACTGGATGATCAACGTCTCGTTCACCAGAACGCAGGACATGCGCAAGACCCCTCCGAACTGGTTCCCGATTCACGGCACGCTCGATGGCTATCGCGCTGTGCTGCACGATCAGGGCCCGTACATCGCCACGAGCCTGGTCGTCGGTCTCGGCACCGTGCTGTTGACGATCGTGCTCGCAGCTCCGGCGGGGTACTCCTTGGCAAAGCTGCAGCCCAAGGGCGGCGGGGCCCTCACGCTGGTCTTGCTGATCGCACAGATGATCCCCGGGATCATCATGGCGATGGGCTTCTACGCGATCCTGCTCCGCCTGAAAGCTCTGAACACCTTGCCCGGGCTCATCGCCGCAGACTCGACGCTCGCGGTGCCATTCGGCGTCCTGATCTTCACCGCTTTCATGTCTGGCATACCCGACGAACTGTTGCAGGCCTCGCTGATCGACGGCGCCGGTCCATGGCGGACGTTCCGTTCCATCGTGTTGCCGATCAGCCGCAACGCCACCGTCACCGTGGCGCTGTTTGCGTTCTTGTGGGCGTGGTCCGACTTCATCTTCGCGAACACCCTCGATGCCAGCGGCCGCCATCTGCCGATCACGTTGGGCATCTACCACTACATCGGCAACAACAACCAGCAGTGGGGCGCGATCATGGCGACAGCCGTCGTGGCCTCGATTCCCGCCACGCTGTTACTGATCCTCGCGCAACGTTATGTGGCCGCGGGCGTCACTGCCGGCGCCGTCAAGGAGTAGGCGCGCTGCCGCTCAAGGCTGCGCTGGCGGCACATTCTGGTTGAGTCTGAACAGATTCTGGGGGTCGTACTTCGTCTTGACCGCCACCAGCCGATCCCATGTGGCCGCGGGGTAAGCGGCACGGACGCGCTCAGGACCTTCGTCGCCAAGGAAGTTGACGTACGCGCTGGCATCACCTTGGTTGAGGGCGGCCGCGAAGTCGGTTACCCACGCCATTCGGCCCGCCCTTTCGTCGTCGTCCTGGAACAAAACGGTCAGGTTGGCCATGATCTTCGCCCCACGGTAGGCGAACGCGGTCGCAGCGGCCGGCACTCGGGCCATCGCGCCGCCGAGCACCCGCAACTGCGCCACCCGCATTTGCGCGTCGGATGCCTCGAGCGTGTCGAGGATCGTGACTGCTACCTCGTGGTCGACGTGGTCGAGAAACATGGTGTGCACTATCGCCTTGGGCCGGAAGTTCGGATCAGCCGGCGGGTACAACCCGGGATACGACATCGGCTTCACCATGTCGGCGATGGGTGTGGCAAGTGCGCGGAAGGGCGCGATCGCACCTTCACCGCTCGCTGCGTCGCCGGCATACGCCAGCATGGCCATGGCAATCACCTTGCCGTGATACTCCGCAGGCACGAACGGCAGCGGCGGGCAGTTCATCACGTTCAGGATCGTCGATAGTTCATCCGGCGCAGAGTCAGCAGCAGCGACGAAGTCGACGATCACGTCGGGCGTCGCGGGCAGGATCAGCATGCCGCCGACGACCTGGTCAAGCGGGTGCGCGCGAAACTTGAATCTCGTTGCCACCCCGAAGTTGCCGCCACCGCCACGCAGTGCCCAGAAGAGATCGGGATTTTCATCAGCGTCAGCAGACACAATTTTGCCGTCGGCGGTCACTAGCTCGACGGCGAGCAGATCGTCGATCGTGAGGCCATACTTGCGCACCAAATAACCAATGCCGCCCCCGAGGGTTATGCCCCCGATGCCGACCGAACCCGTGTCGCCGAAGCCGGTGGCCAGGCCGTGCGCGGCGAGCGCCGTCGAGTACTCACCCGCCGTCAGGCCGGTCTCAGCCCATACGGTGCCACCGTCGACATCGATATCGATTGCGCGCATCTCGCGCAGGTCGATGACGATGCTGCCGTCGACCATGCTGTGCCCCGCGCCGCTATGACCGCCACTGCGGACGGCGAGTGGCAGGCCGCTGTCGCGGGCGACGCCGACCACGTACGACACCTCATTCGCGTCGACCGGCCGGACGACGGCAACAGGTCGAGCGTCGACCGCACCATTGGGAACGATGCGAGCCTCGTCGTAGTCGGCGTCACCTGGAACGGAGACGCGGCCGGTAACCCCGGCGCGCAATTGTGAGATCGAAAGCGCAGACAAATGAGAACCTCTCGTGAGCTAGGCCGACTCGACCAGCCGATCGGCGCGCGCTAGCGCCGCGTCGTAGCGGTGCAAGACAAGCTCGACGATCTCCGGAGCGGCACCAAGCACCTCGGTCACGATATCGGCGCCCGCGTCGTGGAAACGATCAGGCAGCTGGCCCGGCGCCAACACGTAGGCCGCAATCGCGACGTGCCGCGCCCCGCGACGGCGCACATCGGCGACCACGTCGTCGATCAGTGGCGGGCCGGCGGCGAACCCGACGGTCGCGCCCATGCTCGCGGCGACATCGGCGAGTTCGGCGTTCGCCGCTCGCATCGGACGTGCCGACGGCGCCAAGCACGAGCGCGTCGCCCGGCTCGAGCCCGGCTTCGGCCAAGCGACGGCGCACGACATCGAAGAGCAACGGGTGCGGGCCGAGCACCGCGGCCTGCTTGATCGACATACCCGGGTAGTCGGCCGACGCCTGCGCTGAGCAAAGCCGGCAGGTCGACTTTGGCGTGATACGCCGCGGTCAACAGCAGCGGCACGACGACGACCTCGGAAATGCCTTGCTGGGCAAGGGATTTCAAGGGCTGACGGCACGTCGGGGTCAGAGAAACCAAGATGCGACAGGACGGCGACCAGCCCCGGCCGTTCAGACCGCACACGTGCGATCAGCGCCTCGAGTATCGGCTCGGCGCGTGGATCGGGACTGCCATGTGCCACCGCGAGCAACGCGGGACTTGTCATGCCGGACCCACCGCCGTTTCGATCGAGGCCGCGATAGAGCGCGGCCACTTCACCGACGACCATAACGGCCGGCGCCTTGACACCTGCTACGGCTGTGCGATCACCGATGGTGTCGAGCGTGCCGACCGTGGTTCGCTGATCGGGCATCGTGCCGTTCTCGATGACGGCGACCGGGGTGCGTGGCATCGCGGCCGGCGGTGATGAGTTCTTTGGCAATGCGCTCGACCCTGGTGGCGCCCATGAGCAGCACCAAGGTGCCATCGATCGCGGCCAGCTTGGGCCAATCGAGATCCTCGTGTCCGGTGACGACGGTGAACTGGCGGGCGACACGCACGATGAGTCACCGGAATGCCCGCGGCCGCCGGCACCGCGATCGCACTCGTGACGCCCGGCACGACCTCGCAGTCGACTGCCGGCTTCGACACAGCGCGAGCAACTCCTCGGCGCCGCGACCGAAGACGAACGGGTCGCCACCCTTGAGCCGCACGACGCTTTTTCCTTGCTGCGCAAGCGAAATCAGCAGGGCATTGATCGCCTCTTGCGGCAGCGTGTGGTTGTCGGGGGCTTTGCCGGCCTCGATCACCTCGACATCGGGCGCCAAGCCCATCGAGCAACGCTCGCGGGCCGAGCCGATCGACGACCACAACGTCGGCTTGGGCCAGCAGGCGGCGGCCGCGCACGGTGATGAGGTCGGGGTCGCCCGGGCCGCCGCCGACAAGCGCGACCGGCCCGGCGCGTCGGCTCGCCGATGCGCACGCATCGGCAGTTCGCCGGTCTCGAGCAGCAGCCGCACCGCGTCACGCAACGCGACCGAGCGCAGCGGATCGCCCGCGCTGATGGCCACCACCGTGTCGTCGACCCGGGCGACGGCCGGCGTCCAGGCGGCTGAGTCTGTGGCCGCCGACGCGCGCACGCACCAGATGCCGCGCGCGTTCGGCATCGGCCGCCACGATGGCATCGACCTCGTCGCCGGCGCAGGCCTGCACCAACCACGCGCCGTCGAGGTCGGCCGCACGGTACGCACGCGTGTGCACGACGATGCGGTCGTCGCGTGAGGAATCGTCGACGTGAGCGCGACGACCTCGACGCGCGCGCCCGCATCGGCCAAGCGCGACCGCGCGACGTGCACCGACGGCACCCGCTCCGACGACCAGCACCCGGCGTCCGGTGAGGTCGAGCAGCAGCGGGTAGCCGGTGTTCATGGCCGCTCGCCGCCGGGCTTCACGTCCGGATCGCGTCGCCGACGAGACCGGCTGCAAGCGTCTGCCCGTCGTGCTCGTCGATGAGGAGGAAGCTGCCGGTCAGGCGGTCGTCGGCGTAGTCGTCGACGGCGAGCGGCCCGGCGACCCGCAGCGTGCACGCTGCCGATCTCGTTGAGGCCCAGTGAATCGGCAGCTTTCGTGCGCAAGTGTCTCGATATCGAGACGGTAGTTCACGCTGTCGACGATGGCCTTCAAGACCTTGCGTCGTGTGCTTGATCGTCACCCGATCGCCGGCGCGCAGTGGCCGATCGGAAAGCTGGCAGATCGTGGCGTCGAACTCGCGAACGACGCGAGGCTCTTGGCGCGGATGCACGATGAGGTCGCCGCGACCGACGTCGATGTCGTCGGCCAGCCGCACGGTGACCGACTGCGGCGCGTGCGCAAGTGCGACCTCGCCGTCGAAGGTGTCGATGCCGACGATCGTCGTCGTGCACACCCGCGGGCATCACGACGACGACGTCGCCGCGTCTCGATCACGCCCGACGCGAGTTGACCCGCGTAGCCGCGATAGTCGGCTGCGCGCACGACGAGTTGAATCGGCAGCCGAGCCGGCTGCATCCACGCATCGATGCCCACCGGTACGGCCTCAAGGTGGTCGAGCAACGTCGGACCGGTGTACCAGGGCATCGACGTCGAACGCATCGACGACGTTGTCGCCCAGTTGCGCCGACACCGGGATCACCACGTGGTCGGTGACGCCGAGCGCCTCGGCCGCGCTGGCGAACTCGGCCGCGATCGCCGTGAAAGTCGCTTCGTCGAAGTCGACGAGATCCATCTTGTTCACCGCAAGAACAAGATGCCGGACGCCGAGCAGCGCGGCCACGGCGAGATGGCGACGGGTCTGTTCGACAACGCCCTTGCGGGCGTCGATCAAGATGACGACCAACTCGGCCGTCGACGCGCCGGTCACCATGTTGCGCGTGTACTGCACGTGCCCTGGCGTGTCGGCGAGCACGAACTTGCGGCGAGTGGTGGTGAAGTAGCGGTACGCGACGTCGATGGTGATGCCCTGCTCGCGCTCGGCCCGCAAGCCGTCGGTGAGCAGTGCGAGCTCGACGCCGTCGGCGCCCGCGGTCGCGGCTGGCCCGCTCGACCGCTTCGAGCGTGTCGGTGAGCACCGACTTCGAGTCGTGCAGCAGCCGGCCGACGAGCGTCGACTTGCCGTCGTCGACCGACCCGGCGGTCGCGAACCGCAACATGTCGATGTCGCGGTCGAGCCGCAGGGGACCGGCCGGGGCCGGCGCGGTCAGGGTGGCATTCACCTCAGAAGTCTCCATGACACATATTTCCTAGAAGTAACCTTCACGTTTGCGATCCTCCATCGCCGCCTCCGATAGCTTGTCGTCCGCGCGGGTGGCGCCCCGCTCGGTGATGGTGCTGACCGCGATCTCGGCGATGACCTCGGCGATGTCGGCGCGGTCGACTCGACCGCGCCGGTGCAGCTCATGTCGCCGACCGTGCGGTAGCGCACGACCCGCCGCTCGATCGGCTCGCGTCTCGCGCGGACCGCCCCACTCCCCCGCCGTCAGCCACATGCCGTCGCGCTTGAACACCTCGCGCTCGTGCGACAGGTAGATCGACGGTAGGTCGATCGACTCGCGTTCGATGTACTGCCAGACGTCGAGCTCGGTCCAGTTCGACAGCGGGAACACGCGCACGTGCTCGCCCGGTCGGTGCCGCCCGTTGTACAGGTTCCACAGTTCGGGTCGTTGCCGGCGCGGATCCCACTGACCGAACTCGTCGCGCAGACTGAAGATGCGTTCTTTCGCGCGCGCCTTCTCCTCGTCGCGACGGCCGCCGCCGAACACAGCGTCGAACTTGTTCGACACGATGCCGTCGAGCAGCGGCACCGTCTGCAACGGATTGCGGGTGCCGTCGGTGCGCTCACGAAGCTTGCCGTTGTCGATGTACTCCTGCACGCTCGCGACGACGAGCCGCAAGCCGAACCGTTCGACAACATCGTCGCGGTAGGCCATGACTTCAGGAAAGTTGTGCCCGGTGTCGACGTGCATCAGCGGGAACGGCACCGGCGCCGGCCAAAATGCCTTGCGGGCCAGGTGCAGCATCACGACTGAGTCTTTGCCGCCGGAGAACAGCAGCACCGGCCGCTCGAACTCGGCGACCACCTCGCGGATGATGTGAATGCCCTCGGACTCGAGCACCTCGAGATGTGGCAGGTGCAGCTGCCGGACCCAGCTCGGCCGGGGCTCGGATACGGTGTCGGCGTACTGCCGTGCCGTCGACGGCGGTCATGCGAGACCCCGCGACACCAGGGCGTCGTGCAGCTGCGCGGCCGCCTCATCGACGGTCAGGCCTTGGGTGTCGAGCCGCACCTCAGGGTCGATCGGCACTCTCGTACGGATCGTCGACGCCGGTGAGCCCGCTGGACTTCGCCGGCCCGTTGCTTGGCGTACAGGCCTTTGACGTCGCGCTCGGCGCAGACCTCGAGTGGCGTCGCAACATGCACCTCGACGAAGCCGACGCCGTCAGCCTCATGCGCGGCCCGCACCTGCGCGCGCGCCTCGGCGAACGGCGCGATCACCGGCGACCAGCACGGTGACGCCGTTGCGCGCGAGCAGGCGAGCGACGAACGCGACGCGACTCACGTTGGTGTCGCGATCTGCTCGGCTGAAGCCGAGGTCGCCGGTAAGTGTTCGCCGCAGCACATCGCCGTCGAGCACCTCGACGCGATGACCGTCGGCGCGTCAACCGCTGCGCCAAGGGCACGGGCAATCGTCGACTTGCCCGCGCTCGGCAGGCCGGTCAGCCACACCGTGCAGCCCGGACGCCGGTCGGCCGGCGAAGTCGCCAGCCCGTCGGCGTCCGTACTCAGGCTGTTGTCGTCGATGGCCGTCATACGTTGATGCCGCATTCGGTTTTCGCCTGGCCGGCCCAGCGGCCCGAGCGCGGATCGGCGCCGGCTTCGACCTCGCTTCGTGCAGGGCCAGCAGCCGATCGACAAGAAGCCGTCGTCGATGAGCGGGCTGACCAAGATGTGGTTGTCGGCGATGTAGGCGTCGAGTTCGTCGTGGCTCCAACGCGCGATCGGGTTGACCTTCACCTTGCCGCGCCGCGCGTTGTACTGCACGACGGGTGTCGTTGCGCGCGTCGCCGATTCGTCGCGCCGTACGCCGGTGGCCCAGGCGTCGTAGTTCGCGAGCGCAACCTCCATCGGCGCGACCTTGCGCATGTCGCAGCAACGGTCAGGATCGCGGGCGATACAGCTCCTTGCCGTAGCGCGGCGTCTTGCTCGGCGACGCGTGAGCACCGGCGTTGACCGTAATGACGTTCACGTCGTAGACCGCAGCTACCGCATCGCGCATGCCGATCGTTTCGACGAAGTGGTAGCCGGTGTCGAGGAAGACCACATCGATGCCCGGCTTGGCTTTCGCGGCCAGCGAGGCAACCACCGCGTCGCCCATCGACGACAGCACGCAGAACCGGTCGCCGAAGGTGTCTGGCGGCCCACCGCAGGATCTCGTGCGGCGACGCGTCGTCGAGGTCGCGCGCGGCCTCGGTCGCAAGGCGCTCGAGGTCGGGGCGCAGCAGTCCGCGCGAGTCGGTCTCGCTCATCGACACCTCCAACCCGACGAACTTCAACGTGAACACCCGAGCGCAGCCGCGGCAGTGCCAGCTGAGCCGCCGGTGTCGCCGTGCGGACGAAGGTCCTCGTCGCCGCAGTACGGGCAGTAGAACGGCGTTGCCCGCTCGCCCACTCCCGGCGTCGCGCCGGCCGGTCACGTCAGATCGCGCTTCGTCGGCCCGGTGCACCCACGTGCGTGAAGCGCTCGCCGTCCGCCCGTTGTTCCAGGTAACGGTTGGCCAGCCGCTCGACGTAGTCTTCGAGTTCGTCTTCGGTGACCTTCAGCCCGCGCAGCTTGCGGCCGAAGTTGGCACCGACGCCGAGGCTGCCGCCGAGGTGCACCTGATACCCGCCGACCTGCTCGCCGGCGGCGTTGGTGACCAGCGAGCCCTTGAGCCCGATGTCGGCGACCTGAAAGCGCGCGCACGAGTTCGGGCAGCCGTTGAGGTTGATCGTCATCGGACTGTCGAAGTCGGGCAGCCGCTTCTCCAGCTCGTCGATCAGCGTCATGGCCCGGTTCTTCGTCTCGACGATCGCGAGCTTGCAGAACTCGATGCCGGTGCAGGCCATCGTCTGGCGGCGGAACGTGCTCGGGTTCACCTGAAGGTCGAGCGCCTCGAGGCCGGCGGTCAGCGAGGCGACCTGGTCTGCGGCGACGTCGAGCACGATCATCTTCTGCTCGACGGTGGCGTGCACCCGGTCGCTGCCGTGCGCCTCAGCGAGGTCGGCGATCTGGTTCAGCTTCGTACCCGACAGTCGCCCGACGCGCGGCGCGAAGCCGACGTAGAACTTGCCGTCCTTCTGACGGGTGGACGCCGACATGGTCGCGGCGGCCGTCAGCCGGCTCGATCGGCGGCGGGCCGTCGGGCAATGTGTACTTGAGGTACTCGGTCTCGAGCACGTCGCGGAACTTCTCGACGCCCCAGTCGGCGACGAGGAACTTCAGCCGGGCGCGGGTGCGCAGCCGCCGGTACCCGTAGTCGCGGAAGATGCTGATCACGCCGACCCAGGCCTCGCGCACCTGTTCGGGCTTGACGAAGACGCCGAGCCGCTGCGCCATCATCGGGTTCGTCGACAGGCCGCCGCCGACCCACAGGTCGTAGCCGGGCGTGCCGTCGGGGCCGATGACGCCGACGAACGAGACGTCGTTGATCTCGTGGATCGTGCAGAGCGGACCGCAGCCGGTGATCGAGGTCTTGAACTTGCGCGGGAGGTTCGAGAACGCCGGGTCGCCGACGTAGAGCTTGTCGATCTCCTGGATGTGCGGCGGTCGGGATCGACGATCTCGGCTCGCGTCGACGCCGGCGACCGGGCAGCCGAGCACGTTGCGCGGGCTGTCGCCGCAGGCCTCGAGCGTGCGCAGGCCGACCGCGTCGAGCTCGTCCCAGATCGCGGGCACGTCTTCGATGCGGATCCAGTGCAGCTGCACGTTCTGCCGGTCGGTGACGTCGGCGAGATCGCGCCCGTAGCGAGTGGCGATGTCGGCGATGGCCCGCAGTTGGGCGACGCTGAGCTGTCCGCCGGGAATCCGGATCCGCATCATGAAGTAGCGGTCGTCGAGCTCCTCGGGCTCGAGCAGCCCGGTCTTGCCGCCGCTGATGCCGGGACGGCGCTGGGTATAGAGGCCCATCCAGCGCATCCGGCCACGCAGGTCGGAGCCGTCGATGGAGTCGAACCCGGCCTTGGAGTAGATGTCGAGGATGCGGCGCCGCACGTTGCAGCGCGTCGTCGTCCTTCTTCATGCGCTCGTTGACGTTGAGCGGCTCGCGCATGCCGAGCGCCCACTGGCCCTGGCCGCGCGATTTGCCGCGGTCGGCGTGCGGGGCGCGCGCACGCGCCGCCGGCGGGCGGCGTCGGCGGGCGGGTCAGTAGCTGCGAGTTGGAGCGGTGGGGGCCGACATGCGTGAGGTCCTTCGGATCGGCAGGCGCAGGCGCAACCAGGCTGAGGCCTTACGGCAGCCGGGCGACCGCGCCCGGGCGGGGGCGACGGATCAGGCAGCCGGCAGACATGCCGCGCTGGAGACGCGCAGCAAGTCGACGTGCAGGCGCGCAACAAGCCGGAGTGTGGGCATGCTGGCGCGCGACTTCATGCAGCGAGAGTCGCACACCCCTGCAATTCCTGTCGAACCAGTGGACATTGTCACGGCCCGCACGTGCCGAGACGGTACGGTCCGGACGACGATCACCCCACGCCGTCCGGACCGGAACCGCGTGGCTCAGCTACCGCCGCGGCGCCAGCGACCGCCGCTGCTACCTGCGGCGGCCAATTCCGGCGCGGGCGCCTCGCCGGCGAGGGCATCGGAATCCGAATCTGTATCTGGACCGGGTGAGACCTCGTCGTCCACCTGATCGTCGGCGATCGCGCCGAGCCATTCGTGCTCAGACATCGCAGCGGCGGACGTGGCGCCGTCTGCGTACGGGGTACCCGAGTTGGCGTCGGCGTCGCCTGGGTCATCAAGCCCTGCGGGGTGGCGATCGCCAGCCGGACCGTCGACGGCGTTGACCGGGACGCCGCGTTCGGTGCGTTTGATCACCGCAACAGCGCGCCCGAGGTCGGGACCGACCGCCATGGCATCGATGTCGATCGACTGCCGCCGATCGCCGTCCTTGGTCTCGTATGGCCGGATCGACATCTTGCCCATCACGATCACGGCCGACCCCTTCTTCAACGAGAGCAGCACGTTCTCGGCCAGCGCGCGCCAACAGGTAACACTGATGAACATGGTTTCGGCGTCGCGCCACTCGCCGGTCGCACGGTCGAATCGTCGCGGCGTCGACGCGAGTCGAAAAGACGCGACCGGATGACCATCTCTCGTTTGCGCCGACCGTGGCTCGGCAACCACATTGCCGACGACGGTCACGTGCGTGTCGAACATGTCTGTCTCCTCAGCGACTCTTTCCAGCGCCTCGCGGCCCTGGTGAGGCGGCCACCTGCCGCACCTGCCGAGAATGTCGCCGCCGCGCCGCCCTCGACCGTTCAAGCGGCCCGATTGTGGACGACGGCGGCGGACACACCAGCTGTGGACAACAGCTGCACCACCGGTCGGGTCCACCTGGGCGGTAATCTTTGACCGCCGTCAGCCGCGGCACGTCGACGAGCTGGCGCCCGTAGCTCAGCCGGATAGAGCACCTGCCTTCTAAGCAGGATGTCGCTGGTTCGACCCCAGCCGGGCGCGCCTTGCAGCGGAGAACGGACGGACAAGTGGTCGAGGCACGTCGGGTCGGGGCAACGGCCTGCGTCGTCGTGCTCCTCCTGCTGTCGGCCTGCTCGCACTCCAAGAAGTCGCCCGCAACGACATCGGCGGCGCCATCCAGCCCGATACCATCCGCCGCGGCGGTGCCTGTTCCCGCAACCGCCGGCGCTCCAGACGCGCCGCCCGAGATCAAGGCTGCTGGCGGCGACACCAACCTCAACGTCTCATCGCTCCCGCAAGGCGTCGCGGCTGAGTACGGCCCGATCTGTCGAGCAGCTGCCCTTGGCATTGAAAAGATCGACTTCGCGAAAGCCACGATCGGCTGGGCTCAGTCCGATGCGGAGACCACCGCCGCGAGCATCGCCGCGACGAAGTCTCAGGTCGACGAAGCGAAGAAGCGCAAGATCCACCTCATCACCACGAACGCTGCGTCGAACGTTCAGCAAGAGAACACTGACATCAAAGGCATGATCGACAAGGGCGCGAAGGCCATCATCTTTTCGCCCGTCAACTCGACCGGCCTCGGTGATGCAATCGCCTACGCGAGGTCGAAACATGTGGCGATGGTTGCGGTCGATCGCACCGTGAATACGGCAGTGGGTTGCAGCGAGATTGGCCCCCAGCTTGGTTCGGATTTCGTGCACCAGGGTCAGCTCGCGGCCGACGCGATGATCGAGGCGACCGGCGGCGTAGCCAATCTGGCGATTCTGCTCGGGACAGCTGGCGACAGCGTTACCGCAGACCGCACCAACGGATTCTTGGCCGAACTCAAGGCCAAGAATGCTGACGGAATCAAGGTGATCTTCCAACAGAGTGGCGACTTCACCCGCGAGAAAGGGCAAAGCGTCACCGAGGCGCTGCTCCAGAGCCACCCCGAGGTCAACGCCATCTACGCAGAGAACGACGAGATGGGCCTTGGCGCGCTGATCGCGTTGTCGGAGAAAGACGAGGCGGGCACTAGCAAAGTGCACATCGTCTCGATCGAGGGCACCAAAGCAGCCCTTCAGGCCGTCGTTGACGGCAATTTCGACGCCGTCATCGGATCAAACGCAGCCTACGGACCGGCGGCCGAAGACGCCCTGAACGCATATGTCGACGGCGACGGCGCAGCTGCGGTCACCGTCATGACCGACACTCAGTACGACAAGTCCAATGCCCAGGCGGCACTCAGCGACGGCGCAGCTTTCTAGCCGCGAATCGCGGCCACTACACCTAGCCGCGAATCGCGGCCACGGCACTGACCACGCCGAGGATCGCCAGAATCACGCCGGTTATCCGTCGAACCAAGGCGAGCGGCACGTACTGCACAATCTTCGCCCCGGCGACCACACCGATCGCGACCACAGCCCACAACGCAAGCACCGCACCGAGTCCGACCGCGAACGGGTCATCGTATTTCGCTGCGAGGTTGGCAGTGGCGATCTGGGTGATGTCACCCCACTCGCCGAGAAAGATGACGACGAAGCTGAGGGACACGACCCGCAGGGTTGTCGGCGGTACGTCGACGGCCACGCCCGACTCGTCGACGTCGTCCTCGGCGCCCTCGCGACCGAAGATCAGGATGGCGGCGCCGACCAAGAACAGGGCCGCGACGATCGACTGCACCAGCCGATGCGGCAACAAGCTGAGCAGCCCGCCGGCGGTCACCGCGATAACGACGTGGACGGCGAACGCGGCGGCCGCGCCCAGCCAGACGTGCAGCGACCGGTACCTCGTACCCAGCACCAGCGAGGCGATCATGCTCTTGTCGGGCAGCTCGGCGAGAAAGATGACCCCGAACGTGATCGCGACCACAGCCACACTCATGAATCGGCACTCCGGTGCTGTCGGCGACGCATGCGAGCGTAGACCTGAGGCGCATCGCCGGCGGTCTGCGGCAATCGCGGGCGTCCTGCGTCATGATGAGGCATGGCTGATTCGGTTCCCCAGGCCCATCCGGCGCGCACCGGGCGCCCTTCTGGCGCCGGGTACACGGTAACCATGCGAGTGCTGGCGCCCCACGACCCGACCCTGCTGCCGCGGCTCGCCGAGGTCGTGAGCGAGGCCCGCGGTGTCGTGACCGGGATGGACCTCGTCGACGTCACGACGTCGGGGGCGACCGTCGACCTCACCTTGCTGGCCCTCGACGAAGACCACGTGCATGAGGTGGCCGCGGCTCTCGAAACCGAGGCCAACGTCAAGGTGCGGCACACCTCCGACCCGACCTTTCTGTATCACCTGGGCGGCAAAATCCAGGTGACCGCGCGTACCCAGTTGCGTACCCGCCAAGACATGTCGATGGCCTACACGCCAGGTGTCGCGCGAGTGGCGTCGGCCATCGCCGCGCGACCAGAATCAGCCTGGACGCTGACGGCGAAAGGCACCTCGGTCGCGATCGTCACCGATGGCACAGCAGTTCTCGGGCTCGGCAACATCGGCCCGCTGGGTGCGCTGCCGGTGATGGAAGGAAAATCCCTCATCTTCAAGGAATTCGCCGGGGTCAACGCGTATCCGTTGTGCCTTGATGCGAAGACGCCCCAGGCCGTGATCGACGCGACGCTGGCAGTCGCGCCAGGATTCGGCGGCATCAATCTCGAAGACATCGCGTCGCCGGCCTGCTTCTTCGTCGAGACCGAACTGCAACGGCAGCTGAATATTCCGGTCTTTCACGACGACCAACACGGCACCGCGATTGTCGTGTCGGCGGCCCTGCTCAACGCCTGCCGCATCACCGGGCGCACGTTTCCCGACGTCCGCATTGTGCATGTGGGTTGTGGTGCGGCCGGCACGGCCATTTGCTCGGCGCTGCTCGACGCCGGTGTGAAAGATCTCGTCATCTTCGACAAGGACGGCGTGCTGGTTGACGGTGGCGACACACCGCCGCATCAGCGCGCACTCGCCGCCAGATCCAACCCGCGCGGAATCGCGACGATCGCCGACGCGCTTCGCGACGCCGACGTGTTTATCGGCACCGCCCGACGCGGTTCCGTCGACCCAGACCTGCTGCAGGCGATGGCCGCACAACCGATCATCTTTGCGTTGTCGAACCCTGAGCCCGAGTTGCTGCCCGACGAAGCGCGCAAAGACGCGCTGCTCGCGACTGGGCGCTCCGACATGCCGAACCAGATCAACAACGCATTGTGTTTCCCGGGGTTCTTTCGAGGCGCCCTCGATGCGCGCGCCACGACGGTGACCCTGGCCATGAAGCAAGCGGCCACGCTGGCCATCGCCGACATCGTCACCGACGACCAACGCGGGCTGGGCATCATCATCCCGACGATGTTTCAGACCCGGCTGCATCAAGCGGTCGCGCGCGCCGTCAGTGACGCGTGGCTGACCGAGCACCCAGACGGCCGCAAGCGCGATGCCGGTCTGCTTTCTGAACCCGGCATGGGATTCGGCGAGTCATCGACCGCGCTCGACGACGGTCGAGCATGACGATGGCTCAGCCTGTTGACACACGGGGCCGTGCACTTCGCGACCTGCGCGTGTCGGTGACCGACCGCTGCAACATGCGCTGTCGGTATTGCATGCCGCGCGAAGTCTTCGGCCCCGGGTTCGTCTTCGTTCCGCGCGACGAGTTGCTTCGATTTGAAGAGATCACTCGTATCGTTGCGGCATTCGCGCGGGCCGGAGTGACGAAAGTTCGGCTGACCGGCGGCGAGCCGCTGCTGCGCGCCGGCCTACCTGATCTGGTCAGCATGCTGCGAGACGTCGACGGCGTCGCTGACATCGCCTTGACCACCAACGGTTCGTTGTTGACCCGGCACGCGGCCAAACTGCGTGACGCCGGCCTCGGCCGCATCACCGTGAGCCTCGACACCCTCGACCCCGCGGCCTTCGCGACGGTGGCTGACGCCGAAGTCACCCTCGACTCGGTATTGGCCGGTATCGCGGCCGCATCGTCGATGGGCTTCGCGCCGATCAAGCTCAATGCAGTGATCCGGCGCGGCTGGAACGACGCCGACATCGAACCACTGGCCGAATTCGCGCGCCAGCACGGGCACGTGATGCGCTACATCGAGTACATGGACGTCGGCGACACCAACGGCTGGCGCCTCGACGAAGTGGTACCCGCCGCCGAAATCGTCGAGCGGCTCGGCCACCGTTGGCCGCTCGAGGCGTTGCCTTCGCAATACCCCGGCGAGGTGGCGAATCGTTTCAGGTACGTCGACGGCGGCGGCGAGGTCGGGGTGATCTCGTCGATCAGCAAGCCATTCTGCGGCGACTGCACCCGCGCCAGACTCAGCGCGATCGGCGAGGTTTACACCTGCTTGTTCGCCGCCACCGGCCACGATCTGCGGGCGTTGATCAGAAGCGGCGCGGACGACGACGCGCTCGACCTCGCCGTCCGTAATCTCTGGACGGCGCGTGCCGACCGTTACTCGGAATTGCGCGCGTTGCAGCCGGCTGGCGAGAGCGTGCACAAGGTGGAGATGTCGTACATCGGCGGCTGACCACCGCGTCGCCACGTTTGCACCACCGGGACGATCTAGAGTGAGCGCCGTGAGCGACTACTTGATCTGGATCGACTGCGAGATGACCGGACTCGACCTGCGGGCCGATGCGCTGATCGAGGTCGCCCTGCTGGTGACCGACGCCGACCTCACGATTGTCGGCGACGGCGTCGACCTGGTTATCAAGCCGCCCCAAGAGGCGCTCGACACGATGCCTGATGTGGTGCGCACGATGCACACGACCTCGGGGTTGCTCGACGAGCTTGCGCACGGCATGACCTTGGCTGAGGCAGACGAACGCCTGCTGACCGCCGTCCGCGAATTTGTGCCCGACGTGCGCAAGGCGCCGCTGTGCGGCAACTCGATCGCCACCGACCGCGGCTTCATCGCGCGCGACCTGCCGGGCCTCGACAACCACCTGCACTACCGCATGATCGACGTGTCGTCGGTGAAGGAGCTTGCCCGGCGCTGGTATCCGCGCGCCTATTTCGCCAGCCCGGAGAAGAAGGGCGGGCATCGCGCGCTCGCCGACATCCGCGAGAGCATCGACGAGTTGCGCTACTACCGCGAGGCCATCTTCGTGCCACAGCCCGGCCCCGATTCGGCGACCGCGCGCTCGATCGCAGCGGCAATCAGCGCCCAACCGATAGGCACCGAGCCGCCGGCGTGACCCGGCTACACTGACCTGCGGCGCATGGTGGGCGTAGCTCAGCTGGCAGAGCACCGGGTTGTGGTCCCGGGGGTCGCGGGTTCGAGCCCCGTCGCTCACCCCACGCACCAACCGAAGGTCCGGCGAGGGCAGCGCGACGATGCGCTGCCCTTCGTCATGTCTGCGTGAGCCAGCCTCGGCCCGCGGGTAGGAGATGATCAATCGACGGAAGGCGGCGCTATGAATGTGGTTGAGCACGGCTTCCGCCGGTTCGACCAATACCAGCAACGCCACCCCGTGCTCGCAATTCCGATCGCCGTGTTGCAGAAGTTCGGCAATGACCAGGCCGGTGGCAAAGCGGTGCTCATCGCGTACTACGGGTTATTCGCGCTCTTCCCCCTGCTGTTGTTGATGTCGACGGTGTTGGGCTACGCCCTCGCCGGAAACCAAGCGTTGCAAAAGCGGTTGCTGAGCTCTGCGCTGGCCAACTTCCCGATCATCGGGTCGCAACTGCAAAACGACGCCCACACGTTGAAGGGCAGCACACTCGCGATTGTCGTCGGCGTGCTCGGCACGTTGTACGGCATGCAGGGTTTGGGCCAAGCCGCGGTCAATGCGATGAACACCGTGTGGAACGTGCCATTCAAGTCGTGGCCGAACTTCTTTGGCCGCAGGCTGCGCGGGTACCTGTGGCTGGCAGTGCTCGGCACCGCGACCGTCAGTGCGACGACGATCGCCGGCTTCGGCACGACGTGGCTGCATGGTCCGCTGGCCTGGATTTTCACGACCGCGGTTGCGTTCGTCATCAACCTGGGCGTCTTCTTCGTCATTTTCAAAGTGCTCACGGCCGAGCCGCTCGGTTGGCGCGACATTGCGCTTGGAGTCGTGTTGGCGACCAGCGTTTTGGGAGATCCTGCAAACCGTCGGCGGCTACTACGTGCGCCATTCACTGGCCCACGCCAATGCGACGTATGGCTTCTTCGCCATCGTCATCGGATTGCTGTCATGGCTGTTCGTCGCCGCGCAACTCACGCTGTACGCAGCTGAAATCAACGTGGTCAGGCGCTATCACCTGTGGCCGCGCTCGTTGACGCAGCCACCGCTGACCGAAGCCGACAGAGAGACCTTCAGACGGCTGGCGATGATGGAGGAGCGGCGCCCTGAGGTGAAGGTGACGGTGGCCTTCACCGACGACGCCAACCGCCAACCGCTCGACAGGGCCGCGCGGCGTCCTGAGGATGTGCCTGATCCGGGCCAAGTGCCGGGGCCTGACACCGCGAGTCGACCGGCGTAATGAATCTGCGCCCATTTGGGCTAAAGGTCGGCGGCCATTCGGCCGAACTACATGGTTGTAACTCGCCTACGAGACCGGCGAGTCTGGGCCGAGGGAGTACCTCATGAACACGTCGATGACGATCACCACCGGTGCGGCGGAGAACCCGGCAATGGCCGCCCTGCGGAGGCGCCTGCCGATCACCTTGCTCGCCGATCTCGTTGACCCCGACGGGCCGCGGTCGCACGAGATCTACCGGCGCGAAATGAAGAAGCCGGACGCCGCGGTGCTGACGATTCCTGAGCTCGTCCGGGTCGGCTACACCCGCTGACTTCGCCTTTCCGGAGCCGTTAAATCTTGGCTGGTAGGCTCTCCGCTCACGCGCCGCTAGCTCAATTGGCAGAGCAGCAGACTCTTAATCTGCGGGTTCGGGGTTCAAGTCCCTGGCGGCGCACCATGTCTTTGTGCGTTCTCGGGTAATGCCCGACGTTTCCTGCTCACTTGACGGGCGACAGTGTGTCGGCTGGTCGTTGACACCTACTTCGGCTGATCCTTGACACTCCCGAAGCCGGACTTGCCGGCTAGCCCTGACCTGTCGGCCACCGCCGCGAGCGCGGGCTTCGACGCGCACCACGCGCCCCAGCGGCGAGTGTCGCGGATACGCGCAGCCCGCGACACCCCCGCCGATGACGACCTTGCAGCCATGCCGACCCGCATCGGGTGTTCGTCGTTGCCGAGGGTGTCAGGCCTCGTTGTAGACGCGGACCTCGGGTGCGGCGTCGAGCAGCGGGCCGAGCTCGCGAACCACGTCGTTGTTGAAAAGCTCGCTGGTCAGGTACGCCGCGGCCTCTGCGACCGAGGTGAAGCCATGCAACACCTGCACGTCCTCATCGCGTACCAGCAACGCCTTCGACGTCGCGCCGGGCACTTGGTCCAAGAACCTCTGCTTGTACTTGGCGTAGACCCTCGCCGCCGCGGCCCGGTTGTCGCCCGAGGTCTGCAGCGTAATCTCCAACAGTGCCATAACGGCTCCTAATATCCATTGGGCCGCCGACTTCGCGCGGCAACCTCGGATATCATGGTGTAGCGGGATCGGGTGTGGAGGGAAGCAGGTATCGGCGAATGCTCGACATAACCACGATGTATGGCGACACCGTCAAGGTCACGCAGTTGCACTATGTCCGCGCCGCCGCCGACCTGGGCTCCTTCTCCCGCGCAGCGGCGTCCCTCGGGGTCACGCAGCCGGCGCTGTCTAACGGCATAGCCGCTCTGGAACGCACTCTCGGCGGCGCCTTGTTCGACCGGTCCACGACCGGCGTGCTTCTCACACCCCTGGGCATCCGGGTGCTACCCCACTTGCACGCGCTGCTCGCGAGCCTCGACGGAATGATCAGTGAAGCTCGCGCCGCGACCGACCGGGACTCCGAACCACTGCGTATGGGCGTGTCGCCGTTGATCCATCCCGCCCTCGTCGCCCGCGCGTTCCAAGCAGCACGACAACATGCCCCTGCCACGCTCATCCTCAAAGAAGACAACCTGGCCGACCTTCGAGCGGCCCTCATCAGCCGGCGCCTTGACCTCATCCTCGTTCCCGCCGTGACTGACCCGACCGGATGTGAACGACGCCAGATCGACAGCGAACCCGTCCACTACCTCGCCAGCTCAGCCAGTCCCGCCGTTGACAAGCTCGAGCCGATCGAACTGGCTGAGTTGTCAGAGCACCCGCTGGTGATGGTCGGCGACGCCTGCGGGCTAACCACATTCACCCGCAGCCTCTTTGCGAGCATCGGCGCCGAGCTGCGCACCTATCCCGGCGAGGCCGAGAACTACCGCAGCCTCGAGGATTGGGCACACCTCGGCCTCGGCGGAGCCCTGCTGCCTTTATCGCGCATCCGCACCAGCGCACCAACCCGACCGCTGCACGAGAACGGCCAGCCGGTCACCATCGCCTACGAAGCACTCTGGGCGAAGCACGCCCGCCGAGGCCCAGCAATCAAGGCATTCCTCGACGCGATTCTGGCGCCGGCCTGAGCGGATCGTCCGATGAACGGTGCAACGGGTCGTGTCGGTCAGTTGTTACCGCTGGGAACGAGAACGGCTCGAAGGTGATCGCGAACGCGTCGAGCGCGGGCTTCCATCTGGTGAGCCAGCGGGCCGCGTTGGATCGGGCACGCGTTACGCACCGAAGCTGGGCTGACCGTCGACAATCAATTGCCCATCGTCGATGCGCACGCCTAGCCGCCGACGTCTCCGCAGCTACTTCGACACCGCGGCGCGGATCGGCCAAGCCGCCCAGGGGCAGCTCAGCCGACGGAAGGGCGCGTCTCTCTAAGAACTCGCACATCCCACGGCTTTAGTTGCAAGGGATGGCCCACCGGAAGCTCTTCCTGTGTCAGCACGTCGACGGCGGGTGCCGGGATCGTCAAGGTCGCGTTCTCCCACGACCAGTTGTGAGCGAAGTGGACTCGTTCGCCTCGACCATTGGTCGCAGAGGTGACTGTTACGGATTCGAACTCGGGCCGCCACGGGTTCACAGCTGCGTGAAGGCCATCGATCCAGCGAAATAGCTGCTCGGCAAGGTCGATGCTCGGAATGGTGCCCACCACCGTGATGCGGCCTGCGCCATAGGTGTGCGTCGTGATAGCGGGCCAGCGGCGGAAATGCCGATCCTCGTAGGTCGCCAATACGGTGGCGGTAGTCGCGACGAGTCCATCCACCCAGCGGGTTGCCGTCGCTCCCCTGCCTAGGGCGACGGCTGCGATGCGCCCTGGCGCTTGCGGCGAAGCGACTACAGCCAACTCGGTTTCTATGTTGCTGAACTCGTCGTACCACACGCCCGCCGCCTCATGCAGGCGCGCCGGTGCCACCTCGGCGCGTGCTCGCGCCTCGTCGTCCGCGTATGCGGTTCGCGGTCCGAGGATCAGGTGCCCACCCGATTCGGCGTACTCGAGCAACCACTCAAGCTCATCGTCGGATGTCACGTAAAGGCCTGCCACTACGAGGGTGGGGTGCTCAGTCGCGGCCGCTTGCGGCGGATTTTCAGACGTGAACAGGTGCTCGGCGTGCATGATGCGTGCCTGCAGTTTGGCGTCGAATGCGCCGCGATAGAAGGGCTCGAAAATGCCCTGGTAGGAGCGTGGATCGGGCGAACCGTTGTCGGTTGCGAGCGATGGTTGTGCCTGGAGCGCCCATCGGCTACGCGCGGAATACACGAAGGTGACGTGGGAATCGGGAACAAGGCCGGTAACGGCGTCGCCAGCAAGCTCGAACTCGTGGCCAAGCTGCGCGATCTCACGGTAGGCGCGCCCAGGCAGGCCGCTGTGCGGCAACACGCCGCCCCAGTAGGTCTCCGTTCCAAAGTGCAGCGTGTGCCAATGCCAGTACTCGATCATTTCTGCCCCGCGCGACACCAACGCCCAAGCTCCCTGCCGCCACTGGCCGTCGTACGCCGGGTGGTTGTCCGCCGAGCGCGCGATGGACTGAGCGTTCGTCTCGGTAACGACAAACGGGGCCCGTTTCGACGAGTACATGCGGTCGGCGGTTAGGTAAAGCGACCACGTTCCGGAAGTCCTCCAGCTCTGCTCTTCATGAGTGGAGTCGGGTAGTGCGAGGCCGTCTTGCATCTTGTAGTAGGCGTTGCCCGCGGTCACGTCGAGGCTTGCTGCGATGGTCCGGTCGTCGAATGCCGGCACGTCGTAGGCCATGCAGGTGGTCACGAACTGGTCCGCTGATACGTACTCGCGGGCAAGGCCAGCTTGCCACGCGATGAACTCGCTCGTCTGCTGCGCCTGGAACTCGCGCCACGCGAGATCGTACTGAGGTTGTGCGTTTCCGTCTGGGGTCCACAGGTCCGCCCATGTGGACAATCGGTGCGACCAGTACACGAGACCCCACGCCTGATTGAGGGTCTCGACGTCGCCGTAGCGCTCCCGCAGCCAATCGATAAAGCGTTGGAACACACCATGGTTGTGCAGCAGCTCGTTGCCGGGCTCGTTGTCAACCTGCACGCCAATCACCGCGGGGTGTTCTGCATACCGCGCCGAGGATCTTGCGCACCACACGCTCGGCGTGGAAGCGGAATGCCGGGTGGGTGAAGTCGACTTCCTGCCTGGCGCCCCAGCCGATCCGCTGACCAGTGGCTCGCTCTCCCGCGATCTCTGGATAGGTCCGGGCGAGCCACGGTGGCACCGCGTAGGTCGGAGTTCCAAGGACTACGCCAATACGCCGCTCATGCGCGCCGTCAAGCACCGGCAGCAGCCACTCAAGATTGAACGTCCCGTTCTGAGGCTCCCACGTGGACCAGACTGACTCCCCCACCCTGATCACCGAGAACGAAGCTTCCGCCATCAGGTCGAGGTCTGTTTCCAGCCGATCAACCGGCTGGTATTCGTGGTAGTAGGCCGCACCGAACCGCACACGCGTCGGCTTGTGGTACATGACGTCGGGTCTCCTCAGTGTGTGCGGCGTCGTTACGACTGGATCAAGTTCCTGGATGTGCGCAGAGCGAGAGCCATGATGGTGAGCACGGGATTGAATCCACCGTTCGTGACGTGCACGGACGCGTCAGCGACCCACAGATTGTCGTGTCCGTGGACTCGGCCCTCGGCGTCGGTTACCGACGTTCGGGGGTCGTTCCCCATACGGCAGGTGCCGGCTTGGTGTTGGCCCGCGGAAACGTTCATCGAGTAACCGCTGGACCAGACGCGACGCGCACCGGAAGAAGTCAACCACTCCGTCGCCTTGCTGATGAGGAAGTCTGCGCTACGTGCATTCTCGGGGTGCAATCTCCCGGTGATCCGGGCCACGGCCTGACCCTCGGAATCCGCTAGCCCGTCGGCCAAGGTGACTCGCGCGTCGGCGCTCGGAATCTCCTGGATCGGTCCGAAGATGTGGCTGGTTCGACGATAGAGCTGTGCCATCGCGCGCTTTGCCGCCAATCCGGAGCGTGGCGCGTCGGGAGGGAGCGCCCAGTTCCAGTGCAGGATTGGCAGTTTGACAGTCTCGTTGGCAAGCACACCTCCTAGGAGGCCACCGCCTGGGTGGATGAAGTCGCAGGTGGCGATCCGCACATTGGGACCCGCGCCGTCGATGACCGTCTCGTCGAACTCTCCGAAGGCGCCTACGTACACATGTCCTTGCAGGTGCCGTCCCACCTGGTCGTGCCCGTTCCCGAGACCCGTGGGGTGTCGAGCGGAACGGCTGAGCAGCAGCAGGCGAGCGGTCTCGATCGCGGAGCAGGCGACGACGACGTGGCCGGCGCGGATCGTCCGCTGCTCTCCTGTCTGTACGTCGAGTATTCGCGCGCCGGTTACCCGTCCCGTCGTGTCCGTCACGATCTCCAGAGCACGCGCGCCGGCAGCGAGGGTCAAGTTGCCGGACGCCATTGCCTTGGGCAGGACCGTGTTGTAAGGGCCGTTCTTCGCCGCGGTGGGGCAGGCGAACCCAACGCACTCTCCACATTGTCCGCAACGGCCGCGGCCATCGCGCGGCTCGCTGTTGATGAGCATCGGAACAGGCCCGGTGCTGAGACCGAGACGTTCGGCGCCACGCCGCAGTAGTCTCGCCTCGCTGTTGTCTGGCAGTGGCCCCATCGGGTAGGAACGCCGCCGCGGCCCTTGATTGCGGTGGCTGGCGGCGTCCCCGCTGACACCAAGAGTCCACTCGATCTCGTCGTAGAACGGCTCCACATCGTCGTAGCCGATCGGCCAATCGGCCAAGGAGCTTCCCTGCGGTGTGCCGTAAGTTGTGGCCAGCCGAAAGTCTGTTGGCAGCAGCCTCCATGCCATGCCCTGGTACACCCGGGTACCTCCACCGATGGTCTGCGGTAGCGCCGACCAGCCTGGTTCCCAGGGGTTCTCGACGACCACCTCACCAGCAGTGGTTTGCACGATGCGGGGCCCCGCCTCTTTCCCGGAGGAGTGTTGTGCCCGTACGTGCTGAGTCGAAAGTTGCGGAGGTGGTCCTTCCCGACCTGCTCGTAGGTTAGGTAGTGACCTCTATCGATGCCGAGTACGCGGGCACCGGACTGCGCAAGTGCTGCCGCGGCAACGCCACCGCCGGCTCCCAAACCGATGACGAGAATGTCGTACGTCTCGCGCACGTCGGCCAGCGTGACGGTCGCAAGTGCGTCCTCTGGCGGATGGGTCAGACCGGAACTTCGGCGCAACCCGGGGCTGTAGCCGAGCATCTTCCATGACGCGGCACCGCGCGTGCCGTAGTAGTGCTCACATACAAGGCGGACGAGCGTCACGTACCAGCTTTCCCCGACCTCGGTGCTGCCCGTGTCGACGACCTTAGCTAGCTCCTCCAGCAATTCGTCCTGGGTGCGTTCGTCGAGATCGGCGAAGGCCACGCCGGTGTGATCGAATGCCCGACGTTGCAGACGCTCCAACCCAGGCGCCAGCGATGTCGCCCACAGCGTGCTCAGGTGGCCAAACGCGTCGGCCGCCAACTGAGCGACGATGCCGGCCTGGGACGCTGACGGATACTCGTCCTCCGGGACGATACGGTCCACCACTGCGGTCACCAGGGTCCAGTCCGTGATCACCGCAGTTGGCGACCCTCCGGTACCGTGCTCCGCAGCATGGCGGTGCTGGTCTCCGTGTCCTTCACGGGCTGGTACTCCAACCCGAGGAGACCCCTATAGCCAGCAACGTCGAGCGCATGTCTGACCGCCGTCCAATCGATTGTTCCGGTGCCTGGCTCGTGGCGGCCGGGGCTGTCGGCGATTTGGACATGGCCAATAACGGATGCCGCCTGCTGGATGGTCCGGGCTAAGTCCTCACCCATGACCGCCGAGTGATACACGTCGTACAGCAGGCGCAGACTCGGTTGATTCACTTCGCCAATGATGTCGAGCGCTTCGGACGTGGTGTCGAGGAAGGAATCGGGATGATCGACACGTGAGTTGAGCGGCTCGAGGAGCAACGTCATCCCGAAGTCTGCAGCAACCCGTGCGCCGGCGAGCAGTCCGCTGACCACGTTCGCGTGCTGTTCGGCGCGGGTCGTATCCGGTCGCGGGGTGCCAGCGAAGACCATGAGTGACTTGCACCCGAGATGTTGGGCGACCTTGGCGGATTCGGCCACGCCGCGGACGAAGGTCGTGTGCGTGGATGGGTCGGTGAGGTCGCCACGGGGCTCGGCAATGAAACTGGTGACGGTAAGGCCAGTACTGTCGCAGGCTGCCCTGGTGGCATCGAGATCCCGACCTCGCCAGTCCCAGAACTCGACGGCGGTCATGCCGTCAGCCGCTGCGGCTCGAACGCGATCGGCGAAGGGTCTATCGCCGTCGGCATACAGCCAATCAATGCACGCCGAGTAGGTCACGTTGTTGCTCCCGCAGATAGGTGTTGCTGAGCCCATGCGGCGCACCATGTTGCGCTCTCCTGTGGGTTGCCGAGACCGGCTCTGTCGACTTCCATGACCCACCAACCGCTGAACGTCGGCAGCAGTAGCTCGACCACCTCGAGCAGCGGCACGTCGCCGCGACCAGGCTCCTGCCAAGCGCCGGCGAGTACGTGCTGGAAGAGGTCCTTCTGAGTGCGCGCCGCTTCGTGGATCGCAGTGAGGTTTGCATCCTTGATGTGCACTGCGCCAATGCGCGGGAGGTTGTCACGAAGCAGGCCGACGACGTCACAACCTGCCCAGGCCAAGTGACCGGTGTCGGGCCCGAATCCGACACTTCCGGCCGCAGCTAGTGCATAGCGGACCTCCTGCTCGGTCTCGATCCACGTGCCCACGTGCGGGTGCAGGCATAGGCGGACGCCGAGTTCCGCTGAGGTTGCGGCCAGGACCTCGAGTCGCTCCACGACACGTGCCAATCGGTCGGCGTCAGCGCCTGCGCCGATCCCTGGGTGAGCGACGCGCTGATCGTTGAACTCATCGGCCACGAACGCCTCGGTGAGGCCGAGAACCGCCTGCCGCTCCGCGAATCGTGCGGCAATGGTGCGCAACTGCGCGTGCGGGGTCGGCTGGTCGAGAGGAACCGACAGGTACGCCGGTGCAGGGCGCACTTGTTCGGCCCGCAACTGTTCGGCGTATTCCGCCATGTCTTGTGTGTCCGGGGGGAAGGCGTACATAGCTGTGAAGCCGGCGATGCGGACGTGTCGGGCAAGGTCTCGTGCCGTCGGCCCCTTACTGAAGTCGAGCCGACCGTCTGGTTGAGCGAACCATTGCAATGGGTAGATCGCCACCCGCGGTTCGGTCATGTGACATCCCCTGCGACGAGATTGGCTACGAGGTTGCGTTGGATGAGCATGACCAGCACCGCCACCGGGAGGGAGATGAAACTCCGAAGGCCGTGATCTCGCCGACGCTGAACGTGTTCTGGTCGAACAGGGTCTGCACGACCACGGGAAGTGTCTTCTCGATGTCGGACGTTTGCAGCGACGCACGATGACCTTATCGCGCAGGCGCGAAGCGCAATATATGGGCGCGCGGGAGTCGTGGCGGCGTCGTTCTGGCGCTAGCGCTATGGAGTACGGCCAATGAACGCGAGCAGCTTGGTCTGCACGTCGGCGTCGTCGGCAACGTGCACGCGCGGCCCGTACTCCCCGCTCTGGCGCAGTAGTTCGTCCATCGGCAACATGCCTTCGAGCATCGCCGCGCACTTGTCTTGGTCGAGCGTCTCGTCCTGGCCGGTGGCTCGAGCGAGATCCCATCGGTGCAGGAACACGTCGCTCGTGTAGATCATGTCGATCGCATGCCCTAGCTGCATGCGGCCTATGTGCGGGAGGTCGTGTTCGCACTCGGCAGTGTTGGCGTCGTCGAGGAGGGCCTGCACGGCGTCGGTGTGGATACGCCAGGCGCCGACGGGGTCGTCGTCGACCGATGGACCGAACGGCAACGTGATACCCGCGCCTCTCTGGGAGGAACGCGGGGAGCCACTCAATGAGGTGACGGACAACATCTCGGGCGACCCAACCCTCCGGGGGCGCCGGCAGCTCCCACGACTCAGGCGCGGCGCCCTCGACCGTCGTGGTGAATTCGTGGGCGACGCGTCGGTGTTCGTCGGCAGGGCCGCTCATCGCAGCTCCGCAACGAGGGCATCGAGTTTGAGATAGCCCGCGTCGACGCCGGTCTCCATGCCGCTAGCCAGCCACTGGTCACGGCCCTCGAAGCTGTCGACCAACGACTGCCCGTGCAGCCGCGTGCGACCGTCACCAAGGCCTTCGAACCACAACGTCTGGAGAGCGACATCGTCGGGCTGACCGTCGTACGTGAAGGTCTGCACGAGGCGCTCGCCGCTCACCTCGTGGAAGCAACCGTGGAAGCCGTACTCGTCGCCGTTGCGCACCCCGACGTAGCGCCAGCGGCCGCCGGTGGTGGCGTCCCAGTCGAGGATCTTGATTTCCATTTCGTTCGGGCCAACCCAGCGCGCGAACAGTTCCGGGTCGGTGTGCGCCCTCATCAGCTGTGCCGGAGTGGCGTCGAAGTCACGTGTCATGCGGATAATCGGCAAGGTGGGGTCGGCCTCGATCGAGACCGTGTAGCGGTTGCCTGTGGCGGTCATGACGCTGCTCCTTGCTCGTGGGTCGGGCGGTTGGTTGGTCGTTCGGCGTGACGCATCTCGGCCAGGATTTCGTCGAGGCGGTCGTAGCGCTCCTCGGCCTGTTGGCGGTATCGCTCGATCCACTTCGTCATCAGGTCGAAGACCTCCGCTTCGAGATGACACGGGCGCCGCTGGGCATCTTTGCGCTGACTCACGAGGCCCGCGTCGGTCAGCACCCTGATGTGTTTGGACACCGCTTGGACAGATACGCCGTAGGGACCAGCGAGCTCCCCCACCGTGGCGTCGCCAACGGCGAGACGGGCCAACATGTCGCGCCTCGTGGGATCGGCAAGCGCCGAAAAGACTCGAGACAAGTGATCGCCGGCCATCGAACTCCTTGTTCAACCAGATCGTTGAATAGAATTAAGGGCCGAGGGCCCGCCGTTGTCAACCACCTGGTTGAAGAGGCTGAGGGTGCAGAGCTTTCCGTTGACGACGCAGAGCTCGAAGTCGCGCGGCTCGAACTCATTGCGAGTCAATGACCTGGTGGCGCCAACGGGAGGTGAACGCGCAGCACGGTGTCGCCCGGTTTCGAGACGATCGTGATCGTGCCGCCGTGCCGCTCCTCGACGATGCGCCTAGCAATGTCGAGCCCGAGCCCGGTGCCTTTGCCGACGTCTTTCGTCGTATAGAACGCTTCGAAAGCTCGCGATGCAACCTCCGGCGGCATCCCATCGCCGGAGTCAGCGACTTCGACGACGAGGTGGCTCTCGTCGAGGCGGGTGGTGAGGCGCAGCGTGCCACCGCCGGGCATCGCATCCGCCGCGTTGTCGATCAGATTCGTCCAAACCTGATTGAGCTCACCCGGGTAGCCAACGATGCGCGGAACGCTTTCGTCGTAGTCGCGGACGACGTTGATGCCGGCGCGGAGCTTGTGGCCGAGCATGACCAGCGTGCTCTCGAGGCCGTCGGTGACATCGAGGTCCTGCAACGAGGCGCGGTCGAGGTGAGAGTACGACTTCACCGATCCGACCAGCTCGGATATCCGTCGCGTTGACGCCTTGACTTCGGACAGCAGCGTGGCAGCCGAAAGAGTGCTCGCCACCCACTCGAGCGCGGGCTCGAGCGCCTGCTCGGGAAGCTGCGCGGCGACCCGATCACACCAGGTCACATCGACACCGGCCGCCGCCAGCGGTGGCGCGATGATCCAGTCGCGGCCGACGCCGTGCCCTTCCAGCCAGGTAGACAGCGCGTCCTCGGCGTCCGCCAGTTCGAGCGCGCCTGCAATCCGGGCTGGTGCCTTGATCTGCCGGCGTAGCGCGTCGAGTGCCGTGAAGTGGCTTGCGGAGATCTGGTTCTCGGCCAGGCTCGTCAAGGTGGAGAGCAGGGAATCGCAGGTGCCCTTCAATGCGTCGGCCGCCCTGGTCGCCGCAGCAGCCGGATTGTTCAGCTCATGGGCCAGACCGGCCGCCAATGTGCCGAGCGTGACGAGCGAGTCTCGCTGCCGCGCGGTCGATTCGATCGAGCGCGCCGTGTGATAGAGCCCCTCGATGAGGTGCGCACCAAAGGGGAACCACGCCTTCGAACACTCGCGCAGGACATCGGCACGCACCTGGAGTACGCGCCCAACGCTCGCTCCCCTGCCGGTCGCCAGGTAGACGCCCTGTTCGTCCCACGCGCGGAAGCCGCCGGCCCATCGACCGGGTGCGTCCATCCGTCCGACGACAACGTCCTCGCGTCCGACGTGGCGCAAGAGGTTGATGGCGCCGTCAAGGAGCAACCACCACGAGTCGGCTGGCTCCCCCTCCCGAAAGAGAACGACCCCTTCCTCGACGGACACCTCGGTCGCACCGGTGAACAGTTCGTCGAGTTGCGCATCGCTCAATCCACGCAGGACGCCGACATCACGAAGCTCATCGATGCGCATTACATTGTGGCCAGGTAGCGGTGCACGAGGTAGATCGACATCGCGCCTTCGCCAACCGCCGATGCGACTCGCTTCATTGAGTCCAACCGCACATCACCAGCTGCGAAAACTCCCGGCACGCTGGTCTCCAGCGCGAACGGCGGCCGCGCAAGCTCCCAGCGGTCACCGGACGGCGCAGTGCGCAGATCCTGGCCGGTCACGATGAAACCCTTGTCATCGCGCGCAAATTCGGCGCCGAGCCACGCGGTGCGTGGCGACGCGCCAATGAACACGAACAGCCAACTCGTCGCCACCTCTTCGCTCGTGCCGGCCTCCCGGTCGGCGATAGTGAGCGCCTCGAGGTGGCCGTCACCGCGCGCCTCGACGACCTCACTGCTGAATCGCACCTCGATGTTCGGCGCCGCGTCAATCCGCTCGATCAAGTAGGAGGACATCGTCTCGGTGAGCGTCGTCGCGCGCACGATGAGAACGACCCGTTTTGCGTAGCGGGCCAGATTCAGCGCCGCCTGTCCGGCCGAGTTGGCCGCGCCGACGAGATACACCTCGTCGTCCTTGCATTGGATCGCGTCGCCCGCATTTGCGCCGTAGTAAACGCCGCGACCGGTGAAATCGTCGAGGCCGGCACCGGGCAGCCGTCGGTACGACACCCCGGTCGCGACGACAAGCGCGCGCGCTTCGATCTCCAAACCGCCGGAGAGCAGAACCGCCCGAACGGGTCCGCGTCTTTCGAACCCAATCACGTCGCGCGCGAGCACGATCTCCGCACCAAACCGAGTCACCTGCGCAATCGCGCGGTGGGTTAGGTCGGCGCCGGTCAAGCCCTTGGGAAAGCCGAGGTAGTTCTCGATCGACGCGCTCTGCGCCGCCTGCCCGCCCGGCGCCTCGCGTTCAACGATGACGGTCGAGAGACCCTCCGACGCGGCGTACACCGCGGCAGCGAGTCCGGCCGGTCCGCCACCGATGATGCACACGTCGTAGAGCGGCTGCTCCGCAGTTGTGCGCAACCGAAGCGCGTCGGCAACCTCGAGGTTCGACGGCGCGCGAAGTGCTTCGTCGTCCGGCAGCAGGACGAGCGGCAGTTGCTCCTGCGTCGCGCCTGCGAGGCTGAGCAACCGCTTGCCCTCAGCGTCACGTTCGACGTCGTACCAGCGATAGGGCACGTGATTGCGCGCGAGAAACATCTTGATCTCGTAGCTGCGGTCGGACCAGCGGTGACCCACGATGCGGACGTCGGACGTGTGCTCCGGGTTTGCCTGGCGCCAGTCGGAGAGGAGTTCGTCAATGACCGGGTACAGCCGCTCGTCGGGCGGATCCCACGGCTTCATCAGGTAATAGTCAAGACCGACATCGTTGATCGCCTTGATGGCGGCGTCCGTGTCGGCGTAGGCCGTGAGCAACAGGTATTTCGCGCCGACTGTGTTGGCGCGTGCTTCGCCGAGCATCTCGACGCCGCTCATCCCCGGCATCCGCTGGTCGGCGACGATGAGTGCCACCGGCTGGTCGCGTAGCGCAAGCTTCGCGAGGACGGCGAGCGCTTCCGCCCCGGACGTCGCGCTCACGATGCGGTACTCCGCGCCGTAACGAGACCGCAGGTCTCGCGCAACGGCGGCGGCCACCATCGGATCGTCATCGACCGACAAGATGGTTGGCTTACTCACGCCGCTGGATACTACGTCAGTCGTCGTGACCCAACAGGACCCGCTCCTAAGGTGTCGGTGCGGGGCTCGCCCTTCGGTCAGCCTCGCAGGCGCACACCCCGGATACCGTCGAGGACGTCGGCCGCCGGAACAGCCCGACCGTACAAGAAACCCTGGGCGAATTCACAGCCGATCGCGGTCAGCACCTCACTTTGTTCTTGGGTTTCGACGCCCTCGGCAATGACCGCGAACCCCAAAGCGTGCGCAAGATTATTGATGGCCTCAACCATCGTGCGCCCGTCGTCAGATCGGCACACGTCGGCAATGAAGACCTGGTCGATCTTCACCATGTCGACCGGCAGCCGACGCAGGTAGCTCAAGGATGAGTAGCCGGTGCCGAAGTCATCGATCGCCACCCTGATTCCGAGATTCCTCAGCTCAGTGAGCACAGCAGTGGCGTGGTCGGTGTCTTCGATAAAGAGGTTCTCGGTCACTTCGAGCACGAGGGCATGTGGATCCATCGCCGTATCCCTGAGAATGTCGGCGACCGTCGAGATGAAGGTCGGGCTCACCAGTTGGCGGGTAGACACGTTGACGGCCAGATCGAGGGTCGAGCCGCTCGCCAGCCAGCGTGCGCGATCGAGACAACCACGCTCCAGCACGCGCGCGCCGATCGCGACGATAAGCCCGCTTCCCTCCGCCGCCGACACCATCGCCAGGGGCGATACCGCGCCGCGAGCAGGGTCGGTCCACCGCAGCAGTGCCTCGACGCCGACAACCGCGCGATCACCGCACCGCAAGATCGGCTGATACGCCACGTCGAGCAGGTCGGCCTCGAACGCGAGCAGGAGATCTCGCTGCAAGGTGGCGCGCTCAGTGTCTTGTACAGCCGCGCGCAGGTCGATCACCTGATGCGCTCCACCACCCTTGCGCTTCGCCTGATACATCGCAGTGTCGGCCTTAGCCAACAGGTGGTCGTCAATGTGTTCGCCCGGCCCGGCGTACGCCATACCGACACTCGCGGTGATCGGGATCGCCAGGCCTTGGACGTCGAACGGCGTGCGGAACGCTTCGTCGACGCGCTTGGCCAGCGCCTCGACATCGTCGGGGCTGTTCAGGTCTTCGCAGAGAAACACGAATTCGTCGCCCGAGAACCGTGCCAACGTATCGCCGGGTCGGACCAGCCTCGCGAGGCGCTTCGCCACCGCAAGAAGCAATTCATCTCCGACCGAGTGCCCGTGACTGTCGTTGACCCGCTTGAACCGATCGAGATCGACGAACAGAATGCCGGCCGTCGTGTGCGATCGGACCGCTCGCTGGGCCGCGTGGTCAAGCCGTTCGTGCAGCAACGATCGATTGGGCAATCCCGTCAACGAGTCGTGCAGAGCGCCGTATCGGAAACGATCTGAGGTAGCCCGTGCATCGTCCCGCGCTTGGGCGTTGAGGAGGTATGCGGTCGTGACGTCGGCCAAAGTCTGCGCCGTGGCCATGTCGATTTCACTCAGGTCACCCACACTGTCTCGATAGAGGTCAAGCGCCCCGAGTAGACCTTGGGTGTGGCGAAGCGGGAAGGTGAACACCGCCGCAAGCCCGGATTGAACAGCGGGGGGGCCGAATTTGGGATACCGCGCATCGAACGCGAGATCGGCGACGACCACAGCCTCGCCCGACCTGTAGGCCGACAAGCAGGGACCTTCGCCCATCTCGGTTTGCAGCCGCTCGAACCGAAGGGCGGAGTCGTCGGAGGCGGCGATGTAGTGCGGTGCCGAGCCGGCCGAAATCAACGTCACGCCCGCGGCCGTGATGGGGAGTACGTCGACGATGCGCTTGATGAGGTGGTCGAGGATTCCCTGGATCGGGAAGTCGGTCGTGAGGGTTCGGGCGAACTCGCTGAGAACTCTCGACAGATCTGAGTCGGGCATCGAACCCACCGCCGTTGCCGCCGTTCGGGGCCGCGGGGGTCTAGACGGGAGTCGTACAAGACACTAACAGCAGAACGCCACAAACGATCACTGGTGCATGAAGAACTGTCGGACTACCCTAAGTCGATACATATGACAACCCAGCGAAAGCACTATTGGGTTGAAGCGCCCGTGCGGCTGGTATGGAGATAGGTGGCCAAGGGGTCTCGCAATGGCGGAAAAGGGGGATGTCGCAGCAACTATGACGGAGCGCGAGCGCCGTATCGTGGCCGCGTTCGTTTCGTTGTCGGGCGAGCTTGCCGACGGCCTTGATGTCGTTGACCTGCTCACGGAGCTCACCGCTGACTGCGCCCGCCTTCTCGACATCAGCTCAGCGGGCCTTCTGTTGGCCGATGGCGCCGGCGCCTTGCACCTGCTCGCTGCTTCGTCCGAAGCGACCCGCGAGCTTGAGCTCTTCCAGGTGCAATGCGCCGAGGGCCCTTGCGTCGACTGTTTCGAGTCGGGAGCGCCGGTCAGCGTCGCCGCTTTGGCGCAGGAGGCGGAACGTTGGCCGCGGTTCGTTCCGGTTGCCCTGGCCGCAGGGTTCGCCTCGGTGCACGCCGTACCCATGCGCTTGCGCAATTCCGTGCTCGGCGCGTTGAACCTGTTCGGCGTGAGCGTCGGCCCGTTGAGCGCCGACGACCTCGACCTCGCTCAGGCGTTGGCGCACGTTGCCGGCGTCGCCCTCGTTCAGGACAAAGCCGCAGCCGACAAAGATCTGATCGTGAGCCAATTGACGACGGCGCTCACCTCGCGCATCGTCATCGAACAAGCCAAGGGCGTGCTCGGCCAGACGGGCGGGCTCGACATGGATGAAGCATTCGGCGCGCTACGCCGCTACTCCCGAGACCACAACCTCCGGCTCTCCGTAGTTGCCGCTGCGGTTGTGAGTCGAGAGTTGCCTTCGCAGCATGTCCTTGACCACGCAGCCCGAAAGGCGAAGGCAAGCGCGGAAACGTCGAAGACCCATTAACCGAGACAGATCGGCCATCGAGGTCTACGCTCGTGGCTGTCGGTACTTCCCCGAATCGACGCCGTGTTGCTCCAGACCTCTGGCAGCAGGTCGCAATCGACCGCTCCCAGAGGTGGATTCATGGCCAACGCCCGCCCGACCGCCGATCGCACTGCGTCAGCTACGACAGCTGCGATCGGCATCCCGGAGCCACCACGCCCATCGGTCGTACCTGAGCGCGCGCCCGGTCGGCTTGGCGGACTAGGTCGCCTCCTCGACGCGCGGTTGGCGTTCGGTCAGGCCCAGGGAATGCTGGCCCAAATCACCGAGTGCAGCCTCGCCGCGGCAGGTGAAATCCTCCTCCAAGTAGGCGCCCAGCTCGGACTTGAATCTGCCGATGGCGTCGCGGAGTTCTTTCTGGTCGCAGTCGCGACTGCGCCGGGCGGCCCCGAGGCCCAGGCGTTTATCCGGCAGGCAAGGAATTCGGCCCGATCCGCACACCCGAATGAACCCGTCTCGACGCGGCCCACTGCGGACGACGACCGATTCAGCGCCGACGCGTTCGCGACATCCATGCCCGGTGGACGGCGACTGATCGTGCGAGGTGAGCTCGATATAGCCACCGCGCCGCTACTCGCCGATGCGTTCAGCCACTACGACAAGGCGATCTCCCTCGGCACGTCTTTCGTGTTGGATATGCACGAGCTCACATTCGTTGATCTCTACGGCGTTCGCGCGCTGTCCGACCTCCAGGCTCAGATCACCGCCGCTGGCTATGAGCTTCGGGTCGATCCACCGGCGCATCTCGTTATCCGACGCACCCTGCAATTCGCCGTCCGCTCGGGTTGGCTTGTGCCAGCCTTCGCCGACGCTGCGCCCTGGTTGCGCTAAGACCAGCCACACCAAACCGGAAACAACCGAACCGGAAACAAAGGAGGCAGCCGCACCAGCGCCACAGACTAAGAAGCGGAGCGGACACCCCGCCGCCGTCGCTGAGCGTTTCTGGCGATGGCGGCGGGGTATTTGCGCGATCATGTGGACGGCGAGCTGCGCGGCCGCCTCGTCGCCGACGGGGGTGGTTTAGTCGTGACACACCAAGAACCCACGACGAAGGCAGACCGGGCTTGGGATGCCCAGGTCCGCGACGAAACGCCGGCACAGCGGTTAGATCGCAACTGGACCGAACTGATGCAGGAAATACGCGTCGTCCAGACTGGCGTGCAACTCTTGACCGGGTTCTTGTTGACGTTGCCCTTCCAACAGCGGTTCACCGAGCTCACGCACCTGCAAAAGTGGCTCTATCTGGCCACCGTTTGCCTGTCGATCAGTGCCACCGCGTTCTTACAGACGCCGGTGAGTGTGCACCGCAGTCTGTTCCGACGACACCAACGCGAGCAGGCCGTTCAGTTGGCGCACTACCTGTCGATCCTTGGCATTGCGCTGCTCGCCGGTGCGATCGTTGGTGTCGCGGCATTGATATTTGACGTCGTCGCCGGCCCGACGAGTGCGATCGTGATCACCGCCTGCACGATGGTCTTGCTGGTCGTGTTGTGGTTGGCGATTCCCCTCGGCATGCGCGATCGGCAGCCGCCGAAGTAACGGTTCGGACGCAGCTTCGCTTCCGGCCTACTCCGGGGTCGGGCGGCCGGCATCGAATTCATGGGACGATGCGCCGAGCAAAAGGAGATTGATGGCCGAGCCGAGGAACTCCACGCCGGGTAACCGACCCACTGTGTGGGCGGTGGCTGCGGCGGCTGGCGTGTCCAAAACGACCGTCTCGCGCGTGCTCACCGGGTCGCCGCGGGTGAGCGCCGAGGCGCGCAAGGCCGTGAAGAAGGCCATCGAGGATCTCGGCTACATCCCGAACCGCGCGGCTCGCTCCCTTGTCACCAGGCGCACCGACACCATCGCGCTGATCGTGTCGGAGCCCGAGGCGCGACTGTTCTCCGAGCCGTTCTTCGCCGGCGCTGTTCGCGGTATCAATCAGGCGCTCGCGCAGACGGAGTACGCCTTCGTCTTGCTCAGTTGCGAGGGCGACACGTCACGCGTCGAGCGCTATGTCATGAACGGTCACGCCGACGGCGTCATCCTGATGTCGTCGCACCGGCAAGACCCGCTGGTGCCGTTGTTGAGCACGTCGAAGATTCCGGCTGTGCTCACGGGCCGGCCATTCCCGGGCACCACGTTTCCCTACGTCGACGCCGACAACCGAAACGGCGCGGCCGAAGCGGTGGCGCACCTTGTCGCCAGCGGCCGCCGCAACATCGCCACGATCGCCGGGCCCGCGGACATGCCGGTCGGCATCGACCGCCTCGACGGGTTCCGCGATGCGCTACCGGCTACGGCAAAACGCACGTGGCGACGCATGGTCGCGCACGGCGACTTCACCGAGGAGAGCGGCGAGCGCGCGATGCACGAGCTCCTCGCGCGGGTGCCGGAGATCGATGCGGTATTTGCGGCCAGCGATCTCATGGCGATGGGCGCCATGCGCATGCTCCGGGCGGCCGGGAAACGGGTGCCGCGCGACGTTGCGATCGTCGGATTCGACGACTCGCCTTACGCCCGCCTCGCCGACCCGCAGCTGACCACCGTCCGTCAGCCGATGGAGGAGATCGGGCGTGCACTCGCGGCCGTGCTGCTCACCCAACTCGACGACCCGTCGCGTCGGCCGGCGTCGCTCATCGTTCCAACCGAGCTGATCGTGCGCGGCTCGAGCTGACCGCCATTTACGGCGGCGATACCGCGTTGTCGCGCGCCGTCCGAGCGAAGAACTTGCCACTGTCCTTGATGATTCGCTGCTGCGACTCGAAGTCGACGTAGACGATGCCGAACCGCTTCGAGTACCCGTACGACCATTCGAAGTTGTCGAGCAACGACCACACGTAGTAGCCGCGAACGTCGGCACCGTCGGTGATCGCATCGTGTACGGCGGCGAAGTGCTCGCCCAGATATTGCACCCGCTCGGGGTCGTGCACCTGTCCGTCGGCGTCAACGACATCGTCATAGGCTGCGCCGTTCTCGGTGATGTACATCGGCATGCGGTAGTCACTCCACAACCGTGCAAGCAAGTCACGCAGGCCGGTCGCGTCGACCGGCCAACCCATCGCGGTGTGCCGGCCCGGCCGATCGAGGAACTGAACGTCGGCGCAGCCCGGCCACGGATCACCGCCACCGTTGCCATGACCATCGGACTGCGCGCGCGCGGTCACCCCGTCGTAGTGCGCGGCGACCACGGGGTTGTAATAGTTCACCCCGAGGGCGTCGATCGGCGTCGCGATGATCGGCAAGTCGCCGTCGCGAACGTAACTCCAGTCGGACACCTCAGCGGTGAACGCCCGGACGTCATCGGGGTACTGGCCACGGAACAGCGGATCAAGCCAGATCCGGTTTTGCAGACCGTCGATCTTGCTCGCCGCGCGCGCGTCCTCCGCCGACGAACTCGCTGGCCGCGCCACCGCCGGGTTGAGTGTGATCGCAAGCTGCGCCGTCGTGGGCAGCGCCGCGCGCAACGCTTGAATGGCGAGGCCGTGCCCCAACAACAAGTGGTGGACGGCGGTGAGCGCCTCGCGTCCGTCGGTGTGCCCCGGAGCGTGCACGCCCCCGGCGTAACCGAGGAAGGCCGAGCACCACGGTTCGTTCATCGTCGTCCAGAAGCCGACCCGATCCCCGAGCGCGGCTGCCATCGCCACGGCGTAGTCGGCGAACCGGTACGCGGTGTCGCGGTTCGTCCAGCCACCGGCGTCTTGCAGCTCTTGCGGCAGGTCCCAGTGGTACAGCGTCAAGGTCGGACTGATGTTGCGGGCGAGCAACTCGTCGACCAACCGCGAATAGAAGTCGATGCCTTCGGGATTGGTCGGGCCGACGCCCGTGGGAATTACCCGCGACCACGAGGTGGAGAAACGATAGGCGCCGGCGCCGAGCTCGGACATGATCGCGACGTCATCGCGGTAGCGGTGGTAGTGGTCGGCGGCGACGTCGCCGGTGTCGCCGCCCCGAATCTTGCCCGGTGTGTGACTGAAGGTGTCCCAGATCGACGGCGTTCGGCCACCCTCGATTGCCGCGCCTTCGATCTGGTAAGCGGCAGTAGCCGTTCCCCAGACGAAACCTGCTGGGAACACCAGCTGGGAGCTGGCGGCGGTCGAGTCGTGCGCCGCGTCGATCTGTGTCATCCCTTTACCGCTCCTTGCATGATGCCTCCGACAATCTGGCGTCCCAGCAACGCAAAGACGACAAGAATGGGAAAGGTGCCGAGCAGCGTGCCGCCCATGATGATTGCCTGCTGCGGGATGTAACCCGATCCGAGACCGGCGAGACCGACCTGGACCGTTGGATTGCGACTGGTCAGTGCGATGAGGGGCCAGAAGAAGTCGTTCCATGATGCGAGGAACGACAACATGCCCAAGACCGCCATCGCCGGCCGGGCAATCGGAACCACGATCGACCGGAAAATGCGGAACGTCGACGCGCCGTCGACCCACCCGGCTTCGAGGATTTCGGTCGGCACAGCATTCAGCAGGTACTGCCGCATGAAGAACACTCCGAAGGCCGACACGAGCGTCGGCAGCACCACCGCCTGCAAGTGGTTGACCCAGTGCAGCTTGGCGATGAAGAGGAACAACGGAATGACGCCGAGCTGCGGCGGAATCGCCATCGTCGCGATCGTCAGGCCGAGCAGCGTGCGGCTGCCGCGGAACCGCAGCTTGGCAAAGGCGAACCCGCTTAGCGTGCAGAACGAAACCGTGCCGATAGCGATGGAGCCGGACACGATAAGGGAGTTCGCGACAGCTTTCAGCAGCGGCTGCTCGTGCAGCGCGAGCCGGATATTGTGGAACATTGACGAGTTCGGTAGGAACGGCGGCGGTACCTGCGCCATCTGGTGGTTCGTGTGCGACGCAATGATCATCGTGTAGTAGAGCGGGAATACGGCGATGATGGTCGCGATCGCGAGAATGAGATACGTATAGCGACCGGCGGTGAACTGTCGTCCCGCCTGCTTGCTGCGCGTCGTCATCGGCTGCCTTCCTATCCGCGCCGCGAACGGCCGCGAGCAAGCGTGGCGTTGATGCAGACGAGCACAACGATGATGAGCAGCATCGTCCAGGCGGTCGCCGCAGCCTGCCCGAGATGGAAGTTCGTCCAGCCTTGCTGGTACATGAAAAGTGCGAGTGTCTGAAACTGGTGCGACCCGCCGCCGTTTGTGGTGCCATCACCGGCAAAGAGGTACGGCTCGGCGAACATCTGCATCGCACCGATCGTCGACAGCACGATCGTGAACAGGATCGTCGGCCGTAGCGCGGGAATGGTCACATTACGGAACTGCTGCCAGCGGTTGCCGCCGTCGATGGCCGCTGCTTCGTAAAGCTCGGTCGGAATGGACTGCATGGCGGCGAGATAGATCAGCGCGTTGTAGCCGGTCCAGCGCCAGGTCACGATTGCCGAGATCGCGATCTGCGATTGCAGCCGGGTGCCGTTGGTCCAGTTGGTGTGATGAACGCCGAACAGGTGGAGGAACCAGTTGATCAGACCGTAGTCGCGACCAAACAGTTCGGCGAAGATGAGGGTCGCGGCGACCACGGAGGTGGCGTACGGCATCAGCATCGCGACGCGGAAGAAGGTGCGGCCGCGCATCTTGTAGTTCAGCAGATGCGCGAGGCCGAGCGCCATACAAAGTTGCGGCACTGTCGAGATGACGCCGATCGACAGCGTGTTGCGTAACGCGTTCCAGAAGAACTCGTTGTGCCACAGCGCGACGTAGTTGTGCAGGCCGATCCAGGTCGAGTGATGCAGGTTCTCGAGATTGACGTTGTGCAGCGAGATCCAACCCGTATAGATCAACGGGTAGAGCCCGAAAGCAGCAAAGATCACGAAGAACGGCGCCACGTACGCGTACGCAGCCCGCGAGCCGAGGCCGACTGCTCGCTTTCGCCGTGGCGCGGCCGGCCGCGTGCGCACATCGTGCGCCGGCTCGCTGAGAGCTGTCATCGGAATCCCGCCGTCATCGGAGTCCTACTGTCATCGGACCACATTCGCCCGGCCCTGGCGACACCCACGGAAAGGGGCCCCCGCAGGCGCCGCCAGGTCGATCTACACGACCTGCGGTACGGACCGCGGCGAGCCAAAAAGCTCGCCGCGGTCCGTAGCTGCATCAGCCGCCAGTTACTTGGGCGACATTCTTCAAGGCATCGCTGAAGGCAGCGGCCGGGTCGGCGCCCTTCGTCTCCACGTTGCCAAGATCGGTGTCAATGGCGCTTTGGATCTGGGTGTCGTACGGACCGATCGGCTGCTGCTTCAACCCCGACGCCGAGGCGCCGAAGATCTGGCCAACCGGGGCCTTGTTGAAGTAGTCGCTGGTCGCAGCCGCCACCGCCGGGTCCTTTGCCGCCGTCGACGACGACGGGAAGTGCTGTTGCGACGTCCACATCGTGATTTGCTGCGCGGGTGCGGTCAGCCACTCGGCGAGTGCCTCGGCGTCGGCCTGGTGCTTCGACGCCTTCGGAACTCCGAGCCACGAGCCGCCCCAGTTCGCTGCGCCTCCCGGCAGGCTTGCGACGTCCCAGTCGCCCGACACTGCCTGTCCTGCCTCGGAGGTGATGTAGCCGAGCATCCATGCCGGGCACGAGATCGCGGCGAACGCACCGTTGGCGAATGCCTGGTTCCATGGCGTCGAGAACTGGCCCAACCCCGCGGTGATCTTCGCCTGCGCAGCCTGGGTGGCCAACGACCAAGCGGTCTTCACGCCGTCGGAGTTCGTCACGTCAGGCTTGCCCGAGGTGTTGTCGTAGCCCTCGGTGCCCTGGGTCACGGCAGCATTGAAAATACTCGCTGCCGAGTCGAGGAACGGCTTGTGGGTCTTCGCCACGTACTGCTTGCCGAAGTCGATGAACCCCTGCCAGGTCGACCACGACTGGTCGAGCGTCGCACGATCCGATGGGAAACCGGCGGCCTTCAGCAAGTCGGGTCGGTAGCACATCGCTTCCGGTCCGGCGTCGGTACCGAGACCGATCGTCTTCGAGCCGTCGGAGGTGCTCGCCATCGCCCACTTCCACGGGTAGAAGGTGCTCTTCAGCTGAGGACCTTCCGGTAGCGAGTTGAAGTCGACGAACTGGTCGGAGTGATTTGCCGTGACGTCGGCGACGAAACCGATCTCAATACCCTGGATGTCGTCGAGCCCTGAGCCGGCAGCCAAGTGGGTCTGCAGCGCCTTGTAGTAGTCCGACGACTGCTCGACGTCGTCTTCCTTGATGGTGATGTTGGGGTGCAGCTTCATGTAGGCGTCGTAGAGTCCCGCTTCCTTGAAGCCGAACGTGCCGAACAGCCCGATCGTGATCGTCTCCGGCGCGCCGCCGGCGCTGGCCGCTGCGGAGGCCGGAGCGGATGCCGCGGCAGCCGTGGACGACCCGGCCGCCGACGGGGCGGCGGAGCTTGTCGTAGCGCTGGGCGAGGTCGAACTCGCCGCCTTGGGTTTGGACGAGGAGCAGCCGGCGATGACGACCGACGCGACGATAAATGCACTGAGTGTCACCATTTGGCCCTTGGGCCGCCTGTGAGCCATGGACATGGACCCTTCCTGAGGGTCCTCACTGAGGACCCGATGCGAATGAAGACACGATCCGGACCTGGTCAGCATGGGCACGTTCCCACGCTGTCGGGCCAAAGTGTGAGAGCGGCGGCAGGACAATGTCAAGGAGTCCCGGACAGACCGTGTCCATATCGAGACAATCGCAGGTGTGAGGCAACCGGCTGGGGTGGGGGCACGTTCCCATCGCTTGAGCCCGGAGACGCTGACCAGCCCTCGGCAAAATCGCGCGGCCTTACACTCCGCTCAACCGACTGAAGACGGGATTGAGCCGTTGCTAGACCGGCACTGGGTCGTCGTGGGCCTCGATAACGGCGGCACCAGCAACAACGCGACGGTGCTCACCGAGTCTGGCGAGTTTCTCGTCGACCATCTCGTCGAGAACGACAGTCAGGTCACGGATGGTCCTGTCGCGGCGGTCGCCAGCCTGGCCGCAAGCTTTGATCGGATCCTCGACCTCACCGGCACGCCGCACGATTCCGTTCGTGCCGTCGGCCTCGACACCCCAGGGCCGGCGAGCGCGGACGGCGTGATCTCGTCGAAGGGCGGAACGAACTTCGTCCACGCCGCGTGGCGCGGCTATGACTTTCGCCTAGCCCTTGAGCAACGTATCGGCCTGCCGGTGGTGTACAGCAACGACGGAAACGCGGCTGCGCTCTACGCGCACTATGCATTCTTTGGCGACCGCGCTCTGGAACATTCGTCGGTGTCTGCGATCGTCGGCACCGGCCTTGGTGGCGGCCTCGTCGAGGCCGGGAGGGTTATCCGAGGAGCTGCGGGAATGGCCGGCGAGCTTGGCCATGTGCACATCCCGATGGAAGGTTTGCTTGCGCCAGGGCAACCCACGCCGTCGTGCAATTGTGGTTTGGTTGGTGACGCGGAGAGCGTCGCCTCCCTCACCGGGATTGAGAAGAACCTTCTCCCGTTCTGGTTGACGAAATACCCTGAGCATCCCCTCGCGGCGACGGACGCGCGTCAGGCGGCGAAGCTCGTGCGCGGGTTAGCCGAACGTGGTGACGCGATGGCGCTGGAGATCTTCCAGCAGCAGGCAATGGCGCTTGGCCGCTTGTTCACCATCGCCAGCAACTTCACCGATCCACACGCGTACTTCGTCGGCGGCGGCGTCGTCGAGACGGCGCAGGCATTTCGCGACTGGTTCATCGAACAGGTACGGGCGCACGCCGCGCTGCGCGCGGAGCAGATCGCGGTAGCGCAGTTCGCGATCGTGCCCGACCTCGACATGGCCGGCGCCCGTGGTGCGGCAATAGCCGCGCGCGCGACCGTGCTGGATGCCTGAACCGCCTGCGCAGCTGAACCGCCCGCGTTCGCGTCCCATCGGGGCCTGATCAAACCGCCGTCCGATGATCACGAGAGAATGGCGCCGACACGATAGAAAGTGATTCCGACGACCTAAGGAGTCCGGGTGGACGAGTTTGCAACCACGGCCCGACGCGTTGACGGCTGGGACGTTCTCACCGTCTCCGGCGAACTCGACGCGTACACCGGGCCAGCGCTTCGCACCGCCATCCTTGACTTGCTTGCCCACCACCACGCGTTGGTTATCGACATGACCGGGTTGGGCTTCCTCGACAGCAGCGGTCTCGGGATTCTGGTGAGCGCATTGCGGCGCATCCGCGCTATCGGCGGCGAGCTCAAGTTAGTTGTCGACTCCGACAGCATCCGCAAGCTGATGCGCCTGACCGCGCTCGATCTCGTCTTCGACATCTCCGGCACTGTCGAAGACGCGACCGCTACGCCACCAGCACCGATAGCGACGCCGACATTGAACAGCGACGGCTGAAGGTGCGAAGAGCCGTTCAGATCGCACGCATGCGGTTGTTGCGCGCCTCGTGGGTTAAGCTCGGCGTAGCCGAGCGCTTCAAGCAAGGGCGGCAGGTACATGCCGAATCGGCCGCGGTAACCCTTGCGCAGGCCGTACCAGCCGCCCACGGGATTGTCGGCTGCACGACCCCATGCTTCGACGGTTCCAGGCGCGGCCGGCTTCTGTTCGTCGGCCGCGCCCAGCGGAACCCAATCACCCTGCTCGATCAACCAAGCGCGAAGGTCGTTGATCGCCCGCAAGTGGTACTTCAGCGTCGTCGTACCGACGACGCATACCAACGCCGGCGGATCGGCGTCCTCGTCTTTGTACATGTGGTAGCTCGAGGTGCCTGGCGCGGTGGTCAGCATCCACGGATCGGCCGCTGTTCCCGGTCGCGGGGGTTCCGGTCATGAAGGCCTCCGTTGGATGAGCGCGCTCAATCCGCTCGCAGGCTACATCGCGACGACGGATCCGACTTCGACGCCACCGCCGTACTGCAATCCGGGGCAACCCTCGGCGACCTTGACGGCGGCGGCCAGGTCGGAGGCCTCGATCACCGCGTAACCACCGAGCACGCCAGCGCCCTTGAGACCCAGCGCCTTCGACTCGCCCACGCGGTTGCCGAAGTCGACGATGGTCGTTCCGAGTGAGCCGAACCACTGACCCCATTGTGCTTCAACACCCGGCCCGGCGGTGACGTCAGCTGGCACGCGAAACGACAACACAAACTGCGACATGGTCACTCCTGGAGGTAGCTGGCGGAGGTTTCCGCTCGATACCTCCACGACGACCGGGTCGGTGCGAATTCGACAGATCGCTGTTGCCGGCTGTGCTCAGGTGGCCGGAGCAGGCTCCGGGGCAGGCAACCGTGAGCGGCGGCGGGCCCGCGGGCTGCGGTAGCCCGAGGTAGCTCGGCGGTTCGCAACGGCGAACACGAGCATCACCAGACGCAAGGAAGCCGAAGATTCCGGCGACGCTGCCCGCCACCGGCACTGGCGTCTTGGGGCATGCGGGCACCGACGTTTCGGTCCAGGTGTAGGTGTGGCCCATCAGGACCCAGGTGACGGGATCGGTCTTCGACGAGGGCGTCCAGGTGACGGTGAATGCGGTGACGTACGTACCCGGTTGGAAGGTCGTCGGATGCCCCGGGTTACTGGCGAATCCACTCGTCGCGGTAAAGGCATTGTTCGTGCCACCGGGCGCCGGGGGAATGCTGGCGGTGAGGATCGTCCCCGTCGGGTTGGTGTAGCCGACAGCAAGCGTCCACGTGCCGTCCTTGTTGTTCCAGGCGCAGCTGGCGGTGCCGACGAGCTGCTGGCACGTGGTCCACGACGTCGACGGTTGCGCAGCCGTGTCGCAGTTGATCGTCGGCGTGACCGCCTGCGCGCTCGGCGCAGCGAATGCGACGCCAGCAAGACCCATGACCAGGCTCGCTAACAACCCCGCGAACGCTGATCGCCATGATCGCAGCGGAGAGCGACGACGGGCGCTCATCACGATCCTTTCGCAGCGGTTGGCCGAGCGGACGCGGCAGCGAACGCGCACGGCCGCTAACCATCTGATCTCGACACGGACGCCGGGTGGCCGTTGCTCCATTCGGCCCCACGCACACGCTCGCACGCGCACCCGACGTTCGTGGTCGTCGTCTTTTCTAAGAAACCAGCTCTGCCGGTCGATTTGGAGGCGGTAGGTAGAGGAGACCCACATGAACGTGCTTGCCATCGGCTCACATCCCGATGACATCGAGCTCGGGTGCGGCGGAGCGCTGCTTCAGCATGTCGCTGCCGGCGACACCGTCACCATGCTCGTGATGACGACGGGCGAACGCGGCCCACAGGATGCGGTTCCACGCGTCCATGAGCAAGAACTCGCGGCCGCGTCGATCGGGGCCGACCTGCTGTGGGGCGGGTACCCCGACGGCGCCATCCCGTCTGGGCGCGAAACCGTCGCCTTCATCGATTCGGTGATCGAGCAGACCGACGCCGCCGTCCTCTACACCCATGGTCAAAACGACACGCACCAAGACCACGTCGCGACCGCGCTCGCTTCACTCTCGGCGGCCCGACGGCTCAACAGGGTGTTGTGTTACCAGTCGCCAACGGCCACGGCATTCAACCCGGTCGTCTATGTCGACATCGAGGCATGCGTCGACGGCAAACTCGCCGCGCTGTCGTGCCATCGGTCGCAGGTCGAGCGGTGTGAACTCGTCGACCTGGAAGCCATTGAAGCCGGCGCGCGTTTCTGGGGGCATCACGCGCGGATGCGGTATGCCGAGGCCTTCGAGGTGCCGCGATTTGTTTGGGACATCGCGCGTGGTGCGAGTGCTGTGCGCCGCATGGAGAAACCGCAAGCTACCCCCCTTCGGCTACCGCTGGCCGTCGGCATCCGACAGTGAGCGGCGGCTCGCCGTCCACGAGCGAGCGCTCGGTGCCGTGGACGTTTCTGCTCATCATCGGCGTGGGCTGTCTTGCGGTCGGAGTGCTCGGTCCGGATCGCGCGATCCTCGCCGGCGTGCTCGCCATCAACCTGGTCTTTCTCATCTTTTTCCTTCGCCACCTCGCATTCGCATCGGCGGCGGCGCGATGGGCCGCACGCGATCTGTACGACACCCCCGACTTGGCGGTGGACTACCAGCCGAACGTGTCGATCCTGGTCGCCTGCCACAACGAGGAGACTGTGGTCACCGGCCTCGTCCACGGCCTGGTTGCGTTGCATTACCCCCGGTCGCGACTCGAAGTCATCCTTGTTGACGATGGGTCGACAGACGCGACGCCTGACCTACTCGATCGATTGACGGCAAGCCAACGCCACATCACCGTGCTGCATCGACTGCCCGGCTCGGGTGGTGGCAAGTCAGGTGCATTGAACGCAGCACTCGAACGCGCTCGGGGCGAGATCATCGTGGTCTTCGACGCCGACCACATCCCGCGCCGCAACGTCATCGGGCGGCTGGTTCGACACTTCCACGACCCGACGGTAGGCGCCGTGCAGGGCCGTTGCCTGGTGCGCAACTCGGTGCAGTCGACGCTGGCGAGATCGATCGCCATCGACTACTTCTCCGGATATCTGGTGAACGAGTACGGCCGCCAGGCGCTTTTCGGCCTGCCCGCCTACGGCGGAGCGAACTGCGCGATCCGAGCGAGCACTCTGCGCCAGCTCGGCGGCTGGAACCCGAAGAGCGTGACCGAAGACACCGACATCACCATGCGGCTGATGCTCGTCGGCCAAAAGATCCGCTACGACATCACCGCGGTCGACACCGAGGAGGGTGCCACTACCCTCGCCCGGTTCGTGAAGCAGCGCTATCGCTGGGCGCGCGGCCACCAACAGGTGTGGCGCGACTACCGGGGCAGCGTGTGGTCGTCGAACACGCTGACACTGGCCGAGAAGGTCGAGACCACACTTTTCTTGCTGGTCTACCACGTACCCGTGTTGTGTGCGCTGACGCTCGCGCTCACTGGTCTACGCATATTCGGCGTCGGGCCACACGTTTCGATCTTCGAACTTCTGCCCCTTGCCGCGCTGTTGTTCGCCGGCCCGTTTTGCGAGCTCGCCGTCGGGTTGCTCGTCGGCCGCGCACCGCGACGGGCGGCCTGGTCGGTCGCCTGGATGACCCCGCTGTTCGTCGTGTTCATGCTCGTCTGCGCGAAAGCCTGGGCAGACGGCGTCCTCGGTCGGCCGTACACCTGGGTGAAGACGCGGCGATCACAGTGGAGCGCACTCGACGGCCGCGAAGCGGGTGAGCTGGCATGAACAGGCGTCGGGCGATTGTGTTCTCGGCGCTAGGCGCCGCTCTTGCGCTCGCATTCATCGGGTTCTACCAACTGAGCGGCCCTCTTCGCGACCTCGAGCAGCGGCTCGTCGTCAGCGTCTTGCACGCAGGAAACCGGGTTACCGTTGTGGGCGATCACTACTTCCAAGTGCTGCCGACCGGTCACCGCGCCTTCAGGGCACAGCTGACGCCGTTCTGCTCATCACTGGTGCCCGTGCTCGCACTGGGCGCGATCTCGGCGTTTGTGCTGAGCGGGCCATGGCGCCGGCGACTCTTCGCCTTTCTTGGTGCCGCAGCCATCATCGTCGCGTGCAACGTGCTGCGCGTCGGCGCGTCCGTGTGGGTCGGCTTGCACGTCGGCGCTCGCGGGCTTGTTCTTTTCCACGACTGGGTCGGAACCATCTTCGGGCTCGCCTACACGATGCTCGGATTCTTCTTCATGCTGTATCTGCTGCTACCGAAGGCAACCGACAGCATCGTCCGAGCTGCGAGGGTCAGCGATGTCCTTTAATATCGAAACGGCCGGCCTGATTGTCGGCGGCGTATTGACTGCGGTCGCGATCGCGTGGCGGTCGCGACGATATGCCTTGGTACGTCAACGAATTCGCGCCCGCCTCACCGATCCTGATCGCGACGTTCGGATCGAGGCGGTTCACCAGGCCGCCGAGATCGGGCTGGCCTCCATTGCTCCTAGTCTGCTGCGTGCCACTCGCGTTGAGACCGACCCCGCTGTGCTCGCCGTGGTGATCGAGGCCGTGGCCAGCCGCCAATGGGAGCCAGCGTCGACATCGGCGATCGTTGAGCTGCGGATGTGGGCGAAGGCGTACAGCAATGCGCACCCCGAGGTGCGGCGATTGCGGGCCAGCGAACCGATGCTGCCCGGCGTGGCCGGCAGTGTGCCGCCGCCGTCGATTCATCCGCTCCGCGAGCATGAGTTCAGACGCCGCGAATCGACTGACGTGTACGAGCCTGAAGCGTCGACGCAGCCGGCCGCTGATCCTGCGGTCGACGACGATCCGATCGGATCGGTGCGGGTATTGGTGACCGGTGCCGGCGGCGCCGCTGGCGTCGCCGTCATACGCGCGCTGCGCCAATCTGGCCACTACGTCATCGCTGTCGACGCCGACCCGATGGCGGTCGGGCTGCGGCTGGGCGACGAAGGCCATCCGGTTCCGAGGTTTGACGACCCGACGTATCTTGCGGCGTTGATTCGCATCGCGACGGTCTATGACGCGCAAGCACTGATCTGCACGGTGGCCGAGGAGTACCACGCGCTTGCGGGAGCGGCGAGCTATCTCGACGACGCCGGCGTGCGCACCTTGATGCCCACGGCGGATTCGGTGAATGTCTGCATTGACAAGTGGCGATTCGCGCAAGCCATGTCCGAGGCCGGGCTGCCAGCGCCAAGCACCGGACTCGCCGGTGACGATGCTGAGCTGCACGTACCCGGACCGTGGATCGTCAAGCCACGCTTCGGACGCGGTTCGCGCGACGTGCACGCGGTGGGCAACCGCGAAGAATTGGCCGCGGCCATTACCTTGACCCCCGACCCGATTGTGCAGACCCAGATCGTTGGTCGTGAGTTCACCGTCGATGCGCTCGTGTCGGCAACCGGAGACGTTGTCGGCACCGCGGCCCGGTGGCGACTGGCCACCAAGGCGGGTATCTCGGTGCTGGGAACGACGTTCGACGACGAGGCAGTCACCCAAGTGACCACGCTCGTGCTCAAGACACTCGGACACATCGGCCCGGCGAACGTGCAAGGCTTCGTCACACCTGATGGCGAAGTCGTCATCATCGAAGTGAATCCGCGCTTTTCCGGCGGGTTGCCACTCTCGTTGCACGCAGGCGCTGACTTCGTCGGCGAATATCTGCGCGTCATCATGGGCCGAGCACCGCGGCCCGAGCGACTCGTCGCTCGACCCGGCGTCACCATGCTCCGACACTTCGATGAGATCTACGAACCATGAGACTGACCGTGCCCGTCGGCACTCGGCCGGAGATCGTCAAGCTCGCGCGCGTTATCGCGGCGCTGCGAGCCGCTGGCCACGACGTCCGTTGCATTGCGACCGGCCAGCACACCGATGTGTTGCTCGCGGCCGACATGTTCGCCGAACTGGGCTGTCCCCCCGATGTCAGTTGGCAGCTGCCGCAGGGCGAGAGCGCACGCGTAGGAGCCCTGCTGGCTGCTGCGTATGACGAGTTCGCTCAACAGCAGCCACACGCCGTCCTCGTGTTGGGTGATACCTACACTGCGCCGTTGCTGGCGATGGCGGCCCGCCGCCACGGCGTCGGCGTGATTCACCTCGAGGCCGGTCTTCGCTCGTTCAACGAACGCTCGGTCGAAGAAACCAACCGCAAGATGATGGTCGCGCTCGCGACGTTGCACCTGGCGCCGACGGAGCTCGCGGCCGGCATGCTGCGCGACGAAGGAGTCGACTCCGAACGGATTCACGTGGTGGGCAATCCGGTGATCGATTCGATTGCGGCCACAGGAATCGCGCGCGTCGCGGTTGGTGACCGCGCCGGCGTTCTCTTCACGGCTCACCGGGCCACGAACGTCGACGATCCTGACCGCCTCGCCCAACTCGTGGCGATCGTGCAACGGCTCGGCGAGCGGTTCGGCCCGGTGACGTTCCCATTGCATCCGCGCACACGTGCACGGCTCGCTGCCGCGGGCCTGCTCTCCGTCGTCGCCACCTCGCCCAATGTCGACCTGGTCGAGCCGATGCCCTACGGCGCGCTTCTCAGCCGGCTCGCGAGCGCGCGCGTTGTCGTCACCGACAGTGGCGGCCTCCAGGAGGAGGCATCGTGGTTCGGCGTGCCCTCAGTGGTACTTCGCGCCACCACACCACGATGGGAAGGCGTGCTCGACGGTTCGGCAGTGTTGTGCGGTCTGGGCGAAGTCGAGGTCATGCATCAGGTGGCCAGATTGACTACGCCCGACGACCAACGTCGTATCGCCGCGCTCGCCTGCCCATACGGCGACGGCCACACGGCTCAGCGGATCGTCGACCTGCTGGCCGACAACACCGTCATGACGTTGCTCGAGCCACGGGAACCGTCGGTCGGTGACCCGTTGCCCGCTCGGGTCTTCGCCCGGCCGACAGCGACACCGGACGAGCCCATTGAGGCAGTGACCGTCGACCTCGACGACACAGTCTTCGCCCAGGCAGATTGGCTGGCCGGCGCGTGGCGTGACGTCGCTCGCGCTGGCGCCGACATCGGGCTTGACCACGACCGTCTGTTGGCCGCTCTGGTGACCGTCGCCGCGGAAGGGTCAGACCGCGGCAGCATCATCGATCGCGCGCTGCGTTCGATCGATGTCGGCGAACACGAACTCGCGGCGATCGTGCCGGGGCTGGTCGCGGTCTTCAACACACACAACCCGACTGACATCGCGCCGTACCCAGGATTCGACGATGCGCTGGCGGCCGTGCGGGCTAATGTGCCGGTCGCGTGTGTCACCGACGGCAACCCGCGAGTGCAGCGCGCCAAGCTGCGCTCACTCGGTCTGGCCGATGCATTCGACGTGGTGATCTTCTCCGACGAACTCGGCCGGGAGTTTCGCAAGCCGCACGTGGCGCCGTTCGAACGTGCGCTGCGCGAGCTGGGCGTGCCGGCCACTCGGGCCGTACATATCGGCGACCGCCCAGGCAAAGATGTTGTCGGCGCGGTGAACGCGGGCATGCGCGCAGTACGCGTGCACACAGGCGAGTACGCCACGTTGGCTGACCTCGTCGACGCGACCCCATGGCGATCGTTCGCAGATGTCACCTCCGCGTTGCGATCGATCGCGGCGTGCACAACGAGCCAACCCACAGGCGACGCAGCGCTCGTCAACGCGACGAACAGGAAAGCGCAATGACGGGCCGGCTCGGTCTTAGTCGCTGGCTCGCTCGGCTCAGCGCCGTTGTCGTCGGAGTAGGTGCCGTGCTTGGTATGAGTGGCGTCGCGATGGCGGCGACCGTTCAGCCGTTCGTCTCGTGCTACTGGCAAAATCCCGACGGCAGCATCACCGTCGCGATCGGCTACACCAACAGCTCGTCGAACACATTGACTTATCCGGTCGGGGCGTTGAACTACATCACGCCGGCCCCGCAAGACCGTGGGCAACCGACCGTGTTCTTGGCCGGCACGCACAACAATGTCTGGGCGCCGACGATCAGCCAAGCAGACCTGAGCTCCGGTGCCGACTGGGTCGTCAACGGCTACGCGGTGAGCACCGGTGTGGGCTCACTGCCAGCCTGTCCCACCAAACCCGTCCCGATTTCGGGCGGAGCCGGTGGCGTCGTCGCGTTCGGCGCAATCGCGGTGTTGTTGGGCGCGGCCGGATATGCCAGATCGAAGCGGTTGCGTGCTCGACGCCGAACGCCCATGGTCGCGTCGGCTCCATAGCGCGCAGCCTGTCGTACGAGACCGAGCGTCCTCGGTCCTAGGGTTAGCCCGTGGCTGACTTCGATGCAGTGGTGGTGGGCGCCGGGCCGAACGGCCTGGCCGCCGCGGTCACGTTAGCGGCGGTCGGCCTTCGCGTGCAGGTGATCGAAGGCGCCGCAACGCCGGGCGGTGGCTGCCGTACCGAAGCCAGCACACTGCCAGGCTTCAGGCACGACATCTGCTCGTCAGTGCATCCGTTGGCCATCGCGTCACCGTTCTTCGCCGCGTTCGACCTGCCCGGCCACGGCGTGCAACTGCGGTACCCCGACGTCGCATTCGCGCAGCCGCTCGATGGCGGGCAGGCGGCCTTGGCCTACCACGACCTGGCCCGCACCGTCGACGAGCTCGGCGCGGGTGGAGCGTCGTGGCATCGGCTGATGGCTCCGCTGGTGCGGCGGGCCGACGCCATCGTGCCCGCCGTCCTTGCGCCGCTTCGTAGCGTGCCCAAGCAGCCGTTTCAAGCAGCCCGCTTCGCGTTGCCGGCGTTGCGGTCGGCGGCGCACGTGGCCAAGCAACTCGACGGCGAACCGGCGCGAGCGCTCTTTTCTGGCGTCGCCGCACACGCGATGCTCCCGCTGACCCGACCGCCGACCGCCGCATTCGGCGCGTTGCTGGGCATGCTGGCACACACCGTCGGGTGGCCGCTCGTCGAAGGTGGCAGCGACCGCATCACCGATGCCCTCATGCAGGCTGTGCGGCAACGCGGCGGATCGTTGGAGACCAACCATTGGGTGCGGTCACTTGATGAGCTACCCAAGGCTCCCGTCGTCCTGCTTGATGTTGCGCCCAAGCAGTTGATCGACCTTGCCGGCGACCGGCTCGACCGCGGTTTCGCCCGCTCGCTTCGCAAGTTTCGGTACGGACCAGGTGTGTGCAAGGTCGACTGGGCGCTGTCCGGTCCAGTGCCCTGGACGGCGGAAGGGTGCCGTCGAGCGGGCACGGTGCACGTCGGTGGCACCTTCGCCGAGGTGGCTGCATCCGAATCGGAGGTTGCCGCTGGTCGGCATCCGACCGCGCCGTACGTGCTGGTGGTGCAGGCCGGCGTCGTCGACCCGACGCGCGCACCGCAGGGGAAGCACACCCTGTGGGGCTACTGCCACGTGCCGTCGGGCTCGACGGTCGACATGACCGCAGCGATCGAGGCGCAGATCGAACGGTTCGCTCCCGGCTTTCGCGATCTCATCCTTGCCCGTTCGGTGCGCACTGCGGTGGACGAAGAACGCGAGCATCCGAACTACGTCGGCGGCGACATCGGCGTGGGCGCGTCGACGGTCAAGCAGACGCTCTTCCGCCCGACCGTTCGCTGGGACAACTACCGGACGCCGCTCAAGGGCGTGTACCTGTGTTCGTCCGGCACTCCCCCGGGCGGCGGCGTACACGGCATGTGCGGGCACTACGCGGCCCGTTCGGCCCTGCGCACCGACTTCGGCGTCAACTGGAGCCCGGCCCATGCGGCCGCACTCGGCGCGCGCTAACACCACCTACCCGCGGTGGCGCACACTGAGAACATGAACGATCCTCTTCCGCCGACGTATGCCGAGCGCTACGCCGCGACCAAAGCCGCCATCGACGCCCGGGCCTGCCCCCTGTGCGGCGTCCCCGCCGGAGAACTCTGCCGCGCAGAAGGTGCGCAGGGCCAAGAATTGCGGGCGGTCGACGCCACCCATGTCGCGCGCCTCGAACGGGCCTGAAGTTCTCGCCCAGTTACACCTGGGTGCGCGGATGCTTCGTCTTCTCGTTGCGCAGCGCGACAAACGCGACGACGCCAGAGACCATAACGACTGAGGCCGACAGCACAAGGCAGATCTGCAACGCGGAGTAGAACGCGTCGTAGACCGCATGGAGCACCTTGTTCTCGAAGGTGGCGAAGAGTCGCGCGGCCGGCGAACCGGCACTCTCGCGAAGGCGAAGACCGCCACGGCGCACCGAGTCGATCACCGCTTTGGGCTCGATGCCGAGCGGCTTGACCTCACTGGTGAGGTGGCGTACCAGGGTGGCGTTCACGATCGCGCCGAGCACGGCGGTGCCGGCAACCGCACCGATCTCGCGGCTGGTGTTGATGGCCGAGCTGGCCATGCCGGCATGGTCAAGCGGCACCGCGTCGGTCGCGGCGAACGTCGTCGGCACCATCGCCAGACCGATGCCGACACCCGCGAGTGCAAGGGAGCCCGCCAGCGGTAGGTAGGCCGGGTGCGGCCCGAGGGCTCGGCCGGTGAGCACGAGTCCGAACGCGAAGCAGGTGCAGCCCGCGACGATGGGAGTACGGATGCCGGTGCGCGCCAGCAACCGCCCGGTCGACAGCGAGGTCACGATCATCGCGACCATCATGGGCACGAACTCCGCCGCGATGCGATAGCCGCTGTCGCCGACCACCGCGCGCAGGTACAGCGCACAAAAGAAGAAGATCGCGAACGTGCCGAAGTAGGTGGCGAACGCCACCAGGTTCGACGCGGCGAAGGTCGGTCTGCTGGCGAACCGCATATCGAGCACCGGAAAGGGTGCGTGCCGTTCGCGACGCACGAAGGCGAGACCCATCGCCACCGCGAGCACCGTCATAAACAGAATGAGCGGCGAGGTGTAGCCGGCCGTTTCGCCGTCGATGACGGCGAACACCAGCAATCCCAGGCTGCCCGCGCCGAGCATCGTGCCGACCACGTCAAGTTTGCGGCCATGCCCGGGTGCGGTCTCGGGCACCAACACGACCGCCAACGCGAGCGCACCGGCCCCGAAGAACAGGTTGAACCAGAAGATGCCCCGCCAACTGGTGAGCCCGATGATGGCGCCGCCGATGACCGGCCCGAGCGCCAGCGCCAGCCCGGATACGGCCGCCCAGATCCCCGTGGCATGGGCGCGTTCGCGCTGCTCGGGGTAGAGATGCCGCAGCATCGTCAACGTGCCGGGCTCGGAGCCGGCCGCGCCCAGGCCCATGATGGCCCGTCCGGCGATGAGCACGGCCGAGTTGGTCGCAAGCGCACACACGATCGAACCGGCGCAGAAGATCGTCGCACCGGCCAGCATCACCTTGCGATGGCCGATCTGGTCGCCGAGCGCACCCGCCGTCAACATCATGCAGGCGAACACGAGCACGTAGCCGTTGACGATCCATTGCAGCGACTGCACTCCGGCATGCACCGAACCCTGGATGTCGACCAGTGCGACGCTGACGATCGTGTTGTCGAGAAAGGTCAAGAACAGCAGCGTGCACACAGCCGCAAGAGCAAGATGCCGGGCCCGCAGGCTGGACTCGACGCTCGACGGACCGATGATCACGATGGCGGTGGGTTACGCGTTCGCCGGGCGGCACGCCCCTGCTTGCGTGCGCCGCCCTTGACGTGCAGCACGCCACAACGTGTACGGCAGCAAGAACGCGACCGCGGCCGGCACCACCCACCACGCTGGGACCGAGGCATGATGCAGGCCCGCGGTGGCGCCGAGTGCCACGACGACGCCGACGGCGACGTGCCAGTCGTCGCCGACGACGAAGTCGTACCAGAAGGCGCCGAACGCGCTTGAGCCAATTCATCCGGCCACCTCGCCGGTGCCGGCGTCGAGCGCGACGGCCGGCGGCCTTGGGCGCGGCGCGCCGGAGCACCACCACGAGCAGCACGGCCAAGCAGCGCAACGGACGCCACCACGATCGGCAGCGCGACATCGTTGCCGGGCCAGCGGGCGCCGGCGCCTTCTGCGCCCCAGAACGTCCCAAAGCCGGTGAGCATGACGCCGACGACGAACTTCATCGCGTTCTCGGGCACCCGGGCCAGCGGCGCACGCACGGCAACGCCAACAGCACCGATCACGACGACTGCGGCACCGGCGGCGATCGACGGCGAGCGGCAGGTTGTGTTCGTTGCTGCCGAAGGTGAGCGCGATGAAGACCACCTCGAGGCCTTCGAGCAGCACGCCCTTGAACGACAGGGTGAACGCGTACCAATCCGCGACGCCGCGACGGTGCTCGAGCGGACCCAGCCGGGCGGCGGCCACCTCGCGCCGCGTAGATCTCTTCCTCGTTGTGCAGATCCTTGTATCCACCGGCGCGCAGGATCGCCTTGCGCAGCCACTGCAAGCCGAACACGAGCAACAGCCCGCCGACCACCAACCGCAACACATGAAGCGGGACGGCGGTCAGTGCCGGTCCGAGCGCGGCAATCAGCACCGCGAGCGTGGCGAGGGCGACCAGCAAGCCGGTGAGCGATGATCGCCAATGGCGGGTGCCCGCCGCGAGGACGATCGTCAGGGCCTCGACCGCCTCCACCAGGCAGGCCAGGAAGACCGCGACGAAGAGACTGCCGCTGCTCACCGAGCTATCACCGGCCCAGTCTTTCGTATCGAGGGTCGGGTCTATTGAATTCGGGCCGCAGCCGCGCCTCGGGCGGACGCACCGGCGATGGGTCGCTACGATGAAAACGTGACCCGAGCGCTGGCGGACGAGCCCGCCGCGGCCGCCTTGCGCCCTACGGTCAAGACAGCAACCGTGCTGGCCGATGGCCGCGAATTGTTTTACTTCGACGAGCCCGGCACTCATGCGGACCGCGCCGGGGCCATCGATCGGCGGCAGCTCCCGGAGTCCGACCCGACATCGGTCATGCGACTCGACCGGCTACTCGACGAATGGGTCACCATCGCCAGCCACCGGCAGACCCGCACCTATCTGCCACCCGACGACGAGTGTCCGCTGTGCCCTTCGTTCTACGGTGATGCGCCGGGCGAGCGCGATCGCCTCTCCGAGATCCCCGCCACCGACTACGACGTCACCGTGTTCGAGAATCGCTTCCCGTCGTTCGCGTTGCCGTCGAGTCGGCTCGATCCACTCCGAGCACCACGGCCAGAAGCGACCCGTTCTTCCCGACTGCGCCGGGCAATGGCCGATGCGAGGTCGTGTGCTTCACCGCTGACCACAACGCCGCGTTCTCGTCGCTCACGCCGGCCCGCACGCGCACGGTCATCGACGCCTGGATCGACCGCACCGAACAGCTGTCGCTCGTGCCGCAGATCGAGCAGGTCTTTTGCTTCGAAAATCGCGGTGAAGAAATCGGGGTGACGTTGCGGCACCCGCACGGACAGATCTACGGCTACCCCTACGTCACGCCGCGCACGCGTCGCATGCTCGACAGCGCTCGCGCGTATCGCGACAACACCGGCGGCAACCTCTTCGCCGACGTGCTCGCAGCTGAAGCGGCGAGCGACCGAGTCGTTGTGCAATCGCCGCACTGGACCGCGTTCGTGCCCTTCGCCGCCCACTGGCCGGTCGAGGTGCATCTCTATCCGCGACGGCACGTGCCTGACCTGCCGGCACTCGACGCCGCCGAACGCCTCGACCTGTCGTACGTCTATCTCGAAGTGCTGCGCCGTATGGAAGCAGTGCATCCGCCGGATCCCCCTTACATTGCCGCTTGGCACCAGGCACCAGTGCGCATAGACCGCGATCTCGGCTACTTGCACCTCGAGTTGTTCTCCATCCGGCGGGCCCCGGGCAAGCTGAAGTACCTGGCCGGATCCGAATCGGCCATGGGTGCGTTCATCAACGATGTGCAACCCGAAGACATCGCAAATTCAATGCGGACGGCGACGCCTGACCTCGCTGATATCGAGCGCGATCGTGCCGAGCTCGGGTCGGCCAGGTGAATCTGCTTGTCACCGGAGGTGCCGGCTACATCGGAAGTGTCGTCACCCGGCTGTTGCTCGACGAAGGACACCAGGTCACCGTTCTCGACGACCTCTCGACCGGCCACGCCGATGCGGTCGCTGACGGCGCAGCGTTCGTCGAGGCCGATGTCACCACAGCTGGCGAGATCCTCGGCGCGGCGGCGTTCGATGGCGTCGTGCACCTGGCGGCCAAGTCGCTCGTCGGGCAGTCGATGGTCGAGCCGTCGCTGTATTGGCACAACAACGTCGGCGGTACAAGGGAATTGCTCGACGCCGTCACGAAATACGGGGTACCGCGATTCGTGTTTTCGTCGACCGCTGCCGTATACGGAGAACCCGACGAGGTGCCGATCCGCGAGACGTCGCCGACCCGGCCGACCAACACCTACGGAGCCACCAAGCTTGCCGTCGATCTGATGCTTCGCGACGAGTGCACCGCGCATGCGCTCGGCGCGATCAGCTTGCGCTACTTCAACGTAGCCGGCGCAAGTCGCGGTGCGGGCGAGCGGCATGCCACCGAAACCCATCTCATCCCGATCGCGCTCGACGTCGCCGCCGGCATTCGTCCTGCGCTCGACATCTACGGCACCGACTGGCCGACGCCCGACGGCACCTGCATTCGCGACTACGTCCATGTCGAAGATCTCGCGCGCGCACACCTCCTCGCGTTGACCGCCTGTGCGGCCGGCACGCACGTCGTGTGCAACCTCGGCAATGGTGGCGGCTACTCCGTGCGCGAGGTGGTCGACACCGTGCGGGCAGTGACAGACATGCCGGTGCCCACGAGTGAGGTCGGTCGGCGGCCCGGCGACCCCGCTCAACTCATCGCCTCATACGAGCGCGCCACCGAACACTTCGGGTGGACGCCGGACGCCGACCTGCCTCGGATCGTGACCGATGCGTGGAATTTCCACCGCACGCAGGCAGGGCGTACACCATGACGAACGCGGCCGACGCTTTCGCACGCGCGCTCGGCGTCATGCCGGACGGCGTGTGGTCAGCGCCGGGTCGGGTCAATCTGATCGGTGAGCACACCGACTACAACGGCGGCTACGTGTTGCCGTTCGCCATCAATAGGCGCACCGAGGTGGCGGCGTCGAGACGAAGCGACGCGCGCGTGTCGGTGCGGTCTGTGCAGAAGCCGGGCGACCTCACTGACCTCGCCTTCACCGATCTGCATCCGACCACCGACCACGGTTGGGCCAGTTACGTCGTTGGCACGATCTGGGCTTTGCGGGCCAGAGGGTTCGACATTGGTGGGCTCGACGTCGTCGTCGACGGCGCAGTACCGGCGGGGTCGGGGCTGTCGTCGTCCGCTGCCCTCGAATGTGCCGTCGGGCTGGCCGCCCTCGACCTGCATGGCATCGAGCTGCCACTCGACGAGCTCGCCCGCATCGCGCAATATGCCGAGAACGCCTACGTGGGCATGCCCTGTGGCTTGATGGACCAGATGGCGGCCAGCGTCTGCCGCGCCGACCACGCGCTGTTCTTCGACACCCGCGACGACGTGCGCGAACACGTTCCGTTTGCGCCGGCCGATGAAGGACTCATGCTTCTTGTCATCAACACCCGCGTGCAGCACGCGCACGCGGGCGGCGAGTATGCCGACCGGCGGCGCTCGTGCGAACTCGCCGCCAAAGAACTCGGCGTACCGTTTCTCCGCGACATCACCGGTGCCGAGCTCGAGTCGGCAATGGCCCGGCTCGACGACGAGACGTTGCGCCGACGGGCCCGGCACGTGATCACCGAGGACGACCGAGTGCTCGAAGCAGTTGCCAAACTCCGCGCCGGCCAGCTGACTGAGATCGGCCCGCTGCTCACCGCGTCGCATGCGTCGCTGCGCGACGACTTCGAGGTGAGCGCGCCCGAACTCGACGTCGCCGTCGACGCGGCATTGTCAGCCGGTGCGCTCGGCGCACGCATGACCGGCGGCGGGTTCGGCGGCAGTGCGATCGCGCTCATCCGGGCCGGCGACTTTGACGGGGTGGTCTCGGCAGTACAGGCGGCGTTTGCCGAGCACGGCTTCACGAGTCCCGAAATCTGGGCACCGGTGGCGACCGCAGGGGCCCGCCGCGACTCGTAGCCGCTTTTCGCGAACGCAACTGGTGAGGTGTGCCCGCAGCGCTGGCCGGGCAGAGCAGAGCAATGACCCGTCTCAACACCACGCCACATATCAGCGCGCTGGCCGATCCGGCACCGCCGCCGCCGGCGCCAATGCCACCCTTGCCGTCGCCAGATCCTGACCCGTTCCCGCCGATCAGCCCGGGGCCGGACACTCCGCCGATGCCCTTCCCCGATCCTCCGAATGAGCCGGTGCCATCGCTTGGCGGCCCGCTGACTACAGCGCGCACCGCGGTCGTCGGTTAGGGTTCCCCTGGGATTGCCCGGATGAATGTCTCGCACGTCCCGCCTGTGCCGCTAAACGTCGTCCGATCTCAGTGGCCCTTTCTCGGCCCGTTTCAAGGGGGAATGCCGACCATGTCGTCCGGTCGCCTCCCGCTACGGGTAACGGCTGTATCGGTCGTGGCCTCGATGGCGATGCTAGGTTTCGCCTCGGCCGCGGCAGGCATGGTCGTGGCAGGTTCGGCGGCGGCCACGGCAATAGCTGCCACCCCGACGGTCTCGCCGCGCAGTTCCACCGGCCAGGGCACCTTGACCCGTATCGCCGGCGCCGATCGGGTCTCGACGGCGGTGGCAATCTCGCAGGCCGGGTTCACCACGAATCAATCCGCGCAGGCGGTCGTGCTGGCGACCGGCTCGGGCTTTGCCGATTCACTTGCAGGTGGCCCGCTGGCGGCCCATTTTCAGGGTCCACTGCTGCTCGTGCCACCAACCGGACTCGTTGACGTCGTGCGCGCCGAAATCCAGCGCGTGCTCCCCACCGGCCGAACGGTGTACGTGCTCGGTGGACCGGCCGCCATCGCGCCCTCGGTCGACGCCCAACTTCAGGCCGCCGGCTTCGTTCCAGTGCGACTGGCCGGCGATGACCGGTTCGCGACCGCAGTGAAGATCGCGCAAACCCTTGGCGACCCGCCAACCGTGTTCGAGGTCGACGGTACGAACTATCCCGACGGGTTGTCGGCCGGCCCGGCTGCCGCGCTCAGTCATGGAGCGATCTTGCTGACGTCGGGGGCGACAATGTCAACGGCGAGCGCCGACTACCTGGCGCTGCACCCGACCGATAGTCGCTACGCCATCGGTGGTCCGGCGGCTGCATCCGACCCGACCGCGAAGCCCCTTGTCGGCGCCGACCGGTACGACACCTCGGTGGTAGTCGCCGGCCAACTGTTTGCCGCGCCGTCGGCAGTTGCGCTCGCGGGCGGCGAAGAGTTCCCCGACGCGCTCGCGGGTGGTCCGGTCGCTGGACTCAATGGCGCGCCGCTCATCTTGGTGCCACCCGTCGGTCCGCTCCCGTCGAGCGTGCAGGCCTACCTGAACAAGGCTTCGAACTCGGTGCTGTCGGCCCTGCTGTTCGGCGGCACCGTGGCGGTCAGCACGCCGGTGGCGAAAATGATCGCGCAGGCACTCGTGCTGGTGCCGTCAGCAACCTGACGCGCCGGTCGTGCCGCCACTACCCATCCGTCGCCGGTACGACCGACGACTACCACTACCGGCGAGTACGGCGGACGGCGACGATGGCCGCAAGTGCGACGAGTGCAGCCAGCCCACCCGTCTGCTTTGGTGATCGCTTGGCCCTGGCTACGACCGCCGCTTTGGCGGCCGCAATCGCCTTCGCCCGCTCGTTCGCGGCGATGGTGGCCGCAGCTTGTTCGCCAGGCGCAGCCGCGGCCTGACCGGCACCGGCCGGCGTCCCGTCTGAGGCGAGATGCAACTTGACCTTCGCGCCTTCGACGACGTTGGTGACACCGTCGCGGACGGCGCCGACGCCGCGCTTGGCGGCCCGCTTCGGGTCGAGCCGACCGGCGATGGTGTCGACGGTGTTCGCGAGTTCTTCGCGGGTGCGCTCGATCGACCGCAACAACTCTTCGGGGTCGCTGTTCACCATGGGACTCCTAGTTCAGTGTACTTCGCGGGTCGAGGTCTAGTTTCGCAGGTCGAGGGCGACCTTGACATCGTCGTCGTTGCGGGCCAGTGCGTCGGCGTACTTGGTCAATGGCACCTTGCGTGATACCAGCCGCGAGAGCCAGTCGAGATCAGCTTTGGCCAACGCTTCGGCTGCCTGCTCGTAGTGCCGGCGGGCCGCGTTGACGCTCCCGAAAAGTACCGTGTTCTCGAGCACCATCTGCTTGTTGATGGCGTTCAGACTTGCCGGTGCGGCGGCCATCGCCCCCGAAATGCCGGCCAGGCACACGACACCGTCGTTGGCGACCACGCCCGTGAGTTCGAACACGAGGGGTCCGTACCCCGTGCATTCGATCACGAAGTCTGGCCGCACCCCGATGTCGGTGACGTTGCCGGCGTGAAAGGTCGCACCGAGATCGCGGACGATGCCGGGCTTCGGCCCAACGTCAGTACGGTCGAGAACGTGCACCTCGTAGCCGCGCTGCACGCCGAGGAGCGCCGCCAGCAACCCGATCGGGCCAGCGCCAGTGACGAGCACAACCTTGCGCTGGAACGCGACGCGCGAGGCGATCTTCTCGGTCTGCTCCCACGCTTTGGCGACGACCGATGTCGGCTCCATCAGCACTCCGCAGTCACCGAGTCGCGGATCGAGCTTGACCGCAAACTCGGTCTCGACCCGCCACTGCGTGGCCGCGTAACCGTTGCGCTCCTTGATGCCGCGCTCGGTGTAGTTGCCGTTGCGGCAGAAATCCCATTCGCCGAGGCCGCATGGCTCGCACGGCAACGGGTCGGGCCGCCGCACGATGCCGGCCACCAGATCACCGGCGGCGAAGCCACTACCGGCCGGCGCGTCAAGCACTTGACCGAGGGACTCATGCCCCAGCACGAGCCGCTCTTCGCCTCGGGGAGCCCACCCGTAGCCCTCGTTGATGATCTCCAGGTCGGTGCCGCACACGCCCACCAACAGACCTTGAACAAGCAAAGCGCCTTCGGACGGCGACGGGTCGGGGTGGTCGGAGACGCCCGCGGTCTCGGGTTTGCCGGGCACCACTGACAGGGCTCTGACGCTCACGTTGCCTCCGCCGGTCGACGTCCTTGTTGGCAACATCATTCACCCCTGCGATGCGTCGGCCGCGATGTGGTCGGCCCGTACGTACCGGGTAACGTGCGGGACATGGCCGACACACCTCGCCTCGCGACTGGCGACGACGCCCCCGACTTCACCTTGCCCGACGCCGACGGGTCGCCCGTCTCCCTCAAAGATTTTCATGGACGCCGAGTGGTCGTGTACTTCTACCCAGAGGCGATGACCACCGGATGCACGACGCAGGCGTGCGATTTCCGCGACAACCTAAGCTCGCTCAACAGCGCCGGCGTGAGCGTGATCGGCATTTCACCCGACCCCGTTGCGAAGCTGGCGCAGTTCCGAGATCGCGACCACCTCACCTTCCCGCTGCTGTCTGACGTCGATCGCGCGACGCTGTTGGCGTACGGCGCCTACGGCGAAAAGAAGCTGTACGGCAAGACCGTCGTCGGAGTGATCAGGTCGACGTTCGTGGTCGGGCCTGACGGCAAGATCGAGCTTGCGCAGTACGCCGTGAAGGCGACCGGGCATGTAGCGAAGCTGCGCAGAGACCTGCACCTCTAGCATCGAAGCTCACGGGGCCGTAGCCCAATGGCAGAGGCACGCGGTTTAGGTCCGCGCCAGTGTGAGTTCGACTCTCACCGGCCCTACTTGATCAACGTCTGTCGCCGCATCGCTATTGCGGCGCGGGCGGCAAGCTGCCCGATCGCGTGACGCTTCGCTCAATCTTCGGGGTGGGCTGTGTCGCCGCTGATGCCTTCGAGGCTGGCGCGGGCCGCGGCGGCCTCATCACGATCTGCCGCAGAGCGTCGGCGGGCGTCCCTTGCGTTGTGGCGGCGGGTCGCGGAGCGGACACGGTCGGCGGCCGCGCCCGCGCGGTCCGCGGCAGTGCCTTCGCGGTCACGCGCACCCATGTACCGGTCATAGGCTGCATCGTCGGAGGCTGACTGCTCCCCAAGGTCGCGGTCGCGCCGCAAAGTCGTCGCGACCTGCCTGCTCATAGCGTCCTCGTCGCGGCGTCGCGCCCGGTCGTCAAACGTGGCCGCCGCCTCGTCGACCTCGTCGGCGACAGCGTCGCGGGCGTCGGCCAACGCTGCTCGTTCGTCGGGGGGCCAGCTGTCGGTGATGGCTTGGTCAGCCAGCGCTGAAAGGTCACGCTGCGCCTCTTCGAGGCTTGTTTGCCGTTCGACGAGTTCATCGTCGCCGCTTGCCATGTCTCTGCGAACGTAGCGCAAGATTGGGCCGATTTACGACAAATGGGGAAAACTGGCCTGTTCGGATGGCACGCCTTCTCGGGGCTTAAACCTTGGTGATTCTGAGGGTCGGTGGTGCGCTCGCCGCTCGAAGCCACTGATTGACACGCCCTGTCGCGTTGGCATACTTGTAGTGCGATGTTAACGCTCACCTTGGGCGCGGCCAGTCCGCTTCTCGCTCGGCAGAAGGGCTCGTCTCAGCATGGTTAACGGGCGCCCACCGTCAACATCCAATGGCGCCATCCGTGGCCCGGCGATGACCGACGTCGCCTCGCTTGCCGGTGTTTCTCACCAGACCGTGTCGCGTGTGATCAACAAGCACCCGAACGTCACGCCGACCACGCGAACCCGCGTGCTCGCGGCGATCGAAGAGCTCGGTTACCGCCGCAACAACGCCGCGCGCGCATTGGTCACCGGTCGATCGCAGACACTCGGCGTCGTCACGCTGAACAGCACGCTGTACGGCCCGGCCTCGACGCTTTACGGCATCGAGCAGGCAGCGCTTGAGTCCGACTACTTCGTCACGGTGGCGAGTCTGCGGTCGACCGATCGACCGGCGGTCAGGCAGGCGATCGCCCGATTGGTCGACCAAGGCGTCGAGGGCGTGATCGTGATCGCTCCGGTCGACTCTGTCGTCGAGGCACTCGCCGACTTGCCGCGAGACCTTCGCGTAGTTGCGGTCGAGGGCGACGCCGACGCCGACATCGATGTCGTCACGGTCGATCAGCATGCCGGTGCCCAATCCGCGACGGAGCACCTTTTGTCGCTTGGGCACGCGACGGTGTGGCACGTCGCCGGCCCGACCGACTGGCTCGAAGCCCGGCAGCGCACCTCAGGCTGGCGTAGCACCCTCGAACGTGCCGGTCTCGAGGTGCCTCCGCCGCTTCGCGGCGACTGGAGCCCGCGATCAGGGTTTGAAGCCGGCCGAGTACTGGCCCGCATGCCTGAGGTGAGCGCCGTGTTCGTGGCGAACGATTCGATGGCGGTCGGTGTCTTGCGTGCGTTCGACGAGCACGGCCTCAATGTTCCTGGCGACGTCAGCATCGTCGGATTTGACGACGTGCCGGAGGCGGCGTACATCAGCCCACCGTTGACCACCGTGCGGCAGGATTTCGACGAGGTCGCCCGGCGCAGCCTCGCGCTGCTCCTCGACCAGATCAGCTCGGGCACACGCGCAGCCAAGCGCCAGGTCGTCGGAACAACGTTGGTCGTGCGCGACAGCACGCGCCCGGTTGACGGCGCACCCGTTGAATCCAATCGTCGAAAAAGGATGGCTTGATGTCAGCGCACCAACCCGATTCGTTCGTGATCGGCGTCGACTACGGCACGCTCTCCGGGCGCGCGCTTGTCGTACGGGTCTCCGACGGGCAAGAGATGGGCAGCGCGGTACACAACTACCGCCACGGCGTGATTGAGCGCGAACTCGCGGGCAAGCCGTTGCCGCCCGATTGGGCTCTGCAAGACGCCGAAGACTACGTCGACGTGCTCCGCGACGCGGTGCCGAAAGCCCTTGCGGCCAGTGGCGTTGTGCCCGAGCAGGTGATCGGCATCGCGACCGACTTCACCGCGTGCACGGTGCTGCCGGTGCTCGCCGACGGCACGCCGCTGTCACGAACTGATGCCTTCAAGGATCGTCCGCACGCGTACGTGAAGTTGTGGAAGCACCATGCCGCGCAGTCGCATGCCGACCGCATCAATGCGTTGGCGGCCGAGCGCGGTGAGGCGTGGCTCCCACGTTACGGCGGCCGCATCTCGTCGGAGTGGGAATTCGCCAAGGGCCTACAGCTGCTGGAAGAAGATCCCGAGATCTACGCCGCCGCAGACCGATGGATCGAGGCCGCCGACTGGATCATCTGGCAGTTGTGTGGGGTCGAGACTCGCAACGTCTGCACCGCCGGTTACAAGGGCATCTACCAAGACGGCAGCTGGCCGTCGTCCGAATTCTTGGCTGCACTCAACCCGGCGTTCGCCGACTTCGCCAAAGACAAGCTCGCGTTTCCGCTGTCACCGTTGGGTGGCCGAGCCGGCGGCCTGACCGCGGAAGCCGCCGCATGGACCGGCTTGCCCGAAGGCATCGCCGTCGCCGTCGGCAATGTCGACGCACACGTCACCGGGCCGGCCGCGAAGGCGACGCTGCCTGGCCAGATGCTCGCGGTCATGGGCACCTCGACCTGCCATGTCATGAATGGTGAGAAGCTTTCCGAGGTGCCTGGCATGTGCGGTGTGGTTGCCGACGGCATCGTGCAGGGCCTGTGGGGATACGAGGCCGGCCAAAGCGGCGTCGGCGACATCTTCGGCTGGTTCGCCGACAACTTCCTGCCGGCCGAGTACCTGACCAAAGCCCAAGAGCTCGGACTCGACGCGCACGAATACCTCAGCTCGCTCGCCGTTCAGCAGAACGTCGGCGAGCACGGGCTGGTGGCACTCGACTGGGAAAGCGGCAACCGATCGGTTCTTGTCGACCACGATCTCTCCGGCGTCATCGTCGGTCTGACGTTGTCGAGCCGACCCGAAGATGTGTACCGCGCGATCGTTGAAGCGACCGCGTTCGGTACGCGCAAAATCATCGAGACATTCGACGCAGCCGGTGTTCCGGTGACCGAGTTCGTGGTTGCCGGCGGGCTGCTCAAGAACGCGTTCGTCATGCAGATCTACGCCGACGTAACCGGCAAGTCGATGTCATTGCTCGATTCGGAGAACGGGCCCGCGCTCGGTTCGGCCATTCATGCAGCGGTCGCGGCCGGCGCATATGCCGACGTCACCGCTGCCTCTGAGGCGATGGGCCGGGTGCAACGCGACGCCTATGTTCCGAACCCGGCCAACCACTCGGCGTACGACAAGCTCTACGCCGAGTACAGCCTGTTGCACGACTACTTCGGCCGCGGTACCAACGACGTGCTGCGTCGCTTGCGCCGCATTCGCGTTGAGGCCAGCGCACGGTGACGGCCACCGGCTTGGAGACCGATCTCGCCGCCGTCCGCGCTTCGGTTGCTGCGCTGCACGGCGAGCTGCTGCGCTGGAACCTGGTGGCGTGGACGTCGGGAAACGTGTCGGCCCGCGTCGGTGGCGCTGATCTGTTCGTGATCAAGCCGAGTGGGGTCAGCTACGACGACCTCAACGCTGCGAACATGATCGTGTGTGACCTCGACGGGCACGTGGTCGAGGGCGCGCACTCACCGTCGAGCGACACTGCGGCGCATGCCTTTGTGTATCGCGCGATGCCGCACGTCGGCGGGGTCGTGCACACGCATTCGACTTATGCGACTGCGTGGGCGGCTCGCGGCGAAGCGATTCCGTGCGTGCTCACCGCGATGGCCGACGAGTTCGGTGGCGAGATCCCGGTCGGGCCGTTCGCCCTCATCGGCAACGACGACATCGGGCGCGGCATCGTCGACACGTTGCGCGACCATCGGTCGCCGGCGGTGCTGATGCAAAATCACGGCGTCTTCACGATCGGCGCGAACGCCAAAGCTGCAGTCAAGGCCGCGGTGATGTGCGAAGACGTCGCGCGCACCGTGCATCTTGCGCGGGTGCTCGGAGAACCGCTGAAGATTGATACGGCCGACATCGATCGCCTATACGACCGCTACCAGAACGTCTACGGCCAGCGCTAGCCCATCGGTTCATTGTGGCAAGTCAAGGGTGGCGCTTGTGGTGTACATCCGAACATCGCAGGGACGCGTTTCAGAACGTTCGGGACTCGGCGCTGCGGATGACCGCCTGCAGGGCTGCGACATGGCCCTCGAAGGCTCGACGACCGGTTTCGGTAAGTGATACTCGAACTCGTCGCCGGTGTTGGGACACGTGCCGCTCGATGGTGATGTATCCCGGTTCTTCGAGTGCGGCGAACTGTTTGGACAACGCCGAGTCCGACATTGCGAGCCGGTCGCGCACGAACGAGAACTCGGCCCAGTCCGTTGAGGCCAGCAGGGCGACGATGGATAGGCGGGTGCTCGGGTGGATGAGCTCGTCAAAGCGCGGCTCGGCCATCGTCAGCTGGGATTCTGCTGAGCGCGCCGGCGAATCCACGCCATCAGGGTTGGTCCACCACAAGCGACGATGGCGGCGATACAAGCTCCCGCCAGCGTGGCCGGGTGTCTGGCCCCGTCGGCGTTGAAGATCAGTGCAGCGCCGATCGTGGCGATGGTCATGACCATCAAGAATCCGATGACCAGCAGCGGAATCCGCCGACTGACCAGGTCGCCCCGCACGCTCAGCCGAGGCGAACCTCGACGGCCTGACAGCACCCGCGGGGCGATCGACGCGTGCGCCGCTCCGATCAGCAACGTCGCTGCGGTCGTCGCCCATGTCGGCCCGTTGTCGGCGAGAACGCCGAGACCCACCCAGGCGGCGGCGAGCCCCAGCCAGTACCACGCGGGGACATTGATTTCAGCGACGACTTGTTGATGCCGCCGCTCGATTGAGCTCAACGCCAGGCGGGCTTCGGTCTCAGTCATATTCTCGGACATGTCTCGCTCTCCCTTACTTTCCTATCGGGAAAGACTAGGACTTTCCCACTGGGAAAGTCAAGGCCGAGCCAGACATACCCGCTGAGCAGCACCAGAGACTCCGCGCGACTCAACGCGCCCAAGAAAACCCGCAGCCCGCCGCGATGTTCGATGCGGATCGTGCCACTCAGCGGCATGAGGGTGCATTCCCCTGCGAACTTGTACTGCCGAAACCCGACCAGTTGCTCTAGTGGAGTGGCTTCGACGGGTTGGGACGCCGGGCCGATAGACCCGGCGCCCCAACGCGTACGTCGGCATGACCCCCACAGCGCAGGTCCGATCCGCTCGTGCCGCGCAATCCCCCGATGTACGTTGCACGACCGCCACGAACCCACGCCCACCGACTGTCGGCCGTCCCCCAACGCCCGTCGCAGGAAAAGAGCGCCGACCAGCGTCGTTGATACGTCGTCGCGCCGACGAATTTCGTGGCCTTAGCCACGGCGGCTTGCCGGTGCGACGCAACTCGTACGTGTCGGACGAAGGTTAACACGAGGCGGGCCCGGTCGGCTACCAGACCTGACGCAGTTGGGCGGCGAGTTCGCGGAAGGCCAAGCCGCGATGACTGATCGCGTCTTTGTCGGCGGCGCTCATTTCAGCTGTCGTGTGGTCGGAGCCAGTCGGCACGAAGATCGGGTCGTAGCCGAAACCGTTGGTTCCCGCGGGGTGCGCGCGATCGAGCCGGCCAACGACCCGGCCGTGCGCGGCGAGTTCGCGACCGTCGGGGAAGACGGCAACCGCCGCGCATTCAAACGATGCACCTAACCGGTCGTCAGGGGTGTCTGCGAAGCTGCGCCAACACAAGCTCGAGGTTCGCCGTATCGCCGAGCCCGCCTGACCATCGCGCCGACAACACTCCCGGCATGCCGTTCAGCGCATCGACGGCGAGACCTGAGTCGTCGGCGACGGCGACCTCGCCGGTCGCGCTGCGCGACGGCGCGCGCCTTGAGCAACGCGTTCGCCTCGAAGGTCGCTCCGGTCTCGGCGACCTCGGGCAGGTCGGGATACGCGCTCGAGCCCGATCAACTCGACCGGCTCGAGACCAGCCGCGGCAAGGATGCGGCGCAACTCGACGATCTTGTGCTCGTTGCGAGTGGCCAAGCACCGACCTTCGGCCGGCCGGTCGATCAGCGGCTGGCTCACGGCCAGATCGCCGCGCGCTGGAGGCGTCGAGCGTCGCGCAACCTCCAACCGCGAGGTCGAGCAACGCGTCGATTTCCGCTTCTGCGTAACGGGTTTCCCTCAGCCGTGCCCTGCACCTCGATGAACTCGCCGTCGCCAGTCACGACGACGTTCATGTCGGTCTCGGCGCGCACGTCTTCTTCGTAGTTCAGATCGAGCCGCGGCTCGCCGTCGATGACTCCGACGCTGATCGCCGACACCGACCGAATCAGCGGCTCGCCCGGCATCCTGCCGTTCGTGCGCAGCCAGTCGATGGCGTCGTGACAGCGCAACGTACGCGCCGGTGATCGCTGCGGTTCGGGTGCCGCCGTCCGCCTGCAAGACGTCGCAGTCGAGTTGGATCGTCGCCTCACCCAGAGCCTTGTAGTCGATGCACGCGCGCAACGCGCGACCGACGAGGCGCGAGATCTCCTGCGTGCGGCCACCGAGACGACCCTTCACCGACTCGCGTTCGTTGCGGGTCGTCGTTGCCCGCGGCAGCATCGCGTACTCGCCGGTCACCCAGCCGAGGCCGCTGCCCTTGCGCCAGCGCGGCACACCTTCGGTCACACTCGCCGCGCACAGCACGCGGGTGCGGCCGAACTCGACCAGCACCGAGCCCTCGGCATGGTCGAGCCAGTGACGGGTCAGCGTCACCGGCCGCAGTTCGTCGTTCGCGCGGCCGTCGAGTCGGTTGGTCGCAGGCATGCGCTCGACCTTATCGGTCGCTACACCCACCTTCAGATGTCGTACACAGCGCCCGGCCGCGCCAGCGTCGTCGTGCCCGCGAACATCGCGCGGGCCGCTTCGTCGAGTGCGCGCTGATTGTCGTCCCATGGCGCGACATGCGTGACGACGAGCAGACCCGCACCGGCGGCACGCGCCAACTCGCCGGCCTCGCGACCGGTGAGGTGCAATCGCCGGCGGATGCGGTACGCCGTCGGCGAAACCGGCCTCGGCCAGCAAGCAGGTCGGCACCCTGCGCGAAGTGCGCGAGCTCGTCGAACGGCCCGGTGTCGGCGGTGTACACGAGCGATTTTCCTTGCTGCGGTAAGGCGAATCGCGTGCGTCTCGACCGGATGCTGCGTGCGGATGCAGCTTGACGTCGAACGGCCCGATCGCGCCGTCGACCGGATCCTGAACGAAAAGACACCATCAAGATCGGACGCCGGACCGGCCGAATGCGCCGGCGATGCGCCCGCGCTCGGTGACCGGTGCCATGACCGGCAAGACCGGCGCTCGGCGCCGTCGCGGGTGATGCGAGCGCACGTGCGCGAGCGGGACGAGATCGAGCCAGTGGTCGCCGTGCAGGTGGCTCAGGTAGAGCGCATCGATGTCGCTCGGATCGACATGAACCGCTGCAGCGGCCCGAGCGATCCGTTGCCGAGGTCGAGCAACAACCGGAATCCGTCGTGCTCGACGAGGTAGGCCGAGCACGCGGCTTCGGGCCCAGGATGGCTGCCCGCGCAGCCGACAACGGTGAGCCGCATGCGGTGTCGTTAGGCCTCTTCGACCGAGCGAATCTCGGGCCCGAGGAAGCGGCGGCCGAGATCGAAGAACGCTTCGGGATCGCCGGTAACGACGAACTGGTGCTGAGGCGGCGCCGCAGATTCGGAGCCGGCTCAACTCGTGGCGCAGCAAGCGTGCGGTAGACGTCGCGCGCGGTCTCGTCGGCGCTGCTGACCAGCATCACTTCATCGCCCAGCACCAAGCTCGAGCGCACCGGCCAGGAACGGGTAGTGCGTGCAGCCGAGCACGACGGTGTCGCAGCCATGCTCGATCGATCGGGGCGAGGTATTCCTTCGCGCAGCCGATCAATTCGTCGCTCATCGTGATGCCGGCTTCGACGAACTCGACGAACCGCGGACAGGCAGCGGTGGTCAGGTCGATGTGCGGAGCTGCCGCGAACGCATCGTCGTAGGCCATGCTGGTGATCGTGGCGTGCGTGCCGATGACGCCGACCTTGCCGTTGCGGGTCGCACTCACGGCCTTGCGCACGGCGGGTTGGATCACCTCGACAACCGGCACGTCGTAGCGTTCGCGCGCATCGCGCAACATCGCCGACGACGCCGAGTTGCAGGCGATCACCAGCATCTTCACGCCGTGGTCGACCATCGTGTCGAGCACCGCGAGCGCGTACTGGCGCACCTCGGCGATCGGCTTCGGGCCGTACGGAAAGTGCGCCGTGTCGGCGACGTAGTAGAGCGGCTCGTGCGGCAGCAGGTCGAGCATCGCGCGGGCGACCGTCAGGCCGCCGACGCCGCTGTCGAAGACACCAATCGGCGCGTCGTCGAGCCTGGCGCGGTCCGCAACATTGGTCACGGCGGCCAGCCTACCGACGTCCGGCCTTGGCTTCGAAGCTTCGGAGTATTGAGGTAAATTTAGTGGTGGAAGGGGAAGAGAAGGAAATAGAATAATAAGGGACGGTCGTGGATGGAGACGGCGTCGGCGATCGTGCCGAGGGTTTCGCGCTGGCCGCGGCGCCGGCGCACCGCCCGGCCGCTGCGCAGCGCGGCTTTGAGTTCACGTTGCAGCTCGGGGCGCGGATAGACGTAGATGCTTTGGTAGATCGATTCGTGGCTGATGTGCATGCTCGGATTGTCCGCGAACACCACCTTCAGCCGCCCGGCGATCTGCTCGGGAGAAAACCGGCGGGTCAGCAACTGCTGCACCGCCTGGGCTAACGCCGGATGCGAACCGTCTTCGACCGTTTCGGTCGTCGTTGCCTAGCCCAGGCGAGCCGGTCCGCCCGCTCCGGTTGGTAGCCGCCCGGGCCGCGGTTGCGGGCCAGTTCCCGGCTGATCGTCGATGCGGCGACGTCCCAGCCGAGCAGCGACCGTCCGCATCGATAACCCCGCCTCGATCAGCCGCGTCATCTCATAACGCTAATCCGTCGTTATAGCAGCACCAACGCTCCGATGCTTACGGCGTGACGAGCGTGCAGGCGGACCCGCATCGGTTCGGCGTCCCTCGCCAACCTCGGGCCCGGAGCAGCCGGGCAACCTGCGTCGCCACGTCGCATAGTCGCGCGTTCACGTCTACCCAGCCGTAACGCAAGGTGGCTTCGCCACGCTCGGACGCGCGGTTGTCACGCGCCATGTCGCGGAAGGCGTGCAATTCGCCGTGGCCGATTCGTCCGTCGAGTTCGACCACGACGCGGAACTCCTCGTACCAGACGTCCTGAACAATGCTGCCCGCGTCCGCCTGAATGACCCGACGCTGTCGTTGGCTCGCCGGCAGGCCATGCGCCCGCTCGACATCGCGGGCATAGCGCCACTCGAGCGGCGAGTGAACCCCACGCAGCTCGGGCGCGAGCAACTCGCGCGCGGCGCGATGCCAGCGAACGTTTGGCATGTCGTGCAAGGCCCGCAATAGTCGCTGCTCGTTCGTCAGCCGGCGTTGTAACACCCTCGTCAGGATGCCGACAGCCGCGTCGAGATCGGCCGCAGCGCCGATCAGGTCGAGCGTCGTACGTTCGATCGTGGTCTGCGGCGGGCTTCGACGCGGATCAGGACTAGGGCGCGACGTACGGTGCAACACGACGCCGTTGGGTGCCACCAGGCGACGCCGCTCCGGGATCGCGAGGTGGATGGCACGCGGTTCGCCATCAAGAATGCCGCGGAGAAATCCCGCCGTATCGTGGCTGGCCATCGATGTGTCGCCAGCCCACAGAGCTGCCGCCCAGACCCGAGCAAGGTGAGGAATCGGGCCGTTATGGGTGATGACAGTGCGGGGGAACATGCGCTGCCACCGACCCGCTTCGACACGCGCGCGAATGCGGGTCGCCGAAATCCCACGCAGTGTCAGCTGCGCTGTCGACGCGACACCGGCTTGCAACTCGAGAAGCCACTCGACATCGGCCGGCCCACCGTCATCCGCCATTGCGCTCATGGGCTGAGCGACTGGCGGGTGTTCGATAACGGCATGCGCAGACGGTAGGCGTTCTGCGGGTTGTGCCGCGGTTTCCGTCGGCCGCTCTGTGGATAGCCGCACGGAGGCACGCGCCGTCCGGCCAGTGTTCGAACCGCCATCCGCGCCCGTGAACGCCGAGGCTTCGGAGCCCTGATGTCGCTATAGCAGCACTAACCCTCCGAAGCCTCGGAAGTCGCCGGACGGCGGGTGCGGACGGCGGGTGCGGACGGCGGGTGCGGACGGCGGGGGCGGACGGCGGGGGCGGACGGCGGGGGCGGACGGCGGGTGCGGACGGCGGGTGCGGACGGCCGGTGACGCGCCTACGCCCAGAGTTGGCCCTCGAGGCCGGCTTCGGCCTCGTCGAGCGTGCCGCCGTACGCGCCGGTGGAGAGGTACTTCCAGCCGCCGTCGGCCACGACGAACGCGATGTCGGCGCGAACCCCGGCCGCCACGGCCTTCGCGGCCGAACCGAGCGCGGCGTGCAGAATCGCTCCGGTCGAGATGCCGGCGAAGATGCCTTCCTTCTCGACCAACTCGCGCGTGCATCGCAATGCCTCCGCCGGGCCGACCGAGAACCGCGTCGTCAGCACCGACTCGTCGTAGAGCTCCGGCACGAATCCTTCGTCGAGGTTGCGCAGGCCGTAGACCAACTCGCCGTAGCGCGGTTCGGCCGCGACGATCTGAATGCCCGGCACCTGCTCGCGGAAGAACCGACCGCAGCCCATCAACGTGCCGGTCGTACCGAGACCCGCGACGAAGTGGGTGATCGTTGGCAGGTCGGCCAGGATTTCGGGGGCGGTGGTCTCGTAGTGCGCCAGAGCGTTCGCCGGGTTGCCGTATTGATAGAGCATCACCCACGTCGGGATGCTCGGCCGCGATCGCCTTCGCGACTCGCACTGCCTCGTTCGAGCCGCCGGCCGCTGGCGAGAACACGATCGAAGCGCCCCACATCTCGAGCAACTGCCGCCGCTCGACCGAGGTGTTCTCGGGCATGACGCACACCAGCTTGTAGCCGCGCTGCTTGGCCACCATCGCCAGCGAGATGCCGGTGTTGCCCGACGTTGGCTCGAGAATCGTGTCGCCGATCGACAGCAGGCCGTCTTTCTCGGCCGCGTCGATCATGTAGACAGCGGCGCGGTCCTTGATCGAGCCGGTCGGGTTGCGGTCTTCGAGCTTGGCCCACAGCCGCACATCAGCGGACGGCGACAGCCTCGGAAGTCCGACGAGCGGCGTGCGCCCGACGGAGTCGACAAGGGAGTCGTAACGCACCGGACGGCCGTTAACCCCCGGCGACGGCAGGCAGGACCGTCACCGTGTCGCCGTCCTTCAATGACCGTCGCAAGCCCGCCCATGAACCGCACGTCCTCGTCGTTGACGTAGACGTTCACGAACCGGCGCAGGCCCTTCTCGTCGACGATGCGCTCGCGCAAGCCCGGGTGCCGGCCATCGAGGTCGACCAGGACGTCGGCCAACGTGCCACCTTCGCCCGCGACTGCTTTCTCGCCGCCGGTGTAGGTGCGCAGGATGGTCGGGATACGGACCTCGATCGACATGCCGGAAATCTCCTCATCGGGGCATACGCAATGGGTTCGAGCAGTGACATTGAGCAGTCGACACGGGACAGCTACACAGGCTCCAACGCCGGAACCACCCTGACCTCTTCCTCGGTCACGATGCCGTCGACGATGCGGTACGAGCGGAACTCCACGGTATCGGGCTCGCGGGTCGAGACCAGCACGTAGTGCGCGCCCGGCTCCGAGGCGTAGGCGATGTCGGTGCGCGACGGGTACGCCTCGGTCGCGGTGTGGGAGTGGTAGACCACCACCGGCTCCTCGTCGCGGTCGTCCATGTCGCGATAGAGCTTCAGCAGATCGAGGGAGTCGAACTCGTAGAACGTCGGCGACCGGGCGGCGTTCACCATCGGGACAAATCGCTCCGGCCGGTCGCTGCCGGCTGGCCCCGCGACCACTCCGCAGGCCTCGTCGGGGTGGTCGCGGCGCGCGTGCGCGACGATCTCGTCGACCGTGGCCGAAGCAATCACGAGCATGCCCCCAGGCTAGTGGCCGAGCGCCGATGCCTCAGCGCAGCGCCCGCACCAGTCGACCCGAGCAGGTAGCCGATCCATTCGTAGAGCATGAACGGCTCGGCCCGCGGGTCGGCATTGTCGATGTACTCCAATGCCTCCTGGTCGCTCGCGGTCTCGATGCCGAGGCGGACCGCCAGCACCAGCCGCAGCCGATTCAGCACCCGCAGCCACGCCTCAGCCCCGTCGTCGGTGAGCGTCAGTTGGTGCGGCGCCGCCGCGAGCGCAAGCAAATCAGCCCGGACGGCGGTCGCGTCGGCCGCCATCTCGTCGCGCAAGGTCAGATCGGTATAGCGCCGAAACTCGGCCGCCGCCTCAGGGTCGTCTCGGTAGGCGTCGGGCAACAACCGGTGCACGCGCCGGATCGTCGGGCACGTCGACGGCCTGGCTGCCCGGCCATTCGAGGCCGCCGAGTGTGGGACCCGGCCATTCGAGCCCAGCAAGTGCGTCGTCCGGCGCTTCTTCGCCCGCGTCAAGGGCGTCTGACGGAGCGACAAGGGCGGCGAGCTGCTCGATCAAGCTGTCGATTTCGCCCGCCTCGTCGGGAGCCAGCTCGACCCGCACCGCGCCGGATCGGCGACGCACGCTGGCCACTAGCCGTCCTTTTGCAGCGTGGCCCACAAGCCGTGCGCATGCAGGCGCTGCACGTCGTTCTCCATTTGCTCTCGCGTACCGGCCGACACGACGGCCCGGCCCTCGTGGTGCACCTGGAGCATCAGCCGCTCGGCCTTCTTCTTCGGATAGCCGAAAACCTTCTGGAACACGTGGGTCACGTAGTCCATCAGGTTGACCGGGTCGTCCCACACGATGGTCACCCACGGGTGGCTGGAACGGCGCTCGGTCTCAGCGTCCAACTCTCGGTCGAACTCGACATCGGTGTCGGGGCGCTCCACCTCGGTGGGCGCGGTTGTCATGGCGCCTGCGCAGGCGCGAATGTCATAGTCCCCATCGTAGGGTCGAGATCATAGGGTCAGAGCATGCACGCGAACAGCAGAGCCAGCGACGAGCCGATAGCGACGCTCCCCGCGTTCGACGGCGTCATGGCGAAGGCCGGCTCCGAGAACTTCCCGGTCGCCATGTGGTTCCTGCCGAAGCAGCTGCGTGCTGACCTGCTGGCAATCTACGGATATGCGCGGTTCGTCGACGACATCGGCGACGAGGCTGACCTCGAGCCGGCCGGCCGCCTCGAGTTGCTCGGTGCCGTCGACGCCGAGGTCACGGCGCTCTTCGCCGGCCAACCGACGTCGCTGCCCGCAGTGAGTGCCCTCGCCGAGGGCGTACGCGGCGGGAGGGTCATCGAAGAACCACTGCGCCGGCTCATCGAGGCGAACCGGCTCGATCAGCGCGCCAGCAAGTACGAGACGATCGACGACCTGCTGCACTACTGCACCTTGTCGGCCGACCCGGTGGGTCGGTTGGTGCTGGCCGCATTGGGATTGGCGACACCCGACCGCATCGCGCTCTCCGACCGCATCTGCACTGCGCTGCAATTCGCCGAACACTGGCAAGACGTAGCCGAAGACCGCGCCCGAAACCGGGTCTACCTCCCGCAAGAAGACCTTCGGCGGTTTGGAGTCACCGACGCCGACCTCACTGCACCGCACGCGTCGGCGGCGGTAAAGACGCTGCTCGCCTTCGAAGTCGCCCGGGCGACCGAGCTGCTCGCGAGTGGTGCCTCATTGGTGCGCCTCGTGCCCGGCCGGGCGAAGTTGGCGATCGCCGGATTCGTTGCCGGCGGCCGTGCTGCGCTGCACGCGATCTCGGTCGCGGATTTCGACGTGCTCGCGACGACGCCGAAACCGACGAAGCCTCGACTGCTCGTCGAAGGGGTTCGCGCGTTGGTGCCACGCCACGGTGCACCCGTCGACGCGCCGCCCACCGGGTCGCGATGAGCACCAGCAACGACGCGGACGACGGCCACCACTCGCCGTCCGACATTGCCGCGGCATACAGCGAGTGCGAGCGCATCATGCGGGCGGCTGCGAAGAATTTTCAGTACGGCATCAGGCTGTTGGCGCCGGAAAAGCGCGGCGCGCTCGCCGCGGTCTACGCGTACGCGCGACGCATCGACGACATCGGCGACGGCACCCTGCCCGCCCCCGAAAAGCTACGACTGCTCGACGACGCCCGCCGCGAGGTCAAGGCGATCGGCAGCGACACCGACGACCCGGTACTCATTGCGCTCGCCGACGCGGCCGGCCGACTACCGATCCCGCTGCCGGCGTTTCTTGAACTCATCGACGGCTGCGAGCTCGACGTTCGTGGCGCGAACTGCCCGACGTTTCCCGACCTCGTGCACTACTGCCGCTGCGTCGCGGGGTCGATCGGCCGACTGTCGACCGGCGTCTTCGAGGCATCCGATCCGGTGGCCGCCGACCCGCTCGCCGACACATTGGGCGTTGCATTGCAACTGACGAATATCTTGCGCGACATTCGCGAAGACCTGCACAACGGCCGGGTCTATCTGCCCCAAGACGAGCTCGACGCGGCCGGCGTCGAGCTTCGACTCGATGCCGGCGGCAACGTCATCAATGCGGCGAATGGCGCCGAGGGTTCCGACCCGGCAACCGGCCAGACTGACGTCGTTGATCCGCGAGCAAGCCGCGCGAGCCGAGAAGTGGTACGCCGACGGCCTGCAGTTGCTGCCCATGCTCGACGCTCGAAGCGCTGCCTGTTGCTCGGCGATGGCCGGCATCTATCACCGTCTCCTCGGGCGGATCGCGCGAGATCCCGCGGCTGTGTTGACGCGGCGGATTTCCTTACCTGCATGGGAAAAGGCTTATCTCGCGGCGCGCAGCGTGCGTACAGAGCCGACGATGACATGTCGAGGGTGGACGTCGGTGACCGACCCACGGTCGTCGTCGTCGGCGGCGGGCTGGCCGGCCTCAGTGCGGCAGTCGCCGCCGCCGACGCGGGTTGGGCGGTCACGCTGCTCGAATCGCGCACTCGACTCGGCGGCGCCACCCACTCGTTCGCGCGCGCGTTCGGCGCCGACTCGCTCGACGTCGACAACGGTCAGCACGTGTTCTTGCGATGCTGCACCGCGTACCGCGACTTCTTGCGCCGACTCGGCGTCGAGGAGCAAACGTCACTGCAGCAACGCCTCGACGTCCCCGTTGTCGATCCTTCGAACGGACGGCGAGCGCGCCTGCGCCGCGACCGCCTGCCGGCGCCGTTGCACTTGTCTCGTGCGCTGCTCGGCTATCGACTGCTCACGCCGATGCAACGGCTGCGTGCCGTCGTCGCGTGCACTGGCCCTCAACCGGGTCGACCGTCGCGCTGCGAGCTCGGACACGACGACGTTTCGCGACTGGCTGGCAGCCCACGGCCAGTCGGATGCGGCGATCGAGCGACTCTTCGACGTGTTCACCGTCGCCACCTTGAACGCCCCCGCCGCCGAGGTCTCACTCACGCTGGCCGCGATGGTGTTCCAAGACGGCCTGCTCCGACGAAGCGACGCCTGCGACATCGGGATAGCGCTCGTGCCGCTCGGGCAAGCTGCACGGCGACGCCGCCGAAGCCGCACTGGTCGCCGCTGGCGGCGCCGTTCAGCTGCGCGCCCGCGTGCGCCGGATCGCGGCCCAACCCGAGCGACCGGTGGCGGGTCGAAACCGATGACACCGCAATCGAGGCGGACGCCGTGGTGCTGGCGGTGCCGCATCATGTGGCCGCCGACCTGTTGCCCGACAGCGCGGTCGACGAACCCGGCGCCGTGCGCGGCCTCGAGGTCGCCCCGATCATCAACGTGCACGTCGTTTTTGATCGCGTGGTGCTGCACGAACCGTTCGTCGGCGCGGTCGGCTCGCCCGTGCAGTTCGTGTTCGACCGCACAGTTCAGTCGGGCCTGGCGGGTCGCAATGACGGCGGGCAGTACGTCGCGGTGTCGGTATCTGCGGCCGACGCCTGGATCGACGAACCGGTCGAGCGGCTGCGTGAGATCTTCCTGCCCGAACTCGCGCGCGTGCTGCCGGCGGCAGGCGATGCGGTGGTTCGCGACTTCTTCGTCACCCGCGAACGCGAGGCGACGTTTCGGCCGGTGCCGGGCAGCGCGGCCCGTCGACTGCCGACCGACGACCAACGCTGCCGGGCCTGGTTGTCGCCGGGGCGTGGACCGACACCGGCTGGCCGGCCACGATGGAAGGCGCTGTGCGCAGCGGCGTCGCGGCCGCGCATGCCCTCGAACTGTTTCGGGCACAACTGACAGACTCCGAGCACGCAGGGTAGTTCGGAAACGGCAGGGTAGTTCGGAACAGGCAGATAGTTCGAAAAGCAGAGGGGATCGATCCGCGCATGTCGACCGGACCGCTGATCACGCCGCCGTCCGCTGCGTCGGTTTCTGCATCGGCGGAGTCAGCGGCCGCCGCTGCCCGACCGAGCCGGTCCGCCGCCGGCACAAACCCTGCTGCCGCGATGGCTGGTCACGGGCGGCGCGTGGTCATGGCGACTGATCGCACTGGGTGTGGTCGCGTTCTACGTCCTGCAATTCGTGCTGCGCATCCAGCTGGTCGTCTTACCGTTCCTTGGCGCGATGGTGTTTACCGCCTTGCTTCGACCGCTCGCGATGAAGTTCCAGAACCACGGCATGTCGCGGCTGCTGTCGACGTGGGTGACCTTCCTCATCGCCGTGCTCGATCATGGCTGGCGCGGGCACTCTCGTCGTCTACCGGTCGATCGCCGAATGGCACACGCTGATCACAGATCTGTCGGCCACCGCCGACAAAGTTCGGCATTGGCTGTCGCATGGTCCGTTTCACTTGAAGGATCAAGACCTCAAAAACCTTCAACAGAAAGCGATCACGCAGCTCAACAAGCACCGCGGCGCGATCGTCAACGGAGTCGTGAGCGGCGCGAGCATCGCTGGCGAATTCATCGCCGGCATGATCCTGACCGCGTTCATTACCTTCTTTCTGATCTATGACGGCGCGCGCATCTGGGCATTTGTGACGACACCATTTCGGGCACGCACGGCCGAGCGGGTCAACACCGCGGCGGCCGCAGCGTGGACGACGTTGTCCGGCTATATCAGGGGCAGCGTGCTGATCGCGACCGCACACGCGCTGGTGCTCGGCGTCACGTTAACGATCATGGGCGTGCCGCTGGTCGCGCCGCTCACGTTGCTGGTCTTCATCACCAGTTTCGTTCCGCTGGTCGGCATCCTGGTGGGCGGCGGGCTCGCGGTCTTCGTCACGATGGGCACTCAGGGCGTCGCCCACGGCCTGATCTGTTGGTCGTTCTCATCGTCGAGCACCAGGTCGAGGGACACCTGCTCCAGCCGCTGGTGATGGGACGCTACGTCGCGTTGCACCCGCTAGCGATTGCGCTCGCACTCACTATCGGCAGCGTGCTCGAAGGTGTTGTCGGCGCCATTGTCGCGGTGCCGTTGACCGCGATGCTGCACGCCGCGTGGCCACATCTCAAAGAGTCAGAACTCGTCGTTGCGCCCGAAGAACCACCACCACCAGGGCATGTGCTGATCAACCCATAGCGACTCGCCCGAGAAGCTGTCGCGGTCGTTGTGCCGTACGGTCAGGCGTTCGCCAACAACAACTCGAACCACACCGTTTTTCCAACATCGGAGGACGAAACGCCCCACCTCGTCGACAGCTGATCGATGAGTTGCAGGCCGCGCCCGGTGCCGGCGAGCTCGCGCGCTCGACGCGACGACGGCACCGTCGGATTTCCGTCAGATACCTCCGCGCGCACCATGTGGTCGTCGGCGATGAGTCGCACTTCGACATCGGTGCGCGCATGGACGATCGAGTTGGTGACCAGCTCGCTGAGCAACAAACTGGCCGCTTCGACGAGTTCGGCACCCGCTGCGGAGCGGCCGATGCCGCCGGCGAGTTCGCCCTTCACCATGCGGCGAGCCGCACCCACGCTGGACGCATCACACGGAAACACCGTCCGGACGTCCATGGACGAAGGATATGAGTCGGCCGAGGCTCGCGCGCGCACAACGCCAACGGCACGCCGGACACCGGGAGGTCAGCCGGGCTGAATGAGTGTCAGCCGGGCTGACTGAATATTATGAAGTGTCAGCCGGGCCGAGCTGAATGAAGTGTCAGCCGGGCTGACTGAATGAAGTGTCAGCCGGGCTGACCGAATCGCGACAGGAAGAGAGGATCACGGGTGCGACAGTCGATCCACCGAAAGCGAGCAGCGTCGCGGGTCGGCGTGCTCGTCGTCGGCGCCAGCCTGCTGTTCGCGGCCGCATGCACGAAAGCGTCAAAGCCCCCTTCGGGTGGTGCCTCGTCGACATCGGCCGCCAACCCGAGCTCGCCGGCGGGTTCGGCGGCAGCGTCGTCTGGCGTGGCCAGCTCCGACGATCCGGCCGCGTCCGCCGCGGCCGGCGTTAGCGCATCCGCATCGGCTCCGCCGTTCGTCGAGCGGCCTCGACCCGTTGACCGGCGCGCCCCGCACGAGTGCAGCGGCCGCGCACGCGGCCGGCGTTGGCGGCGAAGATCGACAACGTCGAAGGGGCCTGGCCGCAAGCTGGCCTGAACCAGGCCGACATCGTGTTCGACATGCCCGTCGAGGGTGGCCTCACCCGGCTCCTCGCGATCTTCCATTCGCAAGACGTCGCGCAGTTCGGACCGATCCGTTCTGGTCGCCCGGTCGACGCCGACCTGTTGCATCTGCTCGGCCACGCCTACTACGCGTTCTCCGGCGGCACCGCCGTTCGACCTCGGTCCGATCTCCGATCATTCCAACGCGACCGCGCTGTCGTGGGCGGTCTACCCCGACCTGTTCGTCATCCGCAATGACCATGCGCATCCCGCACCAGGTGTTCGGCACCACGTCGATGCTGTACGCCGGCGGTGAGCAGATCTCGCCATCGACGACGCCGCCGACGGCGATCTTCAGCTACGCCGCCGCCAGCACCCGCCGGCGGCGTGCCGTCTACGGGCGTGACCGCGCAGTACGACGCCGCGACCGCCGCCTGGACGTGGAACGGATCCCAATACCTGCGTAACCAAAGTGGCCACGCCGACATCCTGATCGACGGAAGTCAGGTCGCCGCGAACAACGTCGTCGTCATGTCGGTTGCTGTGCAGTCGACCGCTGCTCGCGATTCGCACGGCACCGTCGTGCCGCTGCCGATCGTGATCGGTTCGGGCCAGGCGTGGGTGTTTCGCAACGGCGTGATGGTGAAGGGCACATGGAGCCGGCCGAGCGAGAACGCACCGATGACATTGCCGACGGCGACGGGACAAGTGATCCCGCTTGCGCCGGGCCGCACCTGGGTCGAAGTGCTGCCAAACTCGCGCGGCGCCACAGATCCACATAATCGGCGGCAGCCGTATTCAGCTATCGCGCAGCACCCCGGCGGCTCTACTCGGCCGGCGGTATCGCCGCCGCTCAGCACGTTCTCGTAGATGTCTTTGCACTCCGGGCACACCGGAAAGCGCTTCGGGTCGCGCGACGGCACCCACACCTTGCCGCACAGCGCGGTAATCGGCGTGCCCATCACCGACGCTTCGACGATCTTGTCTTTGGGCGCGTAGTGAGCGAACCGCTCGTGGTCGCCGTCGCCGTGCGACAGCCGGGGCACCGGCCGGGCCTCGGTCTCGGGCATCGTCAGGGTGCCCAGGCCGGGGGCGTCAGTGCGGGCCGGTGATTCCGGCCGATCCATCTCGCTCACACGTCGACTGTACTCAATCCTCGGCGGGTGCTGACCACCGCTAATTGTCGCTGGGATCCGTCGGCATCGTTGACAGCAGCGCGAGCTCGCCGCCTTGTCGGCGCAGTACCGATGACCACAACTTGGCCGGCTCGGCCGTGAAGGGATCGTTGGCATCGGCCGCGAGCACCAGCCAACCTCCGATTTGCAACTCCCGCTCAAGTTGGCCCGGGCCCCACCCGGCGTAGCCGGCAAAGAACCGCAGGGCGTCGAGAGCGCCGACCAGTTCGTCCGCTACATCGAGATCGAGCGCGCCGATTGCGCCGGCGAGCGGCCGCCACCCGGCCGGAGCCTCCTGCGTGCCGGCCTTGATGCGACCGAGGCAGACCACGGCCTGCGGCGTGACCGGTCCGCCGACATGCACCACCGCTGGTTCGGTCGCGGCGAACCCCCACTCGGGGAGCGCATCGGCGGCCGAGACGTTCGTGGGCCGATTCAGCACCATGCCGACCGCGCCATCGGCGTCGTGGTCGAGCAGCAGAATCACGGTTCTGCGCGAAGTTCGGATCATCGAGTGTGGGCGAGGCGACGAGCAGCGCGCCGGTGAGCGAGGCATCGACCATCGGTCCATCATGGCGCACGCCCAGCCAAACGCGGCAAGACCCTGCCGCAAGACGTCGGGCACCACGGCGGGTTCCGGTTCTACTCGATCTCAAGACCAGCTGCGGCCCACGCGGCCATCCCGCCGCCAACGTTCACCGCCGTCCACCCGGCTCGATTGAGCGCGTCCGCGACAGCGGCCGAGCGTGCGCCCACGTGACAGATGCAAACGATGGTGCGGTCGGTCGGCAGCTCGTTCACGCGCTCGCCGAGCTGACCCATCGGAATGTGCACAGCCTGCGGCGCGTGCCCCTCGGCCCATTCAAAATCTTCGCGGACGTCGAGCAGCATCGCGCCGTCATTCACTGCGGCCAGCGCTTCGATGGCGGTCAGATCGGCGGTCATCGACGCACCGCGCCCAGCCGCTCGGCCCGCAGTGCGTCGATGTCGGTCTGCGGCCATGGCGGCAAGTCGGCACCCACCACCCACGACAGCACCAGGTCGGCGAGTTCCGGATTGCGGGCCAGCCCGGGGCCGTGCAGGTAGGTGCCCAGCACCCGGCCTTGCACCGCACCTTCGGAGCCGTCGCCGTTGCCGATGCCGTGCTCGACCGTGGCCAGCGCACGCGCGGCCGCACCCAGGTGCGTCGCGCCGGCATGGTTTTCGTAGCCGGTCAGGGGCTGGCTCAACTCATTGCCTTGAGGCCTGGCGGGATTGCCCAGCGGCACCGCGAGCAACTCGCCGACCGCCCGCTTCGGCAACCGATCGGTGGTCACGTCGAGCACGCCGACGCCAGGCTCGGGCACTCCGTCGGAGCCAGGGAACACCGAACCCAGCAATTGGTAGCCGGCGCAGACCCCGACGATGACCGCGCCGCGTTCCGCCGCCCGCGCCAACCCGCCGTCGGCGCGCAGTGCACGCGCGGCCGCGACCTGCGCGTCGTCTTCGCCGCCACCGAGCACGTAGAGATCGGCGGTATCGGGCACCGGCGCACCGGCGTCCAGCTCGATGGCGTCGACCTCGTATCCCCGCGCTCGCGCGCGCGCCGACAGCACCCGAAGGTTGCCGCCGTCGCCGTACGTGCCGAGCAGGGTGGGATAGATCGAGACCAGCCGAAGCTGCGATTCACCGGCCATCGTCAGCACCGCCTCCGCGCCGCAACAGCTCGCGAAACGCGGTGTACGTGCCGACCGCGTCGAGTGTCGGGCCGTCACCGATTCGCAGCTCGACCGTGCGAGGCGACACGGCACCCGGCGCCCAAGGATCGGCGACGGTCGTGTGCTCGACACCGGCATACATCAGCCGCACGGCGAGGTCGTGCCGCCGCTCGCCGGTCGCCAACACGAAGCGGCCGGCCAGCCGCTCGAACTCGACGTCCCACAGCCACGACGGATCTTTGCCGTCGGCCGCGCGGGCGTTGATCGCGATCACCACGGGCGCTGGGGCGGGCGCGAGCATGCCGAAGATCTCCGACCAGCCGGCCGGATTCTTGCCCAGCAGCAATCGCACCGACCGACCGCCCAGCGTCACGGTCTGGTACCGACCCCCGACGGAGGTGACGCTCGCGACCGCCGGCAACGCCACCTCAGGCCGGACGCCGAGCCGATCGGCCGCGACGATCGCGATCGCAGCGTTGGCCTGGTTGGCCTGCGCCGGGCAGCTGCAGCTCCAGCCGAAATCGCTGGTCGCCGGGGCCAAGCAGGAGCCGACGACCGTCGCTGGGCCGGCTGCCCTGGCTGAGCCGCCACGACGGCGTGGGCCGGGAGAATCCGCACGAACACCACCACGCCGGGGCTGTTTCGTCTGCACTCGTGGATCGCTGCACGATCGATCCGCAGGAGGGACAGACGGCTGAATCGGCGGTCCAGTGTTGACCGACCGACACCCACGTGACGTCGGGCAGCACGCTCGCCGCCCACACGACCTGCGGGTCGTCGGCGTTGGCAACCGCCGTGGGTGCTCCTGCGGGGCCGGCGTCGGCCGCTCGATCTGCGAACGCCTTGCGCCACCGGCGGGCGACCATCGCGACCTCGCCGACCCGGTCGAGTTGGTCGCGGCTGAGATTGCCGAGCACGAGCAACGGCGCGGTCGATTGCGTGAGCAGGCCAGGCAAGAAGGTCTCGTCGGCTTCGAGGATCGCCGGTGCGTTCGCGGGTGCGCGCGGCGACGTGGCGAGTGCGGCCACCAGGCCGGCCGGCATGTTGGCGCCCGAGCGTTCGTCACGACTGGCGCCGCGGCCGCCATGGCCGCGGCCAGCAGCTTGGTGGTCGTCGTTTTGCCGTTCGTGGCCGAGACGAAGACGACCTGTCGACCGGCGGCGAGGGCCCGCAACGCGTCGGGGCAGATCGCCATGATGACCCGGCCGCCAATGACGAGACCGTCACCACGACGCAGCGATTTCGACAGACCACCGGCGAGCTTGCCCAGAGCGGTGGCGGCCCGCAATCGCACGGACCTCGCGGTCAGTGCGTAGCCGCGTCGGTCGGGATCGAGCCGTGTACGGGTCGGCCCTTGCGCTCGACTCGCGCGGTCATGTCGGCCATGGCGTGCGTGGCTCCGCCGATGATCACGCCGACCGCAACCACGCCGACGCCGAGCCAGAACAACCACGGTTGCGCAGCGATCAGGCCGATGCCGGCGACCAAGAAACCGGCGCAGACAAGGAACACGACGAGCCACGACACCGGTCGCGCGGCGATATGTCCTGGACGCTCGGCCACCGAGACATCATGGGTCGGGCCGTTGGACATTCGCAACTCCAGGCGATCGGTGAGACAGGCAGATCCGGACGTCGATCTCACGCAGCATTATGCGTGTCAGATAGCGGGTAGTGTAGCCGCCGCGGATTCACCCGCGCGTGTCGACTTCGCCTTCGGGTTTGCCTGGCGCAGCGTTCGCCGGCCAGCCGAAGTTGTCGCCGCGCCGACGCGGCCGTTGACCGAGCTGCACGCCGGGCAAGTTGCGTGCCGAGCGCTTCGGCCGGCACCGGCACCGACGTGCTCACCGGCGGCATGCCCGGAAGTGCGCGCCATTCACGGCCGGGAGCGCACCCTCGCCGTCAGCGGCTCGAGTTCGCTGCGCCCACCGGGCGGCAGCGGATCAACGTCGCCAGCTGATCCGGCGTCCACCTGTTTGGTCATGGCCGAAACGATAGTGCGTGCCCGAGCGATCGGTCAGCTGGCCCAGTCGAGCAACGAGTCGGGCCGGTCGGGCTGGCGCAGCTTGGCCAGCGCCTCCTTCTCGATCTGCCGAATGCGCTCGCGAGTAAGGCCGACGTCGCGACCGATCTCGTCGAGGGTGTGCGGGCGCCCTTCGGCCAAGCCGAAGCGCAGCGCGAGCACCCGCGCCTCGCGCGGCTCGAGGCCAGCCAGCGCCCGGTGCACGGTGTCGATCATGGTTTGGTACTCGAGCGCGTCGGACGCACCGGGCGCTTCGGAGTCCTCGATGAGGTCGCCGAGCCGGGTGTCTTCGTCGTCGCCAACCGGGTTGTCGAGACTGACCGGCTGCCGCGCATTGCGCAGCATCTCCTCGATCTGCTCCGGCGTGCGGTCGAGTTCGATCGCCAACTCTTCCGGAGTCGCCTCGCGACCGAAACGCTGGTGCAGATCGCGCTGCAACCGGCCGAGCTTGTTGAGCTGCTCGACCACGTGCACAGGCAGCCGGATCGTGCGGGCCTGATCGGCGAGCGCGCGGGTGATGGCCTGCCGGATCCACCACATCGCGTACGTCGAGAACTTGTAGCCCTTGGTGTAGTCGAACTTCTCGACCGCACGGATCAAGCCGAGGTTGCCTTCCTGCACAACGTCGAGGAACGACATGCCGCGGTTTGAGTAGCGCTTGGCCACCGAGACGACCAGGCGCAGGTTCGCCTCGAGCATGTGCGCTTTCGCCTGGTGCGCCGTCGGCGGCGATGGCCTGCAGTTCACGCCGCAGCTTCGCCGGAATCTTCGGCGGCGCGGGCTGGCTGAGCTTGTGTTGGGCGTAGACGCCGGCCTCGATGCGCTTCGACAGGTCGACTTCCTGGGCGGCATCGAGCAGGGCGGTACGGCCGATTTCGTTCAGGTAGTTGCGGACCGGGTCGGCCGAGACGCCTGGTTCGTCGGAGTCAAGGTCGGGCTCGAGCGGCATTCTCCAGCTCGGCCGCGACAGGGTCGGCGAGCTCGAGCTTCGGCGCCGCTTCGGTCGTGGCCTCGGCAGTCGCGGGCTCGGCAACGACGGGTCGGTGATCTCGAGCCCGGGGTCTGAGGGTCGTGCTGGTGGTGGTGATGGTGGTCTCCTTCGTCGTACTGCTTCACCTGTTACAACACTTGACGTCTGGAGATGTTCCTTTGGTTCCGCTAAAAGCAAGACGCGCAGCACCCGCTCGCGGTTCGCTGCGAAGTCCCGTTCGGTTCGGTTCGCTACTCAGCGCAACTCGGCCAGATCGCGAAACGCGTCGAGCGACTCCGGGTTCGCCAGCGCCTCCACGTTGCGAACCGGCCGGCCTTCGACGACGTCGCGGACAGCGATCTCGGCCAGCTTTCCGCTCCGCGTGCGCGGCACATCGGCCACCGCCACGACGACCGCGGGCACGTGCCGCGGCGAGGTTCCAGACCGGATCGTCGCCTTGATGCGGCTCACCTCGTCGTCGGTGAGGTCGACGCCGTCGGCAAGCCGCACGAACAGAACGACCCTGACGTCGTTGTCGTAACTCTGCCCGATCGCCACGCAATCGACCACCTCGGGCAGCCGGTCAACCTGGCGGTAGATCTCCGCCGTCCCGATTCGCACGCCGCCCGGATTCAGGGTGGCATCGGACCGGCCGGCGATGATGAACCCGCCGTGTTCGGTACGGGTGAGCCAGTCACCATGACGCCAGACACCGGGATAGGCGCCGAAGTAGGCCGCGTCGAACGCCGACCCGTCGGGGTCGCCCCACAATCCCAGTGGCATCGACGGAAACGGGGCCGTGCAGACCAACTCGCCCATCTGCCCGACGGCCGCGGGTGCGCCGTCCGCATCGAACACGTCAACCGCCATACCCAGCGCTGGACCTTGGATCTCCCCCGCATACACCGGTCTGGTCGGATCGCCGATGACGAAGCAGCCGCAGATATCGGTGCCGCCCGACATCGAAGCAAGATGGACGTCGCGGCGCACATGCTCGTACACAAACTGAAAGGTCTCCACCGCTAACGGTGAGCCGGTCGACGTGATGGTGCGCAACGTGTTGAGCTGGTGTGTCGTCGCCACCGAACGCTCGTGCTTTCGCAACACATCGAGGTACTTCGCCGAGGTGCCGAACAGGGTGATACCCAACTCGTCGACGAGGGAGAACAACGCGTCGTCCGAGGGATACATCGGCGACCCGTCGTAGACGACCACCGCGCCTTTGACGCCAACACCGACGCGAGCCAGTTCCACATCATCCAGCCGGTGGTCGTGTAGTACAGCACCCGATCATCGGGCCGAATGTCGCAGTGCAGTTGGTGCTCTTTGAGATGCGTGAGCAAGATGCCACCAGCTCGATGCACCAGGCATTTCGGCACACCGGTCGTGCCCGACGAGAACAGGATCGACAACGGCGCGTCGAACGGCAGGCGACGAAACGGAATGGGTTGGTCGGTCGCGGCCGCGAAGTCGGCCCACATTGACGCGTTCGCGATACCCGAGAGGTCGGGTTCGTCGGCAACGAACGGCACCACGACGACCCGCTGCACGCTCGGCAGGGCCGCGACGATCTCGGCCAACCGTGACAGGCAGTCGTAGCGCTGGCCGCCGTAGAGGTAGGCGTCGGCGGCGATGAGCACCTTGGGGGCGACTTGACCGAAGCGATCGAGTACGCCGGCCGTACCGAAGTCGGGCGAGGTCGAGGTGTAGACGGCACCGATCGCGGCAGCCGCGTACGCAGTGATGTATGCGTGCGGAGTGTTGGGCAGCCAGCCGGCCACGACATCACCGACGTCGACACCGGCGTCGAGCAGGCCGTAGGCGACCGCGGCCACCTCACTGCGCAACTGTGCGAAGGTGGTGGTCGATCGAAGACCGTCTTCACGGGCGAACAGCAAAGCCGGCCCGTCGTCGTCGCGGGCTAACAGCGTCTCGGCGACATTCATGTTGGCGTCGGGAAAATACCGCGCGCCGCGCATGTCGGCTCCCGGCACAAACGCCCGCTGCCCCTTCTCGCCGGCGACACCGGTGAAATCCCATAGTGCGGACCAAAATTCGCCGGGGTGATCGAGGGAAAATTGGTGCAGCGCTTGCGAATCTGGCAGGTCCGCGCCGGTTGTTTCGCCTAGTGCCGTGGCAAATCCGGTCATCGCGGCGGCGGCGATGCGGTCTGGGTTCGGCGTCCATAGAGCGCGCATAGTTGTCGCTGCGACTCAGGCGGTGCTCGGGCTGGCCCACAGGTTGAGGTCGCCGTCGACCGCGTGTGTGTCGATCTCGGCCAACTCTGCGGCGCTGATGTCGAGGTGCTGAAGTGCGTCGACGTTTTGCTCGAGTTGGGCAACCGAGCTCGCGCCGAGCACAACCGAGGTCACCCGCGGATCACGCAACACCCACGCGATCGCCAACTGAGCCAGTGTCTGGCCACGTCGCTGCGCGATCTCGTTCAAGCTCCGGATGCGGGCCATGTTCTCGTTGTTGAGCAACTGCGGGTCGAGCGACTTGCCTTGCGCAGCGCGCGAATCGCCAGGAACGCCCTCCAGATACCTATCCGTGAGCATGCCCTGCGCCAGGGGCGAGAACGCGATGCAGCCGACGCCTTCGTGCTCAAGCACGTCGAGCAGGTCAGCTTCGACCCAGCGATTCAGCATCGAGTACGACGGCTGGTGAATCAGCAATGGCGTGCCCATGGCGCGCAAGATGCTCACGGCCTCGGCTGTGCGTTTGCCGGAGTATGACGAGATGCCGACGTAGAGCGCCTTGCCTTGCCGAACAGCTGTGTCGAGCGCACCGAGCGACTCTTCCAGCGGTGTGTCGGGGTCGAACCTGTGGTGGTAGAAGATGTCGACGTAGTCGAGGCCGAGGCGCACCAGGCTTTGATCGAGGCTCGCGAGCATGTACTTGCGCGAACCCAGCTCGCCGTACGGCCCCGGCCACATGTCCCAGCCGGCTTTGGTCGAGATCATGAGTTCGTCGCGGTACGGCCTGAAGTCTTCGGCGAATACCCGGCCGAAGTTCTTCTCGGCTGCGCCGTACGGCGGCCCGTAGTTGTTAGCGAGGTCGAAGTGCGTGATGCCGAGGTCGAACGCGCGTCGCAGAATTGCCCGCTGCGTCATCACCGGCATGTCGTCGCCGAAGTTATGCCAAAGACCGAGCGAAATCGCCGGCAGCGAGATGCCGCTTCGACCGCATCGCCGGTACGACATGCGGTCGTAGCGCGCGTCGAGCGCGTGGTACGTCACGGGAACTCCTCCAGATAGCCGACAGCTACGAAAGACCCACGGCGGTGACGCCACTCGTCGTGCCGATGAGCACCGTATTACCCGACAAACTTGGCGAGGCGAAGTGCGGCAACGAACCCACCGAGATGTGGCCCAGGGTGGCACCTGTTGCGGCATTGAGCGCGTACACCGCACCCGATCCGTCGGTCGTGTAGATCGTGCCGGCCGCATACACCGGCGGACCGGGGAGTCCCCCGGCGTGCCAGGCGATCGTCATGGTGTTGCCGCTGACGGAAACGGCTCGCAACCCGTCGGTGCACGGCAGGTAGGCAACGGCGCCTGACACGGCCGCGCCGCCGAAGGGTGCGCACACGTTCAGCTGCGAGAGTTGCCCACCGACTCCGCCCAGGTGGGCAGGGTCGAGCAGGTAGGCGGTACCACGCTTGCCAGCCGCAAGTAGCTTGCCGCCGACGAGCACGGGCGACATCGAGCCGAGGTCGAGGTCGCTGTTGTTGTCGTCGGCCCACGTGCTCGGTCCGAAGAAGTCGAGCCGCGCCAAGCCGGGCGAGAGCCGGGTCACCGAGTCAGAGCCGTCGTACGTCGAGTTCGATGCGCCGTTACCAGCCGCAACGAAGATGTCGCCACTCGCGTCGGCGATCGGCCCGGCGGGTGCCCAGATGCCGCCTTCGCGGCTGGTCGGAACAGCCCAGCCGATCGGCGTCCCACTGCCGTCGGTTGACACCGAGACGACCTGGCCGATGTACGGGCCGCAGTCGCCCGCCAGCCCGCCGTACGCGACGTACACCCGCCCGTTTGCGACGAGAATCGCCGCTCGTTCCTGGGCGGGCAACGTGCTGCCGGCCAACGGATCGAGGGTGCGGGTGAAGGCGATGCTGCCGTCGAGGCGCACGCCGGCCAGGATGTGATGGCCGCCTGCGGTCTCGGCGACCGCCAGCACGAGTCCGGTGGCCGCGTCGTAGGCCGGCGTGCCGGTGATGCCGAGCGGATTGATGTTGCCGCACGGCAGCGACGACAGTGGGATCGGATCGGCGATGTGGGTGCGCCACAAGACACCACCGGTGGTCAACGACAAGCCGTAGAGCGAACCGCCCTCGGTCGCGGCGACCACGGTGGTGCCAAGCACCAGTGGCTGCGCGTACACCGCGCCGTCAAGTTGCGCCGTCCACGTCTTGGAGAAGGCGGTGAACGCGGGCGTCGCGGTAGCGACACCGGTGCGCGCAACGTCGTGGTGGTACGTCGGCCAGTCGGTGGCCCCGCCGACCACAGGTACTGGTGGTGACGTCGGCGGGTTACCGGCGGCGAGCCCGTCGGCGACCGCTGTCGAGATGGCGTTGCTCCCACCGAGCACCACGGCACTGGCGGCGCCGAGATCTTGAATCGTCTGCCACGTCTGCGGGGTCACGTAATTCTGTGGCACCAACAGCAGCGGTCGGTCGGTCGCGCCGGCCCAGGCCGCACCCGCAAGCGCATCGGGAAAGTCGAGTCCGGTGGCAAGCAGCACGCCGTGATTGGCCGTCGTGCCGCCGCCGACCTGCACCAAGACCGAGGCCACGGCATCGGCGGTCGCGTAACGATCGGCACCTTGCAGTCGTGACAATGCCGCTCCGCCGGCCGCCTGCACAGCGGCGTTGGCGACGCTGTCACTCACCGCGGCCGAACCGCCGAGGACGACGATGGCCGACGGGTGCAGCCGGGTGATCTCGGCCGCAGTGGACGACGGGAGCGTCGTCGCGTTCGTCAACAACAGCGGGCCGCCGGCGACCGCCGCCAGCGCCGCGCCGGCGAGCGCGTCAGGGAAGGTCGCGCCGGTGGCCAGGTAGACGTTCGTCGCACCGTTCGGGTACGTGTTCTGCGAGATCGCGGCCGCGGTCGCGAATCGATCGGCACCTTGCCAGCGCACCACCGTCGGCCCGTGAGCTGCCACCTGCTGCGCGACGGTATTGCTCAGAGCCGCAGTGCCGCCGAGCAACGCGACCCGTGCGGGTTGCAGCCGATCGATCTCGGCCGCAGCTTGCGGTGACAACGACCCACTCGCGGTCAACAGCAATGGCACGTTCAGGTGTCCGGCGGCGGCCGACCCCGCGACCGCGTCGGGGAATGTCGACCCGGTCGCCAGCAACAGCGTGCTGTTCGCCGGCAGCGCGCCCGGCCAGCCCGAGTCGGCGATGGCGGCGGCGGTCGCATACCGGTCAGCGCCCGATACTCGGGTGACGGTGAGTCCGGTAGCCCCCGATGCGGTTGAGGCGGCGAGGGTGACGCCGGCCATCGGCCCGACCAAGGCAACCGCGATGCCCGCCGCGATCCGGCGTCGAGATGCCAGGGTGTGGCGCGCAAGACCGGATACCTGAGCGTGCGCTGGCATGGCAGCCCCTCATCGTCGCGGAATCGCGTGCGTTTGCTGCCCTCCCAGGGCAGTAAACGCACGCGCTGGTCCGATGACCCACCCTAGGCGCTACAGGTCGCGCCAATCCACGACGTCGAGCGCTGCTCGCCACCTCCGACCGGGTGCTGCCGCGGCGATGGCGTAGCCCTCGATCGCGTCGAAGTCGCGAACTCGCCAGACTCCCGCGCCGCCGCGGACCTTGGCGCCCTTCGGGCCCACCGAAACCGCTCGAAGGTCGTAGTCGAGACCCACGCCGAGCGCCTTTCCATACGCCTCTTTCCTTGACCAGATGGCGACGAAGGCGCGGTCTCTGTCGGCGTCCGCTGTGCGTGCGAGAAGTCGTAGCTCGCGCGACGAGCAAACCCGGCGAAATATGCCCGGGTGTCGATCGGCCTTTACCCGTTCGACATCGACCCCGACACGACGCTTTGCCGCTGCGGCCACGACGAGGTTGTCGCTGTGGGCGATGCTCACGAAGACTTGGAACGGTGCGTTGGCGACCAGGGGGCGGCCTCGTTCGTCAACGTCGATCACCAGGTCGCAGGCGTCGATGCCCGCGACCCTTGCGGCCAGCGATCGCACGAGAAGCCGACCGACCACGAAGTGAGCTCGCCGCGCCTGCCGCTGCATTTGCGCTGCAGCTTGCCTCTCGGCGTCGGGCAACCGAGTGCTCAGCCGATCGACTTCGAGCGGCCCCATCGACGTGACTGCCGTCACGCCGATGGTGACAACCTCGCGCAATGTTGGCCTCCAGCACTACGAAACTGGCACCAGCATCTTGTCGCACTTGTTCGCGACCGCGCCAAGTCGCCCAGCCTTACCGCCGCCGCCCTGCGCCGGGGCCGTGTTACGAGTTCAGCTGCGAGGTGCCGAGGGTCGCGTGCAACGTGGTTGACTGACCGCCCCGAAGCACGGTGATCGCGACGGCCTTGCCGGCCTTCTCCGAACGAATCGCCGTCTGCAACGCAGCACCGTCGGCAATGGTCTTGCCGTCGATCGCGGTGATCACATCGCCGACCTGAATGCCAGCGCTTTCCGCCGGGCTGCCAGGCTCGACCGCCTCGACCAATGCGCCGCCGGTCGCGTCGGCCACCGAGACGCCGAGGAACGTGCCGTTTTGAGTCGCGCCCTGGTTACCCTGCGAACCGGCACCGGCTCCCGCCTTCAAGGCCGGCAGTGCAGCGACCACCGTGTTGCTCGGGATGGCGAACCCGATGTTCTGGGCGGGCTCGGTAGCACTTCCGGCCGCCACTGCGGTGTCGATACCGATGACCTGCCCGGTCGAGTCAACGAGCGGGCCCCCGCTGTTGCCGGGGTTGATCGCCGCGTCGGTCTGCAACAGGTTGGTCAGGTTGTCCGACTGGCCGGTAAGGCTGCGGCCCTTCGCCGACAAGATGCCTTCGGTGACCGTCGGCGCGCCTCCGTAACCCAATGCATTGCCGACCGCGAGCACGCTGTCACCCACCTGCGCGGTGTCGGAGTTGGCAAAGGTCGCAGCCTTCAGGCCGCTGACACCGTCGATCTGAATGACGGCCAGGTCTGCATTGGTATCAATGCCCACGACGGACGCCGAGTGCGTGCCGCCGTTGTCGGGCAGCGTGACCTTGATCGACGACGCGCCACTCACGACGTGCGCGTTCGTGACGACCTGGCCACTCGAGCTGATGATGATGCCGGTGCCTGCGCCCGTCTCCTCGAACCCGCCGAACCCACCGAACCCGCCGCGACCACCCGCGCCCGAGCGTGATGGTGTCGTTGATGAGGACGACGGAAGGCTCGATCTTGGCGAGCGCGGTCTTGACATCGGAGGCAACCTGGGCGGCCGGTGGCAACGCCGCCGTCGAGGCTGAATTCGACGCGGAGTTCGTCTGGGAACCCGACGTCGTCGAGGACGCTGCGACCGGCGCCGCACCCTTCGTTCCGCTGTGGTCGTCGACGACGTGCACGACGGTGCCGGCTGCGGCCGCCGACAGCACCACGGCCGCGGCGGTCAACGCCACACCGCCTCGAAGGACGCGCCGGCCGGGAGTCGTGTCGGAGGGCTCCATCACGTCAGCCGCAGCCACATCGCTCGCCCCTGTCAGATAGCTAGCAGGCGCCGTCCACGTTGGCGGTGCGGTTGGCTGTGGGCTGAGTTCTGCCGGTCGTTGTTCCGCTTGCTCGGAGACTGGGCGCGACCACCACGGCGTGGGGCCGGTAGGTGCATCGTTGGCGTTGTCGCCGTTGACGTTGTCGCCGTTGACGTTGTCGCCGTTGACGTTGTCGCCGTTGACGTTGTCACTGTGGTCCATGGCGTCTCCTCGAGCTCGTCGTCTTCGTCGCGACCTGGTGTCGCGATGTCGCCGCCCGTTCCGGCGACCGTTACGAACAAGGTGGCCCGAGAGCCTTGGATCAAACTGTGCTCAACATGAAAGCCAGCGAAGAAAATCTTGGTCAGGGCCTGCACACAATCTGGCCGTGCGGAATCGTGAGCCACCCGTCGTCCGCAGCTGCCCATACCAGCCAACCTGCGGCGATCGCCGCAAGATCGTCAGGAGTGGCCAAACCCATGGCGATCGCCTGCCCAGCCATGGCCGAACTCACGATCCGGTCAGCCCACAAACCGCCCCACCACGCCCGATCGGCCGGCGTCGCGAAACACCAGGACGCCGAACTGGCATCGACCTCGCTGAAACCAGCCGCCTGCGCCCACGACAGCAGCTTCCGGCCGGCGTTCGGGTCGCCGCCATTCGCCGTCGCGACCGCGTGATACAGCGCGCGCCAGTCATCGAGGGCTGGCACATCGGGGAACCAGAAGAACGCGTCGTAGTCGCTGTCACGCGCTGCAACAATGCCGCCCGGCTTGCAGACTCGTCGCATCTCGCGCAGTGCTGCCACCGGCTCGGCGACGTGCTGGAGCACTTGGTGCGCATGCACGACATCGAACGAGGCATCGGGAAACGCGAGGTCGTGGATGTCACCAACCGCGAAATCAACATTTGCCTGGCCGCGCGTCGCCGCCTCCGACTTCGCGATCTCAAGAGCCTCGGCACTGACCTCGACCGCGACCACGCGGCCAGGGGCGATGATCGCGGCGAGATCGGAAGTGATGGTGCCCGGCCCGCAGCCGACGTCGAGAAGCGTCATGCCCGGTTGCAGATGCGGGAGGAAGTAGGCGGCGGAGTTCTCGGCGGTTCGCCAGCGGTGTGACCGCAGCACGGATTCGTGATGTCCGTGCGTGTAGACGGCCTTCGTCGGTGTCATTGTTCCTCGCAAGGTCGATGTGGCGAACGCGAACACCAACCGACGCTAGCTGATCGTCTCGTACATCGAGATGACTATCTCAAATAATGGGACAGCCCTTGACCACGCTAGGCCAGGAAGGCACGGAGCAAGGCTGCTGTGCCATCGAGGTGTTCGGCCATCGCCTCGCGTGCGGCGCGTGCGTCGCCGGCCAGAACGGCTTGCACGATCACGGCGTGTTGCTGGTTCGAGTGCTCGATGTTGCGGGAAAGCAAGGGAATTGCGTCGAGGAGATCGTTCACGCGCACCCGCGCGTCGGCGGCCGCCGACGCCAGCGAAGGCGATCCCGACAGCTCGGCAATCGCGAGGTGTAGCCGCGAGTCGGCCGTACGGTAGCCAGCCAACGGAGCCTCACAACAGGCGGTCTGCAACCGCAGCAGGCGCGCGCGCTCGCCCGCTCGCAAGCTTCGGCGCGCGGCACTTTGCGCCGCCCCCGATTCGACCGCGAGCCGAAATGCCAGCGCATCTTCGAGATCGTTTCGCGCAGTTGCCGACGGCCGCAGTCGTTTGCTGCGCGCGACCGGCACCGAGTTCGTGACCACGAAGGTGCCGCCACTGCGACCACGGCGAGACTCGAGATAACCAGCTTCGCGCAGGGAGCCAATCGCGTCGCGCAACGTTTCGCGGCTGACCCGCAACCGGCTCGCGAGATCGCGTTCGGCCGGCAACCGGTCACCGGGCGCTACCACGCCCAGCTTGATCGTGTGCAACAACCGCTCGACCGTTTCCTCGAACGCGTTGCCGCTGCGGATCGGCCGCAATACCGGACCAAACAGAGCTGGCTCGGTCGCGGAGATCGCGTGCGGCGAGGCGGTCATGCCCAAATCCTAGAGCGGGGTCACGTAGGCGCCACTGATGCCGCCGTCGACGAGGAACGACGAGGCAGTGATGAACGACGAGTCGTCGCTCGCGAGAAAGGCAACAGCGGCCGCGATTTCTTCGGCTTCGGCAAATCGGCCGAGTGGGATATGCACCAACCGCCGCGCGGCCCGCTCGGGGTCACTTCGCGAACAACTCCTGCAGCAACGGCGTGTTCACCGGGCCAGGGCACAGCGCATTCACTCGGATACCCTCGCGCGCGAACTGCACGCCGAGTTCGCGGCTCATCGCCAAAACGCCACCTTTGGACGCCGTGTAGCTGATCTGCGATGTCGCCGATCCCATCACCGCCACAAACGATGCGGTGTTGATGATCGACCCGCCGCCGCGCGCCTGCATGTGCGGAATCGCGTACTTGCAGCACAGATACACGCTGGTGAGATTGACTTCCTGCACCCGGCGCCACGCATCGATCCCGGTCGTGAGGATCGAGTCGTCGTCTGGCGGCGAGATGCCCGCGTTGTTGAACGCAATATCGATGCCGCCGTAGGTATCGATTGCGGCCGCGTACATCGCCTCCACGTCGTCCTCAGATGTCACGTCGGCCCGCACGAACAAGCCGTCCGTCTCGACCGCGGCTGCTTTGCCGGCCACGTCGTCGACGTCGACGCACACCACCTTCGCGCCCTCGCTGGCAAGCCGGCGCGCCGACGCGAGGCCGATGCCGCTGCCGGCGCCGGTGATGACGGCAACCTTGCCCTGCAGGCGATCTGTCACTTCGGCTCCTTCGTCGAGATGAACACGTTCTTGACGATCGGTGAAGGCGTCGAGTGCGTCGGGACCGAGCTCGCGGCCAAGGCCCGACTGCTTGAATCCACCAAACGGCGTGCTGTAGCGCACCGACGAATGCGAGTTGACCGACAGGTTGCCGGCATCGACGCCTCGCGCCACCCGCAACGCGCGGCCAATGTTCTGCGACCAGATCGATCCCGACAGTCCGTAGTCGGTGTCGTTCGCGATCCGGATCGCATCGGCCTCATCGTCGAACGGCACGACCGCGACTACCGGCCCGAACACCTCTTCGCGAAACACCGGCGACGTGGTGATCTCGTGGCGTCACGACGGTCGGCGGGAACCAGAAGCCTGGCCCGTCAGGAGCCGATCCGCGAAACGCGACGTCGGTATCGTCAGGCACATAGGCGGCGACCACGCGCTCGCTGATCGGCGCTGATCAACGGGCCCATTTCGCTGGCCTCATCGCGTGGGATCGATCACGCGCACGCCAGCCACTGCCGGTTCGAACAACTCGAGGAATCGGTCGAAGACGCTGCGCTGCACCAGAATTCGCGAACGCGCGCAGCAATCCTGTCCGGCATTGTCGAACACCGCGTAGGGAGCTGTCGCCGCCGCTTCCGCCAGATCGGCGTCGGCAAAGATGATGTTCGCGCTCTTACCGCCGAGTTCGAGAGTGACGCGCTTGACCTGGTCGGCGCAGCCGACCATCACGGCCTTGCCGACCTCGGTCGAGCCGGTAAAGCAGACCTTGCGCACAGCGCGATGCGTCACGAACCGCTGACCCACGACCGCTCCCCGGCCCGGAAGCACAGTGAAGACACCCTCGGGAATGCCCGCCTCGATCGCCAACTCGCCGAGCCTGATGGCCGTCAGCGGCGTCAGTTCGGCCGGCTTGAGCACGACGGTGTTGCCGGCGGCCAGTGCGGGCGCTAAACCCCAACCCGCAATCGGCATCGGGAAGTTCCAGGGCACGATGATGCCGACGACGCCGAGGGGCTCACGAAACGTGATGTCGATGCCACCAGCAACCGGAATCTGCCGGCCGAACAGCCGTTCGGGCGCAGCCGAATAGTACGCAAGCACGTCGCGCACATTTCCGGCTTCCCACCGTGCGTTGCTGATCGTGTGACCCGAGTTCGCCACCTCGAGCCGGCCAACTCTTCACCGGCCGCATCGACAGCGTCGGCAAACCGCCGAAGCAGCCGGCCGCGATCGGCCGGCGCTACCTCGCGCCACGATTCGAACGCAGCGGCCGCCCGCTCGATAGCGAGGTCGGCTTCCTGGAGACTGGTCTGCGCGACCGTCGCGACGACCGCACCGGTCGCAGGGTTGATGACTTGATGGTCGACGCTGAGGTCGTGGGCGACGCTCGTCGTCATAGCCGCTCGAATCCCCGGACACGCTCCCAGTCGGTCACTGACCGCTCGAACGCAGCGAGTTCGACCGCGGCGTTGTTGGCATAGTGCGCCACGACCTCGTCACCGAACGCGGCCCTGCGCCAGATCGCTCTTCTCCCACAGTTCGAGCGCCGCGCGCAGAGTAGTCGGCAATCGCTGGAAGTCGGCCGCATACGCATTGCCGGCAAACGACGGCGGCAACTCGAGTTCGTGCTCGACGCCGTGCAAGCCGGCCGCGATCATCGCCGCGGTCGCGAGGTAGGGGTTCGTGTCGGCACCCGGCACCCGGTTCTCCAAACGAAGCGACGACGGCGAGTGGCCGACGATGCGTAGCGCGCAGGTGCGGTTGTCGCGGCCCCACGCGATCGCGGTCGGCGCGAAGCTGCCTTCGACAAATCGCTTGTAGCTGTTGATGTTCGGTGCGTAGAAGAGCGTCAGCTCACGCATCGCGTGCAGTTGGCCAGCCAGAAAGTGTTCGAATACCGGCGAGAACCCGTGTCGGTCCCCGTCGCCCTCGCCGGCGAACACCGGCCCGCCGTCGTCCGATCGCAGTGACAGGTGAATGTGACACGAGCTACCTTCGCGCTCGTCGTACTTCGCCATGAACGTCAGGCTCATGCCCTCGTCGCGCGGCGATCTCTTTCGCACCGGTCTTGTAGATGCTGTGGTTGTCGCAGGTGACCAACGCCTCGTCGTACAGGAAGGCGATCTCGTGCTGCCCGAGGTTGCACTCGCCCTTCGCCGACTCGACCCGCATGCCCGCGCCTTCCATGCCGTTGCGGATGCGCCGCAGCAACGGCTCGACCCGGATGGTGCCGAGCAGTCGAGTAGTCGACGTTGTACTGGTTGGCCGGCGACATGGTGCTTGATACCTGCGGCTGAACGCGTCTTCGTAGCTGTCGCGAAAGACGATGAACTCGAGCTCGGTGCCGATCATCGCCTTCCAGCCGCGCTGCTGCAGCCGGTCGAGCTGCGACGCGCAAGATGTCCGCGCGGCGAGGCGACGACCGGCGCATCCGTCGCCTCGAGCAGGTCGCACATCAGCAGCACGGTGCCTGCTGCCACGGCACCCGTCGCAGCGTCGCGACGTCGGGCCGCATCACGAAGTCGCCGTAGCCCGACTCCCACGACGACATCGCGTAGCCGTCGACCGTGTTCATCTCGACGTCGACCGCAAGCAGGTAGTTGCAGCCCTCGGTGTCGTGCTCGACGCACCTCGTCAAGGAAGAACCGCCCGGTCAGGCGTTTGCCCTGCAGCCGGCCTTGCATGTCGGGCAGCGCGATCAACGACCGTGTCGATCGTGCCCGCGTCGACCTCGACACGCAGTTGCTCGACGCTGAGCAGACCTTGGCGCTCGGACATTGTCGGACACCGCGGACTTCCTGACTCATCGACGCCGTCATGCCAGTCCGCTGACCTGGGCCGTGCCCGGCGGTGCGGGATGCCAGCGTTTCACGCCGACACCCGCACCACGGCGACACCCTCAGGCCTAGCGAGGCACCGCTTAGCCGATGCGACGAAAGTTCCGCCTCGATCGCCGCGAGTTCCTCCGCAGTGCCCTGCACCTTCGGGCCGGTGAACCACTTGCGGGCTGAGACCAGCCAGTAGATGCCGGCGAATCCGATGACCGCCGCGACCGCGACGGGCGCGAAGTTCCAGCTGTTGGGGCCGGCCGGGTGGAACTGCGGCAGCATCAGCGGGAAGCAGATGATGACGACCCACACGACAGCGGTCCACCCGATGATCGGGCTCCACTTGCCAAGCTGCCACGGACCAGGGGTGAAGTCGGACCCGCGCATCCGGCGAAGCAACACCGGAATGACGTAGGAGACGTAGAGACCGACGACCGCGACGGACACGATCGCGAAGAACGCGACCGAGTAGCCCTTGTTCTGGTACAGCGACGGCAGGCCAAGGATGAACGCGCCCACCACGGCGAACCAGATGGAGTTCGTTGGCGTGCGGGTGCGCTTGTTCACCTTGTGCCAGAGCCGCGAGCCGGGCACCGCGCCGTCGCGAGAGAAGGCGTAGATCATGCGCGAGTTCGCCGTCACCGATGCCATGCCGCAGAAGAACTGCGCGACGAGGCAGATCAGGATGAGGAACTCGGCGGCATGGCGGCCGATCGACGCGACCCACAAGCACGCCGGGCGCGTTGATGCCCGCGCCGGCCGCACCGACGTAGGCGTCGCTGCCGATCGCGTAAGGGATCGCGTACGTGAGCCCGATCATCAAGACGAGACCGGCGACGACCGACACCCAGATCGACGTCATGATGCCGCGCGGGCCACTCGTCGCGGCGTCACGGGTTTCTTCGGTCATGTGCGCCGACGCGTCGTACCCGGTCAGCGTGTACTGCGCCATCATGAGACCGACGAGAACGACCCAGATCGCGTGGCCACCGAAGCCCCAACCGAGACCGTCGTAGTACTTGGTGAACACGTTCGACATCGACTGGTGCTTGTGCGCGTCGGGCAGGATGAACAGTGCGCCCGACGATGACGACGACGCCGGTGAGGTGCCACCACACGCTGATGTTGTTCAGCTTGGCGATGATGTTGACACCCAGGCTGTTCAGGATGCCGTGCGCGATGAGCACCAGCGTGTAGATCCCAAACAGGCTCTTTGCGGTTCCCTGGAACCCGGTCGTCAGGTTCAAGAAGAATCCGAGGAACGTCGCCATGGCGAAGTCGATCGACGCGGTGACCGCGACCTGGCCGAGCAGGTTGAACCAGCCGGTGAACCAACTCCACACCGGAGCCTTGCCCTCCGGCGCAAGCTTCGCTGCCCAGTAGTACAGGCCACCTGCGGTCGGGAAGCTCGAGCACACCTCGGCCATACCCGCGCCGACCAGCATGACCATGCCGCCCACGAAGAGCCAGCCCCAGATGATGACCCGCGGGCCGCCCGCGATCATGCCGAGGTAGTAGGTGGTGATGCCGCCGGACAGGATCGAGATGATCGTGAACGAGACGGCAAAGTTGGAGAACCAGCCCATGCCACGATGCAGCTCCTGGGCATAGCCGAGCTCGTGCAGGCGCTTCTCGTCGTGATCGATGACTGCCAGCCCGGCGTGACTAGCGGCCGCGGCTGAGGGTGGCGCAGAACTGGTGGGACGAGACTCCGTTTATTCGGACATCCCGCATCCTTCCTCGAAAGAGCCTGGAGGGCGCGCCCGCCGCGCGCTTATTGGTCTGGTAGCGGACCATAGACCCGGCCGACCCTGGCGGCAAGGGGTAGGACGCGAAGTTCGCACGTGACTTGCAGCGACGGCCGGCGTCGGCGCGCGATGAGCGGTGCTGCGCGCCGACGGAACGACTGACGGTTCGCCGCGAGTGCGACGAACGCTTCGAACAGCCTGACGGTCGTCGAGTTGCTCCGGATGCCACTGGACGCCGAACACCGGCGGCCGTCGCTCAGCCTCGATCGCTTCGGGCGTGCCGTCGTCGGCTTGACCGACGATCCGAAGCCCTGGCGCCACCGGTCGACGGCCTGGTGGTGATGGCACGCGGTCGACACGTTGGCGCCCAACGTGCGCCCGATCCAGCTGTCGTCGTCGAGGCGTCACGACCCTGGTGCTGAAGACGCCAGCTGCCCTCTGATGCGGCAAAACCCCTTCAATATCAGGCAAATGCTGGGTCAGATCGCCACCGAGCGCAACGTTGAGCACCTGGGCGCCACGGCAGATACCGAGCACCGGCACGCCCTGCCTCGACCGCCGCCTTGAGCAAGCGCAAACTCGGCGTCGTCGCGGTTGGCCCGAAACGGGCCGGCCTCCGGGTGCGCGTCGGCGCCGTACGTCGCCGGGTCGACATCGGCACCGCCACTGACAACAGCCCGTCGAGTGCAGGCAGCACGTCGACACTCCCGAAGTCGGCTGGCGGAATGAGCACGACCGCACCGCCACTGGCCGCGATGGCGTCGGTGTAGCAGGGTCGACTGGAAGTCACGCCAATCGCTCCCACACGCCCCAGCGCGCGTTCTCGCGGTAGGTCGTGAGCCCGATGATCGGCCGTCCCATGGCGCTCCGTCTCGTGTCGCTCAAAGGTACTCCAGTAGACCATTACCGTCGACAGAGTGGACTGGAGTCGACCCTCGTCCGTGTACACGCCGTGAGCGGCGCGGCCGGTAAGCTGCGGGACATGCGCAGTGTCGGCCGCGTGCCGGCCGCAGCCGTTGCGGCGGTAGCGCTCTTGACGGTTTCGACCGCCTGCACCGGCGCGAAGAAGCCGGTGGCCAACGCGACCGCGAGCGCCAGCCTGAGCCCAGCGTCATCGCCAGCTGCTTCGCCGGTAGCCAGCGCCGTGACGAGCAGCAGTCCGAGTTTGCAGCGTCAGGACTACCACCTGTTGTCACGCACACCGGTAAGCCACCCACGGGGTACACGGTCACTTTCCGCTATAGCGACCCGAGCGCAACTGCGATCGAGATCAAGGGTGAGTGGTACTTCTCCGACCCCAAACACACCACGAGCACAACATCGCAGGGCCTGCTGCCCTCGCAGTGGGCGCCGGGCGACATACCGATCATGTATCCCAACGAGATCGCCGCTAACTGGCCCGTCGCCGCGATGACGAAGGGGTCCGACGGAGTCTGGTCGTACACGACGCCGTTGCCGTCCGGCGTTTACAGCTACGGCTACTTGGTGAACTGCGTCCTCCCGGATGGAACTGGCTGTACCGAGACCGCGGATCCGAGCAACCCACCATGGAACATGCACAACGGCACCTCGATCGGCTCGGTGGAGAACGTCAGTCAGGTGTACGTCCCAGCGGATGCCGCCTTCAAGGACGTGGATTACTCGTGGCAGGCAGCGAACCCAATGCACGGGTCATTGACCAATGTCTCGTACACCTCGTCCGCTTCGGTCGATCCACCAGGCAGGCACTACGTGGCGATTTACACGCCACCCGGGTACGACCCGCACCGCTCTGCGCCGTACCCGACGCTGTACCTGGTTCCCGGCTACACCGGCATCGAAATCGAGTGGTCGACGGCTGGTGACGCGACGAACATCATCGACAACCTGATCGGTTCCAAACGCGTGCCGCCGATGGTCGTGGTGATGCCCGATCCCAGCGGGTTTACCCAGAACTGCACTGCTCGACCCCGGCGGTGCTGCAACCGAATTCGCCGGCGACCTGCTGGGCAACGTCGTCCCGTACGTGCAAGCGCACTACAACGTCGCATCAGCTGCAACCCAACGGGCCGTCGCCGGGCTTTCGTGCGGCGGCGGTTTCACCACCGATCTGCTCGTCAACCACACGACGGCGTTCGGCTCCTTCGGCATCTTCAGCCCGTACCCGTCGTTGGATTCGGTCACGCCAGCACAGGCAACCGCCATCAAAGCCGTCCACGTGTTCCTCGGCGCCGGTTTGCAAGACCCGATCTATGACAACGCCACCATCGAGCTCGCCACGCTGCGAGCATCCGGCATCCACCCGGTCACCGACTACGTCGACGGTAGCCACGAATGGCACGTGTGGCGCATCCTGCTGCGCGACTTCCTCACCCAGGTCGCATTCAAATCGCCCTGACGCCGCCTCGATGAGTGCCTGGCTGGCGGCGACTCGTTCGGTCGTCCGTCGATTCAGCCGACCGGAGCGGTCGCCTCATCGAGCGATTCAAGTCCGGCCGGCAACGGTTCGCTGTGGACGACGTACAGCCGTTGGGTCGGCCGCGTCAGCGCGACATAGACGTCGTTCGCACCACGCGCGGACGCGGCCAGGATCTGCGCCGGCTCGACCAACACGACGGTGTCGAACTCAAGGCCCTTGGCCTGCCGCACCGTAACAACCGAGACCGGCGCGTCGAGGGCGCGGTCGCCGGCCGCGACGACGCCGGCGCCGAGCGCCGCCGTCAACGCGGCGGCAACGTCATCGAGCAGCCGCTCAGGAACGATCACCGCACACCGGCCGTCGCCGAGCACGGCAAGCTCGGCGCGCACCAGCGTCGACGATCGCGTCATTGTCGCCGGGCTCGATGCGAACCGCCGACGGCGCGACATCGCCATCGCGAACCGATCGCGGCGCCTCGACCTCGATGCCGGCGGCCGTCGAGCACCGCCGACGCGAGCTCCATCACCTGGGCGGCGTGCGGTAGTTGACGGTCAATTCGGTCATGCCGCCAACGACCCTCGACGTAAGGGTCGAGCACCTGCGCCCACGAGTGCGCGCCCGCCGCCGAGCCGGTCTGCGCAATGTCGCCGACCAGCGTCATCGACTTCGTCGGGCAACGCCGCATCAGCATGCGCCAGGTCATCGCCGACAGCTCTTGCGCCTCGTCGACGACGATGTGGCCGTACGCCCACGTCCGGTCGCCGACGGCGCGCTCGGCCGCGGTCAGCGATCGGGCCTTCGTCGGCGAACCGCTGCGCCAAGCGTCTCGGCGCTGACCAGCCCACCGGCTCCCCCAGATATCTGCAGCGCCCCACGCGCGTACTCGACTTCGGCCTGGCGTTGCTGGGCCGCAAGTCGCCGCGTCTCGTATCCGCCGGTGTCGTCGTCGCCGAGCAGTTCGGCGGCCTCATCGAGCAGCGGAACGTCCGAGACAGTCCACGGTTCGCCCGCGCTCGCGATGCAGCGACGCGCGCTGGTCGTCGTCCAGATCGGGGGTCGACCGCGGCCAATCGGGCCGGGTCGGCGTACAAACTCTCGAGCAACCCCGTTGGAGTCAGCGGCATCCAGGTGAGGTTGACCTCGCGGCGCACGTCGGCCGAGTCGCGCAGGTCGGCCAGCAGCTCCGAGCGGTTGTCGCCAGAGAGCTGGACGCCGAGCATGCGGGCGTACTGCGACACGAGTCCGTCGAGAATCTCTTTGACGTAGCCGACGCGGGCGAGGTTGTGCGGCTTCTGGTTGCGCCGCGCATGCGCACGGGCAGCGGCAACGACATGCGGCCGCAGCACCAATTGATGGCCTTCGACGTTGAGGGTGCGCGGCCCGTCGGGCACGCGTTGCCGTGCGCGCACCGCAGCTGCGATCACCTCGGCCATCGCGGGGCTGCCCTTCAGGGCGGCGACCTCGGCGACATCGTCGGCGACCGCGACGACGCCCGGAAACAGTTCGCCCGGTGTCATCGTGACAACGCCGGTTTCGCCCAGCGAGGGCAGCACTTTTTCGATGTAGCGCAGGAAGGTCTGGTTCGGCCCGACCAGCAAGACACCGGTACGCGCCAGCCGCTCGCGATGGGTGTACAGCAAGTACGCAGCTCGGTGCAGCGCGACCGCTGTCTTGCCGGTACCGGGCCCACCTTGCACGACCAAGACGCCGGGCAGCTCGGCGCGGATCACGTCGTCTTGCTCGGCTTGGATCGTGGCCACGATGTCGCCCATGCGCCCGGTGCGCTTCGCATTCAACGCGGCGAGCAACGCACCTTCACCCGACAAGGTCGAAACGTCGCCGGCCTCGAGTGCGTCGAGGTCGAGCACTTCGTCTTCGATCGCCGTGACCGTACGACCGCGCGTGGTCAGGTGACGTCGTCGAATGACGTCGCCGGGTGCGGCCGCGGTCGCCTGGTAGAAGAGTCGTGCGGCCGGCGCGCGCCAGTCGATCAGCAGCTGGCGGCGGTCGTCGTCCGACAAACCGATGCGCCCCACATAGCGTCGCCCTGCGTCGGTCGTGTCGAACCGGCCGAAGCACAAGCGATCCTCGACCGCGCGCAATTGCGCCAGCCGGTGTTCATACAAGGTGGCGAACGCGTCGCGCTCTGAGCGATTCTGATGGGTGCCCGACGGGGCCGTAGCCCGGACGACGGTCAGCTCGCGTTCGGCGCGGTCGCGCAACTCGTCGAGCCTGCCGTAAAGCTCGTCGACGTAGTGCTGCTCGTGCTGGAGTTCGGTAGACGGCTCGCTCACCGAACCCCTTTCAGCACACCTGCACGTCGAATTCGTGCGGCGTCTACCCTACTCCGCGGCCGCACCCGGGTCGATCGGTGGCTTGCGGCCGCGGTCGAGATCAGGGCGGCCAGCCGCTCGATTTCGGCAACATTTGCCTGCGTCGTACCGACGGCCAGGCCGAGCAAGTAGGTGGTCAGCGGAGCAGCCGGCCGCGCAATACCGTGCGCGACATCGCGAGCCAGCTCGAGCAATCGATCAGTAACCTCAGGCCCGGGAACATCGGGCAGCCCAAGAAGCCGGCAAGCCTCGTCGAGCCAGCTTTCGATGGTGGTCATGCGTACTCCTCGGCGCGTCGTACGTCGGCGGGCGTATCGCAATCCCACCACGGCCGCGGTTGCATCACCCCGCTTACGCCCTCGCTCGCTGAATCGAGCACCGGCTCGGCGGCCGGAAGCACGACGTGCACTGGATTCAGCCGACCGAGCACGTGGTGCAGCCCGCGGTTGGCGAGCGGACCGGCAGCGTTGACTGCAGCATGCAGCTCGGCGGTGCGCCAAACGCCGAGAAGCAGCTGATCGTTGCCGTCGGCGTCGACGATCAAGGCACCGTTGCGCGTGCCCAGTTGCGCGGCCAGGTAACGCACGACGTCGGCCGTCACGAACGGCAGATCAGCTGCTAGCACCGCAACGACGTCGCCAGTCACCACCGGCAGGCCGGCCGCTAAGGCCGCCGCCGGCCCACCGCCCCTCGGCTGCTCACTCGCGAACAGCACCGGCCGGGCAGTCAGTCGTGGTGGGCCGACGACGACCACGACCGGCGATTCGTCAACGGCAGCGAGCACCCGATCCAGCAAGCTCGTACCGCCAATGACGAGCGCCGGCTTGTCGACCCCGCCCAATCGGCGTCCGCTGCCGCCGGCCAGGACGATCGCATCGGGAAAGGTGCTCAACAGACCGCGGGGTTGTCGATGCCATCGTCTTCGCGTAGCCGTTCGGGTTCGTAGGCCAACCGGTACCCGCGCTTCACCACCGTTTGCACGACGCGGGGCGCATCCATCGCCGTCCGCAATCGGGCGACCGCCACCTCGACGGCGTGGTCGTCGGCGTCTTCGCCACCAGCGAGCGCCTGCCGCAATTCCGCCCGCGGGCGCACGACTCCTGGCCGCTCGGCAAGCAACCGCAAGATCGCCATCGCTCCCGGCGCGAGCGGCTTCAACACGTTGTCGACCACCGCGGCCTGCCCGCGAACCTGCAGCCACTGACCGGCCACCGGCAACACCGGCGAACGTCGTGGCAATTCGGTGACGACCTCGCGCGCCAACGCACCAAGACGCGCACGCGGCGGCATCACCGACCGAATGCCATACCGCTGGAGCGGTGCGGCGGTGATCGGGCCGACCGACGCCATCAGCACATCGCGGTCGAACGCCTCGATCAGCGCGGGCAGCCGACCGGCATCGTCAGCGCATTTCAGCAGGCTGGCGGCGGCCGGCGCGCTCGTCAGCGTGACGCATTCGAGTTGGCGGGTAGCGATGCATTCGACGAGTCGTTGCAGCGGTGCCGGATCGTCGGGCGGCGCCCACCGATAGACAGGCGCCTCGATCACCTCGGCGCCCGCCATGCGCAAGGTCTCGCTGAAATCGAACAGCGGTTCACCATGAATTTGGACGACGATGCGGCAGCCTTCGACGTCACCTTCAAGCAGGTGCTCCAACACCTCCGACGACGACTCCGACTCGGGCGACCACTCCTCCTGCAAGCCGACGGCTCGAAGCGCGCCGCGTGCTTTCGGGCCGCGTGCCAGCAGCCGCGCTTTCGACAACGAGCGGATGAGTCCGTCGGCGAGCCCCCAACCCTCGGCGGCTTCGACCCAGCCGCGAAATCCGATGCCGGTCGTCGCCACCACGACGTCGGGCTGAGTCGCGATGCACTCGCGCGTAACGGCGAGCAGTTCGGTGTCATCTTCAAGCGGAATGATGCGAATCGCCGGCGCGTAGATCACCCGCGCGCCGCGCCGCTCGAGCAACGAACCCAGCTCCTCGGCCCGCCGCGAAGCAGTGACGGCGACCGTGAATCCAGCCAGCGGCGGCACATTTTCAGGCGCGTCGAGGCGCACGGGAGCGGCCACTACGGCATCCCGACAAGAACGGTTCCGTCGACGACCTTCACGGGATACCACGGTAGGGCCTGCGTCGGGTCGTCGAGACAGTCACCGGAGGATAGGGCGAACGCCTGCTTGAACATGGGCGAAAAGACCACAGCCGTGCCCGCTCGGGTGCCGACCAGACCCCGGCTCATGACGTTGGCGCCCGAGAACGGGTCGCGATTGCCCACCGCCCAGACGGAGTCATCATCGAGCCGGTAGATCGCAACCTGGCAGCCCGCGACGAGCGCGGCTACTCCCCGCTCGCGCACGAGATCGGCCAGTGCACAGATCGCCACCCATTGGACGGCGTCGGTGGCCATCGGTGCAGCTATAGCCGCCGGCGATTCTGTGGTCGTCATGACGTGAGCACCTCCAGCTTCGGTCCGGCGACCAGTACTGCCCGTTCTTCGGGGGTCGCCGGTCGCGGCTGGTCACGTTCGGAGACGAACATGATGTCGGGGTCAGGAGTACCGGGAGCATTCACGAAGGAAACGAATCGCGACAGCTTCACTGGATCCTCGAGCGTCGCAGCCCACTCGTCGACATAGGAGTCAACGTGGCGGGCCATCGCCTGATCGAGTTCGTCGGCGATGCCGAGCACGTCGTCGATGATGACCTCGCGAAGGTGCGCCAACCCGCCGTCCATCGATTGAATCCAGACTGCCGTGCGCTGGAGACGGTCGGCAGTGCGGATGTAGTACATGAGGAATCGGTCGATGTAGCGAACCAGCGTCTCGGTGTCGAGGTCGCTCGCGAACAGTTCGGCATGCCGGGGCGTGAATCCGCCGTTGCCGCCGACGTAGAGATTCCAGCCGTTCTCGGTGGCGATGATGCCGAAGTCCTTGCCCCGCGCCTCGGCGCATTCGCGCGCGCAACCCGACACACCCGCCTTGATCTTGTGCGGCGACCGAAGCCCGCGGTAGCGAAGCTCAAGGTCGATGGCGAGGGTCACTGAATCTTGCACGCCGTATCGGCACCAGGTCGAGCCGACGCACGACTTCACCGTACGCAAAGCTTTTCCGTAAGCGTGGCCGGATTCGAAGCCGGCATCGACCAGCCTTTTCCAGACGTGCGGTAACTGCTCGAGCCGCACGCCGAACAGGTCGATGCGCTGCCCGCCGGTGATCTTCGTATACAGGCCGAAGTCGCGAGCAACCTCGCCGATGACGATCAGCCGTTCTGGGGTGATCTCGCCGCCGGGTATGCGAGGCACGACCGAGTAGGTGCCGTCGCGTTGCAGGTTCGCCATCACGTGATCGTTGGTGTCTTGCGTCGCGGCGTTCTCGCCATCGAGAACGTGCTCGTTGTGCAGGCTCGCCAAGATCGAGGCAACGGCCGGCTTGCAAATGTCGCAGCCACGGCCACTGCCGTGTCTCGAGATCAACTCGCTGAACGTGCGAATTTCACTGATCCGCACGATGTCGAACAGGTCGGCACGCGACACCGCGAAGTGTTCGCACAACGCGCGGCTCGAGTCGACGCCCGCTTCGACGAGCAACGACTTCAGCATCGGAACGCACGAGCCGCATGACGTGCCGGCTCGCGTGCAGGCCTTCAGCGAACTGACATCGGTGCAGCCGCCGTCAGTGATCGCCGTCAGCAACTCGCCCTTGGTGACCGCGTTGCACGAACACACCTGCGCATCAGCGGGCATCGACAGGCCAGGGCCGGACGACGCCGGCAGGATCAGTGATTCAGCGGGTTGATCGAGCCGCCGACCGACCATAGGGCGAAGGGCCGCGTACAACGACGCATCGCCGACGAGCACACCGCCAAGCAACGTCGAGGCGTCGTCTGAGACCACGAGCTTCTTGTACACGCCCGACACGTGGTCGGCCCAAACCAGTTCGAGCGCGCCCTCCGATGTCGCGTGGGCGTCGCCAAAGCTGGCCACATCGACACCTAATAATTTCAGTTTGGTCGACATGTCAGCGCCGCCGAAGTTGCTGTCGCGATCGGCGAATCTGTCGGCAAGAACCTCGGCCTGGGCGTAGCCCGGCGCAACCAGGCCATAGACAGTGCCGTCGACGCTGGCGCACTCACCGATGGCGAAAATCGCCGGGTCGTCAGTCGCGCAGCGATCGTTCACGAGCACTCCGCCACGCGGGCCTATCGCTAGGCCGCAGGCGCGCGCGAGCTCATCGCGCGGCCTGATGCCCGCGGCGAAAACGATGGTCTGTGCTTCGATCTCAGTGTCGTCGGCGAACAGAAGTCGAGCGACTCTGCCGTCGGCGCCCGCCACGATCTGCTTGGTGCTGCTGCCGACGTGCAACGAGATGCCGAGATTGCCGATGAGTCGCTTGAGTACCGCGCCACCACCGGTGTCGACTTGCACCGGCATGAGTCGTGGTGCCGCTTCGACGACATGCGTGCGCAGCCCGAGCGACTTCAACGCATTGGCCGCCTCAAGGCCCAACAGGCCGCCGCCGATGACGATGCCGGCGGTAGCGCGAGCCGCGTGCGTGCGGATCGCGTCGAGGTCGTCGAAGCGTGCGGTAGGGCTCGCAGCCCGGCAGGTCGTTGCCGAGGATCGGCGGAATGAACGCGCTGGAGCCGGTCGCGAACACCAGCGCGTCATAGGGGTGCTCGAGGCCCGACGCGCAACGCACGAACTTGCGGGCTCGATCGACCAACTCCACACCGTCACCCAACGACAGCGTGACGCGTTCGGACTCGAAGAAGTCGGGCGGCACCATGCTGAGCTCGGCGGCGGTGCGGCCATCGACGTAGGACGACAGTGCGACCCGATCGTATGCGGCATGTCGCTCGTCGCCGATGACCAGGATGCGCCAGCCGCTCTCGACGCCTTTGCCCGCAACGCCTCAAGAAACCGCTGGCTGACCATGCCGTGGCCGATGACGACCATCCGACGCGTTTTCATGACGCCTCCACCGGTGTCCGCAGCTCGCGACGAAAGGCGGCTGTTGCGAGGCCGCCGCCGTTGCATGGCCACGTCGTCAAGGTCGGCCTCGGCGCCGGTGTCGGCCGCGACCAGCCAGTCGACCAGCCCGCACACCACATCGCGGCAACCACCGCAACCGGTGGTGGCGCGGGTTTCGGTTGCGACCGCGGTAAGTGTTCGCGCCCCACCGAGCACTGCGTTCTGGATCACCTTCTTGGTGACGCCGTTGCACGTGCAGACCGTGGTGCCGAGCGGCATCAGCGCGGGTGTCGTGCCGGCGGTCGCGGCCGATGCCGAGATGTGGCCGACGGTTGGGCGAGCAGCGACAACCGGTCTGACGGGCAACAGTGCGTCACGCTGGTAGAGCTGGCAGATCGTGGCGATGCTCGCGAGTTCGCCGACCACCATTGCGCCTTGCAGTTTGCCGTCGCGCACCACCAGCTTCCGGTACGAGCCCTTTGCTGTGTCGGTCACCATGACGACCTCGTCGCGCTCGTCGACCGGCTCGGTGCGGCCCATCGACGCGACGGTCAGAGCCCTCTGCCTTCAGCCGGGTGATCGAGCGCGATCCGGTGTAACGCGCGGCCGGGTCAGCTCCGGTGATGTGATTGGCCGCCATCGCGGCGTGCTCCCAAGCTGCGGCCACGACACCGTAGACGCGGTCGCCGAACTGCGCGCAGTCGCCAATGGCGAAGATTCGCGGGTCGTCGACCGATCGCATCGTGGCGTCGACCATGATGCCTCGGTCGACCTCAAGGCCGCAGGCCCGCGCGAGCTCGACCCGAGGCGTGGTGCCGGCGGCAATCACGAGCAAGTCGGCCAGAACATAGGAACCGTCGGCTAGTTCGACACCGCCGAGCCGGCCGGCGTCATCGATGATGACCCGCTGCGCGCGTGCGCCCGAGTCGCACTGAAATCGACAGGCCGTGCAACGCGCGGCCGAGCACGTCACCGGCAGCGGCGTCGAGCTGGCGATCGAGCACGTGCTCCGAGCCGTGCAGCACAATGACCTCAGTGTCATGCACCGCCAATGCTCGCGCTGCCTCGATACCGAGCAGTCCGCCACCGATGACCGCGACGCGATGCGCCGACCGCGACGCCGCGATCAACTCCCGACAGTCGTCGACAGTTCTGAGGAAGAACGCGCCCGGGATCAAGGTGTCGTCGTCGCGACGAAGCCCTTCGATGGTCGGGATATTCGGCTCGCTGCCGGTTGCGAACACCAACACGTCGTACCGCACGTCGCGGCCTGCCGCCGTACAAACCAGCCCACGCGCACGATCGACGCCGACAACAGCATCGCCGAGCCGGACGTCGACCCCGTGCCGCTCGTGCCACCCGGGGGCGCTCAGCCGGATGTCGTCGAGAACATGCTTGCCAGCCAAGACTTCTGACAGCAGGACACGGTTGTAGGCCTCGTGTACTTCGTCGCCCAGGATGGTCATGTCGAGCATGTGGTGCGGATCGCGCGCGGCGAAGATCCTCGGCCAACCGCGCACCCGCCATGCCGTTGCCGATGATGACGACACGTGGCGCGGTCATGAGTCGATCCGTTCGACCCGGGCAGCGCACACTTTGAACTCGGGCATCTTCGAGACCGGGTCGAGCGCGGGATTGGTCAGCTGGTTGGCGTTGCCGGCGCCGCCCCAATGAAACGGCATGAAGATCGTGTCGCAGCCGGATGTGATCGGTCAGCCGTGCCTTGGCCGTCGCCGAGCCGCGGCGGCTCACGATGCGCACGTGATCGCCGTCCGCTACATCGAGGTCGGCGGCAAGAACCGGGTTCAGCTCGACGAAGGCTTCAGGGGCGACCTTGACAAGGTCGGGCACCCGGCGGGTTTGCGTGCCGCTTTGGTAGTGCGCCAGCACCCGGCCGGTCGTGAGATAGCAGCGGATATTCGGCGTCGAGTTCCTCGGCAATCGGCCGATGGTCGACGTCGATGAAACGGGCGCGGCCATCAGGGGTCGCGAAGGTTTCGGCGAACATGCGCGGCGTGCCGTCGGTACCTCGCGGGCACGGCCAGTACGCGCCGGCCTCGGAATCGAGGCGCGCGTCGTCGATACCGGAGTAGTCGGCGATGGCACCCTGCGGTTGCCCGCCGAAGTTCGGCGAACACCTCAGCCGGCTCGGCGCGCGAAGCCGGTAGGGCACCCGAGCCGAGTTGGCGAGTGCGTTCAACACGTCGAGGTCGGTTCGGACACCGAGCGGTGGAGGCATCAGCCGCTGCCGCCGCAACACCCGGCCTTCGAGATTGGTCATCGTGCCGCTCTCCTCGGCCCACTGCGCCACCGGGAACACGACGTCGGCGAGTTCGGCTGTCTCCGACAGGAACGGGTCGCAGACGACGAGCAGGTCGAGCGAGCGCAGCCGGTCGGTGACGCTGTCGAACGTGGGGCGGAGACGACAGGGTTGGTGCCCATGACGAGCAGCGCCGACGGACCGTCGGCGCTGCCGAGTGAGTCGAGGAGTTCGTAGGCGGAGACGCCGACACCCGGCAGGCTGTCGGCGTCGACGTCCCATACCTGCGCGATGTGCGCGCGAGCGACCGGGTCGTCGAGCTTGCGATAGCCGGGCAGCTGGTCGGCCTTCTGGCCCATCTCGCGGCCGCCTTGGCCGTTGCCCTGGCCGGTGATGCAGCCGTACCCGCTGTTGGGTCGGCCGGGCAAGCCGAGCGCGAGCGCGAGGTTGATGAATGCCGAGACGGTGTCGGTGCCTTTGCTCTGCTGCTCGGCGCCGCGTGCGGTCAACAACATCGCCGACGTGCGCGTTCGCGATCATGCGCGCCGCGCGCCGGATGTCGGCGGCCATGCACGCCGGTGATGGCTTCGACTCGTTCGGGCCAGTACTCGTTGGCCCGCCGACGAACTGCGTCGAAGCCGCTCGTGCGTGCGGCGACGTAGTCGTGATCGACCAGGTCATCGCCGACGACGACGTGCAGCAGGCCGAGCGCAAGTGCGAGGTCGGTTCCAGGTGTGATCTGCAGATGCAGCGTCGGCGTCTTTCGCCGTCGGTGTGCGCCGCGGATCGATGACGATGAGCCGGCCGCCCGCGGCGCGTTGGGCGGCGACGTGCCGCATGAACGGCGGCATCGTCTCGGCGACGTTGCTGCCCGATCAGCACGAGGACGTCGGCGGCCGCGATGTCGGTGAGCGGAAACGGCAACCCGCGGTCGAGGCCGAACGCGCGCATGCCAGCTGCGGCGGCGCTCGACATGCAGAACCGGCCGTTGTAGTCGATCTTGCTCGGTGCGCAGCGCGACGCGCGCGAATTTGCCGAGCAGATATGCCTTCTCGTTGGTGAGGCCGCCGCCACCGAGGACTGCCGACAGCGTCAGCTCCGCGTGTTTCGCGGAGTTCGCGAAACCGGTCGGCGACGAAGTCGAGCGCCGTGTCCCAGTCGACCTCGCGCAATGCGTCGTCTTTCGTCTGCGCGCATGAGCGGTGCCGTGAGTCGCGTTGTGACGGCGAGCAGCTCGGCCGACGTCCAGCCCTTGTGGCAGAGACCGCCGCCGTTCGTCGGAAAGTCCCGGCCGGCGACCTCGATGTCACCGGCCGGGCGCAAGGTCAGCGTCATCGCGCATTGCAGCGCGCAGTACGGGCAGTGCGTGTCAACGCTCGTGATGTCGGCTGCGTGTCAACGCTGCGAACTCCCGGCTCGACGCCGAGATCCGAACTCACACGCGACCGCCCATGCGCCGCGCCGCGGCGGGCCGCAGGTAGACCGCCCACGTCACCGTCAGGAAGATGGCGTAGGCCGCGATGAACCCGATGTAGGCGGCGTTGCCGTTGTGAAAGGACAGGAAGGACTGGCGGAAGCCGAGATTGACGAGCACGCCTCCGGCCGCACCAACAGCGCCCGCGATGCCAATGACCGCTGTTGCGATGCGGGCCGCTTCTGGCTGACTCGGTCGCTGGCCGGTTGCCGCCGAGCGGGCGGCCGAAGACGGCAGGGATCATCTTGTAGGTCGAGCCGTTGCCGATGCCGCTGAGCACGAACAGCAGCGACGAAGCCGAGCAGGAACAGCCCGAGCGACTTCTGCAGCGAAGCAACGAGGACGAGGCTGGCACTCAGCCGCCATCGCGGCGAAGTTCCAGAAGGTGATGCGGGCACCGCCGAATCGGTCAGCCAATCGACCACCGATCGGCCGCGCCAGCGAGCCCAGGAGCGGCCCGATGAAGGTCAACTGCGCCGCCTTGAGCGCCGTGCTGAAGTGCGGGTGGAACTGCACCTGCAGCACTTGCCCGAAGGCGAAGCTGAAGCCGATGAACGAGCCAAAGGTGCCGATGTAGAGCAGCGAAATCACCCACGTGTGCCGGTCATGGCAGGCGTCGCGCATCGCCTGCTTCGCGTTGCGGACCGTCTTGAGGTTGTCCATGCGCAGCGCGGCTCAGATCGCGGCAATCACGATGATCGGAACGTAGATCGCAATGACCAGGCGTGGGTGGGTGACGCCGGCCGTCGCCAACACCAGCAAGGCAATCAGCTGAACCGTGGCGACGCCGACGTTGCCGCCACCCGCGTTGATGCCGAGCGCCCAACCCTTCAAGCCGGATCGGATAGAAGTTGTTGATATTGGCCATCGACGAGGCGAAGTTGCCACCGCCGACGCCGGCGAGCGCTGCGGCAATCAGCAGCGTTGTGTAGCTGACCCCCGGCTTCAGCACGACCGCGGTGAAGGCGGCGGGCACCAGCAGCATCAGCGTGCTGAAGATCGTCCAGTTGCGGCCGCCGAATTTGGCGACGGCGAACGTGTAGGGCAGGCGCAGGGCCGCGCCGACCACGGTGGGGACCGCGGTCAGCGTGAACTTTCCGGCCGCGTCGATGTGGTACTTCGGGCCGAGGAACAACACGATCGCCGACCACAGGCTCCACATGCTGAACCCGATGTGCTCGGAGAGCACCGAAAAAGCCAGGTTTCGGCGGGCCACCCGGCGGCCGGTCGACTCCCAGAAGTCGGCGTTCTCTGGCTCCCACTCGGTGATGATTGTGCCCGGTTGATCCAGCAGACGGGACCAACTCTTCGGTGTTGTCGACGACGATGCTCATTGCGGCCCTTCCGCTCGGGTAGGCCGTCAAGCTAGGCGGAGCCGGTTTCCACCATGTGTGTCAAAGCGCACCTGAACGAAACATCTTCCGCACATCGCCGTCACCTGCGCTGTGAGAAGGCGGCGTGCGCCGGGCGCGCGATGCTCGACCACGCCTGGTCCTCCCGGTCCTCCCGGGGAGCGATGCCTGCAGGTCCCTTGTGTCTGCTGCTATATCCGAGCAGAGCAGCTTTGCTGCTGTGGAGCAGCGAGCAAGGCGCCGGGAGGTGTTGCTCTGCCGCTTTGCTCTGGCGCACATTCACAACAGAGCTGCTCTGCCGCACCGTGTATTACAAGCAGAGCAAAGGAGACCGAACAGGCTTGCTGGCCAGCCGCGCCGGTGCCGGGCTCCGCACGCGGCTACCCGACAGGTCAGCGGCGCACGTACGCGATGCTCATGCCCCACAGGCACACGATCGCGACGAGCGTGTAGGCCGTACCGATCGCGACCCTCGTCGACGGTCTGATCGCGTAGTAGGCCGCGTCGATCCACTTGTGCGTGCGCCAGCGCTTGACCAGCTCGAAGATCCCGATGATCAGGATGAAGATCAGCACCGGGCTCGGGTGCAAAAAGGCGAAACACCCGGCCGCGGCCAACCCGACGATCCACAGTGCGGGGTGCAACGCGCCGGCCACGCGACCGCCGTCGAGTGGCAGCGCGGGCACCAGGTTGAACAGGTTGATGAAGAACGCGGTGTAGGCGAGCGCGCGCAGCAATGGCGAGTTGAAAACGTGCGACAACTCGAGCGCGACAAGCGCACCGAGCGTGCCGACCGCCGGCCCGGCAAGGGCGGCCGTCGCTTCGTGGCCGACCGATTTCGGCGCCGACTTCATCGTGACGAACGCGCCCATGAACGGAATGAAGGTCGGCAACGATGCCTTCACCCCCATCGAGCGCAGACGCCACCATGTGCCCGACTTCGTGCACGGCGATCAGCGCGACGAAGCCGACCGCGTACCACCAACCGAAGATGAACGCGTAGGCCACGACCGAGATCACCATGCTGCCGGCGAACTTGAACTTCACCAGGACGGTGCTCGCCTTGAGCAGCAGAGAAGCAGCTTCGCGAGCAGCCCGGCCTTCGCGGCCACGCCGGCACCTGCGGCCGCGCCGCCGCCCGGCTTGACCCCACCGCTTCTTGTTCTGCTGCGCCGGTATAGCCGGCGGCGGGTTCAGCGACGACGGATAGTCGGCCGGCAACGGCTCGCCCGGGCACATAGAGATAGGGCCGCTGAACGGACGGCGGCGGCACAGCCTCGGGAAAACCTTGCGGGTCGGTCACAGCTTCTGCGCACTCCGGTATACGTCGGTTGCTTTCAGTGTAAGCGCGCGAACGAGGTGCCCTGCGGCCGCTACTCCGCGACGGGCGAAGATCGCAACGAATCGGTGTCGGGACCGTCGACCGGGGCGCTCTCCGGCTGCCGGGTCACCGAATCGCTACCGGGTCGCTGAATGTCATTGCGCGCGATTGCCAGGTAACCGACCAACAACACGATCACGCCGGCACCGATCAAGGCAACGCGACCGTCGCCATATCCAAGCCCGGAGAGCGTGCGTCGCTTGCCAAACCAGTCGGCGATCGATGCGCCTAATGGCCGCGTGAGCACGTACGCAAACCAGAAGGCGAACACGGCGTTAAGCTTGCGCCAGCGCCAGCCCACCGCTGGCAACATGATCAACCCGGCGAACACGATCGCCGACGTGCGGAACCCCCAGTGCAGCGCGATGGCCGTCAGATCTCCGGCCGCCGTCCCGAGTGCGAAGGTCATCAAGACGGTGAGCCAGTAGTAGGTCTCGCGCCGCTGGGTCACGATGCTGTGGATCGACAGCGTCCCCTCGCTGCGGTGCCAGAGGTAGAACACGACGGCGAGACAGACTCGCGTAGAACAAGCGTCGACGCGATGTAGGGAACGCCGAGACCCTTGTGCAGACCGTCGGCGGCAACTGTGCCGAACACCGCCACCATCGACACGGCCAGCCAATACATCGCAGCCTGGTAACGACGAGCTCGAAATTGCAGCCACAACGCGCCGGCGAGCCCGAGCCCTGCGAGCCCCACCGCCAGCACTCGACTCACGCTGCCGAGGTAGTCAGACGTGGCTTCACCAACGCCGGTCGTCACGACCTTGATGACCCAGAACAAGACGGTGACCTCGGGCACCTTTGCCGCCACGGCTTCTGCGAATTTCACCTACTCGCCGAACGCGTGAAAACACCGAAACCTCTTTCTTCTCATGCCAACGACAGGTGACTTAACCACTGAGTACGAAGCCGGGTCACGTAGGTCGCACCAACCGGTTTTCGTACGCGAACACGACCGCCTGAACCCGATCGCGCAACTCGAGCTTGGCCAGCATGCGACCGACGTGTGTCTTCACTGTCGCTTCCGACAGGCTGAGCCGCACTGCGATCTCGAGGTTACTGAGACCGAGCGCGAGCTCACCGAGTACCTCGCGTTCGCGCTCGGTCAGCTTGCTCAGTTTGCTGTCCGGCGCCCGCGTCGAATCGGGGTCAGGCAAGTGACCGGCGAACGTCTCCAGCAGCCGTCGCGTGACCCGCGGCGCGACCACGGCATCGCCGGTCGCCACCGAACGGATCGCCGACACCAGCTCGCCCGGCGGCACGTCCTTCAGCAGAAACCCGCTCGCGCCAGCGCGTAGCCCCGCGAATGCGTACTCGTCGAGGTCGAACGTGGTCAAGATGAGCACGCGCGACGCTGGGTGCCGCTCGGTGATGTGCCGAGTCGCTTGGATGCCATCCATCCCGGGCATACGCACATCCATCACCACGACGTCGGGCGACAGTTCCGCAGTCTTCTCCAGCGCTTCGGCGCCGTTGCTCGCCTCGCCGACGACATCAATGCCGTCGTGTGCGTCGAGAATCATCCGGAAGCCGCTGCGCAGCAGTTCCTGGTCGTCGACGAGCAGCACGGTAATCGTCACAGCGTCTCGACGCTCCAATGTCATGGCGTCACGACGCTCAATGTCACGGCGTCACGTCATTAAGGCGAAGATCGAACCAACAGCGAACTCGCCAGCCGTTCGTCGTCCGCGGCCCTGCGTCGACCTTGCCGCCGTACACGGCCGCGCGTTCTTGCATACCGGTGATGCCGTGGCCCGCGGGCGGTGCCGCCAAGCCGGACGACGACGCTACCGGTTCGCCGTCGTCGATCACCTCGACTTCGAGGCGGTCGCCCGCGAAGCGCAGTCGCACGGTCGAGGTGTGCGCATCGACGGCGTGTTTCAGCGTGTTGGTTAGCGCCTCCTGCACGAGTCGGTAGACGGTCAGTTGCAGTCCAGCCGGCAACGGTGGCACCGAGCCTTCGGTCACCAGCTCGCCGCGCAGGCCGACCAGCCGCACTTGCGCAAGCAGTTGGTCGAGGTCGAGCAGGCTCGGTTGCGGCTCCAACGCGGCCGGCTTGCCCTCGCGCAGCACGCCGAGGAGTCGGCGCATCTCCGTCAGTGCTTGCCGTCCGGTCACCGAAACTTGCTTCATAGCAGTAGATGCGCGAAGTGGATCGTCAGGCATTGTCAGCGCCGCACCGTCGGCGAGGGCGATCATCACCGACAGGTTGTGCGCGACGATGTCGTGCATGTCACGCGCGATCCTGGCGCGCTCTGCTGCCGCGATGATCTGCGACTGCTGATCGCGTTCGAGCTCAAGACGGGTAGCTCGGTCTTCCACTGACGCAAGGTAGGCGCGGCGAGTGCGCATCGTCGTCCCGATGAAGAAGGCCGCACTCGCCATTCCCGACAACAAGACGAAGAACAGCACGGCCAAATGACCCGGCGACCACCTCGCGATCGCCAGGACGATGCCGACCTCGAGTACGACCGCAGCTTCCGCCGTCCGGCGAAGATCTTCACGAGCCGCGACGGTGTAGAAGGCGACGAGCAGCGCGACGTCGGCCGCGTATCGCTCGCCGGTCAACCACTGGGCGAAGGCGACGGCGGCGATAAGCGCGAACACATACGTCGGCCATCGGCGGCGCCAGACCAGTGGCAGCGCGAAGGCGATGTCGAACAGCATGGGCACCGCGAAGTGTCGGTTGCCCGTCGGCGCCCGAAACACACTTGGCAACCCGATGATGAAGACCCCGAACGCAAGCGACACATCAACGACGACACCCGACACCTTGGGGAGGATGTGCCGGAATGCCGCCGTCGACGTCGCCACCATCGGTCGGGCCATGATCTCCACGGTAGGCCCGACATCGATCGTCACGTCACGAACCGCCGAACTCAGGCATCGCGACGCTTGAGCATCACGGCGCCGGCGCCGATCGCGGCGACCGCGTACAAGCAGAACACCCCAAAGCCAGCCCACGGTGACAGCGACGTCGGGTCTTGCACCGTGCCGGTGATGGCCGTCCCAGCGGGCATCGGCAGGTACTTGGTGACGTCGTTCGCCCAGGTACCTGGCAGCGCTTGCAGCCAGGATCGGCAGGACGAGCAACAGGCCGAAGAGGGCCGCGATCGCACCCGCGGTGTTGCGAATCAGGAATCCAAGACCAATGGCGAGCAAGGCGAGGACCGACAGGTAGAGCGCGGTGCCGATCACAGCGCGCAACGCCCCTGGCGACGAAAGGGTCGCCGAGTGATGGGTGTTCGCGAGCACGGCCTGCCCGATCTCGAACGCGATCAGAACGCTGATACCCATCAAGACGAACACGGTGGCGGCAAAGACCGCGAGCTTCGCCCACAACACCGGCAGCCGGCGCGGCACGGCCGACATCGTCGCCCGGATCATTCCGGTGCTGTATTCGCCGGTCACTGCCATCACGCCGAGGACGCCGATCGCGAGCTGCGCAAGGAACGCTCCGCGCAGAGTCACCTGCGTCACATCGAAACCAGGACCGATCGTGTTGGCACCGTTCAGGTTGTGCGCCTCGACCGAGGCGAAGAGCAGGCCTAGGCCGATCACGAATGCACCGGCGGTGAGGAAGCTCCAAAACGTCGAGCGCAGCGACCGCAGCTTGATCCATTCGGACTTGATCGCGCGCAACTGCGTGACCTCGCCGACGTCGTCGGTTGAGCGCCGGCCGGGCGAGTGTTGCCGTGGTCATGATGCGCTCCTTCCGGCCGCAGCGAAGCCGGCGTCAACGGTGTCGTGCGTGGCGAACTCGACCGAGTCTCGGGTGATTTCCATGAACGCCTCCTCGAGCGACGCCTGTTGCGGCGTCAACTCGATGAGCGCGATCTGCGACCGGGCGGCGACTGCGCCGATGTAGGCAGAGTCGACACCGCTGACTTCGAGGACGTCGTCGCCCTGCACCGGTCACGACCACTCCGTCGCTGGCGAGCAGGCTGCGCAGTTCGCTCGCCTGGGGCGTCTTGACGCGGACTTGATCGCGCGAGCCCATCGACATGAGCTCTTGCACCGACATGTCGGCGATCAGCCGGCCGCGGCCGATCACGATCAGGTGCGAGGCCGTCAGCGCCATCTCGCTCATGAGGTGCGACGACACGAAGATCGTGCGACCCTCGGCGGCCAGCGCCTTGAGCAGGTTGCGGATCCACAAGATGCCTTCGGGGTCGAGCCCGTTCACCGGTTCGTCGAGGATCAACGTGCCCGGGTCGCCGAGCAACGCCGACGCGATGCCGAGCCGCTGGCCCATGCCGAGCGAGAACCCGCCGGCGCGCTTGCCGGCAACGTCGGTAAGACCGACGAGATCGATGACCTCTTGCACCCGCCGCTTGGAGATGCCGGTCGTCGCGGCCAGGGCGAGCAGGTGGTTGCGGGCCGACCGACCGGTGTGGATCGCCTTGCTTCGAGCAACGCGCCGACCTCGCGCAGCGGCGCCGCTTGGTCGGCGTACCGCCGTCCGCCGATCGTCGCCGACCCCGCGGTTGGAGCGTCGAGGCCGAGCAGCATGCGCATGGTCGTCGACTTGCCGGCCCCGTTCGGGCCGAGGAAGCCGGTCACGATGCCCGGGCGCACCGTGAAGGTCAGATCGTCGACGGCAACCTTGTCGCCGTAGCGCTTGGTAAGACCTCGGGCTTCGATCACGTGGAGCCTCCGCATTTCGTCGTGGCGCCTGGACTCTGGCGTCATGATCGAAACTACGGAGCTGAGGCCGCTCGCCTCGACCGCCGCGAGGCTCATCTTAGGTCGCCCTCGATGTCATCCCTACGACGTAGCTGCCCTCGCCGCGTAATCGTTCTGCCGCCAAGGTGGTACCCGAACGCCGAGCGCGCGAGGATACCTGGAGCGACGCCGGCCGGAGGCTTGCGGCCGCGAGCGGTGCTACCCGATCGGAGTGACGATGGCAGGTATCGGCGAAGCGGTCGCGGGTCCGCCGCCGCAAACCGCGCCTGTCCTGCCCGTGCCGTCGCAGCGGCCGCCGTCGGACAATCCGCAGGCCTATATCCCATGGGACCGGCGGCGAGCCCTCGCTGCTGGCGTCGAGTTGCCCGACGTCGTCGAAGGATCGGCGTTGTTCGCCGACATCTCGGGGTTCACACCACTGACCGAGTCGCTGGTCGCCGAGTTCGGCCCGCAACGCGGCGCCGAAGAGCTGACGGCGAACCTCAGCCGCGTGTTCCACGCGATCATCGAGGATCTGTACCGATTCGGCGGCGAGGTCATCTACTTCAGCGGCGACGCCGTGACCTGCTGGCTGGACGGCGACGACGGCATCCGCGCGGCCGCGTGCGGCCTCGCCATGCAGCAGACGATCGAACGCGTCGGACAGATCCGCACCCCTGCGGGCGAGATGGTGAAGCTCGCGATGAAGGTGGCGATCGCGGTCGGCAGCGCCCGGCGCTTGCTCGTCGGCGACCCTGAGATCCAACTGATCGATGTCCTCGCCGGCCGGCTGATCGACGAGCTCGCGGCCGCTGAACACCAGGCCGAACGCGGCGACGTCATGCTCGAACAATCGGCGCTGGAGTCCCTGCGCGGAGCGGGTCGAGGTCGGCGAAGTTCGGGCGGACGACACGAGCGGACGCCGCAGCGCCGCCGTCCGCCGCCTGCTGGTCGACGTCCCCGATGTCGGCAGCGCGCATGTCGAGACGAGGCTCGACGAAGCGTTGGTCGCGCAGTGGGTGTTGCCGGCCGTCTACGAGCGGATGCGAGCGGGCAGGGGCGAGTTCCTCGCCGAGCTTGCGGTCCGCGGTCCCGGTGTTCGTGCGTTTCGGTGGCATCGACTACGACGACGACCCGGCAGCCGCCGGCAAACTCGACGATTTCGTCCGCCGCGCGCAGCGCATCTTCACCACCTACGGCGGCAACCTGCTCCAGCTCACCCTCGGCGACAAGGGCGCGTACCTCTATGCGGTGTTCGGGTCGCCACTCGCCCACGAGGACGACCCGGCGCGCGCGGCGTCGGCCGCCCTGGAAGTGCGCGAGCTCGAAGCGGCGACGGCGGTCGTTGGCATCCAGATCGGCATAGCTCACGGGCGGCTACGCAGCGGCACGTACGGCCACGAGAATCGCCGCACGTTCGTTTGCCTCGGCGACGCCGTGAACCTCGCCGCCCGGCTGATGGCCCAGGCACCGCCGGGGCAGATCTACGTCTCCGATCCGGTGCGCCGCGGCACGGGCGACGTCGTTCGCGTGGGCACGGTTGCCCGATATGGCGGTGAAGGGCAAGTCGGAGCTCGTCGTCGCGCACGCGCTGACCGGACCAGCCGCCGAGATCACCCGCCGCCACGTGCGAAACCGGCTGCCGATGTTCGGGCGCGGCGCCGAGCTCCGCCAGCTCAACCAGCGCCTTGAGGGGGCGTTGGGCGGCGAGGGCGCCGTCGTCGGCATCGCGGCAGAGGCCGGGATGGGAAAGTCCCGCCTCATCGCCGAATTCGTCCGCGCGGTTACGCCGGCAGGGGTACCTGGTGGCGTTCGGCGAGTGTCAGGCGTTCGGCCGGACCACCAGCTATTTCGCCTGGCGGGAGATCTGGCGCACGCTGTTTGGGCTGCGCGACGGCGACCCGCCGGCCGCTCAGGTGGCCGCGCTCGAGAGCCGGCTGGCCGCAATCGATCCCGGGCTCGTCACCCGGCTGCCACTCCTCGGCCCGGTGGTCGACCTCGCGATCGCGGACAACGAGCTGACACGCAACCTCGATGCCAAGCTGCGTAAGACCTCGCTCGAGACGCTGCTGGCGCGCGTGCTTGCGCGCGCGAGCCGGCGTGCAGCCGATCGTGCTCGTGATCGAGGACTGCCACTGGCTCGACGAATTGTCCCGCGAGTTGCTGGTGGCACTTGCCCGTGCCGCTGCCGACCAGCGCATCGTCATCGTGCTCGCGTACCGGCCGCCGTCCGGAGTCGGCGACGCTCTGGGCGTCGAGCAGCTTGCCGTACTTCAGCTCTATCGCGTTGACCAAACTCGGCGAGGACGAAGCCCAATCGCTGATCGCCGCGAAGCTCCGCGACACGCTGGGCGTCAACGGCGAACCGCCCGCCGCGCTCATCGACCTCATCGTCCGCCGCGCGCAGGGCAACCCGTTCTACATCGAGGAGCTGCTCAACTACCTCAGGAGCCGCGGCATCGACGCCGCCGACGCTGCAGCTCTCACGACGATCGATGTCCCGGACAGCCTCAACAGTCTCATCCTGAGCCGTATCGACGGGCTGCGCGAAGGGCCGCGGCGTCAACTCAAGGTCGCGAGTGTCATCGGTCGCACGTTTCGCGCGCCCTTCCTGCCACTCGTGTACCCCGAACTGGGCACAACCGAAGCGGTGGTCGAGCATCTGCAGGAGCTGGCCACGGTCGACCTCGTCACGCCCGACGTCGAGGCAGACCAGTCGTGGCTGTTCAAACACGTCATCACGCAAGAGGTCGCCTACGAGAGCCTGCCGTTCGCGATGCGCGAGTGGTTGCATGAGAGCACCGCGCGCGTGCTCGAAACAATGCAGCCGGACGCCGACGGGCAAGACCTCGATCTGATCGCGTATCACTTCTGGCACAGCGCCAACGTCGAGAAGAAGCTCGTGTATCTGGACCTTGCTGCGAACGCCGCGCGAGCCCGGTATGCGAACGGTGCGGCCATCGAGTGGTTCGAGCGGCTCGCGAAGCTTCAAGACGGCGCCGCAAGGGCGGCGACGCTGTTGCAGCTCGCCGGCGTCCTCGAACTCACCGGAGAATGGTCGCGGGCAGCGGACGTCGGCGAGGCGGCGCTGGCTCTCGCCGGAGCCGCCGACGACCTAGCGACGCAGGCGAGTGCGCACACGGTGCTCGGGGAGATCGCCCGCAAGACGGGGCGTTTCGACGAGGCGGACGAACGGCTCGGGCACGCCGGCGAACTGTTCGCCGCAGCGATAGATGAGGCCGGGCAGGGACGCGTGCTACACCTTCGGGGCACGCTGGCCGCCCAGCGCGGCGACTACGTCGACGCGCGTCGCAACTACCTCGAAAGCCTGCGGATCCGCGAGCAGCTCGACGACCGGGCGAGTCTGTCCGGGCTTCTCTCCAACCTCGGCGTCGTGGCGGAGTACGAGGGCGATTACGAGTCGTCTCGCAGCTATCACGAGCGCGCGCTCGCCGTTCGGATGGAGTTGGGTGACCGCTGGGCGATCGGAGTCTCACAGACGAACCTCGGCATGATCGCGTCGTTGCAGCGCAACTACGAGGAAGCGCGTGACCGCTTCAGCGAAGCGATCCGGCTCAACATCGAGATCGGCGATCCCTGGATGGTCGCGATCTGTCACAACAACCTGGGCAACGCCAACCGCGGGCTGGCCGACTACGCCGCGGCGCGTGACCACTACGCCGCCAGTCTGGCGACCTACCGCGACTACGGCGATCGATGGGCGCTCGCGTTCCTGATCGAGGACATCGCGGTTCTCGCGTCGGTGATCGGCACCCACGAACGCGCGCTCACACTGATGGGTGCCGCCGACGCGATGCGACAGGAGATCGGCGCACCACGCCCGCCGGGTCTCGAAGCCGAGCTCAATCGGGCAATCGAGTCGTCGGTTCGAGGTCTCGGCGACGCAGCCGAGGCCATCCGCGACGGCGGGAAGCGCGCCGAATTCGACGCGGTGATCGCGTGGGCGCTCGCCCTTCTCCGGACATAGCGCTTCTGCGGACATAGCGGTCCGAAAGTGCGCCGGGACCGCTCCCAGTTGAGACGACTTCGTCGTTTCTCTTGTCGGCGCAAGCGGCTACCCCTACGCTGCGCCCAGATCCGGCAGATGGCAACTAGTGGAGTGGCCAAGCAGTCGGGCCGTCGGGGGAGGCCAGGGTGTTCGGCCAGGTCACCGCATCTTCACGTGTCGCGTCCGGGCGATGGGCGGGCCTGCGCGAGTCGCGGGCCGTCCGCGCATTGACAGCACTCATCCTGGGCTCGACCACGGCGGTCAGCGTCGTGCTCAGCGCGGGGCCGGCGAACGCAGCGACGTGGACGGCGAGCGGCCCGGGAACGCTCGGGGTCACCGGAGACGGCACGACCAGCTCGCCCGCCGTGTTCACCTACGACTACGACCTCGGTACGGCCAGTGGTGTCAGCGGCGACTGGACGTTGTCGCAGACGGCGTCCACCGCGGAAACGATCACTCTCGACTGGCACTGGACCGGTCTGCACGCTTGGTTCGAGGTCAACGCCGACCTGAACTCCTTCGTCCAGCCCGGCGGCGCCGACGCCGGGGGCACCCCGGTCAGCAACACGCTCGTCCATGCCGGTCCGACCGACTGCTGCACAGCGCCGTCGAACGGCTTCGACTACTCCGGGACGACGACGCTCACCGTCCTGCCGGGGGACACGTACGGGTTCCAGCTGCATGGCAGCAACTTCGACCTCAACAGCTTCCTGAAGGGCACGCTCACCGTCGCGGAGTCGGGCACGGCGCCGCCGCAGCCTGCGCCTACGCTGCTCGCCGCCGTACCGAATGGGTCGTCGTCGACGACAGTCCTCGGCCGGCTGAACGGTACGGCGACCGACCTCACCTTCTACTCCGCCGGCGCGTGCACCGGCGGCGTCCTCGACGCACCTACGTTGCTCGGCACCGCGACCGCGACGCCCGACAGCAACGGATACTTCACCGCGACCCTGCCGCAGAACGTTCCCTTGCTGAGCTACGTCGCCGCCCGAGCGACCAATCCGGCGATCAGTGCCGTCTCGACGTGCGTCGTCGCGAAGGCAGGCAACGACAGCTGGCCACACGCGTTCTCCCTCGACTCGGTGCTGACGACGCAGGACGTGATCGACACGGCCGGGCAGTCGCGCTGGTATTCCTTCACGGTGACGCCGGGCAGCCAGGTCACGGTGACGCTGAGCAACCTTCCGGCCGACTACAGCCTCGCCCTCTTCAAGGACATCGGGCAGGCCTATACATCGCTGACGTCACCTCAGGACCTCACCAAGCTCAGCGCCGAGTACGCGCCGTCCGTCTTCTCGCCGTCGGTCTTCTCACCGTCGGTGTTCTCCCCCAGCGTCTTCAGCCCCGACGCCTACAGCCCGTCGGTGTTCTCGCCGTCCGTCTTCAGCCCGTCGGTGTTCTCGCCGTCCGTCTTCAGCCCGTCGGTGTTCTCGCCGTCCGTCTTCAGCCCGTCGGTGTTCTCGCCGTCCGTCTTCAGCCCCTCAGTGTTCTCGCCGTCCGTCTTCTCCCCCTCAGTGTTCTCGCCGTCGGTGTTCTCGCCGAGCGTTTTCAGCCCCGACGCGTTCGCGAGCGCGCAGACGCGCAGCCTACTGACGGTCGACGCCGATCCGGGCACCTCCAACAAGACGGTGATCGCCAACACGTGGAACAGCACCGGCACGTACTACGTGCGGGTCACCGGGCGTAACGGTGCCTTCAACACGGACGGCGCCTTCAGCGTGTCGGTCGCGCGCACGGGTACGAGTTGCACATCCGTCGCGAACATCGGAGCCGCGCCGGCTGCGGCGCCGAGCGCCGGCGTCAAGACGGTCATCCTGACCGACCCGCCACGGATCGCGGGCTCAGCCGCCGACAAGAGCGCGCTGGCCAGCAAGCTGACTGCATTCGCGGCCCGGCCCGAAGTTTCCGGCGCGATCGTCAATCTGTCGCAATCCCCGCGGATTCAGCAGCTGAATGCGCAAGCCGACGCGAACACGGGATGCCCGTTTGCCAAGAACCTCGTCGCCTCGGCGATCAAGGACGTCGTCGACTCGTACCGGCAGAACAACCCGCTCCTGTACGTCGTGATCGTCGGCGGCGACGGCGTGGTGCCGTTCTTCCGCTACCCCGACGAAAGCCTGCTGGGTGAGGAATCCGGTTATGTGCCGCCGGTGCAGAGCACCTCGGCGTCCGACGCGAGCCTGCGGTTGAACTACGTGCTCGGCCAGGACGCCTACGGCGCAAAGACGTCGGTTTCCCTCGGCTCCAGCGACTTCCCGGTTCCCGATCTCGCGGTCGGCCGGCTGGTCGAGACCGCATCGGAAGCCTCCGGCATGCTCGACGCCTACACTGCGGCCGGAGGGGTCGTCGTCCCCCACTCGACGCTCGTGACCGGTTACGACTTCTTGGCGGACGACGCGAACTCGGTCGAGGCGGACCTCGCAGCGGGCACGGCAGGGGCCGGCCAGGTAGCTGACACGCTGATCGCCCCCAACAACATCTCGCCGCAAGACCCGCAGGCATGGACGGCCGCTCAGCTCAAGACGAAGCTGCTCGGACCGGTGAAGCACGACGTGGTCTTCCTCGCCGGGCACTTCAGCGCGAACAGCGCACTGGCGGCTGACTTCTCGACGAGCGTACTGACGACCGATCTCGCGGCGTCCTCGACGAATTTCCAGAACACCATTGTGTTTAGCGCCGGGTGTCACTCCGGCTACAACATCGTCGATGGTGACGCCGTACCCGGCGTGACGCTCCCGTTGGACTGGGCACAGGCGTTCGCCCAGAAGAAGGCGACGTTGATCGGTGGCACTGGTTACCAGTACGGCGACACCGACTTCATCCAGTACAGCGAGGCGATCTACGCCAACTTTGCCAAGCAACTGCGCTACGGCACCGGCGCGGTACCGATCGGAAACGCCCTCGTCGCCGCAAAGCAGACGTACCTGTCGGCGACACCCGACATCCACGGCTTGCCGGAGAAGGCACTCCTGGAGTCGACACTGTTCGGATTGCCGATGCTGTCGGTCAACATGCCGGCCAACCGACTGAGCCCGCCGACCAGTGGCTCGATGGTGGGCTCGGTCGGTTCGTACTCCACCGACCCCGGCCACACGCTCGGCCTGCGTACCGCGACCGTGACTGTCACACCCTCGCTGACTCAGCACACCGTCACGCTGCAGAACGTTTCCGGCGGCAGCCCGCTGACCGCGACGTACTACTCCGGCGGCGCCGGCGTGCAGTCCAAGCCGGCTGAACCGGCCTTACCGCTCGAACAGCTCGACGTGACCGCACCCGACCCGTCGCTCGTGTTGCGCGGCGTCGGATTCCGCGGCGGTGCGTACACCGACCAGACCGTGATACCCCTCACCGGTGCACCGACTACCGAACTGCGGGGCGTGCACGTCCCGTTCGTCTCACCGGTGTTCTACCCGATGCGCCTCGCGACGCCCGACTACTTCAGCGCGCTGCAGGGCGGCCAGACAAATCTCGTCGTCACGCCCGCCCAGCACGAGGCGGCCGACGTCAATGCGGGCACCAGCAAGCTGCGGCTGTACAGCAACATGTCGTTCCAACTGTTTTACAGCGGCTACCTCGGCAGCGCGGCGCTTTCCGACGCGCCGGCCATCAGCGGGGTGCAGGCCACGACGGACGGCGCCGGCAACGTCACCTTCTCGGCACACGCGGTCGGCAACCCGGCTGCCGGCATGCAGCAATTGTGGGTGACCTACACCGGCGACGGTCCGAGCCGCTGGACCTCCCTCGACCTGACCCAGGACCCGACCGACTCCACGCTGTGGACCGGCACCTTGAGCGGCATCTCGTCGCCGGCGAACGTCCGCTTCATGGTCCAGGCCGCCAACGGTCTCGGCCTCGTCTCGCTCGACGACAACCTCGGTTCGTACTACCAGGTCGCCGGGGCCACGGCCGGGGCGCTCGCACCGACCGCGCTGCAGTTGCAGTCGCCCGCGACGTCCGGCACCTTTGGGAACAACGCGAGCGTGACCGCCGTCCTCAAGTCCGGCGGCACCGGGCTACCCGGCAAAACGGTGCAGATTTCGATCGGCGGCTCGTCACGGGTGGCCACGACGGGAGCCGACGGTTCGGTAACGGTGTCGATCCCGCTGAACTCACTGCCCGGACCGACGACGGTGTCCGCAGCGTTCGGCGGGGACAGCGGGTATCAACCGGCAGGTGCGTCGGCGCCGTTCACGATCGGCAAGGCGGCAACCAGCCTGTCGGCACTCTCACCGGGCCTCGTGTTCGGTGGCAGCAGCACCGGACCGACGACGCTCACCACCACGCTGACGTCGAGCCTGCAGGGTGCGACGCAGCCGCTGTTGCAGCAGAGCGTGACGTTCTCGGTGACAGGACCGTCGTCACGGACGTACCCGGCGATCACCGACTTCCTGGGCAAGGCATCGCTGCCAACCGGCTCGTTCGCCGCTGGCACGTACGGGGTGACGGCGACGTTTGCTGGCGACGCCACCTACTCAGGCACGTCGCGTTCCGGCCAGTTCACGATCTCGAAGCTGTCATCGACGACGACGTGTAACGGCATCTACGTCGGGACCGCCCAGAACGTAACCGTGCCCAGAGGAGCGGTCTGCGTCCTGCTGCCCGGCACGACGGTCTCCCACGACCTGGTCGTGCAGGCCGGTGGTGAACTCGTCGCCAACGGCATCACGGTCAGCCACGATCTCAGCATCACGAACGCGAGCGGCCCGGTCAGCATCTGCGCAAGCACGATCAGCCACGACCTGACGGTCAATGGGTCGTCGAGCTCCGTTGTGATCGGCTCAACTAACGCCGGCTGCTCGGCCGGCGACAACATCAGCCACGACGTCAATGTGCAGAATGTCGTCGGGGCGGCCGCCATCAGCAACAACGTCATCGACCACGACCTGGTCGTGCAATACGTGACTGGATCGGTGAACGCGGCAGGGAACAGCACCAGCCACGACATCGTCGTGCAAAACGTGACTGGTTCGGTGATCGTGGCGGGTGACACCGCCAACCACGACCTGACAGTTGCGCACAACGCGCCAGGGCCAGTCGCGGTCACCGGCAACCACGCCGGCCATGACGACGTTTGCCAAGCCAACCAGGGCCAAAGCGGCAGCGGGAACACTGCGGGGCATCAGAGCAGCTGCCCCGCCTGAGCGAACGCGAGGGCACGCGGAGTCGGAGCATGGTCGCTGTCGCGATCGTGGAGGTGCCGGGAATCGAACCCGGGTCCTTCGGTACCTAAGCCAGGGCTTCTCCGGGCGGAGCCTGCATTGTCTTTCTCAGCCCCGACGGTCACGCAGGCGTGCCATCGCGACGGGCTCAGCTGTTGTTGGGTTTTCCGTGTGACCCCGCAGCCGGGTCACTCGGTGGAGCCTCCTGCTGATGCCAGATCCCAAGTCGGAGGCACTCCTGGGCTGACAGATTTCATTCTCTTACTTAGGCAGCAAGAGCGAAATCAGCGCGGTTTGAATTCGCGTTTATCTTTTGCAGCGCGTGGTTAACGAGATCATCGCTGCCATTCTCGGCCCGCTTCCCCTGCCTCGACATCCGAAGTCGAAGCCATTCACCCCCTATGCAGTTATGTTCGACCATTCTACGGCCCGGCCACCCGGCGGCGCTCGCCGTTGCCGCGGACGGCGATGGGCGGGCGGCACGCGCGGCCCAGCCGGCTTAGTCGGTCATGCCTTTGGCGCGCCGGCCGAGCGAGCGCTGGATCTCGCGGCCGGCCTGCCGCTCGGCCAACGCCTGCCGCTTGTCGTAGGTCTTCTTGCCGTGCGCGAGAGCGATCTCGACCTTGGCCTTGCCGTCCTTGAAGTACAGCGACAGCGGCACCAAGGTCACGCCGGTCTCGCGCGTCTTGCCGATCAGCCGCGCGATCTCCAGCTTGTGCAGCAGCAGCTTGCGTGAGCGACGCGGTTCGTGGTTGGTCCAGGTGCCTTCGGTGTACTCGGGGATGTGCACCCCCTGCAGCCACACCTCGCCGTCCTTAATGAGGGCGTAGCCGTCGACCAACGACGCGCGGCCGAGACGCAGCGACTTCACCTCGGTGCCGGTGAGCACCAGGCCGGCCTCGTAGACCGAATCGATGTGGTAGTCGTGGCGGGCTTTCTTGTTGCTGGCGATCAGTTTGTGGCCGGTCTCCTTCGGCATCAGCCGTGCCCGCCGGTGCCTGCGTCGGCCAGCAATCCGCTCAGCACTTCGACCGCCTGCGCTTCGGCCGCGGCCGGCGTCGTGCCGACCGGCACCGTCACGTCGGGGCCGATGCCGACGCCGTCGAGCGAACGGCCGACCGGGCGTCAGGTAGCTGCCGACGGTGAACTCGATCGCCGAGCCGTCGGACAGCACCGTCGGCTGCTGCACCGAGCCCTTGCCGAACGTGCGGCTGCCGACGACGACCGCCCGGTCGCGGTCTTGCAGCGCGCCGGTCACGACCTCGGCCGCACTCGCGGTCCCGCCGTCGACGAGCACGGCCAGCGGCGTGCCGGTGTCACCACCGGCGTGCGGCGGTGAGCTGCAGCGGCGCCGCGCCTCGCTTCTGGAACGTCACGACCGGCCCGCCGTCGAGGAACACCGAGGCGGTCTTGCACGCCCTCGTCGAGCAACCCGCCCGGGTTGCCCCGCAGGTCGAGCACGATGCCGGTGAGGTGCCGCGCGCGCGCGGTCGCGGCGAACTGGCCGAAACCTTCGCGCCGACGCCTTCGAGAACGCACTCACCTTGATAATCATGACCGAGCCGGTGACCTTCGCAGTCACGTCTTGAGTCGGACGGAGCGTGCGGCGCAAGCTGACAGTGTGCGCCACCGCAGCTCGGCGGTAGCTCACTGTGACCGTCGTGCCGGCCTGTCCGCGCAGCGCAGCGACGACGTCGGCGATCGATGTGAGTGGCCACGGACTGCCCGCCGACGGCGGTGATCGACGTCGCCGGTGCGCAAGGTGCCGTCCGCCGGTGAACCGGTCTGCACACTGACGACGGTGACGACGCCCGCGTCGTCGCGATGCACCCACAGACCGATGCCGGTGTACTCGCCGTCCGATCACGTCTTGGAACGACGCAAAGTCGGCGGGGGTGTAGTAGCTCGACCATTTGTCGTCGAGCGCCTGCAGCATTCCTTCGACGGCGGCCTTGTCGAGCTCGTCTTCGTGATCGGCTTGGCCGCGTTGTGCCAAGATCGTGTTCGCCGCCTGATCGAGCAGGCCGCCGGACGACGCAGCGACTGCAAGGCCGGTGCAGGCGCAGACGCGGACGCAGACTTCGGGCCGTCGGGGTCGGCCGAACCCATCACGCCGGTCAGCAACCCCGCGCTAAAGACCACGACGACCGCCGAGGCCGCCGAGGCGACTCGGGTCGAGGTACGCGAGAGGAGCACCGGCCGAGTCTACGGGCCGCGGACGACGGTTTGGCTCGCGTCAGTCGCGCAAATACATCCGCAGCGTCACGAACGAGGCCAGACCCTGAGATCAGGACCGCGACGCCCGAGGATGAACGGCAGCGTGTAGAAGCACGTCGCTCCACTCGACGAGCGATCCGAAGGCGCCGAACACCGAGCGCAGGCTGTGGTCGACCAGCGCCACCTTGATCGCCGGCAAGGCCGCCGAACCCGACCACCGCCCCGAGCGAATCCGCCGACCATTCCCTCGAGCAGGAACGGCAACTGGATGTAGAGGTTCGAGGCGCCGACCAGCCGCATGATGCCGGTCTCGCGGCTTTCGGCTCGACGGCCGAGACCTGCACCGCGACGCCGATCAACACGACGGCCGCGATGATGACGGTCGACCGAAATGACGATCGCGACAACGCGCAACGTGATTGAGGATCGAGAACAGCTTGTTGAGGAACACATGTTGGTCTTGCACCGAGTCGACACCCGGGTTTGCCTGACAGCGCGACTGCTCACGACGTCGAACTTCTTCGGGTCCTGCAGCTTCACCGACGAACGATTCGGGCAGCGCGTCGGGCGAGGTGTTCTTCACCAGGTCAGGTGCGTCTTTGAACGTCTCCTTGAACAGCTCGTAAGCCCTTGCCTGGTCGACAAAATCGATGCTCTTCACTGTCGGTCGCAGCGCTTAAGCTCGCTCTGGACGTCGGAGATCTGTGCTTCGGTCGCGGCCGTCGGGCAGTTCGGATTCGTGCTGTGCGCCGAGCACAAATACACCGACACCTGAAGCTGGTTGTACCAGTAATGCTTCATGTGGCCGACCTGCCGCTGCACGAGCAACGCGACGCCGAGCGCCATCATCGAGAACGCCGTGATGACAACGACGGAGAACATCATGAGCACGTTCTTGCGCAGGCCAATGGCCAGCTCGGAGAACACGAATCGAAACCGCATGAGGTCCTATACCGAGTAGCGAACAGGGTTGCTGGACGGGTCTAGTTGGAGTAGCCGTACACGCCGCGGGACTGGTCGCGGATCAGCTTGCCGCCTTCGAGCTCGATCACTCGCCGCCGCATCGAGTCGACGATCTGCGAATCGTGCGTGGCCATGACGACCGTGGTGCCGGTGCGGTTGATGCGGTCGAGAAGCTTCATGATGCCGACGCTCGTCGTCGGGTCGAGGTTGCCGGTGGGCTCGTCGGCCAGCAAGATGATCGGCCGGTTCGCGAAGGCGCGCGCGATCGCGACCCGCTGTTGCTCACCGCCCGACAGCTCCCCCGGCAGCCGGTCGGCCTTGTCGGCCAGGCCGACGAGGTCGAGCACCTCGGGGATGATCTTGCGAATCTGGGTCTGCGGCCGGCCGATCACCTCAAGCGCGAAGGCCACGTTCTGGGTCACGGTCTTGTTGGGCAGCAGCCGGAAGTCCTGGAAGACGGTGCCGATCTGGCGGCGCAGGCCCGGCACCTTCCACGACGACAGCCGGCCGAGGTCCTTGCCGGCCACGTGCACCCGGCCATGGCTGGCCTTCTCTTCCTTCAGCACCAGCCGCAGGAAGGTCGACTTGCCCGAGCCGGAGGCCCCGACGAGGAAGACAGGAACTCGCCCTTGTCGACCTCGAGAGTCACGTCGTCGAGCGCTGGCCGCGACTGTTTGGGGTAGACCTTGGTCACGCCGTCGAACCTGATCACGACATCATCACGGCTGCCAGTCTAGGCGCGAACGGGCCGGACGCCGGGCAGCCGGCGTCCGGGACGCAAGATCGGGCAGTGATTGTGCCGATGACAGAGAGCGAAATCGGCGATAACTCGCGGGATCGCGCCGGGCGAGGGACACTGGAGCAGGAGCACCAGCGTGGCTGAACCGGCGTGGCCGAAAGTGACCGGAGGTGAGCGCGATGTCGTGTGAGCATCTCATCTGCGCGTCCTGCGCCGGGCCGGTCGACGAGGGCCGCTGCCCTAGCTGCCGTGCCGCCCGGGCTCGCACCTGCACCACTCGTCGGTCGCGTCGCTGCCGCCAGCCGTGGTCGCCGTGGTGATCGCGCTCATCGCTGTCATGATTCTGCTGCTCGCCGGCCGCTAGGCCGCTGGCAGCGTAGATCCAAGACATAGAAGGGGCCCGGCGATTAGTCGCCGGAGCCCTTCTGCGTTACTGCCTAGAACTTGCGCTGACCATGTCGGCCGGTCAGGCGGCCCGGGTGACGCGGTGCCGACGACCGGAGCCGAGCAGAAGGCCGCCCGCGAGCAGCAGCCCGATGGCGACGGCAACGGTCGGCAGCAGGCGGCATGCCGGTGAACGGAAGCACTGCAACCGGCGGCGTCTTCGGCGGTGGCCGCCGTGGCGCCAGCAACAAAGGTGACGCCAAGCACGGGTCGGGCGGCGGCGCAGGTGCCGAGGCTTGTAGCCGTCAAAGTCCACGTCTGGTAACCGACGGGCTGACGAACGTGAAGCCGGTCAGCGCTACAGCAGTGACCGTCGTGGTCGCGCCGTACGGGACCGTGTAGTTGCCGGGTGCGAGCACCGTGGCGCCGTTCAGGTAGGTCACGCCGGTGATGCCCGGGATCGCGTAGAACGCTGCTGATCCTTGCCGCTGAGGCACACGCCCTGCGTGATGGTCGGTACAGACAGGCGTGACGACGACGGTAACGCCGGCGGCTGACGGGTGCCGACGGCGGCGGACTTGAGCTGCCGCCTCCACAGGTGCCAGCGCCTGAGATGGTCGCCGACCAGGCCGGGTGCCGGTGAGCGTCTTGCCCGGCTTGGCCTGCGCGGTGATCTTGATCGAGGTCCGACCGTGCCGGCGGGAGCGGCTACGGGTGCGCCGTTGCCGATCGCGACGAAGTAGTCAGCGACGGTCGACGACGGAATCGTGTAGCTGCCCGTCGCGACGGTGCAGCTCGCGTTGGTGAAGGTCGGTGCAGTCGCGGCCGTGTTCCGGCTGCAGGTGCCAGGCAGCGTGACCGAGCCGCTGTTGTTCCGGTCTTCTTGTCGGTCCAGGTGCCCTGCACCGTCAGCGACGCGCACGTCGCGCTGCCGGAGATGCCCGTCTGGTGAACAGTGACGGACTGGAACGGCGGCGCTCTTGGCGGCCGACGCGGGAATCGTGGTCGGCAGCCCGGAGAAGGTGCCGCCACCGGTGTGGCTCGACCTCGGTGATCGAGTCGGCGAGGATCCAGTCGTTGGAGATCGTCCAGGTGACCGTGTACGTGCCGTTGGACTGGCACTGCGCGGAACCGGAGATGAGGCTCGCGTGCGCGCTTGCGGCGGTGACGAGCGCCAGCGAGGCGACGCCGCCAACGCCGAGGCTCAGAGCGACGTGCCGCAATGGAACGCGGACGTGGGAGCCGCGGAATTCGCGGGTGCAACCGCATAACGGACCTGCCCTCTAGTCGGATACGACAAGGGGTCGGTCTCACCACTCGCTCCCCGCAACCATCCGTAAGAGCTGCGGCAGGTGACCGTGTTACCAGTCGCGGATCAAAACGTCCCCACGTTTTACTTCCCCAATATGGCTGTATCACGCTACGGTTTCGCAACGCAACTGGCCGATCATGAGGCGTGAATTCGGCGAAGTTACGCCACCTGGACTAGCCTCGCTAGCCCAACCGGCGCAAGACTACGGCCGATATTCGGCCGGGCAGCTAAAGGGCCTCCGATCGGCTCAACAGACTCGCCGAGCCACGCCGTCCGTCCAATGATTCGTTGCGACTGAAGCGGGCTGAAAGCGCCCAGACCGAGCTAACTGGCGCGGCGCCTCCAGCGGATGCCGGCCTCGATGAACTCGTCGATCTCGCCGTCGAGAACCGCTGTCGTGTTGCCGGTCTCGACGTCGGTCCGCAGGTCCTTGACCAGCTGGTAGGGGTGCAGCACGTAGTTGCGGATCTGGGTGCCCCAACTGGTGGTGCTAGTCGCCGCGGATCTCGGCCATCTTCGCGGCTTCGTCCTGCCGCCGCCGCTCGAGCAGCTTGGCCTGCAACACGAGCATCGCGCTGGCCCGGTTCTGGATCTGGCTGCGCTCGTTCTGGCAGCTCACCACGATGCCGGTGGGCAGGTGGGTGAGGCGGACCGCCGAGTCGGTCGTGTTGACGCCCTGGCCGCCCGGCCCCGACGAGCGGTAGACGTCGACCCGCAGGTCGTCGTCCGGAATCTCGACGTGATCGGAAGACTCGACGACAGGGACGACGTCGACTCCGGCGAACGAGGTCTGCCGGCGTCCCTGGTTGTCGAACGGGCTGATGCGCACGAGCCGATGCGTGCCGTGCTCGGCGCGACAAAGTGCCGTAGGCGTAGGGAACCTTGACCGCAAACGTCGCCGACTTGATGCCGGCCTCTTCGGCGTAGGACGTGTCGTAGACCTCGGTCGGGTAGTTGTGCCGCTCGGCCCAGCGCAGGTACATGCGCAGCAGCATCTGCGCCCAGTCGGCCGCGTCGACTCCGCCGGCTTGGGAGTTGATGGTGACGAGGGCTTCGCGCGAGTCGTACTCGCCTGACAGCAAGCGTGCGCACCTCAAGTTCGCCGATCGCCTTCGTCAACGCGACGATCTCGGCCGAGCGCCTCGGCATGGACGCCTGCGTCTTCTTCGGATTCGGCGAGGTCGAGCAAGCACGCTCGCGTCGTCGAGCCGGCTGACGCAAACCTTCGACCCGGCGCATGTCGCCCTGCGACGTGCGACAGCTTGCTGGTGACCCGCTGCGCCTCTTCGGGGTCGTTCCACAGGTCGGGTGCCGACGCTTGCGCTTCGAGGTCGGCCGCCTGCGCCGCAATGCCGGGACGTCGAGCACTTGCTCGATGCTCGACAAGCGTGGCGTCGAGAGCCTTGAGCTCGTCGCGCGGATCGGCGGTGGACACGAAGCACGAGCCTATCCGTCAAGATGAAGTGTGAGCTCACGAGGCGTTCCGTCGTCGGCGCGACGCCGCGCTGCGATCGCGTGGGCGGCCGCAGGCTGCGTTGGCGTGATCGCGCTCGTCACGGTGATCGTGGTGGGCCACCAATCGGGAACACCCGCCTCTGCGCAGCGCCCAGCTGAAGCGGACAGCATCACCCCGCCACCCACAACGTCCACGCCGGCGGCACCGACGTCGTCCGCGCCAGTTTCGGCCGCGTCGACCCCGACCGCGGTCCTGTCGTCGCCGGCCTTCGTTTCGAGCGCACCCGTCGCGAGCCCGACGTTTCAGATCCCGGGGCCGCGTCCCGTCCGACACGAAACTCGGCCCGATCATCCTGGTGCCGGGGTATGGCGGCGACGATTCGATGCTGCTCTCGCTGGCGAATCGACTGCATCGCGCCGGGCGCACAACCGTGTTGCTGTCGATCCCCAATGACGCGACTGGCGACCTTCGCGGTCAGGCCGATCTACTCGGCACGAAGGTGCGCGCGTTGCTGACGGCCGGCGCACCGTCGGTCGACCTCGTGGGGTACTCCGCCGGCGGCGTCGTCGTCGGCTTGTTCGTCGCCGCACACCCGCTCGACGTGCGCCGCATCGTCACTCTCGGCTCGCCGTTACACGGCACTCGTCTCGCCCAGGTGGCCGCAGCTCTGGCGCCGGCCACGTGCCCGACCGCGTGCCAGCAGATGGTGCCTGGCACGTCAGTACTTTCCAGCCTGGACGCCGCAGTGCCCCCGCGCACCGGTGTGCCCTGGCTCTCGATGTGGACGACGCACGACGAGGTCGTCATCCCGGCCGACTCGGCCCGGTTCGATGGTGCGGTGAATATCTCGCTGCAAAGCGTGTGCGCCGATGACACGATCGATCACATCTCGCTGCCATCCGATCCGCTTGTCGCCGCACTCACGTTGCGGGGGCTCAGCACGACAGCGGTGAAGATCCCGACCCCGAGTGAATGCACAACCTTGCGCGCTGACGGCGCCTAGCTCACAAGGCGGAGCGGGGATCTCCGTGGCAGCGCTTGTACGCGCGGCCAGATCCGCACGGGCACTTCGCGTTGCGCGGCGTGCCCTCGTACATCAGCGGCGCATCGCGCCGCAGCTTGCGGTGACGGCCGGCTGCACCGCCGCTGCTGGCGCTCGAGTCGCCGTCGATCGACGGGCGCGGAGTACTCGCAGCCGAGCCGCCCGCTTCGGTGCCTGCAAGCCGGGCGCCACTAGTTGCGGGTGCCGCGTGCCGACCGCCGTCACTGGCGGCTGCCTCTTGCGCGATCGTTCGCGGCGCGGCTGGTGCGGACGCCGACCCGTCGTCGTCCGCATCGTCGGGCTCGGGAGCCGCCTCGGGCGCGGCGACCTGCACCTCGAGGTTGAAGAGCAGGCCGACCGACTCTTCCTTGATCGCGTCCATCATCGTCGTGAACATCGTGAAGCCCTCGCGCTGGTATTCGACCAGCGGGTCGCGCTGGCCGTACGAGCGCAGCTGGATGCCCTCTTGCAGGTAGTCCATCTCGTAGAGGTGCTCGCGCCACTTGCGGTCGAGCACCGACAGCACGACTTGCCGTTCGAGCTGGCGCATCACCGGCTCGCCGTCGGGCAGCGTGCCGAGGCTCTCGCTCGCGGCGGTCGTAGGCGGTCTGCGCGTCGGCGATCAGCTCCTCGATCGAGGAAGTCGGCGCTCAGGCCTTCGCGGCCACCGCCGCCGCGCGTCCTCGAGCTCCTCGATCGATGATCGCCGACCGGGTAGAGCGTCTTCAGCGCCTTCCACAGTTCGTCGAGGTCCCACTCTTCGGCGTAACCCTCGGCGGTCTCGGCCTCGATGTAGCCGCGGATCGACGTCGTCGACCATGTTGCGCACCTGCTCGTGCAGGTCGTCGCCGTGCAGTACCCGCCGCCGCTCGGCGTAGATGACGGTGCGCTGCTTGTTGAGCACCTCGTCGTACTTGAGCACGTTCTTGCGGATCTCGAAGTTCTGCTGCTCGACCTGCGTTTGCGCCGACCGAATCGCGCGGGTGACCATCTTCGACTCGATTGGCACCTCGTCGGGGATGTTCAGCGTGTCCATGATGCGTTCGACCGCCGCGCCGTTGAACAGCCGCATCAGGTCGTCGCCCAAAGACAGGTAGAAGCGCGACTCGCCGGGGTCGCCCTGACGGCCTGACCGACCACGCAGCTGGTTGTCGATGCGGCGGGAGTCGTGCCGCTCGGTGCCGAGCACGTAGAGCCCACCGAGATCGACGACCTCGTTGTGCTCGTTGGCGACGGATTCGCTTCCACTTCGCCACTGCCGCTGGCCAGCCGGCTTCGTACTCTTCCGGCGTCTCGACCGGCGACAGCCCGCTGCTCGGAAAGTTCAAGCTGGGCAAGGAATTCGGGGTTGCCGCCAAGCATGATGTCGGTGCCTCGACCGGCCATGTTGGTCGCGACGGTCACTGCGCCCTTGCGGCCGGCCTGCGCGACGATCGCGGCTTCCTTTTCGTGGTACTTCGCGTTCAGCACCTCGTGCGGCACACCGCGCCGCAACAGCATGCCCGACAGCAGCTCAGACTTCTCGACGCTGACCGTGCCCACCAGAACGGGCTGGCCCTTTTCGTGCCGCTCGGCGACGTCGTCGACGACCGAGTCGAACTTGGCCTTCTCCGACTTGAACACCACGTCGCGCTGGTCGATGCGCACCGCATCGCGGTTGGTCGGGATCGGCACCACGCCGAGCTTGTAGATCTGGTCGAACTCGGCGGCCTCGGTGCTGGCCGTACCGGTCATGCCGCCGAGCTTCTTGTACAGCCGGAAGTAGTTCTGCAAGGTGATCGTGGCGAGCGTCTGGTTCTCTTGCTTGATCTCGACGCCCTCTTTGGCCTCGATCGCCTGGTGCATGCCCTCGTTGTAGCGGCGGCCGTAGAGCATGCGGCCGGTGAACTCGTCGACGATCAGCACTTCGCCGTCGATGACGACGTAGTCCTTGTCGCGCGCGAACAGCTCCTTGGCCTTGAGCGCGTTGTTCAGGTAGCCCACCAGCGGCGTGTTCGCGGCCTCGTACAGGTTCTCGATGCCGAGCCAGTCTTCGACCCGCGCGACGCCCTGCTCGGTGATGGCGACGGTGCGCTTCTTCTCGTCGGCCTCGTAGTCGCCCTCGCCGTCTTCGCCGCGCTTCAGTCGGGCGACCAGCGAGGCAAAGTCGGTGTACCACTTCAGGTTCAGCTCGACCGGACCACTGATGATCAGCGGCGTGCGCGCCTCGTCGATCAGAATCGAGTCGACCTCGTCGACGACGGCGAAGTAGTGCCCGCGCTGCACGAGCTCTTCGGCGCTCAGGGCCATGTTGTCGCGCAGGTAGTCGAAGCCGAACTCGTTGTTCGTGCCATAGGTGATGTCGGCGTTGTAGGCAGCGTGCCGTTCGGCCGCGGGCATCTGCGACAAGATCACGCCGACGTCGAGGCCGAGGAACCGGTGCACCCGGCCCATCCACTCGGAGTCGCGGCTTGGCCAGGTAGTCGTTGACGGTGACGACGTGCACGCCCTCGCCCGACGAGCGCGTTCAGGTAGACCGGCAGCGTCGAGACCAGGGTCTTGCCCTCACCGGTGCGCATCTCGGCGATGTTGCCCAGGTGCAGGGCGGCACCGCCCATGATCTGGACGTCGAAGTGCCGCTGGCCGAGCGTGCGGCGGGCGGCTTCGCGGACCGTGGCGAACGCCTCCGGCATGCAGGTCGTCGAGGCTCTCGCCCGCCGCGTAACGCTCCTTGAACTCGTCAGTCTGCGCCCGCAACTCGGCGTCCGACATCGCTTCGAAGTCGGCCTCGACGGAGTTGACCTGATCGGCGACCGCCTTGAGCGGCGCAGGATCTTGCCCTCGCCTGCGCGCATGACCTTGTCGAAGATTGCGGGCACGACGATTCGGCTCCTCGAAACGATACGAGTGGACGACGGACACGGACGTCGGAGCGCGACTGACGCACCGAGCGTTGACCGTTCTCGGCCATCGTAGGCGAGGAGGCGCCCAGGCGGGCGACTCGACCTGCGCCGGGCTCGGCAGCGCACGCCAACTACGATCCGACCATGTCCCCACGGCGATCTACGATCCGCAGCCAGGCCGGGTCGCGCGGGGTCGAGTTGTCGGCCGACGACGCCCGCCGGCTGGCGCTGGCGGCCCAGCACCTGGTCGGCGCGCCTGACCGGCGGGCCGGCGTCGCTGGCGTGGTGCGGTCACTCGGCGCGGTGCAGCTCGACACCATCTCGGTGCTGGCCCGCTCGCACGAGCTGGTCGCCTACGCCCGGCTCGGCGCGGTCGGCCGGGCGAAGATCGACGCCGCGTACTGGAGCGGCGACTGTTTCGAGTACTGGGCGCACGCGGCCTGCGTGCTGCCGCTCGCGCACTGGCCGTTGTTCGCCTTTCGTCGGCGCCACTACGCAGCAGCGCGAACGTCTGTGGGAAAGGCACGGGGCCACCACGACGAAGACCGTGCTGGCACGGGTGCGCGACGAAGGGCCGATGACCGCCACCGAACTCGGCGGCGCCAAGAAGACCGCCGACTGGTGGGGCTGGTCGGACATCAAGGCGTCGGCCGAGTTCTTGATCGCCACGGGTGAGTTGATCTGTACGCGCCGCGTCGGCTGGCGGCGCGTCTACGACCTGCCCGAGCGGGTGCTGCCGGCCGAGCCCTGCGGGCCGTCGATCTCGACGACGACGCGTGCCGGCGTGAGCTCGTTCGACTCGCGGCGCGCGCGCTCGGTGTGGCCACGCTGGCCGACCTCGCCGACTACTACCGGCTGAAGACGCACCGACATCGCTCCGCTCATCGACGAGTGCGGCTTGGTTGCAGTGACGGTGGCCGGTTGGCGCGAGCGGGCCTGGGCCCACCCCGACGCCCTCGACGCGGGCCTGCCGCGCGGTCGGCACCGCACCACGTTGCTGTCGCCGTTCGACTCCCTGGTCTGGGATCGGCGGCGCACCGCACGCATCTTCGGTCTCGACCACCGGCTCGAGGCCTACGTGCCGAAACCGCTGCGCCAGCACGGATACTTCGCCATGCCGGTACTCGCCGGCGGCCAGATCGTGGCGCGTGTCGACCCGGCCCGCGAGAGCGGCACGCTCGTTGCGCGGCAGGTGACGGTCATGCCGCAGCACGCAACTCCCGCGAAGATGGCGGCAACCGCGGGCTGCAATTCGCGACGCTCTGTACGAGGCCGCGACCTGGGTCGGCTGCAGCAACGTCGCGGTCGAGCGCGTGCTGCCGGACGTCGTCGGCACCCGCAATCACCGCAGCGGTCGCGGCCGACCTCAGGTGATCTCGAGCAGCTTCTCGCGCACCGCGTAGACCACAGCTTCCATGCGCGAGTGCAGCTGCAACTTCTCGAGGATGTTGCGCACGTGGTTCTTCACCGTGTTCTCGCTGATGAACAGCTGCTTGGCGATGTCGCGGTTGTTCAGGCCCTTCGCGACCAGCCGCAGAACTTCCATCTCACGGTCGGTGAGTTTGGGCGCCGGCACCTGCTGGCGTGAGTCGCCCTTCTTGATCATCGAGGCGAACTCGCTCAGCAGTTTCGACGCCATCGACGGGCTGATCAGTGACTGCCCGCCGTGCACGGCGCGGATCGCGGCAGCGACCTCGTCGATCGAGATTTCCTTGAGCAGGTAGCCCATCGCGCCGGCTTTGATCGCGTCGTAGAGGTCGGCTTCTTCGTCGCTGATCGTGAGCATGATGATGCGTCGCCGACGGGGCGACGTCCTTGATCGCGGTGCACGCTTCGATGCCGCTGCGCGTGGCATCCGCACGTCCATCAAGACGATGTCGGGCAGCGTCTCTTCAGCCTTCGCCACCGCCTCGGCGCCGTCGCTCGCTTCGCCACACAGCTCGATGTCGGGCTCTTGCGCGAGCACCATTTCGAGGCCGCGACGAAAGAGCGCGTGATCGTCGACGATGAGTACCCGGATCGGCTCGCTGGCAGTGCCGACTCGCGGCCGCGCGTCAGGCTCGTCGATCGGCGAAGCCAGCCGCGCGCCGGTCGGCGCGTTCAGCTGAACGCCGCTCAGCCTGCGCGTCGTTGAACTCGTGCCCGTCGTTCATGGCCGCTCCATCTGTCCCACAGTTCGGTCACGCGTGCCTGCCCCGCGGCGTCGGGGCGAATCGGACAGGCCGTTGCGAATCACCACCATCGTACGGACGATCGCTCCGGGACGGCGCAGTCCTGATCGCGCCGACAGCCGCGCAGCTTCGGATCGGTACTCGCGCACGTTGCGTCGGCCATGTGCCTGCACCGGTCGAGCTCCGACTGTGATCCGTGTCGATGCGGATCACCCCGTAGTCGTAGGCATGCCGGCGATAGACCACGCTCGGCAGACCGGTGTCGCGGTCGGCAAACAGGAAGAACGCGTGGCCCACCAGCTCCATCTCGTACAGCGCCTGATCGAGTGTCATCGGCGAGGCCAGGTGCAGCTTCTCCCGGACGACCATCGGCCCGGCGGAGCCGTTGACGTCGCTCGCCGTCAACGTCGGCCGCCACCGTCGTCGTCCGGCTCGGCCTTCTCGGCGTCGCTCGATGTCGGCGGGACGACGGCAGCTCAGGCCCGCGGTCGCGCTCGCCACCGATATCGGCGTGCGCACACCCCGATGCACCCGCTTGCGGTCGGCGGCGCGGCGCAGTCGCGACTCGAGCTTGGCCCAGGCGAGATCGAAGGCTTCGGTCATTTCCGGTGCGGCCGCTTCGGCTCGGATCACCGGCCCTGCCGACACGCAGGTGAGCTCGACTCGGTCGCAGATCTCAGCCAACCGCGGATTGCGTTCGCGCGAGATCTGGACGTCGACCCGCATTGCTTTGGGCGCCAGCTTCGACACCTTCGCCAGTTTGTCTTCGATGTGTGCGCGCAGCTGCGCCGGCACCTCAACGTGTCGACCCTTGATGACAACGTCAGCCATGTATCCCGACCTCAGCCATTGATGACCAGCCACCGTTCACCTGTCACCGCTCACCTGTCACTGTCCACTTGTCACCCTGTTTATGCGTGACGTCCGCCCGGCCGACCTGGTCTTCGACCCCACATTCGCCTGCCGAGGTGCTCGCAGCGCGCAGGTGCGCATCATTGCCACTAGTGACCTTCTCTCGGTCGGCAACCAGTGGTCGCCGGCGAGGCAGGACTTACTTCTAAGCCGCACCGTGATCGGACGACGACAAGTCGCCTTACGTGGGCCGTTTTGCCTGCGACTGGCATCGGCTTGCCGGCTTGCACCGGCGCAACCACGGACCCGAGCGGACGCCACAGTCACAACCTAGCCGTAAACGTGCGCGTCGCCGCCCGAAATCGGCGGGTCCGCCCGAAACCTGCGCGGTGTAGCTGCGACACATACCACTGCCAGCACCCTCGCTCCCGCGCTCGACAATGCCCGCGCAGCCTCGAGTGCGGTCGCACCTGTCGTGACGATGTCATCGACCACGATCACCTCACGGTCACGAACGCGGGTTGGTCGCGAGACCGCAAACGCCCCCGCGAGGTTGGCCCATCGCCCGCCCAGGTCGAGGCCCGCCTGGTCGTCGACCAATCGAGCTTGTCGCAACGCTCGCGCCGCGCGAACGTTGATGCCGAGTGCGCGCAGTTGCCGCGCTGCGAGGGTCGCGAGTGCGCCGACTGGGTCGTGCCCGCGCGCCCGCCGAGTTGCTACCGCCGACGGCACCGGCACGAGCAGCAACGAACGCTCCGATAACGGCATCCCCCCGCCGGTCGTGACAGCAGCACCGAGCACGCTCACCAGCAAGCTGTTGGCCAGGTCGAAACGCAGGCAGAGTCGGCCGCGCTCCTTGTATTCGAGCAACGCCGATCTGACGACTCCGTCATAGGCGGACGACGCGAAGCCGGGCAACGTTGCCTCCCCTGCGGTTGCGTGCAACTGCCAGGCGAGCGGGCTCGCGTGCCTGATCTCGTGCCGGCACCCGACGCACAGCCCCCTGACGCGGTGCTCGACGTGGCTATCGCCCCCACAGCCGGCGCAATGTGATGGCAGGAGCAAGTCGAGGCCAGCCGCAAATCCGGAGGCAACGTTCATCAGCGAAGCCAACACCCGCGGCCATAGGTTCACGTGCCTGTGCTCGCGACCTGTGCATGCGCACGCGGTACCCGCGGCCTGTGGATCAGCCGGGGTACCGCGGCGAGGTGCCCTCGCCCACGATGTCCCAGCTGTTGTTGGTGAGCTTCTCGATCACGTTCGACGTCGTGCCGACGACGAGGCTCTCACCTGGGGCGTCGGCGATCGAGGCCGCGTCATCAGGCAAGACCAACTCGTCGGTCAACGACGGTGGCCAACCGTCGACATCGACCGTCCAGAGCTGACTGGTGGTACCCGCAGCCGCATTACTCGGGGCGGTCGCGAGAATTTCAAGCCTGGTCGATGACGCCCACACGAAGTCAGTGGCGGTGCTGAGCGACGGCGCGACCGGATAGAAGTTGGCGATCGTGCCGTCCTTGTTCACCGAACCGACCAACACCTGACTGACGTTTGTCGAGACCGCCAGCACGGCGATGCGGGTGCCGTCGCGCGACACCTTGAGCTCTTGGATGACCTTGTTCGCGAAGATCGGCGGAAGGGCCACTGGGCTGGGCAGCGTGGCCTTGCCAGCGGGTGCCACCCGGATCTGCGGTGCGGATGAACTCTTGTCTTGCCACACCGTCCAGAGATTGCCGAGCGAATCCCACGACGGTGTCGTAAAGGCGCTGCCCTCCAACAACTTCTTGGGCGCGGTCACTGGGCCGGCGTACAGATCGAGGGACGTGCCCGTTCCTTGGGTGATGCCCGCGATGAGGTCGGGGTCACCCGACGTCGTGAGGCGGGGGACGAGCGATGCTGCTTGCAGGTTGGTGATACCCAAGGTGCCGGTGTCACCGGGCAGCAAGCGATCGAGGTGGTCACGCGATCGGTGGTCGAGATCGGTGAAGTAGAAGTTGAAGCGCAGCGCATCACCGTCGAAGCCACTGCAATCTTTCGCTGTTTGCAACGCATTTCCCTTGCAACTCAGGAAGGGCTGACCGCCGGCCAGAACGCGCAGCGGCCCATAGTTTTGAAGGTTGGTCCCTACATTCGCGAGCGTGTAGGAGATCTGCGCGGCGATCGCGTTGCGTTCGGAGTCTGACCCAGTTGCAATCTCGCGAGACAACTCGACCGTCGTAACACCGCCGGCTTCGGACGACGGTTGCATGAGCGCGGTACCCGCGGGAATCGCGGTGGTGACGGCCGACTTGAGCCAAGCCGGCGGCCCGTGCAGCAGCGTCGCTCAGCAATGCGTCGGCGAATTGATCTCGCACCGGCAAGAACACACGGACCGGCACCAGCATTTGCTTGTCAGGCCGAAGGAAGTACACATAGCCCTTCTGGTACGTACTGTCGATCTGATCGACGGTCAGCACCAAAAAGGGCGGCGGATTCGTGATGCGCCACTGGCCTTTTTCGGCCGCGCCCTTCGACAAGCTGTAGTCGTACTCGAGCGATTGACCGGCGGTGCTCGGCTGGAAGGTGCCGTCCTCCGCAAGCGCGCCGACTTGCGCGTAGACGACCTTCACCGTCGACGTGTCACCGTTCGGCACGACGGTCACCGTTGACGATTCGCCCACCACAGTGACGCCTTTGGGTTGCCACGATGCGCCGTCGGCGAGGTAGGCCTTCGCAATGCCGAGTCCGTTCACGACGTCGGCGTTAGCGAATTGGAAACCGAGCACGATGTTTTGCGGCACGTCGTTCGGAACGGGCGTGCGCGCCTGGAGGCCGACCTTCGTCGGTAGCCGACGGCGCTACCTCGTTGCCGGCATGCACGCCTCCGCTGTCGGGCACCGCGGTGCACGCACTTGCCAGCGCAACTGCCGCCGCAGCGACCGCCCACCAAAGGCGACGCACGTCACTCACTAGCGCTCCGCACGGTGGCGATGCTGCCAGGGCCGGGCGCCGATACGACGACCGGATTGGCGTTGGCGGAAGCCGACGGCTCGAGCGGCACCTCGTTGATGTCAGCGCGGCTCAACCTGGATCGGCGACTTCATGACGACCGCGCCTGCGCGCCGCGGCAACGTCAGCACGAACTGCGAGCCCTTGCCGCGTTCGCCCCAGGCTTGCAACCGGCCGCCGTGCAGCCGGGCATCTTCCGACGCGATCGACAGGCCAAGACCGGTACCCCCGGTCGTGCGCGCTCGCGCCGGGTCGGCCCGCCAGAACCGGTTGAACACCAACGACGATTCGCCCGGCCGTAGCCCGATGCCGTGGTCGCGCACCGCGATCGCGACCACGTCGTCGTCCGCCTCGACGCGGACGTCGATCACGCCGCCTTCGCCGTGCTCAGCCGCATTCACGAACAGGTTGCGCAGGATGCGCTCGACGCGGCGTCCGTCTGCTTCGCAGATGCAAGGCTCGTCGGGCAGGTGCAACACCATCGTGCTGCCGCGACGCACCGCCAATGGTTCGGTCGCGTCGGCCACCCGGCGCACCAGATTCGCGGATGTCGATCGCATCGGCTTCGAGCGACGCCGCGCCCGCGTCGTGGCGACTGATCTCGAGCAGGTCACCGAGCAGCGATTCAAACCGGTCGAGTTGGGTTTGCAGCAGTTCGGCCGAGCGTGCACTCGCCGGGTCGAAATCGGCGCGCGCTTCGTGCAACACGTCGGCCGCCATGCGCACGGTTGTGAGCGGAGTGCGCAAGCTCGTGCGACACGTCGGAGACGAACCTGCGTTGGATGCGCGATAGCTCTTCGAGTCGTCTGATCTGTTTCTGCAGGCTGTCGGCCATCTTGTTGAACGACGTCGCCAGAAGGGCGAGATCGTCTTCGCCTTTGGGTTTCATGCGCTCTTGCAGGCGACCATCCGCCAGCCGCTCGGCGATGCGAGCCGCCATGCGCACGGGTGTCACGACTTGGCGAGTGACCAGCCATGCGATACCGGCAAGCAACATGACGAGGGCGATGCCACTGAACAGCAATGTGCGCCAGACCAGGGCAAGGGTCTGCTTCTGCTGCGCAAGTGAAAACAGGTAGTAGAACTGGTAGGTGCTGTTGTCGGGCAACGGTAACTGCCGACTGCCGATCGCCAAGCTCGGGCGTCTCGAACCCGTCTTTGTAAGCATGCGGCTGTACGTGTAGTAGTACTGCTTGTCGCCGGTTTCACGGCACCGCTGAGATCGGTCGGCACGCTGGTCGCGATCAGTCCGTTGTTGAGCGCCGGCGAGGTGCGCGAGCCCGTGGTGGTGACGAGTTCGACAGCCGACCACTTCGTAGCCACCATCACGGCCGACCCTGCACAGGGCTGAGCGCCTGCACGACCTGCTGGAGAACTGCCTGCACATCGCGATCGCCCGACTCCTCGTCAGCTGCGCCCGGGCGTTGCTGATGCCGAGCTGTTCCTCGGCGATCGACGACCGCAACTTGGCCTGGATCAGGCCCTGCTTGACCTGATGCAGGACGACGAAGCCGAGCAGCGCGACGACGATCGCGGACACGACCAGCGTGCTGCTGACGACTCGAACCTGGATCGACCGCCGCCAGCGCCGCGTTACTCGCCGCAGGACTCGACCGCCTTCGGCGACGGAGCCGGCGAGGAATGAACGGAAATGCGATCGGCGCCGCGCGACCGTTGGGGCAGCTGCCGCGCCGTCAAATTCAGCCGACGTCACGAGCCTCGACCTTCAGCGTGGGTCACGCCGGGCCAGCCTTGTAGCCGACGCCGCGCACGGTGACCACGATTTCAGGGCGCTCGGGATCGCGTTCGACCTTCGATCGCAACCGCTGCACATGCACGTTAACGAGCCTGGTGTCGGCCGCGTGCCGGTAGCCCCACACCTGCTCGAGCAGCACCTCGCGGGAGAACACGTTGCGCGGCTTCTTCGCCAGCGCGACGAGCAGGTCGAACTCCAAGGGCGTCAACGGAATCTGAGCCGCCGTCGCGGCTGACCGCGTGGCCGGCGACGTCGATCGACAGGTCACCGATGGTGATCGATTCGGCGGTCGGATCGTCGCTGCGGCGCAACCTGGCCCGCAATCGGGCCACGAGTTCCTTGGGCTTGAACGGCTTGACGACGTAGTCGTCGGCGCCGGATTCGAGACCGACGACGACGTCGACGGTGTCGCTCTTCGCGGTGAGCATGACGATCGGCACACCGGACTCGGCCCGAATCTGCCGGCACACGTCGATGCCGTCGGTGCCCGGCAGCATCAGGTCGAGCAGCACCAGATCGGGCCGGGTCTCACGAAACGCGGCCAGCGCCTTGTCGCCATCGAAGACGAAGAACGGCTCAATGCCTTCGCCTCGCAGCACGATGCCGAGCATCTCGGCAAGGGCGACGTCGTCGTCGACGACGAGCACGCGACCTTTCATGCTGCCCGGACCGTCGGGCCGGCAAGAGAGCTCGGGACCATCGGGCCGGCAAGAGTGCTGGGTGCCATCGGGCCGATAAGAGTGCTGGGTTTGCTCGACATGTTTCTCATGGTGTCACTTCTGCGGCGTTCTCGGGGATGCGCCGGATCCGGGGGTAGCTGGCGGGTCTGTTGCGATCGGTGGGCGTCCGACGAGCTCGCGGACGAATCGGGCACCGTGGGATGTCGCGCCATGACACCATGAACTCGGCAGTCCGCGGCAGTGACGGGGAGACGCAATGACACGGGTACCCGGATGACGCAGCCACCCGGGCCGCCAGGCTGGGGTGAGCCACCGCCCCCCGCGCCACGACCCCAAGGCGACCCCGGCGAGTACTTCGCCCGCCCCGCACCACCGCCGCAGGCACCGCCGCCGCCACCTGGGTGGGGCCCTGCGCCGGGCGCACCGCAGTACGGGCGACCACCCCAGTACGGCGCACCCCAGTACGGCGCACCCCAGTACGGCGCACCGCCGCAGTACGGCGCACCCCAATACGCGCCGCCGCAGTATGGGCAACCGCAGTACGGGCAGTACCGCAGTACGGGCAGTACGGCCAGTACGGGCAGTACGGCGGCTATCAAGCTGAATACAAGCCAGGCATCGTGCCGCTGCGGCCGCTGGGCGTCGGCGAGATTCTCGATGGCTCGTTCTCGACGATCCGCAAACACCCGCGCATCGTGTTCGGCTTCGCGATCGTGCTTGCGGTGATCGCCGAATTGATCCGTCTCGGCGTGGGCTACGCGATGAACAACGTGCCTGCGGGCGCTGGGTGCGAACACGATCTCGACCAACAGCACGAACACGCCCGAGCAGAACCTGCACATACTGCGCACGGCGCTTGGGTCGTCGCTGGTCGCGCTGGTCGTCAATGCGTTGTGCGTCGCGGTGCTCGCGGGGATCGTCACCGGCGTGGTCGGCAAGGCGATCGTCGGCGAACGGCCCGACGGCGCCGAACTCTTCCGCGCCGTCCGCAAGCGATGGTTCGGGTTGCTGGTGGCATCCGTGCTCGCCGAAGTACTGCCCTATACCCCGATCGCGTTGCCCTTCATCGGTGCCACTCTCGGAGCTGGTCAGCCCGGGGTTGGGCACACTCGGCAAGGTGCTCGGAGCCATCGCCGCCGTCGTCCTCTGCCCGTTGTTGTGGGGCCGGCTAGCCCTCACCGTGCCGATCTTCGTGCTCGAGCGTCGCGGGCCTGGCGCATCAGTGGCGCGGTCGTGGCGGCTCGTGCGCGGCGCGTTCTGGCGGGTATGGGGCCTGCGGGCGCTGATGTTCATCATCGTGACGGCGGCGAGCGCGGCCTTGGCGGTCCCGTTGGTCGTGGTGCTGGTCGGATCGGATAGCCGCGACAACGTGCCCCTGCTCGCGCTGGTGCTGGCAGTCCTCCTCGGCGCCGTGGTGTGGGCCGTTACCCAGCCGCTCGTGGCGGCGTCACTGACCCTCATCTACGTCGACCGGCGCATGCGCGCCGAAGGTCTCGACCTCCAGCTCACCCGAGCCGCGCAAGCAGCCGCCGCATCGGGTCCGCTGCGCGCATGAAAGTGCTGTTTTCGGCGCTGACCAACCTCGTGTCGGCGGCGCCACCTGATCCGGTGACGCGCACCGGTGCGCAGGCCGCAGCCCGGGCTGAGGTCGCGAAGGCCGCGTACCACCGGCATGATCCGTCGGCCGTGCAACGGTTCATCAGCTGGCTGGCCAGGAAGCTGTCGGATTGGCTACAAGCTGGCACCAATCACGCGCCCGGACACGCCACCGGAGCGGTTCTCATCATCGCGATCGGCGTACTCGTGGCCGTACTGGTGATTCGGCGAGTGGGCACGCTTCGCCGCACCCCGCAGGCCGCCGATTCGATTTTCGGCCTCGAAGAGATCAGCGCCGACGACCATCGCCAACGCGCCGATCGGTTCGCGGCCGACGGGCTTGTGGGCCGAGGCGATTCGCGAGCGGTTGCGAGCAATCGCGCGCGAACTCGAACAGCGCGGCGTGCTCGATCCCCGACCCGGCCGCACGGCCAACGAGCTGTGCAGTGAGGCCGGGTTGCAACTGCCGTTACTGGCGCGCGACCTGCGCGACGCGACGTCCACCTTCGATGAGGTCTGGTACGGCGGGCGGACGGCGACGGCGGGCGATGAGGCGCAGCTGCGGGCACTCGACGAGCGGGTCGCCGGTTCGCACCGAAGCTTGGTGGCCGCGGGATGAGTGGCGCGCTGCTTGCACCGCCGCCACTCGAACCACCGGCTGTTTCGGCGGCGGTGGCGGAGCCGGCGAGCACGAGCGCCGACCCGAGCATTCGCCAGCGGGCGCGGCGAAATCGAGCGCTGGCGATTGCGCTAGTCGTCGCCGTGATCTTGGCGATCATCGTCGCGCTTGCCCCAAGCGGGCGCAGCGGAGACCTCGATCCGCGGTCGTACGACCCGACCGGCAGCCATGCGGTGGCCGCGTTGCTCGGCCAGCGCGGCGTGTCAGAACGCAAACGGTCACGACGTGGGCCGACGCCAAAGTGCAAGCGGTCGCCGGCACGACATTGGTGGTGGTGCATCCCGAGCTGCTTGACGACGATGCGCTAGCACAGGTGGCGTCGACCCCGGCTGACCTGGTCGTCGTCGGAGCCGAGACCGACGAGCTTGCGTCGCTTGGGTTTTCCGGTGGCGTGGGAGCCAGCGAACTCCGACAGCGTGCGCACGCCGCAATGCTCGCTGCCGGCCGCGACCGTCGCCGGCGCGGCCGAGTTGTCCGACGGCGGTTACACCATCAACGGGCCACCACCGTGGGTCGGCTGCTACCCCGCGCAGGACGGCGTCGGGTTGGTGCAGCAACACCGCCGGGCGGCACGCCGTCACGCTGGTCGGCAGTGGGTTGTTCCTCCAGAACTCCAACATCGACCACGAAGGGCAACGCGGCGCTCGCGTTGGGATTGCTCGACACGCATCCGGACGTCGTGTGGCTGGTGCCGACCGCGGATCGCTGGCCGCGACGCCCACCGAAAAGCAAGTGGGCGTGACCGACCTGCTGCCGAACCGGTTGCAATGGGCCGTCGTGCAACTGATCATCGCCGTCATCGTCATCGCGCTTGTGGCGCGGCCGACGATTCGGCCGGCTGGTGCCCGAAGAGTTACCGGTCGTCGTCCGGCAATCGGAGACCGTGCTCGGCCGAGCCCGGCTGTATCGGCGGTCACGGTCGCTCGGGCGCGCGGCGACTGCGTTGCGCGAGGGTGCGCGCGACCGGCTCGGTCAGCGGCTCGGATTAGGTCGTGCGACCTGAGCAGGCGGCGCTGGTGCATGCGGTGGCGGGGCGGTCGGTGCAGCCGCCGGCCGCGGTCGAGGCGCTGTTGTACGGTTCGACGCCGGCCGACGACCATCGCGTTGGTCACGCTGGCGCACGCATTGACCGCCCTCGAGCAGGAGGTACTGCGAACGTGACAGCGAATGTCGACCGAGCCGGTCGAGGCAGTCGCGCGAGGCGTTCAACGCGGTGCGAACCGAAGTCGCGAAGGCCGTCGTCGGTCAGGACGCCGTCGTCAGTGGCCTCGTCGTCGCGTTGCTTGCTGACGGGCACGTGCTGCTCGAAGGTGTGCCCGGGGTGGCGAAGACGTTGCTGGTGCGCACGCTTGCGGCGGCGTTGTCGCTCGACACGAAGCGGGTTCAGTTCACTCCCGACTTGATGCCCGGTGACGTCACCGGCTCGCTGATCTACGACTCGCGCAGCTGCCGAGTTCGAGTTTCGGCAGGGGCCGGTGTTCACCAACCTGCTGCTGGCCGACGAGATCAACCGCACGCCGCCGAAGACGCAGGCCGCGTTGCTCGAGGCAATGGAAGAACGCCAGGTCTCGGTCGACGGCACACCGCACCCGCTTGCCCGAACCGTTCATGGTGATCGCGACGCAGAACCCGGTCGAGTACGAGGGCACGTATCCGTTGCCCGAGGCACAGCTCGACCGGTTCTTGGTCAAGCTCAACGTGCCGCTGCCGGGTCGCGACGAAGAGTTCGGCATGCTGCACCGGCACGCCGACGGATTCGACCCGCGCGACCTCGCGGGTGCGGGCGTGACTGCGGTCGCGGGCGCGGCTCAGCTCGCGGCCGGCCGGGCGGCGGCGCGCACGGTGACGATCGCACCCGAGGTGCTTGAGCTACATCGTCGACCTGTGTCGGGCCACCCGCAGCTCGCCGTCGGTGTCGCTCGGTGCATCGCCGCGCGGTGCGACTGCGTTGCTGCGGACGTCGCGCGCGTGGGCGTGGTTGTCGGGCCGCGACTTCGTGACTCCTGACGACATCAAGGCGTTGGCTCGGCCCGACATTGCGGCACCGGTTGGCGTTGCGACCCGAGGCCGAACTCGAAGGCGCGACGACCGACGCGGTGCTCGAAGCCGTGCTCGCCACCGTGCCCGTCCCGAGGTGAGGGCGCTCGAGTGGCGCTGACCCGGCGCGCCGCGATCGTCGCGCTGGCTCGGCGTGCTGGTGGTGTTCGTCGTGCCGCTGCGCCGGCGTACATGGTGCTGATCGTCGAAGGGGTGCTTGCTCTCGGCATCGTCGTCGACCTCGCTTGGCCGGCAGCGTGCGCGCCCTCCAGGTATCTCGATATGGAGATACCGCCCGCCGGCTCGACGAGGTGTCCGAGGTCGCGTCGTCGTCGTCAATCGAGGCGGACGACGGGTGCGCGGCGTCATGCGCGATGCCTGGCCGCCCAGCGCGCGCGCGACGCCATCGCGCCGGCCCATCGACGTCCCTGCGGGTGAACGGCGACGGTGGGTCACGACGATCCGGCCGCGAGCGTCGCACCGAACTGCAGGCGGGCCGCATCACCGTGCGCAGCCTCGGACCGCTCGGTCTCGCCGCCCGCCAGGGCAATCACGACGTGCCCTGGAGCCTGCGGATGCTGCCCGGCTTTCCGAGCCGGCGATACTTGCCAGAAAAGCTTGCCAAGCTGCGAATTCTCGACGGCCGCACGGCTGCGCGCGTGCGCGGGCAAGGCACCGAGTTCGACTCGTTGCGCGACTACGTCGAGGGCGACGACGCCAGGTCGATCGACTGGCGCGCGACCGCACGGCGGTCAGCGGTCGTCGTCCGCACGTGGCGGCCCGAACGCGACCGGCGCATCGTGCTGGTCATCGACACCGGCCGGACGTCGGCGGCGCGCGTCGGTTCGGCCCCGCGCCTCGATGCGGCGCTCGACGCCGCGCTGTTGCTCGGCACGCTGGCGTCGCGGGCCGGCGACAAGGTCGACTTGATTGCGGTCGACGACCGGCCGCGGGTGTTGGCGCGCGGATCTGACTACGACGGCGATGCGTTGGCTGGGCTTGCTCGACGGCGATGGCCGGGTTGCAGCCGCGGTTGGTCGAGACCGATGGGCGGCGTTTGGTCGCCGAGGTGTTGCGGCAGGTGCAGGCAGCGCGCGCTGATCGTGTTGTTCACCACGATCGACGAAGCGGCGATCACCGAAGGGTTGTTGCCGGTGCTGCCGTCGCTGACGCAGCGGCACGTGGTGATGGTGGCGTCGGTGTCTGACCCGCAGGTGCGCGAGATGGCGGCACGCACGGCAAGTGCCGACGACACCTCGACTCGCGCGCCGCCTACGACGCGGCCGCGGCCGAGCAGGCGCTGGCCGAGCACCGGCGGGTCACCGCGCTGTTGCGGCGGCTCGACATCGAAGTGGTCGACGGACCGCCGGCCGTAGTTCGCCAGCAAGGTCTCCGATGCGTACCTGGCGTTGAAGGCGGCCGGTCGGCTCTAGGGCTTTAGTTCGCGCGTTCAGCGCGGTGGCCGCGACCACGTCGGCGCGCAGCGATTCGTCGAGGTCGCCGATCTCGCCGGCTCTCACCGCGCGACCGCCGAGCACGACGACGTACGCGAGGAACGCGGCCTCGACGAGCACGCCGATCGAGATGCGCGCCCACGTGGGCAACGGCGACGGCGTGACGAAAGCTTCGATGATGCCCGACACCATCAGCATCACGACCATGCCGAGGGCCATGACGAAGCTCGCGCGGCCTTCTTCGGCCAGCGCGTCGGCTCGTGTTCGCGGGCCGGGTTCGATGAGGGTCCAGCCGAGGCGCAGACCGGTGCCCGCTCCGATGAAGACGGCGGTGAGTTCGAGCAGGCCGTGCGGCAGGATCAGCGCGAAGAACTCGCCGAGCTTCCCGTTCGCGGCCATGATGCCGCCCGAGACTCCGACGTTGACGCAGTTCCCCCACAGCAGGTACAGCGTCGGGATGCCGAGGAAGATGCCGAGAGCCAGGCTGGCGGCGGCGATGACGGCGTTGTGGGTCCAGACGTTCGCTGCGAAGTCGGTCGCCGGGTGCGCGGAGTAGTAGTGCTTGAAGTCGTGCGTCACGAGCTGCCGCACGTCGGCAGGGGTCGCCAGCGTGTCGATCACCTTCGGGTGGGTCGCTACCCAAATGCCGAACGCCGTCATGACGGCGAGCGACGCGAGTGCGGTCGAAACCCACCAGCGCGCTGTGCGATAGAGAGCGGCCGGAAACGTGACGACGAAGAACCGCGACACATCGCGCCAGGCCGGATCGTGCGAACCGGTGATCACCGCGCGGGCTCTGGCGACCAGCGTCGACAGCCGCGCAATCAGGTGCGCGTCGGGCGACCGCGACTGGATGACCGACAGGTGCGTGGCGGTGCGCTGGTACAGCTGGATCAGCTCATCGACGTCCGCGCCAGTGAGCCGCGTCGGCCGCTCGGCGCGCTCCACCAGGTATTCCAGGCGCGCCCACGCCGCCTGATGTGTCGCAACGAACACGTCGATGTCCACGAACCGGCAGACTAGGGCACCATGACCGCTGGTGTCGTGACAGGCGAGGCTGTACGCGCTCGACGTCCGCCTTGCGCATTGGCCGTCACGACTGCTCGCGAAGCTGATCGACACCGTGCTTCAGTACATCGCGTTCTTCATCTTGTTGCTCACCGTTGGCCGCATCGCGACCGGATCGGACGTCGCCCTCGAGGCCGCGCGATCGAGTACCAGCATCGCTGGTCGCCGTCTTCGTCGGTTACAACGTGCTGCCTCGAGACACTGTGGCGCGGCCGCACCGCCGGCAAGGCCGCGTCTCGGTATTCGCGTCGTGCGCGACGACGGTGGCCCGGTGCGCTTTCGGCACGCGACTGGTGCGCGGCATCATGTGGCCGCTCGAAAGCTGGGGGCCCGCGCTGATCGCCAGCATCATCAGCAAGCGCGGCAAGCGCTTCGGCGACATGCTCGCCGGCACGATCGTGGTGCAAGAACGAATACCAGGCGGGACGGCGATGCCGACCCAAATGCCACCACCGCTCGCGTGGTGGGCGACGACGCTTGACCTGTCTCGGTTCGGCGATGACATCGCGTTGGCCGTGCGGCAATTCTTGGCGCGTCAGCACGAACTGAACCCTTCGGCTCGGGACGCGATGGGTGGTCAGTTGGTGGCCGCGGTGATGGCGTGCACCACGCCGCCTCCACCGCCGGGCACTCCGGGGTGGGCGTATCTGTCGGCGGTATTGGCTGAGCGACGTCGCCGCGAAGCGATGCGCACGCAGGGTGGGGTTCCGTACGGCGGAGTTCCGTACGGAACTGGTGCGCCGGCCCCTGCTTACGGGGCTGGCACAGGCTGCGTTCGGCGCCGCACCCGCGTACAACGCCGCGCCTGCGCCGTTGCACGCACCACCGATGCCCTCGCAAACCCCGCCAGCACCATCGCAAACCCCGCCAGCGCCACCTCCTCCGCCCCTACCGTCTGGGCCATTTGAACCGCCGCTACCGCCCGGACCATTCGCACCGCCCCAATAGTCGCCACTGCGAACCGCGGAGAATTAGTTTCCACAGATTTCCTGGATTGCCAAGAATTCGCGGGTTTTGTCAGTAGCCACAGGTAATTTTGATTCATGGCAACAGAGCTGGCAGAACTCGATTCGATGCTTCCGGGCGTCGAGCTCGCATCGACGCTCAGCACTGTCGCGCCGTCGTCCATTGAAGACGACGGCGACCTACTCGACTCCATCGCGGGTTGGGATCGACTGATCTCGTGGGCGAACGCAAAGCAAGCCGCCGCGATCGCCGAGTTCGCTCGTCGTCCGTGGTCGGTCGGTGAAACCAACGACGAGGCTCGCGCAAAGTACGGCAAGCTCGGCTCCGCGAAGCGCGAATTCGTCGACGACGAGCTAGCCGCGCGGCTGTGCATCTCGTCGAGCTCGGCTGGTTACAAACTCGGTCTCGCACTGCCGCTCGCCGCGCCGTTCACTGCAACAGCAACTGCGCTTGAGGCGGGTGCGATCGACGTCCAAAAGGCTCGCGTCATCGTCGACGCTTGCGGTTCGCTCGATCCGGAAACGGCGGTCGAGGTCGAGGCGCAGGCACTACAGCGGGCCGGCGACCAGACCACAGCGCGGTTGAAGCAGTCCGTCCGACGGCTGGCGATCTCGGCCGATCCGGTCGTGGCTCAGCGCCGATGCGCGAAAGCAAAGCTCGAACGTGGCGTGTGGCTGAACCCACTCGACGACGGGATGGCCGAAATCTGCGCAGTTCTCGAGGCGGCTGAGGCCGTGAACATCTACAACGTGCTCACTGCCACCGCCCGCGCGGCCAAGAAGGCGGGCGAAGAGCCACGCACGATGGCGCAATTGCGAGCCGACTTCCTGGCCGCGCCGTTCATCGACGCCGTCGAGACCGGCAAGCTCGCCGGTGCATCACCCGGCACGTTGGCAACGCATGGCGGCAACCGGGGGCAGCTCAACCTCACTGTGCCCGCGTCGGTCCTCCTGGGTATCAGCGACGCGCCCGGCGAACTTGTCGGCTACGGGCCGATCACCGCTGAGGTCGCGCGCGAAATCGCGGGCGATTGCACGTGGCGCCGCGTCATCACCGACCCGGTCGACGGCACGGCGATCGCGGTCGACACCGACACCCATCGACCGCCCGCGGCCTTGGCTCGCCACATCGAAACCCGCGACGGCACCTGCCGGTTCCGCGGCTGCGCCCTCCCGTCAACTCGATGCCATCTCGACCATTCGATCGCGCATCCGGTCGGGCGAACGTGCCACGACAACCTCGGCCCATTCTGCGAACACCACCACATTTTCAAACACGCACTCGATGGCGCGTATGCACATCTCAAACAGCCCAAACCCGGCGTCTTCGTGTGGACGATGCCCACTGGCCACAGCTACACACTGACCCCGCCCGCACTCGCGCCACCACTTGCCGAAGAAATTCAAATACCAACAAGCGCGGACGACGACCCGCCACCGTTCTGATGATCGTGCGCGCGGCGGGTCAGGTCATGCGTGACGGCGTGGCCAACACTCAGTAGCGGTACGCGTCGGCCTTGTACGGGCCCGGTGATCGGGACGCCGAGGTAGCCGGCCTGTTCAGCCGTCAACTCGGTGAGCCGAACCCCGAGCGCATCGAGGTGCAGCCGCGCGACGGCCTCGTCGAGGTGCTTCGGCAGCACATACACGCCGACCGCGTACTCCGCGGTCTTCGTGTAGAGCTCGATCTGCGCCATCACCTGGTTGGTGAACGAGTTGCTCATCACGAAGCTCGGGTGTCCGGTGGCGTTGCCGAGGTTCAGCAACCGGCCCTCAGAAAGCACGATGATCGCGTGGCCGTCGGCGAACTTCCATTCGTCGACCTGCGGCTTGATGTTGATGCGCTCGATTCCGGGCAACTTGGTCAGGCCGGCCATGTCGATCTCGTTGTCGAAGTGCCCGATGTTGCCGACGATCGCCTGGTGCTTCATGCGCGACATCTGGTCGGCGGTGATGACGTTCAAGACAACCCGTCGCGGTCACGAAGATGTCGGCGGTCGACACCACGTCTTCGAGCGTCGCGACCTGGTAGCCGTCCATCGCCGCCTGCAACGCGCAGATCGGGTCGACCTCGGTGATGATGACGCGCGCGCCCTGGCCGCGCAGCGACTCGGCGCAGCCCTTGCCGACGTCGCCGTAACCGCACACGACCGCGACCTTGCCGCCGATCAGCACGTCGGTCGCCCGGTTGATGCCGTCGATCAGCGAGTGCCGGCACGCCGTACTTGTTGTCGAACTTCGACTTCGTCACCGAGTCGTTCACGTTGATGGCCGGGAACAGCAGCGCGCCCTGCTCCTGCATTTGGTACAGGCGGTGCACGCCGGTCGTGGTCTCTTCGGTCACGCCGCGCAGACCGCCAGCGATCGTCGTCCAGCGTCGTGGGTCTTCGGTCAGTGACCGCTGCAGCAGCCGAAGGATGACCTCGAACTCCTCGGAGTCCGCCGTCGACGGGTCGGGCACCTCGCCGGCCTTCTCGAACTCGACACCCTTGTGCACGAGCAGGGTCGCGTCGCCGCCGTCGTCGAGAATCATGTTCGGACCGTCGCCATCGGGCCACACCAGCACCTGCTCGGTGCACCACCAGTACTCCTCGAGGGTCTCGCCCTTCCACGCGTACACCGGCACGCCCGCCGGAGCATCGACGGTGCCAGTCGGGCCGACTGCGATCGCGGCAGCAGCGTGGTCCTGGGTCGAGAAGATGTTGCAGCTCGCCCAGCGCACCTGCGCGCCTAGAGCCACAAGCGTTTCAATCAGGACGGCGGTTTGCACTGTCATGTGCAGCGAGCCGGTGATGCGGGCGCCGGCCAGCGGCTTGCTCTCGCCGTGCTGCGCACGCATGGCCATGAGGCCCGGCATCTCGTGTCTCGGCGAGGGAGATCTCCTTGCGTCCGAAGGCGGCCAGCGAAAGATCGGCAACCTTGAAGTCGAACGTCATCGATGCATCTCCCTATTTCAGTGTTGCGGTTCATGGTGTCGCGGTCATGGCGACGGGTCAGGCCTCATGCCTGAGGATAGTCGGCGTCGGGATCGGCACCGGCCTCGGCCAGCGTCGACGACTCGTCGTGATCGACGGAGACGTTGGGATCGGCGGCCATCTCGATCGGCTCGACCAAGTCGCGCGGCCCCGATCGAGGTCGGGTTCGAGGTAGATCACCGTCGCGATCGGGATCGCGGCCCGCACCCGGCGCTCGGCCGCATCGATGCCCCGGGCCACCTCGGCCGCGGTGTCGTCGTGGGCGACCGCAATCTTCGCCGCGACCAGCAATTCGTCCGGCGCGAGATGCAACGTGCGCAGTGGATCACCCGACTCGACCTCGTGGCCGTCGAGTCAGGGCCTCGACGATGCGCTGCTCACATCCGGCGCCGGCCGACTTCGCCGATCAGCAGGCTCTTCGTCTCGATCGACAGCACGATCGCCACCGCACACAGCAGCGCGCCGATCGCGAGGGTGCCGACGCCGTCCCATCGCGGGTTGTGCGTGACCACCGACAGCCCGACACCGAGCAAACGCGAACGGTGAGGCCGAAGAGTGCGGCAGTGTCTTCGAGCAGCACGACGGGCAGTTCCGGGTTCTTCGTCCGGCGCACGAAGCTCACCCACGACTGGTCCGCCCTTGATCTTGGCCGACTCGGTCACCGCCGTGCGGAACGAGAACGACTCCAAGCACGATCGCGACCGCGATGCACGACGACCGCGATCGGCGCGTGCTCAAGCTTGATGCGGGTGCGCGATCTTGTCGACGCCCTCGGCGATCGCGAAGAGTCCGCCGACGCTGAACAGCACGAGCGAGACGACGAACGCATAGAAGTAGCGTTCCGACCCGTAGCCGAACGGATGCGCGCGGTCGCGCTCCTTGCGCGCGCGCCGGCCGCCGAGCAGCAGCAGCCCCTGGTTGCCGGTGTCGGCGACCGAGTGCACGGCCTCGGCCAGCATCGACGACGAGCCGGTGAACGCGAACGCGACGAACTTGGTGACCGCGATCCCGAGGTTGGCGGCGAGCGCCGCGACGCACCGCGCTTGCTGCCGCCCGAGCGTGCTCATCCCTCCGTCGCGCGCTCATGCGCCGCGGCCGACTCGATGCGCTCCTTCATCTCCAACACCGACCGCGTCGGCGACGGGTCGATGCCGAGACCCGAGGGCCAGATACACACTCGCGAAGTCGCCCAACGCGATGAGCTGCGCGAGCCGCTCGAACGGCAGCCCGCGTCGGCCGTCACCGTGCTCGTGCGCACCCCGCGCTCACCGGCCAGGTATTCGGCGGCGCGGCGCAGCCCGGCGTCCTTCTCGGTCTCGTTGTCCGGAGCGTCGCGCATCAGCACGACGCGCAGCGGCATCGTCGCCGGGCGACTCGTCGTCGAACGGATCGTGAAACACATCGGCTCAGGTGTCGTCGTCGCGAACAGGCCGTCGAACAACGCGACGCTGCCGTGCGCGGCTTCCTGCAATCCGCCGTCGAGCGCCGGGTACTTCGCGTTCGCATGCAACTGCCGCGCGAATCGCTTTGCCGCCACCCGGCACAACCGCACCCGCACCCCAGATCACCGGCAGCGCTGCCGGCGATGTCGATCGCCAGCCGCTTGGCCGGATTCACGAACGACTCGCTACTGCCGGCCGGCACGCCTCGGCGGTGGCGTCGAGCCGGTCGGCCGCCAGCGCCAACTCGTCCGGCGACACCGACACGCAGCCCGAGCGCATCAGCGACCGCGAGCAGCGGAACGCGTCAGCGACCACAGGCTGGTGCGCGTGTGCCGCGTCGGCCTTGTCGACCGCAAGCGTGAGGCCACGAACCGATCACCGAGGACGTCGAGGGGCGAGCGTGGTGCCGCGATCGTGACGACGCGGCAACCGCGCCGTCCGGCTTCGGTGACCGCTCGAGCGTCGGCCGCGCGGTGCCCGATCGGGACACCGCAATCACCAGGTCGAGCGGACCGACCCAGCGCGGCAACGTCGGGCCGGACGCCTCGACCAGCGGCAGCGGAACGTCGTCGGCAACGAGCGCCCGCAGCACTTCGCACGCAGCCGCACTCGACCCAACAGCCGACAGCACCACCGACCGCGGCCGCTCGTCGGCCAGCACTCGACGTCCGCCTCGCCGACAGGGTCGACGCCTCGCGCACCTGCGCGCCCGAACCGGCGATCGTGCGCAACATCGCGCCAGGATCTGCGGCGGCGAGCGCGTCAGGGTCGTCGAGCAGGCGCTCGTCGAGCTCGACCGACATCAGCCGGCAACCGGCAGGATCCGCGCCTCGTCGATCAGCAGCACCGGAATGTCGTCGCGCACCGGATACGCCCGGCGGCACTCGCTGTTGGTGCAGACCAGCTCTTGCTGGGTCGGCGTCTTTGGGCGCATCGGGCAGCCGTCTCGATCGTGAGCGGCGAATGGCATGCCGGACACGCGAGGATCTCCAGCAGCGACGGTTCGAGGTTCACGTTCCTCCTGTCAGAGCGGTAGGGGTGCCGGGCCCTGCAGTCAGCCGCGGATGAGGGCGAGGACCTCGTCGCGCACCCGGTCGAGCGTCGCCTGGTCGTCGGCCTCGACGTTCAGGCGCAGCAACGGCTCGGTGTTCGACGGCCGCAGGTTGAACCACCACGTCGGCGTCGTCACGGTCATGCCGTCGAGGTCGTCGATCGTCACGTCCCGGCGCATCGAAGTACTCCGCCCGCACCTTCGCGACTCGACGCGCGGCCTGGTCGTGCACGGTCGAGTTGATCTCGCCCGACTGCCACGTAGCGCGAATACTCCGCGAGCAACTGCGACAACTTGGTGCCTCGGCGGTGTTTCGCCGAGCGCGGCAAGAACGTGCAGCGCGGCCAGCATTCCTGAGTCGGCGCGCCAGAAATCGCGGAAGTAGAAGTGGCCCGAATGCTCGCCACCGAACACCGCATTGGTCTCGCCCATCGTGGCCTTGATGAACGAGTGGCCGACGCGGCTGCGCACCGGCAGTCCCGCCGTGCTCGCGCACGATCTCGGCCACGGCCTTCGACGTAATGAGGTTGTGGATGATCGCCGAGCCCGGGCTCTTCTTCAATTCGCGGACGGCGACCAGTGCGGTAATCACGGACGGCGACACGATCTGCCCACGCTCGTCAATGACGAAGCAGCGGTCGGCGTCGCCATCGAACGCGAGGCCGATATCGGCGTGCGTCTCGAGCACCTTGGCCTGCAGGTCGGCGAGGTTCTTCGGGTCGATCGGATTCGCTTCGTGGTTGGGGAAGTTCCCGTCGAGCTCGAAGAACATCGGCACGATGTCGAGCGGCAGGTCCTTCAACACGATCGGCACGGTGTAGCCGCCCATGCCGTTGCCCGCGTCGACGACGACCTTGAGCGGCCGGATGCCGGTGAGGTCGACGAGATTGCCGCAAGAAGACGGCGTAGTCGTCGACCAGATCGTGCTCAGTGATCGTGCCCGGCGTGCCGTCGTACGCGGGGATGCCGTTCTCGATCAGCGCGCGGATCTCGGCGAGGCCGGTCTCTTGGCCCGACCGGCTCGCGCGCCGGCGAGGCACAGCTTGATGCCGTTGTACTTCGCCGGGTTGTGGCTGGCGGTCAGCATCACGCCAGGGATGTCGAGGCTGCCGGCGGCGAAATAGATCATGTCGGTGCTGGCCAGGCCGGCCATGCATGACGTCGGTGCCTTGGCTGGCGGCGCCTTCGGCAAATGCCTGCGACGAGCGGACCGACGACTCGCGCATGTCGTGCGCGATCACGATCTGCGGCGCCTTGGTGAAGACGGTGAACGCCGCGCCGACTGCGCTGCGCGGTGTCGGCGTCGAGTTCGTCAGGAACAACGCCGCGAATGTCGTACGCCTTCACGATCTTCGAAAGGTCGCGCACTCGCCCTCGCTAGGTCTGGTCGCACCGTCGATGCGCGCGTACGCAGCCTAGCGAGAGATGCGTCGGGAGGTCGTGCGGGTCAGGCGATCTTGCGGGTCAGCGATCGCCGGTCAGGCGATCTTGCGGGTCTTGGCGATCACGTGGTCGAAGGTCAGCTGCGCGTCGTCCTGGAGCCACCAGCGGTTCTCGCAGTGGTGGCACGAGGCGAAGTGCACCCGCGAGCCATCCGTCAGCGTCATCGCGATCGAGGTGACGCGCTCACTGCCACAGATCCGGCACTTGGTGAGGTGGCGCGCCTCGGCGTTGACCAGCGAGGCCGGGCCGGTGAGCTCGGCGGCCGCCTGACGTGAGGTTCGGTAGGGGTGGACGTTTTCGGCACGGATGCTCCCCAAGGCTGTGACCGGCTGACCGAAGGCTGGCCGGTTCGACTGATGCTTCTCGATGTCACCCAGATGGCCGCGGCCGAACGGGTGACGTACCCCCTATCGGCCTAATGGCAGCAAAACCTTTAGCGCCCCGCTTGTGGGCGTGGGCGTCGGAGTGGCCAGCGCCCCGCTTGCGGGAGCTTCGGAGCGTCAAGCAGCTCCGAACCCTTCAGGACGTCGGCGGGTGCAGGACGCGCAGGTGCCCGCGCCGGCCCTGGCTGGCCCCGCCACTACCTGCGCCGACGCCGCCCCGCATCGCGCCGCGCTGTCTGCGTCGGCTCGGGCGCTGGAATCGGACGGGCCGCCTCGCGGACGGCGTCCGCCAAGGCTTCAAGATCATCGGACGACGGGCCCGCGCGGCTCGGCGATCTCGAGCCGCACGACGTCCCAGCGAAGCGGCGCCGTGAGGCGCGCGGAGTGCCGGGCGCACAGGTCGTAGCAGTGCGGCTCGGCGTAGGTCGCGAGCGGGCCGAGCACGGCGGTCGACTCGGCGTAGACATAGGTGAGAGTCGCCACGGCCGGCTGGCCGCAGGCGGTCCGGCTACAGCGGCGAAGAGGACTCACGAGCGCGAACCTAGTCGTCGGCCGGGGTGAACGAGGCTAACCGCGCGACAGATGTGCGTGCGTGTCGTGCATCCACAACTACGCTCGGCTCGGCTGTCAGGACTGTGACGCCGCCGGCACGCCCAGCCACGACCCCGCCGTCGCGATCGCCGTGGCCGTGGGATGCGTGGCCCGATCGCGCCCATCGGCGGTGCCCCTCAACCGCACCCGGGCGGCCACCTTCGACGAGCTGGTGCTCGACGCGGTCGAACACATCGAGCGGCGCTGGTCGGCCCAGCTCGAACAAGGTGCAGTTCGCCGTCGAGGACGTCCCGCCGCTCGCCCTGCTCGGCCGCAACACGGCCGACCCGGTGCCGCTCGGCGCTCTTCGTCCGCGCCACCGGCGAGCCACGCCCGCGCAGGTCGTCATCTACCGGCGTCCGATCGAAGCGCGGTCGACCGGCCTCGAGGAGCTCGCCGAACTCGTGGCGGCGTCGTGGTCGAGAAGGTGGCCGAATACCTCGGCCTCGAACCGAGCGAGGTCGACCCCGACTACGACGAACTGGGAAAACGGCCCGGACGACGAGTAGCCGGCGCTGCGCGATCCGACTAGCGCACCCCAACCGCAGGGTCGAACGCACCGTTGGGCGCACGAGTGTCGCACCGGTGTCGGACAACACGATCTCGGTGAGGTCGCCGGTGACGTCCGCCGATGCCCGTCTTCCTGTCGAGCCCACGCGGCATACAACGCGCCGCCACTGCCTCGGGGTGATGACCACCGCGGGCGTCGGGTCGGACGTGAGGTCGGTCGAGATCGACCGACACCGTCGTGCCGTCGGGCACCGTCATCGGGAACGTCGACGGCGCCGGAGCGGGCGACGCCGGGTCGGCGGCTGCGTCGGCAACACCGTGACGGTCAGCTGCGCATCGCCGTCGGGCGCGGTTAGCAGCAAGACGGTGTGGTGCGTGTCCGACACTTCGCCGCCGGGCACAACCACCGATCCCGACAACGGCGGCACGGCACCGGTGAACGCGACGTCGGTCGCACCGCTCGCGTCGAGCGGCAGCGTCGAGATGCCACCGGCCACGACCGGCTCGGTCGAGTTGACCACGATCGCGGCCGCTTCTTGCTGGAGCACCGGGTCGAGGTTGACCTCGGTGACGCCGCCGGCCTGCACGGTCTCGCGCGTCGAAGTCGGTAGGCGTGAACGAGCCGTCGCTGGTGATGAGCGTCAGCGAGAACGAGGCATCGAGCGTGCCTGGGTCGGCCACGACGATCTGTCGCGATCCATCGCCGGCCACCAGAACCCGGCACCGTTTGCGTCGTGGCGGGCGCGGCCGTGCGCGGCAGCCAGTCGGTGCCCACCGGGATCGAGCCGTTCGCCGCGTCGTAGCGCACCGCGGGGACGACGCGGCCGGACGACGCGACCACGTGCGCGACCCCAGCGGTCAGGCCGGGCGCGAATTCATCGAGCGAGACCGACGACCTGCGTCTGCGGGTCGACCCTGATGCCGCGCTTGGTGTCGACCGCCCCGCCGAGGTTGCCCCAGACCGACACGTCGACGGTCGCCGGCACGAAGTCGACGTTGCTCAGAAACAACGTCGCGTGCGCTGCCGGCCTGGCTGCTGAATCCGGCGAACCACGCATCGGTCGTCGGCCCTTCGCACGGCGCACCGCGAGCTGCGGAACCGAGCCGACCAGTCGTGCGGCTGAACTGCACCGCGCCGAGCGACTCGGCAACCGGACCACTCACGCCGAGCTCGACCGGCGCCTGCTCGGTCGGTCCGTTCACCGCCCATGCATGACCGGGCTGAAGTGCGATCGGCTGCGGCGCGTACTGCGAACCAAGCACACCCGCGGTCAACACGGAGGTGTTGGCGTTGGCGGTCGTGGCGACTGCGGACGCCGAGCTCGTCGCGCGGTGACGGGCTCGCCGGGACGCGAGACTGCGGGTGAGCCACTCGCGGGCGCGCTGTTCAATGGCGCAGCACTGACAGCGGCCTTGCTCGCGGGCGCGGCACTCACGGGCGCAGTGCCGACTCCACCGGCGCAGCGCTACCCACCGGCGCGCCACTGCCCGCCGGCGCGCTGTTCACTACTCCTGGCGCGAACGAACTCGACGCCGGCTCTCCTTCGACAACACCCGAATCGGCATACGCGATCTGCGTCAACCCACCCGCCGCAGTCGCGCCGCCCGCCTGCGGGCACACCAACGTCGCCTGCCGCACCGCGACCACCGATGACCGTGACGCGATCGCACCCTTCGGCGACGGCAAGGTGGCGGCCGCGATCCACGTGGTCGCAACGATGGCGACAACCACAGGGACGGCGATCAGCCGCGGGTCGCGCCTCATGCGCCTCGCACCTCGTGTTGCCGTGTCGGCGTCCGTCATCGGCGTCTCTCGTATCGGGGCGCGCCCTCGTCGTCGATTTCGGCCAACGGACCGCAACGACAGGCGCTGCCGCTCAGCCGCTCGACGTCCGGCTGGTATTGCACCCAGCAGCACCACGAGCAGCGCGACGAGTTGGAACAACAGCCAATCGGCGCGGCGGTCAGGGGCGCGCGAGACCGACACCGTCGTCGCCGTCGTCGGCAACGCGAACGCTTGCATGTCGGCGACCGTCGTGGGCGTCAACGCCGTGCCGCCCGAACGCGCTTGCCACTGCGACGACGGTGCCTCGGCCAGCACGAGCAGCTGACCCGCAGGCGAATACGGGACGCCGATCGGCGGGGCATGTCGACCAACGCCGACGGGATCGGCCGGCAACTGCCATTCGTCGCTGCCGTTACTGGCGAAAGCGATGCGTCCGGCGGCCGATTCGACCTGCCACACCCGCCACGCACCCGAATCGTTCTGCGGCAACACACCACCGGCCACGCCGAGTTGCTTGGCCAAGTCGGTGGCGTCGACCGGCGCGAGCACGTACCGAATGCCGGCATGCGCGAGTTCGATCGCGGCCCGTTGACCGATGCCCGCGGCCAGATCGGAGACCGCCGTGTCAACGGTGTGCACCTGCGCAGGATCGGGCGGCAGGTCGGCGTCACCCAGTTGCGGTTCGCGATCGCGCACGAGCGCGTAGTCGAATCCGCCGCCGGCGGTCGGTCGCAACACCACCGTGCGTGCCTCATCGTGGGCTTCCGATTGCGCCACCACGAAGGCCGGCAGAAGTACCGGTGAACCCGCGTGCACGACGTCGCCGGTGCCGCGCGAAATCCAGGTGGCCGCCCCGATTATCGGAGTGAGTGTGGCCGCGGTTGCCAGCAACAACGCCAGCCGGTTGACGCCAACCGAAGTTGGTTTGGGTCAACCGCGCGCGCATGCGAGCACCGGCGACAGCCACCGACATCAGCAAACCGGCTCCGCCGAGTGCGGTGGCAATTCCAGGCCAGCCAGCGAATTCGGCATTGCTACCCGGCACGTGCGCATGCGTGCGCGCGACCATCACACCGCCGACCATGGCGTCGATCGCGATCAGCCAGCCGAGCCGAGCCGGGCCAGGTCCTGGTCAGTTGCAGCAAGCCGGCAAACGCGGCCAGCACGACGACCGCGTCGAGCCACACCGGCGGCATGCCCGGCCCGCCCGGATGCAGCAACAACACGTCGATCGGATGCAACCGCGTTGCTTGCAAACCCGCGCGCGGTTGCCCGACGCCCAACGCCAGCAACGCCGGGTGCTGCCACACCCGCGCCGACCACGGCAGCAACAACACCGGCGGCACCGCGAGCAGACGGCAGCACGCCGCACACCAAGCCATGACGACCCGCACAGCCGACGCGACGAGCGCAGTGACAAGGAGCGGCAGCAACAACACGTACAGCAGCGGTTCGAACGCGGTCGCGATCGCCAGCACGAGCCCGGCCGACCATGCCGGGCGGACGCCGACCACTCGGCGTCCGGCTTGTCGCGCAGTCTGCCGTTCGGCGCGGGCGTCGCTATAGAGCGGCGGCAACGAGCGCACGGATCGCTAACGACAACACCAACGGGCAGAAGCGCGAATGCCACCGCGGTGCCGAGCCGTCCACTCGCGACCGAACCGGTCGCGACGGGCAGCAACGCGTAGGTGGTGGCGAGCCAGAACCGCAGCCGTTTCGTCGTGACCAGAGGGCGCGCGGCGACGAACGCCATGAGTCCGGCGATCGGAACGCTGCCGAGCAACAAGAACTTGACCGCGAGTCGCGCACTGCCGAGCAGCACCGTCGCCGACCATCGCAAGGATCGCGAGATACGGCGGCGCGTCGACTGTGCTGCCGAAGCCGGTGTCGTGCCAGCTGGCCGTGTAGGTGTGCCACAGATCGCTGGCACCGGTCGGTGCGGGCAACAAGGTGCCGCCGTGCAACGTGCCGAACAACACGTGCCGTTGGGCGACAAGCGAGACGGCGAGCAACGTCGTGACCAGCAAGACGCCCGGCATCGTGATGATGCGTCGCGCCAGCCCAGCGGCCTTCGCCTTCGACGCGTCGTCGTCGCGACGACCGACGTCGGCGATGCGATCGCGCGCCGATTCGAGGTAGCTGGCGGATGCGCGTACCACGTGGCGCGAACAGGCTGCGCAAACTCGCGCGGCCGGACCACGGCGATGCACCTTGCGCCATCGGCGAGCGCGCAACACCGCAAACGGCCGGGTCAAGATCGATGACCGTCGCGCGGCGAGCTCGTCCCACGCATCGAATGGCCGCTTCAGCACAACGAAGCGTCGCGACCGCAACACGCCGCGAACATCAGTCGCAGGGTCACCCACGGCAGCCACAACGCTGAACAGTTCGTGAGCATCGTCCAGAGCGCGCCCTGACGATCGAGTCGACGCCGTCGAGCGACACCGCCCGGCGTCCGCGATGTAGTGCCGCACGCGATAGCCCGTTGCCCGCTCGCGGCCGCTTCGGCGTGCTGCACGATCGCGTTGGTGCAGATGACCACGCGATGGCCGGCCAGGTTGGCCCGCCAGCCGAAGTCGACGTCGTCGCGAAAGAGCGGCAGTTCGGGATCGAAGCCGCCGAGTTCGTCCCATACGTCGCGGCGCACCAGCATGCCGGCAGTACTGACGGCGAGCACGTCGCGATCGCCGTCGTGCTGACCGTGGTCGAGTTCGCCCGGCTCGAGTCGCGTGTCGCGACGACCACCGTGATCAAGGGTGACTCCGACCTCGAGCAGCTCGCGGTGGTTCTCCCAACCGCGCAGCTTGGCGCCGATGACCGCGACCGACGGCATCTGTCGGCGAGTTCGAGCATTGCGCCTAAGAGCGTTGCGGTGCAGGCGCGCTGTCGTCGTGCAGCAACCAGATCCAGTCGACTACGTCACCGGAATCTGCCCTCGTCGACGGCAGCCCCGGCGCGCCTCGAAGGCCGCCGTCGCCATGCGCACGCCCGCGCCGAAGCCCGCCTCGCGGTTGGCCTTGAGGACACTCGGCGCTCCGACCGCCCGCTCGAGCAACTCGCGGGTGTCGTCATGGCTGCCGGTGTCGACGGCAACGAACCGCTGCACCGGCCGGCGCTGCGACTTGACCGCGTTCAAAGTCGCGGGCAGCCAACGAACGCCGTCATGGGCAACGAGCACCGCGGTGACGACGTGACGGGGGCGGACCAGACGGTCGTTTCTGATGGCAGATGAGGTCATACAGCCAGGCCGTAAGGAGTCAGGACACGGCGCGCAGACTCGAGGCTTGGTGCCTTGATGACTGATGCCGGCGAACGCTTCAGCGTACGCGAGCCGAGTCGCGCGGCACGTCGGCCGGTCGGCTGCTCAGTTGTCCGTCGGCGCCGGTCGGCTGATCTTCACCGACCGGGACCCTGCCAGATGCTGTCAGCTGACGCGGCGCTTCAGCCGACGACGCTCACGCTCAGACAGCCCACCCCAGATACCGAAACGCTCATCGTTGCCGAGTGCGTATTCAAGGCACTCATTGCGCACCGCGCAGGTCGTGCAGATCCGCTTGGCTTCGCGGGTCGACCCTCCCTTCTCCGGGAAGAACGCCTCAGGATCGGTCTGAGCGCACAGTGCACGCTCCTGCCAGCGCAACTCTTCTTCGATGTCTAGCGGGAACGTCTCTTCCGCATCACCCGTGCCGACAGCGTCGTCGTGCAGCGGGTGGACCTCGCGGTAGATCTCGATCACCGCGTACCTCCTCGACCCTCAAAATCTCCGGGACGGCGCTCCGATGCGCCGCTTGCGAAGAACATGGGTGGAATTACATGCGCGTCGTTACCCGCTAGTCAAGCCAAACGGTGATATTCGCTGAACTCGTTATCCGGCCCGATCGGGCGCTCCCGGCCGCCCGGGACCTCCGCGGCGCCGTTTTGACCTCGTCAAGGCCTATGTGGTCACGGCGTGAGGTCGGTGAGCACTGCGGCTAGCGCGTCGACGGCGAAGTCGACCTCGTCGGCGCTGACCACGAGTGGTGGCGCCAACCGCACCGTCGATCCGTGGGTGTCTTTGGCCAGCACGCCGTGCCGCATGAGCGCTTCGCAAACTGCGCGGCCGGTGCCGATGGACGGATCGATGTCGACGCCGGCCCACAGTCCACGCGAGCGAAACGCAACGACGCCGTGGCCGACGAGATCGGTGAGGCGATCGGCAAGTTGGGCTCCGCGAACGGCAGCCGCTGCCTGATATTCGCTGGTGCTCAACAGGTCGACGACCGCGATGCCGACCGCGCATGCGAGCGGGTTGCCGCCGAACGTGCTGCCATGTTCGCCGGGATGCAGTGCGCCCATGACGTCCCACGACGAGACGACGGCCGACACCGGCATGATGCCGCCGCCCAGCGCCTTGCCGAGGATGTACACGTCGGGGCGCACGTCTTCGTGATCGCAGGCGAAGGTGCGACCGGTGCGACCAAGGCCCGACTGGATCTCGTCGGCCATGAACAGGACACCGCGTGCTGTGCAGATGTCGCGCACCGCCCGCAGGTAGCCAGCCGGCGGGATGATGACACCGGCTTCACCCTGGATCGGCTCGATGAGCACCGCGACGGTGTTGTCGTCGATCGCGGCGGCCAGCTCATCGGCGTCCCCGAAGGCGACCTCGCGAAACCCGGGCGTGAACGGGCCGAAGTTGTGCTTCGCGGTCGGGTCGCTGGAGAAGCTGACGATGCTGATCGTGCGGCCGTGGAAGTTGTTGCGCGCCACCACGATGTTGGCGTGGTCGGGCTCGCACGCCTTTGATTTCGTAGCCCCACTTGCGCGCCAGCTTCAGGGCGCTCTCGACCGCCTCGGCGCCGCTGTTCATTGGCAGCACGGCCTCCATGCCGCAAAGCTCAGCGAGCTTGGCAGTGAAGGTCCCGAGCAGGTCGTGGTGGAAAGCGCGGCTCGTCAACGTGAGGCGGTCGAGTTGCGCGTGCGCGGCCGCGATGAGCTTGGGATGCCGGTGGCCGAAGTTCAGCGCCGAGTATCCAGCGAGGCAGTCGAGGTAGCGCCGGCCGTCGACATCGGTCACCCACGCGCCGTCGCCTTCGGCCAGGACGACCGGCAGCGGGTGATAGGTGTGCGCGGCGTGCGCCTCGTCTTGCTCGATGTACGATGCTCGCCAGCGATCGGACGGCGACTGTCGCCGGTCATGACCGCAGCTCCAGCGTGCAGCACTTCGGTCCGCCGCCTGCTTTTCGCAGCTCGCCGAGCTCGACCGGCACCGGCTGATAACCGCGCTCGCGCAATGCGGACGCAGCGCGATCGCGTCGCCAGGCAGCACGACGTGGTAGCCGTCGCTGACGGCGTTGAGGCCAAACGCGGCGGCGTCTCGTTCGGTCGCGATGATCGCGTTCGGGTAGAGGCCGACGCAACGTCGTCTGGCTCGTCAGTTGTGAACGCGCCTGGGAAATAGGCGATGTCATCTCCTTCGTCACCACCCACGCTCAGCACGCGCGAGCGCGGTATCGAGGTGGTAGTAGCGCGGGTCGACAAGCTCCAGGCTCACGACTGGGAGGCCGAGCGCTGGGCCGGCCTCGGCGTGGGCCTTCGGGTCGGTGCGGAAGCCGGTGCCGGCGAGCAGCCGCGATGCCGGCGACCAGGAAGTCGCCTTCGCCCTCGTTGACGAAGGTGGTCTGCTGCGTCCTGGCGCGAAACCGGCGGCGCGAAGCCACTCCAGGTAGGCGGGGCCTTCAGCTGCGCGCTGCTCGTACCGGAACTTCGCGCCGTACACGTTGCCGTTTGCGACAGTCGCGCCGTTCGCCGCGAACACCATGTCGGGGCTGCCCGGCAGCGGGTCGATGAGCTCGATCTGATGGCCTAGCCGGCGGTAGGTCTCGACGAGGAATCGCCACTGCTTCAAGGCCAGCTCGGCGTCGACCGGCACGGTCGGGTCCATCCACGGGTTGATCGTGTAACGGACGTCGAAGTAACGCGGCTCGCACATGAGGTACCGACGCCGGGTCGGCGGCTTTCGACGCCAGGGATTCGTCTTCGACGTAACGCGCGTACCCGTTACCGTCATGGTTCGGCCTCCTGGCGATCGCTTGCGTGCGGTCGAAATGGCCCCGGTGGAGGCTGTCTCCAGCATCGTCTGATTCGGCGTGGACGCCAACCCGAAACACTTGCGGCTGACCAGCGATTCGTTGCGTCTTTCCCACGGAAAGCAACGGTTCGTTGTGAGCACCGCTCTCAGACGGTTACTTCCTCGCTTGCTTTGCTCTGGCGCACATTCACAACAGAGCTCTGCGCACATCACACAGAGCTGCTCGGCGCTATATAGCTGCAGAGCAAAGGAGCCGGCAAGGGTCATCGGCCCGCGTTGGCCCCGGACGGCCCCGGCGCCCACGGGTCTCAAGGTCGCCTCAACCAGAACTGTCGGCCGAGCCCATTTCCCGCTGCAACAGCCGCGACAGGACCAGCACGCTCTTCGTGCGCGACCACGAAACGCTCCGCCCCGATGCGCTCGAGCACGTCCTCGAAGTGCCGCATGTCGGCGGCCACGACGTGCATCAGCGCGTCGGCCTCGCCCGACACCGTGCAGGCGTCGATCACCTCCGGGTGCCGCGCCACTGCGGCCGGCGATCAACGCCGGCGACGTCTTGCCCTGGCAGTACAGCTCGACGTAGGCCTCCGTCGTCCAGCCCAGGGCGGAGGGGTCGACGATGGCGGCGAAGCCGGTGATGACGCCGGTCGCGCGCAGCTTGTCGACCCGGCGCTTCACCGCCGGTGCGCTCAGACCGACGACCGCGCCGATGTCGGCGAAGCTCGCCCGCGCGTCGTCGCGCAACACGGCGACGATGCGCTGGTCGACGTCGTCGAGGGCCATCGCACATGCGACCGGTTGTCGCGAAACGGCATGCGAGGACCGTAGCGCGGCGCCCGCAACCCAGTCAAGCCTCAACCAGCCGGACGACGCGTTGCCGGTGTGGTCGGTAAGGCTCGAGCAGTGCCAACATCTGCTCGTCGACGTGCGCGGGCGCGCCGGTGAAGACGAAACCCGACCGTGTTGGGCAGGTGGTAGTCGCCGACCGACACGACGTCGGCCGCGCCGTGACTGCGCTGCACGACTTCGGCGGCCGTCCACACGCCGATGCCGCGGCACGGTCATGAGCGGCGCATCGCGGCGTCGGCATCGAAGCGCAGCGGCTTCGTCGAGTCGCGGCGCGACCGAGCGGCGCTGAGCAACGTGTGCCGCCGCGCGACCGTCGAGGCCGAGTGCGATGCCATCCCAGTCGGGAATCGACCGGAACGCCGCAGGCCGACGGCAGCACCGCGCATGCCCGTCGGGACGCCAGCACCCGTTACTCTGCCCGCACCCGGCGCAGGCTCACCGAACGCCGACAGCAACCCAGCCCAGCAACGCCATGCTTCGATGCCCGTCACCAGCTGCTCGAGGATCGCCGGCACCAGCGCCTCGAACACCCGACCGCTGCGGCTCAGCCGCATGCCCGGCAGCCGCCGATGCGCGTCGCGCAGCCGGCCCGGCGGCGGCTCGAGACCCGGCCGCATCGTCGCCGTCACCAAGCAATGCCGGCACGGCGTCGAGTGCCCAATCGGCGCCGGCTCCCCAGGCACTGCGTGGAGAACCGCCTGCTGCAGGGTCGGCGGCCAGCCGAACAGTGGCCGGGCCCGTTCGGCGTCCGCCATGTTCGCCAGTGCGCGCCGCCGGACCGACGCGATGGCACGGGTCGTAGCGGCCCGCGCCGGTGCGGACCCAACGTGGCGTCGAGGTCGAGCGGCCCGCTCGGGCACGTAGCGGCGCTCGAGCGGCAGCACCGCCGTCGAGACGTCTCACGCGTCGCTCGAGAAGCGCACCGAGCCGGGCGGCGAGAACCACCTCCGGCCAGACCCGCACGCCGGTCAGCAGTTCGTTGCCGGCGCCGATATCGGCACCGTCACCGATCACCACGCCGTCGAGCACCGCGCCTGCGCCGATGCGCGCGCCGCGCCCGATCACGCTGGCCCGCACGCGCGCGCCGGCTGCGATGACCGCGTCGTCGAAGACGACAGCTGCCGTCGACGACGGCGTTGTCGCCGACCAGGCACCTGCGCCGATGCAGCTGCCACCGCCGACGACGGCGGACGCCGCGATGCGTCGCGTCGCCGAGGATCAGCGCGTCGCCGATCGGTCCTGGCAATGCCGGCGAAGGCGCGATGCCGCGCACCAGATCGCACGACCCTTGCACGAACGCGGCCGGCGTTCCGAGGTCGAGCCAGTAGCGCCGAATCGACGTATCCCATCACCGTTGCGTGCGCATCGAGCAGCTGCGGAAATGTCTGGCGCTCGACGGAAACCACTTGCCCGTAAGGGATTTCGTCGATGACCGTCGCGCCGGAAGACGTAGCAGCCGGCGTTGATGAGATTCGTCACCGGCTCGGGCATCTTCTCCAAAAACGCGAGCACGCGCCCAGCAGCATCGACCGGTACGCAACCAAACGCGCGCGGATCTTCGACCTCGGTCAGGTACAGCGTGACGGCCGCGTCGTGCTTTGCATGCAGCGCCAGCTGCGCGCCGATGTCGTGCCCCGAGAGCACGTCGCCGTTGAACACCAGCACCGGCGAATCGGCGCGTCCCCGCGCAGGCGCGCAGCCACATTGCGGATACCCGCCGCCAGTGCCCATCGGCTCGGTCTCCGTCACGTACTCCAGGTCAAGACCGAGCGCCGAACCGTCGCCGAAATACTGCTCGAACATCTCCGCGCGGTACGACGTCGCAAGCACCACGTGGTCGACCCCGGCCTCGCGGGCCTGGGCCAGCTGGTGGGTCAGGAACGGGACGCCGGCCGTCGGCAGCATCGGCTTCGGCGCGGTCAGCGTCAGCGGGCGAAGCCGGGTGCCCTTCCCGCCGACCAGCACGATCGCGTCGATGGAACACCCCTGTCTCGCCCGCCACCCCGATACCCCGGTCACCGGACACCCGGTCGGTGGAACCGGCCTCAGCTTAGGCCACCACGCCGACGCTATCGGCGTGCTTCAGGTACCAGTCGTAGGTCGACTGCGATGCCATCGGCCAAGCCGATCGTCGGCGCGAACCCGAGCGCGTTGATGCGGTGCACGTCGAGCAACTTGCGCGGCGTGCCGTCGGGTTTGCTCGGGTCGAACAGCCGCTCGCCGTCGTATCCGACGACGCTCGGCGACGAGTTCGGCCAGCTCCGCGATCGTCAGGTCGTCCCCACGCCGACGTTGATCGGCGCCGGGTCGTCGTAGCGCTCGAGCACCAACTCGCACGCCCGGGCCAGATCGTCGACGTGCAAGAACTCGCGGCGCGGCGTGCCGGTGCCCCACAGCGTAACACCGTCGGAGCGCCAGCGACCTTCGCCTCGTGGAAGCGCCGGATCATCGCCGGCAGCACGTGCGACAACTGCGGGTCGAAGTTGTCGCCCGGCCCGTAGAGGTTCGTCGGCATCGCCGAAACCCAGCGCACCCCGTGCTGGCGGCGCATCGCCTGCACCTGCATGACGCCGGCGATCTTCGCGATCGCGTACGCGTCGTTCGTCGGCTCGAGCGGACCCGTCAAGAACGAGTCTTCGCTGATCGGCTGCGGCGCGAACTTCGGGTAGATGCAGCTGCTGCCAAGGAACAACAGCCGCTCGACCCCGACGGTCAACGCGGCGTCCAGCACGTTCAGCTGGATGCGCAGGTTGTCGGAGAGGAAGTCGGCCGGGTACGTCGAGTTGGCCATGATCCCGCCGACCTTCGCCGCCGCCATCACCACGTAGCGCGGGCGTGCGCTGGCGAAGAAGTCGAACGTCGCGCACGATCGCGCAGGTCGAGCTCACCCGACGTCCGGCCTATCAGAGCGGTGAAGCCGGACGCCGCGAAGTGCCGCCACACCGCGCTGCCGACGAGACCCCGGTGACCGGCGATGTAGGTCGGCGCGCTTGTCAGGTCTCCCAGTGGCCCAATGCTAGCACTTGGCCTGCTAAGTGCTAACCTTGCGGTCGTGAAGCGGAGGCGACCGACCCCAGCGCTCGCAAGATCGCACTGGTGACCGGAATCACCGGCCAGGACGGTTCGTACCTCGCCGAACTGCTGCTGGCGAAGGGCTACGAGGTGCACGGCCTGATCCGGCGGGCGTCGACGTTCAACACCGAGCGACTCGACCACATCTACCAAGACCCGCACGACAGCCAATGTGCGGTTGCGGCTGCACTACGGCGACCTGCACGACGGCGTCGGGCTGGTGAACCTGATGCACGCGGTTGCGCCCGACGAGGTCTACCACCTGGGTGCGCAGAGCCACGTGAAGGTCAGCTTCGAGATGCCCGACTACACCGGCGACGTCACGGGTCTTGGCACGATCAGGTTGCTCGAGGCGATTCGCGCATCGGGCATCTCGACGCGCTTCTACCAGGCCTCGAGTTCGGAGATGTTCGGCTCGACTCCCCCGCCGCAGAACGAGCAGACGCCGTTTCACCCGCGCTCGCCGTACGGCGCGGCGAAGGTCTACGGCTACTGGGTCACGGTGAACTACCGCGAGTCGTACGGCATGTTCGCGGTCAACGGAATCCTGTTCAACCACGAGAGCGAACGTCGTGGCGAGACGTTCGTGACCCGCAAGGTCACCCGCGCGGTTGCGCGCATCCAGGCCGGCCTGCAGGAGAAGCTCTACCTCGGCAACCTTGATGCCGCGTTGCGCGACTGGGGCTACGCGCCCGAGTACGTCGAGGCGATGTGGCGCATGCTGCAGGCCGACGAGCCCGACCGACTACGTGGTCGCGACCGGTGTGTCGTATTCGATCGAGCAGTTCGTCGAATTCGCGTTCGATCGCATGCCGGCCTCGATTGGCACAAGTACGTCGAGACCGACCCGTCCTATCTGCGGCCCGCCGAGGTCGACGACCTCCGCGGCGACGCGTCGAAGGCGAAGGCCGCTGCTCGGCTGGGAAGCACAGACGCAGACTCCGGAACTGGCCCGGCTGATGGTCGACGCCGACATCGCCATGCTCGCCGACCAACTCGCCGGCCGAGCCATCCGCGTCGACCGGTGAAGGATTCATCGGTCAGCGTTGCTCGGCTCGATACCTGAGTGGATGCCGGACAAGCCGCACGAGCCTGCGCATGCCTGGCGTCATCTCGTCGGTCAGCGCATCCCAGATGGCCTGCGACGAGACCTTGCGCCGCCGCTGGATCGCGACCCGTTCGACGGTCTTCTTCGGGAGCAGCAGCAGCATCTTCGCCAGCCCGCGCACCGCGTGCACCCCGTTCCCGAGCATGGTCGCCCTGAGTCCGAGCACCGCGTACGTGAGCAGAAACTTGAACACCACCCGGAAAAGTACGGGCGCCGGTGCGTTCTTCCACAGCAGCCACGGCAGGTTCTTCATGGTCTGGTAGGTCGTGAAGCCCTTGATGCGGCCGCTCGTCGCGCCAATGTGGTGATAGGCGATCGATCCCGGCACGTACCGCACGCCCCACCCGGCGAGCCGAGCCCGGAAGCTGAGGTCGACGTCCTCGTAGTAGGCGAAGAAGTCTTCGTCGAACAGCCCGATCTCGCGCAGCATGTCGACTCTGAACGCACTGGCTCCGCCACTCGCGGCGAAGACGTCGACGAGGTCGTCGTAGCGATCGGTGACCGGCTCGTCCCTGCCGCGCGCGTGCGGCATGCCCCACGTCGTGTACTGATCGCCGGCGCTGTCGAAATGCCGGCCGTCGATGTCGACGAACTTGCTGGTCGCTATCCCGACGCGCGGATGCGTTTCCAGTTCTTCGACGAGCAGGCGCAACCAATCCTTGTCGGCGATCGCGTCGTTGTTCAACAAAGCTACGTAGGTGTCGCCGTCCGCCAACGACTTGCGGATGCCGGCATTGACGCCGCCGGCAAACCCTTTGTTCTCGCTATGCAGGATCACGTGCACCTGCGGATAGCGATCGCGAAGCAACGCGACGGAGCCGTCGATCGAGCCGTTGTCGACGACGATCACCGTCGCCGCAAGCGATTGCTCGAGCAGCGAGTCAAGGCATTCGCCGAGGAACTCGACGCCGTTCCAGTTCGGCACCACCACACTGACAGCGGCCGCTGTCCCGTCGGGTGGCTGCACCATGATCTGATCTGCACCTAACTCGTCGGGGCCGCTACTCGCGCCCGGCAGTCACCCTACGGTGAGCCGGCACGAACGTGCGGGCCGGTAGGCTCGCGGCGTCCAACCCGCCGTCAGTCTGGAGCTCGCCGGTCGTGGTACGAGTGCTGCTCGACGCGACCGCGGTGCCCGGTAATCGTGGCGGCGTCGGACGTTACGTCGACAACCTCATCCCTGCGCTGGTGCGGGCTGGGGTCGACCTCCAGGTCGTCTGCCAGCCGCGCGACATCGCAGTCATGCGCAGCCTGGCCGGTAGCGAGCCACTCGCCGCGCCCTCGCCGACCGGCCGGGTAGCCGGTCGCCTCGCGTGGGAACAGCTTGGCCTGCCGGTGCTCGCCCGGCGGGCCGCGCCGGACGTCGTCCACTCGCCGCACTACACGCACGCGGTGGCACTTCGCCGTCCGCTGGTGGTGACCTTGCATGACGCGACGTTCTTCACCGCCCCCGCCATGCATCGGTCGATCAAGGGACCGTTCTTCCGCATGGCGACGCGGTCGGCGTTGCGACGAGCTGAGTGCTGTGTTGTGCCGTCGCAGGCGACCGCAGACGAGCTGGTTCGGGTGGCGGGCGGCAATGCCGACGGAATGCAGGTCGCTCACCTCGGCGTCGACACGAGCGTCTTCTCACCGCCGTCCAAGAGAGCGATCGCCACGGTTCGGAAGAGTCTTGGTCTCGCGCCGACGCAGCGCTACGTCGCATTCTTGGGCACCCTCGAACCGCGCAAGAACGTGCCCGCTCTCATTAGTGGCTGGGTGGCCGCGTGCGAGGGCCGCAGCGATCCGCCGACTCTAGTTCTTGCCGGCGGCGCCGGCTGGGACGACGAGATCGACCGTGCGGTTGCGGCCGTGCCGGCAAGTCTCACCCTGGTGCGAGGCGGATATCTCCCGATCGGCGAGCTGGCCGGCCTGCTGGGCGGCGCGGACGTCGTCGCGTATCCCAGTCTCGGCGAGGGCTTCGGGTTGCCTGTTCTCGAGGCGATGGCCTGTGGTGCGGCGGTCCTGACGACGCGCCGGCTTGCCCTGCTAGAGGTGGGCGGCGACGCTGTCGCATACACCGAGCCGGACGCGCGCTCGATCGGCGTCGCGCTGAGGCGCTTGCTCGATGACCCCGACGAACGAACCGCGCTGGCGGCCGCTGGGTTGCGCAGGGCCGCATCGTTCACGTGGGACGCGTGCGCACAAGCCCACATCGCAGCGTACGAGTCGGCCCTACGCGTTAGCAGGCGTCGGCGATGACGGCCGAACCGATAGGAGTCGTCGCCGTCACCTATTCGCCGGGTGAGGTCTGGGCGAGTTTCTCGACTCCCTAGCGTTGGCGACATCTCGCCCCCTCGACATCGTGCTCGCCGACAATGGCTCGACCGATGGTTCGGTCGAAACGGCGGCGCGCCGGCCCGGCGTCCGGCTTGTGTCGACCGGCGGCAACGTTGGTTATGGGCAGGCCGCGAACATCGGAGTCCGCACTACGACCTCCGAATTCGTCGTGGTGGCAAACCCCGACGTCGTGTGGAAACCCGGTGCTCTCGACGAATTGCTGGCGGCCACCGAGAGATGGCCGCGAGGTGCATCGTTCGGACCGTTGATCCGCACTCCTGACGGCGCGATCTACCCGTCGGCGCGCCAGATCCCCTCGATCGGCCGCGGGATCGGGCACGCACTGTGCGGCTGGTGGTGGCCGTCGAATCCCTGGACCGCGAGCTACCGGGTGGAGAACATCGACCCGGTCGAGCGGCCGGCGGGCTGGCTTTCAGGCTCGTGTGTGCTGCTGCGCCGGGCCGCATTTGACGCCGTCGGCGGTTTCGACCCCGGATACTTCATGTACTTCGAAGACCTCGATCTCGGGCAGCGACTGATGACTGCCGGGTGGCAGAACATCTATGTGCCGTCTGCGTCGGTCACGCATCTGGGTAGGCATGCGACGTCGCGCGAGGCCGGGCGGATGGCTGACGAGCATCACAAGAGCGCGTGGCGCTACCTGTCGCGCAAGTATGCGGGCCTGCGCTGGCTGCCGCTGCGCGTGGCGATTCAGGTGGGCTTAGAACTTCGCGCCATCCTCGCCAAGCGGGTAACGCGAGTAGCCGAAGGTGCTGCGCCGCAACGGCGCGAGTAGGTATCCACAGCCAGTGACGCTGCGGAGCGGGACGGGAGGCGTGCCTTAGTTGTGGCGGAAGGCGCGGGGGGGTGCCGGCATGTCGATGCGCGGGCAGGTCTTCAGGGTGAGGTCAGCGTGCACCAGCGCGGCGTCGCACAGCGAGTCGACCGTGTAGCCGAGGCGGACGCCGGCGAGCGTGATCGTGGCGCGGAAGATGGTGATCTCGAACCGGGTCGGCATCCCGTAGGCGACCTGGATGCTGCCGATGAGCCCAGCCGCCTCAGCGGAGCGCTCGTCCTTGCCTTTCCAGGGTCGCTCAAAGAGCCGCCAGCACCCGGGCTCGGCATGCCAACGACCGCCGCTGCGGACGTCGTCGCGCTTGAGGCCTTCTTTGACGAGGTGCGCGCTCCGCTCGGAGAGCACCGCCGCCGGGCGGATGACCTCTGTCACCGTCACGTCGTCGTACATGCGGCTGGCGAGGTTTTCGACGGCCTCGCGCTGCGCCACACCCTGCTGTTTGTCTGAATTCACGGTCTGGTCACCTCGAATCCGTCGCCGCCAAGAGTCCGTCACCTGATTCCTATCGGCCGGTCGGGTGACGCACTGAGCCATTTGCGCGAGCTAATGCCCGATCGGCCCGGTGAGTTGTGGCGTTTGTTCGCCCCCAAGGCTTCATCGGCTCGCCCGCGCGCCGACTAGATCCCCAGAACGGAGGAATCTCTGCTCGGCCGCGACCCGCGCCGCTACGAAAGCTGAGCCGGGTGCTCAGCAGCCGGCAGCGCCGCCGACGCCGCGTGCAGCCTGCGCAGGCGACCGCGACTGGCCACATAGGCGGTCCCAGCGAACACCCCATCGCCAAGCGTCGCGATCGCGCGCGACACGAGTGCCACGACCAGCGCCGGGCCCGGCTTCAACACCGGGCTCAGCACCGCAACCAAAACGGCCTCCCGCACGCCAGCGCCGGCGGGCACCGGCACCGCGACGAAACCCGCGCACCAACTCAAGCGCCGTGCCGCCGACGGCGAGCAGGATCGTGCGGCCAACCGGCGCATGCAACGCGAGACACAGCACGTAGGTCTGCGCGCCGATCGCCACCCAGCCGATCACCTGCCACGCCAGGGCGCGGACGACGCCCCGCCAGGTGAATTCGTGATCCGGCGGCTCGCGGCGCAACACCTTGAGCAATAGATGCGTGAGGAAGTCGACGCTGCTCGGCAGCAATCCGATGACGACGAGCGGCAAAAGGAACAGCACCCACCAGTAATGCACCGCCGCGCCGGGCGAGGCGTACGGCAAGGTGAACGCGGCGATGCTCAACCCTGCACCGAGCGCAATGCCCATCGACACAACGCTGGCGGCAACCGTGCGCCGCGGCGGAATCTTGTAGTCGCGACCAAGTTCGGCCTGCACGACGACTGTCCACACCGAGCCAGGCAGGTACTTGCCGAGCTGCCCGAGGTAGAAAATGCGCGACGCCGAATGAATGGGCAGCGGCGATTCAAGATCACGCAGCAGCGTTCGCCACGCCATCATCGAGGTGACGATGATGCCGAACCCGAGCACTGTCGCGATCACGAGTACCCACCACGAGAGTTGCTCGACGCTCTCGGTCATATCGTGCCAGCGCCCGCGCAAGGCGATGGCGAACAACGCGATCATGACCGCGAAGAACGCCAGTCGCAGGAACAATCTGGCGCGCTTCGACGGGTGCCGCAATCTCACCGGCTCGCCCGCGTACCGGCGACGGCGGCGCCGGTCAATGCGGCAGTTAATGCGTCCACGTAAGCGTTCCAGCTCGATTCCATGTCGACCAGCGGCACGGCGGCCCGCAGCCGTGCCGGTGTGCCCGGTGTGTAGAACCGCACCAGTGCACGGGTCAGGTCGGCGACGTCGTCAGGTTCGGCGAGAACACCGTCGACGCCATCGTTGACCTGACTTCCGAGCGTACCCGCGCGGGTGGCAATAACCGGCACACCCATGGCGTGCGCGAGCAAGACATTTTGCGACGCGGTGCCGGCCCTGTAGGGCAGCACCAGCGCGTCAACGCCGCGAAAGAGCGGCGCGATCTCGGGCCCGGGCACGTAGCTCGGCCTCAACATCACCCGATCAAGCAGCCCAAGATCAGCGATCTGGGTGCGCAAGTTGCTCACGCCCGACCAGATATCGCCGGCCACCACGAGGCGCACGTTCGGCACCTCGACCATCGCATGCAGCAAGACATCGAGACCCTTGTACGGCCGCACCGTGCCGAAGAACAGCAGCTTGTTGGTCGGTTGATCGTCCTCACTGACCGGACGCCGTGCCTGCGGGAAGGCGGGCAGGTGCGGCGGAATGTCGGCGACGACGCACGTCGGTACGGCCCGACACGAGCTTGCGCGCGAGCGTCGCCAACTGTTCCGAATGCACGAGCACCGCGTCGGCGCGGCTAAACAGCGCGCGCACAAAGATCGCGTCACCCCAGTGCCGTTCGTGCGGGAAGACGTTGTGGGCGACCACTGCGACGCGCGGTGCGTGTGGCCGTCGTCCGCCCCCGTGGATTGCATGCAACATCGTCAGCGACGCGGGCACCTGCACAGTCGACGCATGCACGAGCACAACCGCGTCATACGAACGAAGCTGGACGCCGGTGCGCCGCCAGGTGATCGGGTTCCACCACACCAGCGGGTACGACGTCTTGGGATAGAGGCGCACCTCAGGGTCGCCGCCGGGCACGCGCAACGTGCCTGGATGCAGGAATGCGGGGTACTGCGCCGACCACGAGATCAGATCGACGTCATGGCCTGCGTCGGCAAGCTGGTGGCTGAGCTCAGTGGTGTGATGCACGATGCCACCCGTGTGTGGGTGCGTCGGGCCGACGACAGCGATGCGCACGTCGTCACACGCCCCGCGACCGAACGGTGAGATCGGCGAGCAAGGCAACCGCGCCGATAATCAGACCAGTGACGAACAACAACACGGTGTTCGTCGTGACGTGAAAGTGATAGCGGACGACGTCGAAGATGCCCTTGACGAAGCCGATGCCGAGCAGCCACAAGGCAAGGGGCATCAGCACCTTGAGTGGGTTGAAGTACATGACCATGCGCAGTACTTGAAGGATGTAACGGTAGGCATCCTTCAGCGGGTGGAACTTCGAGTGTCCGGCCCGCTGCGCATACGAGATCGGCAGATAGTCGACGGTGTGCTGGTTGGAGAGGAACGACATCGTGATCGTCGTCACGCAGGAGAACCCGGGCGGCAGTAGTCGGAGATAGGGCAACGACACCTCACGGCGAAACGCGCGCAAGCCTGAGTTGAGATCGGGGATCGTCGTGCCCGAGAGCCACTCGGCGAACTTGCGGATGATCCATTTCGCTGGCACGCGGAAGATCTTGTGCGTGCCCTGCTCGCTGGTGCGGGCGCCGACCACCTGGTCGACGTCAGGATTGTCGTCGAGGTAGCGCACCAGCTCGGGGATGCGCTCGTTCGGATAGGTCATGTCGGCATCGGTCCACACGACGATCTGACCGCGCGCGTTCTGGGTGCCGATGCGTCGCACCGTGCCGGAGCCACCGTTGCGACGGAAGGCGACGACGCGCAGATGCGGGTGGGTCGCCTCAGCCTCGCGCAGGCGAGCGAGGGTCTGGTCGGTCGACTTGTCGTCGACGGCCATCAGCTCGTAGGTGTAGCCGCTGGCGTCGAGCGCCGCGGTGATGCGGGCGATCTCGGCCAGCACATGGTCTTGCTCGTTGTAGCAAGGCAGGACGACGGTCACGTAGGGTCCGGCCGGGACAACGCGGGCGAGAAGCCGCGGGATGCGGCCAACGCTCGGGAAGAGCGCGCCTGAAGCCGAGGTCTCAGGCGCGACGCTCAACGGCTCGGCAGCCACGCGAGACCTTTCCATGAGAAAGCCCGGCTAGATCGAATCGAGTTTACCCGCCGGTAATCGTTTACCCCTGAGAGCTGGCTGTGAGCCGATAGCTTCGCGAACTCCTGGAAATGCAGGTCGGGCCGGGGCATAAGCCCCGGCCCGACCTGAGAACTGTGGAGCTTTACAGCGACGCGAGCGCCGCGTTGAACGTTGCGACGCTAAGAGCGCCGGTCAGGCCGAGAGCAACCAGACCATTGACGTGCGTGAGACCGGCAGCACTGAGGTACGCCGGCGCACCCGCGCCAAGGTTGTTCGGGTCGGCGGTAAGCAGGATCACTCGAGCCTGCGAACCAGCCACAGCACCCGCTGACAAGGCGTCAGCGAAGCCGTCACCGCGAGCAAGGTCGGCCGTGCCGTTGGTGAACGAGAAGCCCAGCGAAGGAGGCAGCTGCATACGGCGTAGCCGCAGGCAGGCCCTGAGTTTCCCACGTGGCGATCTGCGAAGCGGTGAGGGTGCGGTCAGCACCCGCGATCCGGTACGAAATCGTCACACCTGGGAGCGCCTTGAACGCCGTCTCAACAGCAGCCGAGATTGCGCTGGTGCCGCCGACGATGACGATGTTCTTGATACCCAGGTTGACCAACGTGCTCTGTGCGTTTGCATCGAGCGAAGCGGTACCTGTCAGGACCAGCGGGAAGGACTTGTTGTAAACCGCCGGGCCGACAGCGAGAGCGTCGGCAAAGTTCTGGCCAGTGGCCACAACCGCCGTGGTGCCTGCGCTCGCGCCGTTGTACAGGTCGACCGCGTTGTTCGTCGCGTACCGGTCAGCGCCGGCAACACGAACGACGGTCAGGAATGCGTTGGCAGGGTTGTTGCCCTTGTGCAGTGCCGAAATGGCGTTCTGCACGTTGGCGCTAACCGCCGCCGTGCCACCGACGATGTAGACCGTCGTGATGACGTTGTTGGTGAGTACCAATGACGTTGCCTGCTGAAGGACGTTCGGGTCCGTCAACAGACACGCCCGTGGTCAGCGTCTTGGCCAAGTAGGTGGCCGACAACGCGTCAGGGAAGTTCGCCCCACTCGCCAACACGATGTTGGTTGCGGCGGGGAACTGACCCGTGAACAGCTGCGCCGACGTGGCGTAGCGGTCAATGCCACCGACGCGACTCTGGGTGGTAACAACGAGAGCAGTAACCGCAGAGCCGATCTGGGTGGTACCAGGCGACGCCCCACCGAACTTGGCGTTGATGGTGTACGTGCCGACACCAGCCGGAACGTCCAGCGTCAAGCCACTGATCGTGAAGGTGTTATTGGTCGTCGGGAACGCTGTGCCGCCGGGCGTGAGCGTCAGCGTGGCTGTGCCCTGTCCGGTCACAGTCCACGTGCTGCCCGTAGGCCCAGTAACTGTCGGCGCAAGTGCCGCCGTGAATACGCCGGCGCTCGCAGTGAGGAAGATCGGGCTACCGATAACCGCTGCTGTTCCGACGTCGGAGAGCGTGATCGTTCCAACGCCAACCGTCTGGGTGGCACCGGACGATGCGGCGGTGGTCACTCCAGAAATGGCGGCCTTGGTGTTTGCGACGTTCGCGACTGTCACTGCAGCCGCGAGCGATGCGCCACCGTCGGACGCGTACGGGTGCTCCTGAACGGTGCCGGGAACCACGGCGGAGCCGACCTTCACGGTCGCACCAGAAACCTCGAACGTGTACGAGTCGCCCGCAACGCCTGTGCTACTGCTCGTGAAGGTGATGGTGAGCTCGTCCTTGATCCCGGCGACGGTCGCAGCACCGGCACTTGAACCAAGTGCGGTGGTGAACGTCGGGGTGACATCGGTGGAGCTACCGGCGGTCGCGCCAAAGGCGGTGGTGAATGGACCGGTCACCGCAACTGTCGGAGCGGCAGCGAAGCCGACACCCTGGTTCGACAGACTGGGGTTGACGCTCGTGCCCTCGATCTTCAGCACGATCGTGTTGCCGATCGCTACGCCGTGTTGGGGACGTTGATCTGCGTCGAGCCGACCGCGGCGGCCGCGTCACCAGCGAAGATCGTGGTGGCCGCGCTGGCGGGGTCGAGCCGAAATGTTGCGGCTGAGCGCGAACGCGCTCGTGGCGGTCGCGAGAAGCGTCGCCCCTGCCGTTACCGCAGCCGCGAAACCCGCGACTCCCGTACGACGCAACCGTCTGGTTGCTGTTGTCACTCTTGCCTCCATCAGAAGAAGTGGTGGTGGCGAGGTGGCTCAGCCCGCAAGCTCAATCCCGAAGGAGCCCCGCCGATACCTTGATCAAACTTGATCGGTTCGGACCCTACCGGTCTTGCGCTTACGGAAGCCAGACGCCCCACCAACGACACAGGGCGTGTCGTGGTTTGGGTTTTGCCCAAGTCGGACATTCGTCCTATTGGTCTCCCCGAAAGCTACCGGCTCTTCACCATGGGCGAGACAAGGGATGCATAAGCCTCGAGGTGGCTTCTCCCAACCTCAATTGGAGAGTGTCTTAACCTTGCCGCGCCGACCGGCGGGCCCATTGGCAACCTTGCCAGCGCGGCCGCGAGCGCGACCGGGTCTTCGGGCGGCACAAGGTACCCATCGACCCCATCAGTCACCGATCTCGGCCAGCCCGCCGACCCGGCTGGCGACCACCGGACGGCCCCGGGTAAATGCCTCAAGAGCGACCATTCCGAGCCCCTCGCGCCGCGATGGCGCCACCAGCGCATGCACGTCGTCGAGGCGCCGCATCAACGCCGCATGCGGCAGCGCCGGGATCAGCGTGACCCGGTCGCCCAGCGGAGCGGCCAGCAGCCCAAGGTTGCGGCGCTCAGGCCCAGACCCCACGATGTCGAGCCGGACGTCGAGCCCGTGCTCCACCGCGATGCGCATCGCTTCGATCAGAACGTCGAAGCCCTTCTCGGGCGACAGGCGGCCAGCGGCCAGCAGGCGCAACGGCGGATCGGGCGGCATCGGCACCGGCGGCGTCATCTCGGGGATCGGCAGCCGCAGCACCATCGTGCGCAGCCGCGGGTCGATCACCTCGATCTGTCGCCGCAGATCCTCCGACACGGTCGCGACCAGCGACGCACGATGCAATGACATGCAGACGCGAGCCGGCGCAGCGCCTGATAGCGAAGCAGGTGCGCGTCGGAGCCATGAATCGTCACAACCAGCGGGACGTCGAGTCGCCGGGCCGTCGGCAGCGAGCACAACCCTGCGGGCAACCACCAATGCGCATGAATCACGTCGGGGCGGAAGTCACGCGCGGCCTTCTCGGCCGCCCGTGCAAACGAGGCCAGGTAGATCGGCAACATGAGCCCGCCGACGCGACGCGAGCTGCCGACCAGGCCACCGCGATACGACAAGCGCTCGACGAAGGCGGGGCCATAGCGGAACCGGTGCACCTCGACGCCCGCGACTGTGTCGATCGTCGGCAGACCCTTGTCATGCGGCGCCAGCACCGCGACGTCGAGCCCGGCTTCTTGTTCTGCGTGTGCGAGGTCAAGGAGGAACGGCGCGACGTGATCTCGGGCATCGCGCGGGAATGACGACGTCAAATGCAGCACTCGCACGCGCAGTAGCGTAACGGTTCGGACACGAAATGTCCGAGCGCGCGCCGGTGGCTCAGTCCCCGGAAACAGCCCGCGTGTACGCGGCGAGGTGAGCTTGGGCGCTTGCTTCCCAGGTGAACTCGAGCGAGCGGGCGTGTGCCGCCGCACCCAGAGCCTCGCGGCGGGCGGGGTCGGCGAGCAGCGCTGACAACGCATGGCCGATCGACGCCGAATCGGGCTCGGTGTAGGCGACCGCGTCGCCGCCGACTTCGGGCAGCGACAGGCGGTGTGTCGTCAGCACGGCGGCACCACACGCCATCGCCTCGAGCACCGGCAGGCCGAAACCCTCGCCGTGGCTCGGGTAAGCGACGACGATGGCACCGCCAAGGAACGCGGAGAGGTCGGCCATGCGCAGGTAGCCCGGCCTGATCACGCGCAGGTGCGGCGGCACTTCGGCGACGGCGGCTTCGATCTCGTCGTCCCACCCGGCACCGCCGGCAATGACCAGCGCGGGCGGCGCCTCGGAACCACCGACGGCTTGGACCCAGCCGCGAATCAGGCTGGGTACGTTCTTGCGGGGTTCGAACGCGCCGAGAAACGCGATGTACTGCTGGCCGCGCAAGCCGAGCCGAGCCGAGATGCGACCGGCCTCGACCTCGGTCGGCGGTCGGAACACTTCGCGATCAACACCGTGATAGGCAACGTCGATGCGGGTCGAGTCGGCATCAACCAGGCGCACCAGCTCGTCGCGGGTCGCCTTCGAGGGCACGATGCAGCGCGTCGACCTCTTCACGGCTGACCGAATCGCGGCCCGATAGAACGCACCGCGAGTCGGCGGATACAGGTCGGGCTCGCTGAAGAAGGTGGCGTCGTGGATCGTCACGACGACCGGACGACCGGGCCGCAACGGTCCCGAGTAGTTCGGCGCGTGAATGACCGCCGCACCCACGTGCTCGGCGATGAGCGGCAGACCGGTCTGCTCCCAGGCGATACGCGCGGTGCGGTTAGTCAATGACGCTGGGCCGGCCACGATCTGCGCGCCCGGCAGCATCCGGCCATAACGCTCGGCATCGACGCGTTGGCACACCAACGCCAGATCGGCGTCGCGCGCGGCTAATGCGGCCAGCAGGCCGTCGACGTACCGACCGAGGCCGCCCCTGTCGGCGGGAACAGCAGTGGCGTCGACGAGCACCCGCGGCGCCAACGTAACGTTCACCTCGACTGTGTTTCTGCAGTAGTTGCCTTCGCGGTCAGCCTACGCCGCCGACGGCAGTCTGAGGTCGACCGTAGAGCTAGGCGGTGTCGCAGCCCAGCTTCGTAAAGGCCGCGCCGGCACCCACGTTGATCGCGTATGCGCACACCTGATGGGTGCCGGGCCCCACCGGCAACGTGGTGCTGAACCCGTGGTTCGCGCCGTAGGTCGGGAAGATCGTCGCGATGTCAGGCCGCGGATCGGCGGCTGACAACGAGGCGGCACCGACGCCGTCCACATAGAAGTCGACGCGCACCGGGTCAGCGACGTCGGGGTCGATCGCCCAGCCGGCGACCTGGATCGACGTCGCGTCGGCCGATCGCGTGGCCGAATCAATGTGGCCGTACGGGCTGCCGCTCGGCGTCACGATGGTGTGGCACGGCAGGGCGACGTTGCCGCCGACTCCGACGTTGATCGCGTAGGCGCACACCTTGTGGGTGCCGCCGGTGATCGGGAAGCTCAGGCTGAACCCGTGGTTCGGGCCCCACTGCGGGTAGAGGCCGGCGATGTCGGGGCGCGGCGTGTTCGCGGTGGTCGAGCCGACGCCATGGCCGTCGACGTACACATCGATGCGCACCGGGTCGGCGACGTCGGGGTCGAGCGCCCAGCCGTTGATCTGTGCGCTGCCGAGCCCTGCCGTGACCGCATCGGCACTGCCAACCGGGCTACCGCTTGGAACGGTCGCGGTGCGGCAGCCCAGCAGGCTGTTGCCACCAGCGGCGACGTTGATCGCGTAGGCACAGACCTGATGTGTGCCGCCGGGCACGGGCACGGTCAGGTTGAAGCCGTGGCTGCTGCCCCACGCGGGGTAGATGCCGCCGACGTCGGCGCGGGTGTTGGTCGCCATCGTCGAGCCGGCGCCGTGGCCGTCGACGTACACATCGATGCGGATCGGGTCAGCGACGTCGGGGTCGAGCGCCCAGCCGCTGAGTTGCGCGGTGCCAAGGCCGGCCGAGAGCGACTCGTAGATTCCGATCGGGTTACCGCCGAGGACGGTGACGCTGCGGCAGCCGAGCAAGGCGTTGCCGCCGGGCCCGACGTTGATGCCGTAGGCGCACACTTGATGCAGCCCGGGTGGCAGTGGCAGCACAGTGTCGTAGCCGTGATTATTGCCGTAGATGAAGTAGAGCGAGCCGACGTCGTTACGCGTCGTCGAGGCCGTCGTCGACGCGGCACCCTTGCCGTCGACGTAGAGGTCGACCCTGATCGGGTCGGTGGTGTTGGCATCAATCGCCCAACCCTTTACCTCGGCGCCGCCCGGCGCGGCCGAGAACGCGTCGACGAGACCGAACGGGTTTGGGCCGTAGGTGTAACTGCGCAGGGTCTGCCAGATGCCGGGATCTTCAGCACCCAGCGACCAGAACGCGACACCCGCAAGGTTGTACTTCGCCACCAACGGCAAGCGCGCAGCCAATGCCTGCGAGTCGTTGTACCAAACGGTGTGCACGGTGCCGTCGGCGGTCGTGTAGGTGAAATACGGTTCGCCGTCTTGGGGCGACCACAAGCGCGGCGCGTTGTACTGCGCCATCAGCGCGATCGCCTGCGCGTACGTCACTGTGGTGCCGGGCTGGCTCTTGTTGTTCCAGTCGTAGCCGTAGAGCGGCACACCCATCTCGACCTTGCCCGACGGAATCTGCGACACCGCATACTGCATCACGCTGTCGACCCACGACACACTCGAGATCGGCCCACCTGGGTACAGCGTGTTCACCGTGTGCTGGTCGTACGTCATCACCCGCACGCGGTCGACCACGGCGCCGATCGCTGCGTAGTTGTAGGCCTGGTGCGCGGGCGACGAGTCGTCGGCGTTCTTCGCAACAACACTGACCGTGAGCAGCTTGCCCTGCGAATGCAGCCGCGCCGCGAGTTGCGTCAGCAACGCTGTGAAGCCGGCGCGAATTGTTGGCGCAAGTGTGGTGTTCGAGCCGAACGCGATCGTCTCGTAGTCGAGGTCGATGCCGTCGAGGTTGTACGTCGTCACCAACGACGCGAGCGCATTGACGTGGGCAGCGAGGCTGCCCGGGTCGGAGAAGATGGCCGCACTGGTGGCGGCCGGCATGGCGTCGGTAACGCTCGGCACAACTTTGAGCCCGCGCTGATGCAAGGTGCTCACCGCAGTTGCAAGGCCAGCGGCGGTCGCGCCGGGCTTGACGATAACGGTCGTCGCGTCGCTGGCCTGAAACCAGAACGGCGACGTGTCGGTGACCAGATCGGCATTGGCGACTACCGATTGGGTAGCCGGCGCGATCTGCCACCAGGGCAACCAGGCGGAGACAACCTGCTTCGGCCCGGCGGCCTGCGCTGTCGGCGCGGCGATCGCCATGATCGTCATCGCGGCTCCGGTAGCGAGAGCAGTGATGCCAGCAGACGCGGACCGTGAGACCGCCCGGGGAAGGAGACGCATTTGCCCGATAGTACTGACGATGCACCAGTTCAGTGGGCTTCTTCGACACTCCCCGCACGATCGTCGGCGCGCCGCGTGTTGACGCCGGGCCGGTACCAACCGAATCGCGCACCCAAGCCGATGATCAACATGATCACGACCGCGATCAACGTGAGCGCCGCACCGGCGAGCTGTCCGGGCGCTCGATAAGAGAAGCTCACGCGGTGCTGCCCGCCCTGCACGAACACGCCGACCATCGCGTCGTCGGCGTTGACGATCTTCGCTTTCGTGCCGTCGATCGTGACCGTCCAGCCCTTGTCTTGCATCGCATCGGCCACGACCAGGTAGCCCGACCCCGCTGCATTCACGTCGGCGGTGATGCGATCACTGCCGTCGTTGCGCACGTCGATGGTCGCCGGTTGGCCGGACGGCGATGGGCCGGCCTCGTCGAGCAACACTGCGCCGGCCGGCAGCCCGTTGGTCATCGCGGTGAGGCGCGGGTCGTCAATCTTCCCATCGCCAACGCGCGGATCTTCGTTGCCGATCACGACTGTTGAGGTGGCCCAGCGGATGCGGGGCAACGCGGTCAGACGCTGATAGATGATCGAACCGGAGTCGGCGTACACCAGGTTGAGACCGTCGTCGGCCGGCCGAACGGCGGCGCAATCGATGGTGTTGCCGTTGGCGGAGAGCACAAGCGGCTGCGACGATCCGGTGCCGCTAACCGTGACCGTCACCGGCGCATCGGCCGGGAAGTCGCCGGCTGCGGCCGCGACTGCGATCGCGGTATTGGCCGGCACGCTGGTAAGGAATCGGCCCGAGCTGACAGTTTTGCCACCGGCCGACAACGTGACGCTGATCGTCTCTCCCGCGTTGGGGTCGCTTGCAGACCATGGGTTCGTGATGAACATGCTCACGCCACGCAGGGGCCCTGGCGGCAATGTGCAACTGGCCTGCTGCCCCGAAGCGAGCGACACAGTGTCGGGGCCATGCGGCATCGGGTCGTACGCACCGGTCAGCCCGCCCGGATCAACGACGAGGTATTTCGCCGACATGTAATCGAGAACCTTCGACTTCGCCAGATCGGCCGGTCGTAGATCTCCGCTGAATTGCGAGAACGTCGCACTCGCCATCGCGGTCGGGTCAACCTTTTGGAGCAACAACTGCCATTGCGGCTCATGGAAGCTGTGTCCGGTGACCGACCGCAGCCCGTAGTACAACGACGTCGCCGGATACATCGCGCCACCGGTCGCGGCGTAACGCTGCCCACCGAGATTGGCCTTCAGGAATTGGTGGGCCGGGGTCACCGGGTAAAAGTTCTTCACTGTGTCGCCGGGAAGCACGGTGTGGAAGAACGCGAAGCCCTGACCGATGATGAGCGCCGGCAACACGTAGATGGCGAGCGTGTTCGCACCGCGACGCCGCCAATAGATCAACGCGACGCAGCCGATCGCGACCGCAACCAAAATCAGCGGGACGACGAGCCGGTGCAGCAGCAGCGTGCCGAAACCTTCCGACCGCGCGCGGTAAATCGCGACAGCGAGTACCGCCATGCCGAGAACTGCCCACGCCAACCCGATCACCGCAGGCCAACGAATCGACCGCTTCGACGACACGGGGCTGGCGTCGTCCAGCTCCTTTCTTTGGTTTCTTCGTCGCCGTCGCTGGCGTCGGGGTTGTCGCGACCGTCGCGTCGTTTGAGCAGGGCGTCGAAACCGATGCCAACGAAAACGGCGAGCAAGAATCCGAGCAACGACCTGATGCGACCGATCAAGTTGCCGTCGAACACCGGCACCTTCGACACGAGGTGCAGCGCATACCCACCGCCCCAACCGAGCAGCAGCACGAGCACCAAGGTGACGATCAAGTAACCGCGCACTCCCCGCAACCGACTCGCGCCGCCGGTGGTGCGACGCAGGTCGACCGCCATGCCAACGATGGCGAGCACCAGCGCGGCCGCGCCGATGTAGGCGATGAGTTCGACCGCACTCCAGTGCCCGAAGCCGATACTGCCGCCCGTGCATAGACCGTTGGCGTTCGGCACGACCAAGGTGTCGAGGCCGGCGAACGGCAACGACTGGAGCGAAAGGCCGCCGCGGTAGCTGAGGTCGGACGAGTGATACTGCACCGCGAACGGCAGCAGCTGGATCATGCTGACCATCAGCCCGAGCACAACGCCGCCGACGCCGAGCCCGACGCGGCGAAGTATCGCCGGCCGATCGCCACGATGCAACGCAACCAGTCGCACGATCAGATATCCCGCAGCCGCATACAACGCCCAGCCGCTGACGGCCGGGAATCCGCCCAGCAACATCGACCCGACGATGAACGCGATCAACACCACGTCGGTTGCGCGTGCTCGTTGCACCAACCGTTCAGTTGCCCAGAACAGTGCGGGAATGAATGCCGCGACAAGTACTTGCGACCAGTTCGTCCACATGACCATGAAGCCGGAGACCGCGAAGGTGAATCCGGCCAGCAAAGACGCGGCCCGGCCGACCGAGAGCCGACGCAGGAACAAGAACGTGCCGCCGACTGCAACGATGAGTTCGAGCAACTTCACGAATGCGGGCGCGAGCCACAACGGCATGATGAAGTACGGCAGCGAAAGCGGGTTGAGCAAGCCGAGGTTGGGCTGGCTACCCATGGTCGAGCCGCCAGCGACCAAGTTCTGCCAGTTCGGCAAGTGACCGGCGAACAGTTGGCCGCGGATGTAGGAGATGCCGGGCATGCCCGAGTCGATGGTGTCGCCGGTGCACACTTCGTGGCCGGTGACGTGCGCGCCATGTGAGAGCCACGGGAAGTAGTTCGTAATGTCGTCGACCGACAACAACGTGTTGCGCCCGACCAACGACGGGCCGAGGGCCGCGACGGTGAACACGAACATGCCAGCCGCGATGTACCAGGTCGCCAGCCGCTCATGCGACGCCGGCGATCTGAGCTTGCTCACGTGGGTCCCGACATCCACCCCACGACGTCGACTGCCAGACCCGTCGCGCCGAGGTTGTTGTAGAGGTTGACCAGCCCGCCGCTGCCGACGGCGACGATCACCAGATTCGGCACCACCGCACCGGGTGCAGCATTGAGATTCGATGTCGCGGGTTGGGCGACGCCGGCTGGCCATACGGTCACGTAGGTCGAGGCCGTCGGTGCGATCGCGGTCACGTTCAGCACAACGGCCGCCACGCCAGTGGTCGGCACCCCGCCGCGGCCCAGCACTTGCAGACCGTACGTTTCGCCGGGCGCAAGGGACGTCGGATGCCCGCCGAGCGTCGTCCGCGTATCGAGCAAGCGAGCCGGCTGGATGCTGGCGAACTCTCCGGTCGTGCCGTCGGCCGGCACGTACTGGCCCATCACATCGAGAATCGCGTCGGTGTTACCGAGGTTGTTGTAGAGCGACAGCGAGCCGCCGCCGAGCAACCCGAGCGCGGCGTTGGCGCGGGTTTGGCCGGGCAGCAGGTTGAGGTTCGAGGTGTTCGGTTGCGCCGTACCGGTCGGCCACAGCGTGAGGTACGACTCGGCGGTCGGCCCGGTGCCGGTGAGGTTGACCAGTGCGGCTTGCGCATCAGGGCGGACGCCGGGTGTGCCGGTGACCGCGACATTGCGCGACTCGGCCGCGGCTAACTTCTTCGGTGTCGGAGTCTCGGCCGAGGCGACCCGACTGTCGAAGATGCGATTCGGAGTAACTGGTACGAAGCCCAAGCCACCGCTGACCGCGGCCGGCTCTTCGTAGCCGAACACGTCGACGATCACCGACGCGTTGCCCGCGTTGTTGTAGATCAGCACGGTGCCGTCAGGCCCGAGACCGGTGTAGACGAGGTTTGCCACGGTCTGGCCGGCGCGATCCCAGTTGAGGTTCGACGTAGTGGGGCGCAAGTACGGCCGTGGCCACAGGGTGAGGTAGGAGGTCGAGGTGGTGTCGGTCACGGTGACGTTGAGCACCACACCGACGGCGTCGGCCGGCACGCCGTTGTTACCGGCGACCGTGAGCACGCGGCTTTCACCAGGCCCGAACGGGCTACCGTTCGGATTGCTGACGTTGCCATTGCCCGGTTGCCGGGTGTCGAGGATGCGCGTCGGCGCGAGCGGATGCAGGTAGCCCGCAGCCGATTGAGCCACCGGGCCGACGGTCCACCAGGTGCTGCGCAACCCCATCGCGGCACGGAAGGCGTCACCGCTCACGATCACGCTGCCCAGTGAGCCATCGATGGTCAGCGACTGCACCCGGCCACCCCAATCGCCGTTGCCGTCACGTTGGTCAACGGTGAGGTCCGACGGTGTGCCGAGCGCCGGGTAGGCCGCCTCCAAAGCGGCCGCGGTGATGGTTTGGGTCCAGTCGTGGTCGGGGGCGTAGGTGTCGAACGGGTCGGGCTGGGCCGGCTCCCACGGTTGGCCCGCCGACGTCGTCCACCCGCCGTTTGACGACGAGTACTCGGTCGAGATGGGTGCGCCGTTGTACGTGCGAATCTGACCGGCGACCGCGGCGATCGCCGCATTGGATTCGGCGAACTCGAGGGCGGCGGTTTGGTTGCCGGTGGCGTCGAAGCTGGCGACGCCCGTGTACACCTGGCACTGCGTGTCGTCGCAGATGTCGTAGGGCCCGGAGCCGATGCGCACGTCGGCGTACGTGCGGGCGGCGACGGCCTGCGCTTGCAGCGCGGCGGCCGGCCACGAGTTGATCGACTCGTGCGGCACCACGCCCTTGAGGTAGTCGTCAAGCGCGAGCGTGTTGACGGCGAGCAGCGTCGGGCCGTTCGGCACCGCCCCGATCGTGCCCTGGTAGTCGCGCTCCGAGGTGTCGGGATAGATCAACCGAACAACGCCGCTGTCGCTGCCGAAGGTGAGGCTGCCGGTCGTGCTGAGCTGCCCGGCCACCGGAAACGGATGCCAGGCGTTCGACCAAAAGCCCGAGAGCTGGGTCGGGCCGGTGGCGGCTTTCGCCGCCTTCCACGCGACGACCGGCGCGTTACCGACGGCTGCCGGGAGGGCAAGTGGAGTGCCAGTGACGCTGTCGGTGACCGTCTCGGCTCCGCGGGCCGCGACGATGTCGACCTCCCCGGCGTTGGCGCGTTTGAGCAGCACCTTGATCGTGGGGCTGCCAGTGACCGTCGTGGTCTGGGTACCCGGGTAATAGAAGTCGAGGATCTGCTCGGCGGTGTCGCCCTGCGTTGCCATACCGAAGGCACCCCACTGCGACATGCCGCGCCCGTGGCCGAACCCGTGACCCGACAGTAGGAACGAACCGTCAGGCGCGGGTTGAAACGTCTCGGCGCCGGCCTGGCTCGGGCTGACCACTGCGAACGCCGTCGAGGTGAGGGTGAGGGCCACCAGCAGGCGGACGCCGCGGGCCGCACCCCTCACGCGTGTCTCCGATCCGAGCCCCGCCAGCTGAAACTTCCGGCACTCTAGCCAGCGAACCTGTGATTTCGATCAGCTTCAGCGGCCGCCGCGCCTTGAAATCCGATCCATCGACACGCGGCGCACCCGCCCGAAGCCGCGGCGCACCACCATGCCCGCGCCGCCCTGCCTGAAGTAGCGCTGGGCGAGGTCGAGGTTGGCCGCCATCGTGGGTCGGTAGGGGGCGTCGAACGAACTTGCCTCGCCGAGCGAGGTTTCGCCGAATTCGTCGACCAGGTCTGGGGCCCGACGCGGTGCCCGGCAGAAGTCGGCCAGCGGCGCCAGCACGTTCGCCCAGGTGTATCGCGGCGCGAGTTCGGCGACCCGCTTGCGGCACTGGATCGCGAACTCTTGGTCGTCGAGCAGCCGGAACAGGGCCTCTTCGAGCGCGTCGACGTCTTGCGGTGGCACCGCGACACCGAGCCCGAGGCCGCTGACCAGATCGCCGAAGGTGTCGCCTTGCGTCGTGACGACCGGCAGCGAGGCCCAGATGTAGTCGAGAATCCGGGTGCGGAACGAGTACGCCGTCTCGACGTGGTCGAGATGGCAGCTGACGCCAATATCGGCGTCGAGCAAGTAGTTCTGCCTACCCTCGTACGGCACCCAACCCTCGTTGAAGAACACGAATTTGTCGGTGAGGCCGAGCTGGTCGGAGAGCTCGCGGGTCTGTACCGACATGCGCATCTCGGGCACGTCAGGGTTGGGGTGCTTGATGCCCAAGAAATAGAGACGGACGTCGGGGCGCCGATGGCGCAGCCGATCGACCGCTCTGATCAGCGTGAGCGGGTCGAACCAGTTGTAGATGCCGCCGCCCCACAAGATGACCGAGTCGGTCTCGGAGATTCCTGGCACGACGCCCTTGATCGCCGGCGCTGTGCGCACCGGCGGCTCTTCGGCGATACCGAACGGCACGACCCCGATCAGCTTGTCGAGCGTCTCGTCGAGGTCGTAGGTGGCCGGGTTCACCCGGCCGACCCCGGCCAGCTGGCCGATCCAAAGGTCGCGCTGCTTCGCCGACGCGCACATGAAGTAGTCGCCGCGCAGCAGTTGGATGTTCAACGCGTGCACGGTGTCTTCGGAGCTGCGCAACCGAACCGCGTCGCTCTTGTCTTTCTCCTGCTCGAGAACTTCGAGATGGAACGGGTCGTAGAGGTCGGCGACAAGCACCTTTTTGCTCTTCTTCAACCACGGATGGATCGACAGGATCAACCCTTGGAAGATGACGACGTCGCACCACTGCTCGAGCTTGCGCAAATCGCGACCGGCCACCGAACGACACTTGAAGTCAGGTGACGCCGCTGAGCAGGAGCCCATGGTGGCGAGGACGACCTCGTGTTCGGCCGAGAGCGCGCGCGCAATTTCCCAGGCCCGAATGGCCGGCCCGGCCATGCGCTGCCCCAACGGCTCGCCGGTAACGACCACGATGCGGCGGCGGCGGCTGAAGAGATCCTCGAGGCCGAACGCCTCGACCACCGAGCGGTACCCGGCCAGGTAACCCGGTTCGCCGTACGCAGGTTCGAGCGCCTGACGGAACAACGGCAACACATCGGCGTCCGACCTAGTTCTGGTTTCTTGCAGGTGCTTTCGGTCGTTGAAAAGCGTCGGCAGGTGCTCGACGAAGTAGTCGATGGCGTACGTGCCGGCCATCGTGGTCTTCGACACCTCGATGCGGTCGACGTCGTCGCCGCCGGGTGCGTGGCGCAGGTCGAGCGCGGCCGCATCGTCACCGCCACGAGCAACACTGCGGCGGACGGCGAGTGCCAACGCAGCCGGGAACGCTTGCGCCAGAATTTCATCACCGTAGTTCTTGTACATACTCATCAGCGCGTTGCGCTCGAGCAAGTAGGTTTCGCGGAAGCTGCCGAGCTTCTTCATGCTCATGTGGTGCTTGTGGTAGGCCAACGAGGTGGGCACGTACCGCACCCGGTGACCAAGGATGTTGAGGCGCCAACCGAGGTCGACGTCTTCGTAGAACATGAAGAATCGCTCGTCGAAACCGCCGACCTTCGCGTAGACGTCAGCCCGGATGAACATCGCGGCGCCGGTAGCGAACAGCACGTCTTTGGGCTTGTCGTAGTCGGTGGAATCGACGCGCTCGACCTCGCGCTTGTAGCCCATACCGAACCAGGTGAGCGACCCGTCGACGTAGTCGACGTGCGTGCCCTCCCAGTCGAGCACCTTGCTGGCCACGCAACCGATCGACGGATCACGTTGCATCGTCTCGACCGCGGCCTTGACCCACTGCGGGTGCGGGCGTGCATCGTTGTTCAAGAAAGCGACGAACTCACCGCTGGTGTGCGCGACGCCGAAGTTGCAGCCACCGGCAAAGCCGGAGTTGGTCGGCGACTCGATGACGGTTGCCTTGGGGTAGGCGGCCCGGATGCGCTCGGCGCTGCCATCACCCGACGCGTTGTCGACGACGACGAGCTCGAGCCGATCGGCTGGCCAGTCGAGATGGTCGAACGCGGTCAGGCAGGCGATGGTGTCGTCGGCACCCTTGTAGTTGACCAAAACGACCGACACCACGCCCGGGCGACGGTCGCCACGGTGCGCGGACGTCTGCTTTGCATCGTCGGTCTTCTTGGTGGTACGTGCCGTCATGTGGAGATTCCCGTCGTGTCGTTGCTCGGCTCGTTGGTCAGGTTGCCCCATGAGCCGCCGAGGCTGACCACCCCACCTGACTCGCGTGGCGTGCCGTGATCAACATCGAACCGATAGCAGTGTCGGTGAAAGTCGTAGACGTGGATGGTGGAGTAGTCGACGATCGAGGCGCTGATATCGAAGGTACCGGGCAGCAGCATCAACCTGCGGTATCCGAAACTCGATCGAGCCTGATCCCTCGATGTAATCGGGTACGTAGTCGGCGTCTCGTGTGTTCGACGCCCACACATAGACACCCTCGAGCGTTTCGATCGCGAGACCGAAGACCGGCTTGTCGATGCGCTGGTCGGCTCGGTAGCCGATGCGGATGGTGGCCGCGTCGCCGGTGCGCACCTTCGTCGTCGCCACGTTGCCGGCGTCCATGAACGAGACATTGGTCAGCACCGCCTCGCCACTGCCCCAACGGGCTCCGCCGACGTCACCGTCTCGTTGCGCATGGCCTTCGTCGATGTAGCGGTCGATAAGTTCTTCTGGCCGGCCGATGTCGACGACCTTGCCGCCGTCGAGCCAGGCGACTTCGTCGCACAGCGTGCGCATCGTGCCCATCGCATGGCTGACGACGACCACGGTTTTGCCGGCTCGCCTGAACTCGGCGAACTTCTCCATGCATTTGTCTTGGAAGGCGGCATCGCCGACGGCGAGCACCTCGTCGATGAGCAAGATGTCGGGGTCGACGTTGATGGCGACTGAGAAGCCCAGCCGCACGTACATGCCAGACGAGTAGTTCTTCACCGGCTGATCGATGAACTGTTCGACGCCGGCGAAGTCGACGATCTCGTCGAAGCGTGCATCGAGCTGGCGCTTCGACAACCCGAGGATCGAGCCATTGAGATAGACGTTCTCGCGACCGGAAAGCTCGGGATGGAAACCCGAGCCGAGCTCGAGCAGCGCTGAGATCTTGCCGTTGTAGCTGATCTTCCCGGTGTCGGGGCGCAGGATCTGGGCGATGCATTTCAGCAACGTCGACTTGCCTGAGCCGTTGACGCCCATCAGTCCGTACGTCGACCCAACCGGAACCTCGAACGACACATTGCGAAGTGCCCAGAACTCGTCGAACTGCGCCCTGCCGCGGCGCATCAACGCGGCCTTCAGCGACTGATTGCGCTGCCGGTACAGGCGGAACTGTTTCGAGACGTCGTCGACGACGACCGCTATGTCGGTCACAGCTCCTCCGCGATGCGCGCGGCGAACTTGGTGAAGATGAGATAGCCGAGGACGAGACTGACGAGTGCCGCGCCCGCGCAATACAGCGAATCGCCGAGCGCGGGCCATCTGTTGTCGTAGATCATGTTGCGAAACGCTTGAGTGAACCGCTCCATCGGGTTGAGGCGATAGACGAACTCGATCGGCAGCGGGTGGCCGAATAGCCGCCAGCCCTTGTTGTGGACTGCCTTTGTCACTAATGAGATCGGGTAGACGATCGGCGTCGCGTAGAACCACAACTGCATGGCGATGCCGACGAAGTGTTGGGTGTCGCGGAAGTAGACGTTCGCTACGGAGAGGGCGAGCCCGAGACCGAGCGCGAACATCGTCAGCATCACCACAAAGACAAGAACGAGCGGTAGCCAGGGCAGCGGCATCGCGCCGAAGGCGAGGACCGCGCAGAACAGCACGAACAGCTCGACGAGGAAGGTCACGTCGCACGACAACGCGGTCGCCGCAACGAGAACGTCACGGCGGAAGTACACCTTCTTGATGAGGTTCGCGTTGCCCACCAGTGACCCCATGCCGCCCGAGACGGCGGTGTTCATGAAGTTCCACGGGAGCAATGCACAGACCAGCCAGAGCGCGAAGACGTGCAGGCCGCTTGGTGACCCCAGCGGGATCTGAATTTTCAGTACGAGGCCGAACACCGCGGTGAAGATGAGCATCATCGCCAGCGGGTTGATGAGCGACCAGAGCTGCCCGAGTGCGGTGCGTTTGTACTTTCCACGCACATCGCGCATGGTCAGATTGACGAGAAGCTCACGCGAATCGCGGAGCTGAGTGAGCGCGGTCACGGCGCGTGGTCACACCCGCGGCGACCTGTCTGCATGGTGGTAGAGCTTAGCTGGCCGTCGTCGGTGTACCTGGTTGCGCTCAGCTCAGCGCGGCCCGAGAGGCCGCGGCACGACTAGCTCAGCGCGGCCCGAAGAGCTGCAGCGACCATGCGGATCGGCAGTGCGCGACGCTTCGGCGGCGGCGGCGGGGGCGGCGGCGGCACGGCCCGCAGCGCCTCGATTTCGGCAGTCAAACGAGCAACCTCCCCCTTGAGTTCGGCGACGCTGGCCTCAAGTTCGCGAATCGTGGCGTCGCGTTCGCGAATCGTCAGTCGCTGCTCCTCCTCGCGGCCTTGCAGCTCGTGCACCGCCTGGTCGGCATCGTCAGCAACACCCCGGACGACGAATTGATACGTCGTCGATTCAGGGTCGGCGCGCACTTCTTCGATCAGTTCGGGGTCGTAATCCTCGGGCTTGATGGCCAGCTCGGTCTCGAAGATGTCGGCGATCGTGCGCCGGACCTCGACGGCGGCCAAGCCGGCTTCGCGCAACATTTCCCGCACACTCGCAAGAGTGAAGAAGCGCAAGTGAGTCGTGTCGAGCAGACCGAGTTGCCGGTACTCCCAGCGACCCTTCAGCAATGCGAGGCGGGCGGCGCCGTGCGCGATGTTGGGCACCGAAATGACGACGCAGCCACCACGGGCGAGCAACGGACGGGCCTTGCGCAGCACCGCCAACGGGTCGCGCAGATGTTCGAGCACATCACCGAAAACGAGCGCGTCGAACTGCTCGCGCCCAAATGACTCGACCAGATCGAGGGTCTCGAGGTCGCCGACCACCAGTCGGTCAAGCGTCGGACGCGCCTGCTCGGCGGCGTCCGCGTCGTACTCAACGCCCGAAACGGTGCAGCCTTGGGCGACGAGCGCGCGGGCTAAATATCCGGTAGCGCAGCCAATATCGAGCACCCGCTTGTTGCCGCCGACCAGCTCGAGGATCTGGGCATGGCTGGTGTTGGCGTTCGCGGGGTCGAGCTCCGTGTCGTATTTGGACATCGCCGAGCGCTCTCGTCCTCAGTGGTCGGCACCGATTGTGCAACGACGGGCGAATCATAGAGGACAACTCGCTCGCGTGGGGTCTCGCCATGGCAGATACTCCCGAGGGCTGATAACTCGATCCCGGATAGCTTGACATCTAACTATCTGGCCCCTAACAATATGCGAGACGGCATACCCACTCTCGCTTGGAGGACACGATGACCACAATCGCCGTACGCCACTCGGTTTCTGACTTCGACACCTGGAAGACCGCGTTCGACGGCCACGAGGCCTCGCGACGCAGCCATGGCGCCACCGGGCACCGCGTGCTGCGCGACGGCAATGACCTGCTGGTGCTCATCGACTTCCCTGACGCCGCCACCGCGCAGGCGTTCACGTCCGACCCGGCGCTCGCGACCGCTATGCAGAACGGCGGCGTTCAAGGCGCCCCCGACGTCAGCGTGCGCACCGAAGCTTCGCAGGCGAAGTACTGAGCAAGTCCGCGGCCGCGTCGTCGAAGGGCATCCGAACCCCGGGCCCTTCGACGCGCACGGCTGCTCCGAGCAGCTTCGAGCGTGAGTTCGCGGGCGGCAGCGAGTCGGCCAACGCCAGCATCGTCACGTTGGTGAGGGCCGGTGAGGCCTTCATGTCGATGGCCAACAATGCCCTTCGCCATCACGGGCTCTCCGCTGCTGGGCGGCAAGCGTTGGCGATTCTTGAGGGCGCAGGCGAACCGCTTTCGCCGACGACGATCGCCGAGCGACTGATCGTCACGACCGCGACCGTCACGTCGTTGCTCGACACCCTAGAAAAGCGCGGCCTGGTGGTGCGTCAGGCCGACACGAGCGACCGGCGCAAGCTCCTCATCAGGATCACCGACGAGGGCCGCACGATCGTCGACGCATTCCTCCCCGAGATCATTGCGCTCCAGACGGCCGTGATGGCTGAGCTCGGTGAGCCGCAGCGGCGACAGCTCCTGCGGTTGCTAGCCGTCGTCCGCGAAGGGGTCGCCACGATCGACGCCGAAGCCGTCGTCGCGGCGGCAACCAAGCGTGGCAAACCGCGTCACGGCTGAACGGATCGGCTCGAGCGCTATTGCCCGGCGCCTGACCTACAACGCGAGCGGTTCGGGCTTACGCCGGGAAGGCGTAGAACGCGACGCCGTTGGTACCCGAGTCCAGACGCCAGCCGCCGTGGCCGTTCAGAGCCGTCACTTCGGCCTGGCTCGCCGTCCACAGATGGAGACCGGTGACGGAGTTGGCCAGGCGGATCACCGGGACCGTGCCGGCGACCTGGGTGGCGTATGCGCACAGCGCGATGCCCTCCGGGTAAAAGTTGGGAAGGGTTGCGAGCAGCGCCGACGCCTCGTGCGGGTCGGAGATCAGGAGATGCTCGCCGGTCGCCTCGACGACGATCCGCTGCACCGCGATGGTGCCCGTCGCGCAAGCGCCGCCCGATGCAGGCACGGCTGCGAATGACGCCGACTCGGCGCGCCAAATGGGGTTCCCCAGTAAAACGCTGACCTCGTTGTGGTCGATCGTGAAGAGGTGCTCGCCGCTTTGCGAGCTGTAGATGCGATAAACCGGCGACGGCCCTGAATCCGCACCGGCCGACGGCATCGCGAGGGTCAGGCCCGCTACGACCGCGGCAGCAATACCAGCAACACGGACGGCGGTTGTGCGGGCGACGGCGATCATGCGGCTCCTCGGGTCGGTGGGCTGACCGTAAAGACGTGCCTCTAGCGCAAGTGGTTGCCGCTGGACGGAACGCACAATCAGGGAGCGAGCGTCAGACGACCGAGTCAACCGAGGAGGCAACCGATCAGGAGACTATTGGCGATCGCAGCTGGTGTCGCCCTGACCGCGGTCGGGTGCGCATCCCAAGACACCCGCCCACGCGACGCGGCGAGCTTCTCATCCGTCAGCCCGTTGCCTTCCAGCCCGTCGGCGTTCGCCAGCCCGTCGGCGTTCGCCAGCCCGTCGGCGTCCGCCAGCCCGTCGTCGTCCATAGCGGTTGTCGCGCCCAGCGGCTACCCGCCACCCATCGCACGTCGGAGTGCTGGCGACGCCAAGCCAGACCCGGTCTCCGGCGTCGACCTCGCCGTACCGTCACCCAGCGAGCTGCCGCGCATTTCGTTCACGCAGGCATACGCCGTGTGCGCTCAAGCCGACGCCGACTGTCGGCGGGAGAAGGGCCCGACGATCACGTTGGCGTTGGTGACCAGTCCGCAGACCGGTCAGCAGAATGCCGATGGCTCGCTCACGCCATTGATGAATCGCTCGCTGACCTACGTCCTCACGTGGGACGACGTGGAGTGTCCGTTGCGCCTGCCGGCCCGGCCGGTACGTCGTACGACCCAACGCGACTGTGTACATACGGCACCTTCGTCGACGCCAACACTGGGCAAGTCCTGTTCGCGTACGACGGCTGATGGCGGCGCCCACAGCCCGTGCATTTGCGGCCCCCACAGGGCGGTAAACGCACGCGCTGTCGGTCGGGCGCGGGTCAGGCGGGTCGGTCAGCTCGGGCAGGGCGATACGAGTCGCCGGCGACGGCGAAGGCCTCGTGCAGTGCGTCGCGCCACGGCCGCATAGGCGGCAACCCGGCGGCCAGCCAGCGCGCATTGCTCAGCACCGAGTACGCCGGCCGCGGCGCCGGCCGCGGGAACGCATCGGTCGTCGTCGGCAACACCCGAGCGGGATCAGCGCCGAGCTCCTCGAAAATGGCCTGGGTGAAGCCAAACCACGTGGTCTCACCTGAGTTCGTGCAGTGATACACGACCACCGGCAGCACCCGACTCCCCCAGCGCCACCAGCCCGCGGGCGAGATCGAACGACCACGTCGGCGACCCCCGCTGGTCATCGACGACCGACACGGTCTCGCGGTCGCGTTCGAGCCGAGCCATCGTCTTCACGAAGTTGTTGCCGCTCGCCCCATAAACCCAAGCAGTGCGGACGACGTATGCCGACGGTAGTTCGCGAGCGACCGCGAGCTCACCGGCGAGCTTCGTACGGCCGTATGCCGACCGCGGACCGGTAGGCGCGGCTTCGTCGTAGGGCGACGTCGCGTCGCCAGCGAAAACGTAGTCGGTCGACACATGCACGAATCGCGAACCGGCCGCGGCACAGGCCGCGGCAAGATAGCCGGGCGCCAGCGAATTGACCGCGGCCGCAGCGTCTTCATCGGTTTCCGCGGCGTCGACAGCGGTGTAGGCGGTCGCGTTCACCACCACCTCAGCAGCAGCCGACCGCACCGCGTCGAACACCGCAGACTCGGTCGGTGATGTCGAGGTCAGCCCGAGTGAGGCCCACGACAGAACGACCGTCGAGCACCTTCATCAGGTCGGTGCCGAGTTGGCCAGCTGCGCCGACGACCAGCCAGCGCGACGTCACCGGGTCAGCGCCGCCTTGTCTTTCACGGCTCGCCACCACGACTCGTGGTCGCGGTACCACTGCACGGTCTGCGCAAGTCCCTCGTCGAACGAAGTACGCGGCGCGTATCCCATCGCCCGCAACTTCGCGTCGTCCAATGAATAGCGAAGGTCGTGGTTCTTGCGGTCTTCGACGTACACGACGCGGTCCCAGCCGACGCCGCACGCGTCGAGCAGCCGTTGGGTGAGCTCTTTGTTGGTGAGTTCGATGCCGCCGCCGATGTTGTAGAACTCCCCGGGCGCGCCCTTTTCAACCACCAGCTGAATGCCGCGGCAGTGGTCGTCGACGTGCAGCCAGTCGCGGATGTTGTCGCCGGTGCCATACAGCGGCACGGTCAGGCCGTCGATCAGGTTCGTGACGAACAGCGGGATGACCTTCTCCGGAAACTGGTACGGCCCGTAGTTGTTGGTGCAGCGCGTAATCGACAGGTTCAGCCCGAAAGTGCCGGCGTAAGCACGTGCCATCAGGTCGCCGCCCGCTTTCGCTGCGGCGTAAGGCGAGTTGGGCTCGAGGATGTGCGTTTCGGTCCACGAGCCTTCGGGGATCGTGCCGTACACCTCGTCGGTTGACACGTGCACCACGCGCGGAATCGATGCACGCACGCACGCCTCGAACAAGGTCTGCGCTCCCAGCACGTTGGTAACGACGAAGTCGGAGGCGCCGGAAATCGAGCGATCGACGTGCGTTTCGGCGGCGAAGTTGACGACGATGTCGTGGCCCGGCAAGACCTCGGCCAGCTTTGTGCCATCGCAGATGTCGCCTTGCACGAACCGGTAGCGCGGGTTGTCGGCGACCTCGGCCAGGTTCTCGAGATTGCCGGCGTAGGTGAGCTTGTCGAAGACCGTCACCTCGGCGCCTTCGAACCCCTCGTACCCGCCCGACAGCATGGTGCGGACGTAGTGCGAACCAATAAACCCGGCAGCGCCGGTCACAAAAACCCGCATGACCACTCTTTCATCGGGAAGCGAAAGCATACCGAGGAGTACTCCGCGTATGCCGAACGTGCTACGCGCCGCCTGCCCTGTACTCCCCGACCCACATTTCGGTGCCGAAACGAACCGGCTTGCCGGGGCGCGTGACCAACGTGTGAGTTGCCTCACTTGTGATGACACTCGCGACCGGCTTGGCCGGCCAGTCGGCATCGAGCGCGGCGGCGTTCTTGTCGGCGGTGCTCTCGGCCAACAACATCAGCCGACCCCCCTCGGCTTTCGCGCGCGCCGCGATCGCCGACATGCGCGGCGCGTTGTCGTAGTCGTCGAGATAGGCCGCGTTCACGCCACACATCACCCGCAGCGTTCCCGGCCACTCAGACCGCGCCCGGTTACCGATCGCAAGTACCAGATCACCTGGTCGCAACGTCGCGCACACGGCCTGCACCAAGCCCGGCTCACCGACCTCGGTCTTGCTGTACAGCACGTCACGACTGCCAACCCACGTCGGGACGACGACCAGCGCGATCGCCAACACCGCAACGGTCGGTTGGGCGGCTCTCAGAACGCTGTGCTTCAGCGACCCTGTCCACGAGTAGCGCCCGAGTCTGTGCACGACAACCGCGACGGCGGCGACGGCGAACAGGATGAGACCCGGAAGCACGACCGGCACGAAACGTCGGTCGGCCCATGGGTGGTCGGGGGTAATACTCGGGGCGAACAACACCGCTGTCGCCATGCCGAAGAACATCAAGAATGCCGGCGCCCAGATGCGGCGGCGGCCGGAAATCTGTTCCCAGGCCAACCAGCAGGCGCCGCCCAATGCGAGCGCGAGCGTGGCCCAGCCGATGTACCACGACAGCCAGATCGTCGCGTTCTCGTAGTACGACCTCGTCGGGTCGACCGCCATGCCCTGGAACTTCTGCACCTGCTCGACGTAGTTCGCCCCACCCGAATTTCGGATCGGCCCGCATCGTCATCAGGTGTGGTCGCAAGAAAAAGAACAAGCCAGTCAAGAACACGACGGACGTCGCCCCCGCCGCTTGGATGCGGACGCTGATCCACGGTGCGGGCCGGCCTGAGCGCCGCACCTCGCGCGCGATGGAGACGCCGACCACTGTGGCAGACGGCCACGACCACGAACCCGACGCCGACCTTGAGCAAGTCGGAGCCGACGTGTTCGGTATAGGGAAACGTCAGCACGAGGCAATCGAGAGCGCCGAACGCGAGCCCGCCGGCGACGCCCCACATGAGGTGCTTCCAACCCACGACGCGGTGATAGGCCAGCCAGCCGATGAACGGTACAAGCGGCAGCAGGTCGGCAACTGCGTCGATCCGCACGACGAATACCAGCCCCAGCACCAGCCCGCCGACGAAGAGATCCCGGGCCGCGTAATCGGGCGGATGGGTTGCCTGAACTGGTGGCGGAGGTGGCAGTTCGCCTGCGTCGATTGCGGCTTGTGCGGCTGTCCGCCCAGGTAGGAGTCGGCCGGCGACCAAGGCGTCGATCACGATCGCGAGTCCGCTGAACAGGATGAGTTGCGCGGCTGGTTCGCTGTAGGTCGCCCGGATCACATCGAGTTCGGGTTGGGCCAACGCGAGCGCGAGCACGGCGAGCGGTGCCCAGCGCGCCCCGACCAACTTGACCGCGACGCCGGCGAAGGCGATCAACGCGAAGGTGCCGATCGACGGCGTTGCCATGCAGGACGCCGGTCAGGCCGGCGATCCAGCCGCCGATCGACAACAGCACCGGCACGCCTGTCATGAACTGCGGAATGTCGTGCGAGCCCTGCTCGTAGAACCCCTGCGACGCAAGCAACAAATGGTTGTCGGGCGGCCCGCACAACTGCGGATGAGTACCGCATGTGCACGTGCCGTGCTTGTCAACCAGTCGGCACTCATCGCATACGAGCCAGGATCGCGACGAACAAGGACGTCTTCAGCACTGTGGGCGAACGCCAGCACGCTGAACGCAACAACGATGACGCGATCGCGATCAGCACCCACCACGGCACAAGGTCGTAGTGCGCAACAGCAGCTCGGGTGACGCGCACCGCCGGCCGGCCGAGCGCGAGCGCGACGAGCAGGCCGAGCACGTGGCGGGGAGCGGCCGGTAGATGTGCAACACCAGCAGCGGCAGCGCGCTGGCCACCCAGGCCGCCGCGGCAACGCCAGGCACGACGGAGGCGAGCGCGAGAATCAGCCCCGGCAGTCCGGCGTCCGAGCCCTGGCGTCGGTTTCGCTCTCGACGGGCAGGTGGGTTTCGAGTGTCACTGCGCTCCCGCGGTTCGACGCGGTAGACCGCGATCGAGTCGCGCGTAGAACACCTGCTGGTATCCATGTGAGAGCAGCCAGCCAGGTCGCGATGCCTGCGCATCGGGCGTCATCGGAAACTCGATGTAGCCCTGCGTCGAACACCACCCACGGTCGCGTCGTGCGGGGTCGCGTCGAGCAACATCACCTTCGTCCGATCGACCAAATGCGGGGCAAGTCAGTTGCTCGCCTCGACCGTCGCGCCGTTCGGGCACGACATCAACGGCGGCCTGCCGGGCCTGGTCGTAACTGGTCGTGTGCCACGACTGCGTGACGCCGTTGTTGGTCAGTTGATCGAAAGGCATCTGCCGGCAGGCCCACACCGCCACGATCAGGATGCCGAGCGCGTACGCCGGCCCGAGCAACCAGGCGAGTTGAACCGGCGCGACGCTGGTGGCGGCTCGGTCGAGGCGGCGCGGCTGCAAGCGCGCGGCGTCAGTTTGCCGACGGTGTCGACGGCGGCCAGCGTCAGGATCGGCACGAAGGGCGCCGAGTACTGATGCGTCAGCGTCCAGTGGTTGGGGTTGTCCGACAGCAACCGTTCGGCGAGCAGCGGCACCGCGAGCAAGACGAACGACGACCCGAGCGAGACGAACCCGAGCGGGACGAACAACCAACTCAGCAGCCGAACCTTGGCGTGCGGGTTCACCACCAGATGCAGTGTTGCACAGCGGGTGCCGCACGATGTGCCACAGCGCTCGACGACGGGTTCGGGCCCAGTGCCGCGTAGTAATCCCAGTAATAGCCCGACTTTCCGCCGAACGCCGGGATCAGCACCTTGTCGGCGACGCACCGTCAGCGCGACGCCGACGACGGCGATCACGCCGGCCAGCCGCCAGTTCTTCGAGTACGAATGCCGACCACAAGGCCGAACGCTGCCACCACCAGACCGAAGTCTTCCTTCACCAGCAACAGCAGTCCCGCGGCGATCAGTGCGGTGCGCAACCGGCCGGCGTCCAATCGCTCGAGGGCGATGGCGAGCAGTGGCACGGCGAACGCGACCTCGTGGAAGTCGGCGGCCATCGCTGCTTGCAACCCCCACGCGAGCGCATACGCGAGCGGTGATCAGGTAAGCCGCGGTGCGACCGAGTGCGCGTCGACTGAAGAGCCAGATGAAGGCAAGGACGACGCGATCAGCAGCCCCTGCACGACCAGCAGCGTGGTGGCGTGCGGAAAGACCCGGTAGATCGGCGCGGCCAGCGCGACGATCGGTGAGAAATGGTCGCCCAGGATCGGAAAAGTGCGTGCCGAATCCGTTGTGCACGCCCTTCATCAACGAGACGGGTGCGTGCAGGTGCGCGTAGCCACGAATCGCCTGATCGAAGATGCCGAGGTCGTAGCCGGCGGTCTGAAAATGCCGCTGTTGCTCGACCTCGAAAACCGTGTACAGCGCAGCGGCAGCCGTCGTGACGACTGCGACGCCGCGACTCGGGCGGACGTCGGCGATCGGATCTCGGCGGGGCGGATCTCGGCGGGGAGGTGAAGCGGCCGGCGGTGGCGTCGTCGGTCATGGGCGAGCTCAGGCGAGCGAGACCTTGCTGTGGTCGCCCAACATCAGTCGGTGCGCGCGCGGCATCGCGGTCGACGGCGAGACCTCCACCTCTTTGCCGATGAGCGAATCTTCGATGCGACTGACACCGACGATCGTCGTCGATTCGAGCACGATCGAGTGTTCGACCTCGGTCGACTCGATCAGACAGTCGTGGTAGATCGACGTGAACGGCCCGACATAGCTGTCGACAATGCGGGTGCCGCGGCCGATGATGGCCGGCCCACGCACGGTCGATCGTTCGATCGACGCGCCCTCTTCGATGATGACGCGGCCGATGATGCGGCTCACGTCGTCGACTGTGCCTCGTGCATTGCGGCTCGACCGACTCGAGCACCTTGCGGTTGCACTCAAGCATGTCTTCGAGCCGACCAGTGTCTTTCCAGTACCCGGTGACCAGGTGCGGCCGCACGTCTTTTCCGCTGTCGACCAGCCACTGGATCGCATCGGTGATTTCGAGCTCACCGCGACCGCTCGGCTTGATGGCCGCAACCGCTTCGTGAATGGACGGCCCGAACATGTAAACCCCGACGAGCGCGAGGTCGCTGCGCGGCTCGGCCGGCTTCTCGACCAGCCGGACGACGCGACCCTCGGCGTCGAGTTCGGCGATACCGAACTGCTGCGGATTGTCGACGCGACGTCAGCAGGATCTGCGCGTCGGCGCCACCACGCTTGAACTCGTCGACCAGATCGGTGATGCCACCGATGATGAAGTTGTCGCCGAGGTACATGACGAAGTCGTCGTCGCCGAGGAAGTCGCGGGCGATCAGTACGCAGTGCGCCAGGCCGAGGGGCGCGTCTTGCGGGATATAGGTCGCGCGTGATGCCGAGCGCCGATCCGTCGCCGACCGCCGCCTCGATCTCAGCCCGCGTGTCGCCGACGATGATGCCGACGTCGATGATGCCGGCGTCGCGGATCGCCTCAAGGCCGTAGAACAGCACCGGCTTGTTGGCCACCGGCACGAGTTGCTTGGCCGAGGTGTGCGTGATCGGTCGCAGCCGGGTGCCCGCGCCGCCGGACAAAACGAGTGCCTTCATGCCGCGAGAGGCTACCGGAGCCGTTGCACCGCAAGCTGAGAGCAGGCTGCGGATCGTCGGCGTCGCGTCGGCGTCGCGTCGGTGCCGCCTTCCTCGCCGCGCGACGGTTAGCCTCGAACGAGCAGCCGCCGACGCCCGACCCACTGGAGATCGTTCACCGTGTCAGACCCGCTCGTCCTGCCGCCTGAACTCGACCCGCGCGGGCCCCGGCGTCCGCCGAAGCAGCCCCGCGGCGGCGGGCAAGCGCTCGGGCCGCTCGGCATCACGGCCGCGGTGTTGTCGGTCTGTGTCTTGGCGGCGAGCGGGGTTCTCTACAACCGCTACCTGCACTACAACCACAACCTTTCGCGCATCAACCACGCGATCACGAAAACCGGCGGGGCGAAGGCAACGGCTGGGGCCGAGAACGTGCTGCTGGTCGGGTCAGACAGCCGGGCGGGCACGGGCGATCAATTCGCCCAGGCTCCGACCGGTCAGACAGCAGGTCGAGGGCGAGCGCTCCGACACGGTGATCCTCGCCCACCTGGCGAAGGGCAACCAACAGGCAACGCTTGGTGTCGCTGCCACGCGACTCGTGGGTCAACATCCCGGCGTACACCGACGCGCAGGGTGCCGCGCACCCGGCGCACGACGACAAACTCAATGCCGCCTTCTCCCTCGGCGGCGCGCGCGCTGCTGGTCGAGACCGTGCAGCAACTGACCGGCATCCACATCGACCACTACGTCGAGATCGATTTCGCCGGCTTCGAGAACATGGTGAGCGCGCTCGGCGGCGTCGACGTCTGCCTCACCAAGCCGGCGCACGACGTGGAGACCGGCCTCAACCTGACCGCCGGCGACCACCACCTCGACGGGCCAACCGCACTCGCGTTCGTGCGGCAGCGGTACGGGCTGCCGCTCGGCGACATCGACCGAATCAAGCGCCAGCAACAGTTCTTGGGGTCAATGATGCGCAAGGTCGAGAGCGCCGGCACGCTCGCGAACCCGGTCAAGCTCAACGACTTCCTCGACGCGCTCACGAAGTCGATCAGCGTCGACTCGAGCATGAGCCTCGGCGACATGACCAAACTGGCCGTGAAGCTCAAGGATCTCGGCAGCGGCAATGTCACGCTGACGACGATGCCGTTGTCGGGCTTCAGCAAACAAAACGGTGTCGACGTCGACGATGTCGACGTCGCGAAGAAAGACGCGCTGTTCGCCTCGTTGATATCGGACGCCGGAACGTCCGTCGCGTCGCCCGCACCCCTGGCAGCCGGGGCGACACCGACTCCCCTGACGGTCGCCGTCGGCGCCGTGCAAGTGCAGGTGTTCAACGGCGCTGGAGTCGCCGGACTCGCTCGCCGGGCGTCGTCCGATCTGACCAAGCTCGGCTATCACGTCGTGGGCGCTCCCGCCGACCGTGGCACCGGCGCGACGACGTCGCTCATCGAGTACGGACCCACGCAGGAAGAGGCCGCGCAGACGCTGCTCGCATCGGTGCCCGGTGCAACCTTGCAGGCCAACCCCCAGCTGAGCAGCACGATCGAACTCGTCGTCGGAGCCTCGTACACCGGCGCAAAGCCGCCGGGCGCTACCGAAGTCACCGCCACCGGCACGAACCCGGCAGGTGGCGGCGACGACCGCTGCCAACGTGTCCTGCACCGCGTAACCGGAACCAAGCCCGCGCACCACACCCAACGCGGGAACCAAGCCCGCTGCGCCGGCCGTTACCATAGGGCGCGGTCACCTGCCGACATGCCCTTCTCGACGCGACCGACGAATCAGGAGATTCCGGCAGATGGCTTTCCCGACAGGTCGGCGCAAGCTGCTCGACCCGGCTGGCGAGCAGGCTGGCTACGAGCATGCGCAGCGGCGTACGCGCATCATCGGGCGCATCGTCGTGAGCCTGCTCGCGCTCATCGTGATGGCCGCCGGCATCGGCGGCATCATCTACAAGAACATCATCGGCAAGGTCCACGTGACCATGCCGATCGACAAGGTATTGGCCAACAACACCCGCCCCACCAAGCCGGCTGTGAATCCCACCACGGTTGCGGGCGGCGCTGGCGGCGGCACCGGGGGTGGCGGCGGAACCGGCGAGAACATCCTGATCCTCGGCGTCGACAGTCGGCTCGGCGAGAACAGCAGTCTCCAGGTGACCGACGGGTCCTAAGCAGACCGAGACGTTGTCCGACACCTCGATCCTCGCCCACCTGTCGAGCGACGGTAAGCACGTCACGCTGGTGAGCATTCCGCGCGACTCCGTGGTGCCGATTCCGGCATGCAAGAAGGTCGACAGCGCGGGCAACCCGATTCTCGACTCGACCGGTCAACCGCAATACACCAAGCCGATCAAGGCGCTGTTCAACGAGGCGATGCAACTCGGCGGCGCCGTATTGCTCGGTGCAGACGCTGGAAGACCTGACACAGGTGCGCATCGACCACTACCTCGAGATCGACTTCACCGGCGTGGTCAAGATGTCGAACGCGCTCGGCGGCGTGCCGCTGACGATGTGCGAGCCGATTCACGACACGAACACCGGGCTGAACCTGCCGGCCGGGCCGGTGAACCTGAAGGGCCAGACCGGCGCTCGCGTTCGTGCGTGCGCGCAAGGGACTCACCGGCGGCGACGACCTGCACCGAATTCAGCGCCAGCAGCAGTTCATGGCGTCGATGGTGCGCAAGGCGTTGGCGTCGTCATCAGCTTCTTCAACCCGCCGACGATGACCACCTTCTACGGCGACGTCGCCGGCTCGCTGAGCACCGACATGCGGGCACTCCGATCTCATCACTTGGCCTGCGGTACCGGCACATCGACACCTCGAACATCGTGTTCGTCACGGTGCCGACGTATCCGGCGCCGAAGGGCGACCCGTTCTACCAGCACCTGTACTGGAGCGACGACGAAGCGAAGGCGCTGTTCACCGACATCCACGACGACCGCGATCCCGGTCGTGACGACGAGCGGAACGAACGTCGGCAACATCACGGTCCCGCGCGTCCCAGGTCTCGGTGCGGGTGTTGAACGGCACGTCGACCGACGGCCTCGCGCGCCAGGTGCGCGACGAACTGATCGCGGCCGGCTTCAACGTCGTCTCGGTCGGCAGCGCGGCCAACGTGCCGGTGGCGAAGACCTCGATCATCTACCGCGCCGAGCCACACCAGCTCCGAGCAGACGCTGGCGAGCGCCGTCGCGAACGCCCGCCGCAAGCGGTCACCGATGCGAGCGCCGGCTCGAACATCGACGCTGACGATCGGCCAGGACTGGTCGGGCTGGCAACGACCGTCGGCGGTCGGCGAGCCCGCCGGCAAGCCCCGCGCGAGCGCCGTCGCCGGCCTCAAGGCGAACAACGCGACGTGCGCGACCTGCGTCCAGGGCTGACGCCGAGCTAGCGAGCCGCCGTAGAGCTAGCGGGCGTCGTGCTCGCGCTCGCGTGATCGCAGGATCGCCTCGCGCCGGGCCAGCCGGGTGCCACGACGGATCTCGGCCTCGCGGAAACGCCGGCGGTCCTCGTCGTTCTCCGGCATCACCGGCGGGACGGTCCGCGGCCGCTCGTGATCGTCGATGGCGACGAACACCAGGTAGGCCGACGCGACATGACGACGATCGTCGCCGGCTTCGTCCCACGGCTGCGCGGTCACCCGCACGCCGACCTCGCACGACGTGCGCCCGGTCCAGTTGATCTGGGCGTCGCAGGTCACGATGTCGCCGACATGCACCGGGACGACGAACTGCAGTTCGTCGACAACAGCGGTCACCGCCCGGCCGCCGCTGTGCCGCGACGCAACGACGCCGGCAGCCTCGTCGACGAGGCGCATGATCGCGCCACCGTGCACGTTGCCTTGCAGGTTGGCGTCGAGCGCATCGACGATACGGCTGAGCCTGATGCGCGACGCGCTGGTCGGCATGCCGCTGAGCTGGTCGCGATCGCCGTGAACGACTCGCTCGTTCGCCGAGTCGAGCGTGCTCGATGCGCGCGCCGCGACGACTTGCGGGGCTCGGCCATGAGTCGATCATCCCACGCGCGCTCGAGTAGCGCGGTCTGAACCGCTAGCCCCGCTCGTACCCCTTGCGGAGCTCGCGCGCGACCACCAGGCGCTGGATCTGGTTGGTGCCCTCGTAGATCTGGGTGATCTTCGCATCTCGCATCATGCGCTCGACCGGGTAGTCCTTCACGTAGCCGTAGCCGCCGAACAACTGCACGGCATCAGTCGTGACGTCCATCGCGACATCGGAGGCGAAGCACTTCGCGGCCGCACCGAAATAGCTGAGGTCGGACGACGTCGGCTTCCGACTTCGATGCGGCCGCGTAGGTCAGCGCCCGCGCCGCCTCGATCCGCATCGCCATGTCGGCGAGCATGAACTGCACGCCCTGGAATTCGCCGACGGGTGCACCGAACTGTTTGCGCTGCGAGGTGTAGTCAATCGCCGCATCGAGCGCGCCCTGCGCGATGCCGACGGCCTGCGCCGCGATCGTGACGCGGGTGTGGTCGAGCGCGCCCAGCGCGATCGCAGGCCGGTACCTTCGTCACCGATGAGCCGCCATGACGGAATGCGGCAGTCGTCGAAATACATCTCGCGCGTCGGCGATCCCTTGATGCCAAGCTTGCGTTCGGGCGCTCCGAACGTCAGGCCCGCGTCGGCCTTCTCGACGACGAACGCGGAGATGCCGCGCGCGCCGGCCGTTCGGATCGGTGACGGCGAAAACCGTGTAGTACAAGGATTCGCCGGCGCCGCTGATCCACCGTTTCGTTCCGTTGAGCACCCACTCGTCGCCGTCGCGAACTGCACGCGTCGTCATCGCGGCCGCGTCGCTGCCCGACGTCCGGCTCACTCAACGCGTACGAGAACATCGCCTCGCCTCGCGCGACCGGCGGCAGGTAGCTCGTCGCGCAATCGCTGCGATCCGGCCATGAGCAGTGGCAGCGTTGCCAGCTTGTTTACCGCGGGGATCAACGCGGACGATGCGCACGCGCGGGCGACCTCTTCGACAACGATGGCGGTGGCGAGCGCGTCGGCGCCCGTGCCGCCGTACTCTCGCGGAATGTGAGGAGCATTGAAGCCCGACTGAGCCAACGCCGCATGCACGTCCCACGGAAACTCGGCGCTCTCGTCGATGTCCGCCGCTCTCGGCGCGATGCGCGCATCAGCCAGCGCCCGCACACTCGCCCGCAGTTCGTCGGTACTCGGCAGGCAAGAGCAAAAACATCGAATGCGGGGACCTGCCGCCCTCGTCTTTGATCGTAAGCGCATTGGGCTGACCCTAGGCCTACGAAATGCGCGCGTTCGCCAATCTCCATCATGGCCTTCGAGTTACCATCAACCGAACGATGTGACCAGCACGGTCTGACCATGGTGTGGGACACCTCTACGCGCCAACGGGGGCACCGTCAAAGGGAGCCCCTGTGGCTTTGCGACTCAGCGTCATCGGCACCGGATATCTCGGTGCGACCCACGCCGCGTGTATGGCAGAACTGGGCTACGAGGTCATCGGCTACGACGTCGACGAGGCCAAGATCGAGCTGCTGCGCGCCGGCGAGGTGCCGTTCTTCGAGCCCGAGCCTGCCCGAACTGCTGACCAAGCAAGTCGAGTCGGGCCGGCTTGCGCTTCACCACCGACATCGCCGAGGTGGCCGAGTTCGCCGACGTCCACTTCATCTGTGTGGGCACCCCGCAGCTGAAAGACGGGTTCGCCGCCGACCTCACGTACGTCCACGCGGCACTCGAGTCGCTGGCGCCCCTACTCACCCGCGACGCCTCGTCGTCGGCAAGTCGACGGTGCCCTCAGGCACAGCCGCGTTGCTCGCCACCCGATTGGCCGAACTCGCTCCCGGCGGCGACGAGCGTCGAACTCGCCTGGAACCCCGAGTTCTTGCGCGAAGGCTTCGCGGTCAAAGACACGTTGCGCCCCGAGCGACTGGTCATCGGTGTCGAGTCAGCGCGGGCCGAGAAGATTCTGCGCGAGGTATGGGCGCCGCTGACCGACGCCGGCATCCCGCTGATCGTCACCGACTTCGCGACTGCCGAACTCGTGAAGGTGGCCGCGAACTCCTTCCTGGCGACGAAAATCTCGTTCATCAACGCGATGGCCGAGATCTGCGAGACCACCGGCGCCGACGTCACCCAGCTAGCCGCGGCGCTGGCCCTCGACACCCGCATCGGTGGCCGGTTCTTGCACGCCGGCCTCGGCTTCGGCGGCGGTTGCCTGCCGAAGGACATCCGCGCGTTCATGGCGCGGGCCGAAGAACTGGGCGTCGACCAAGCAGTCGGATTCCTGCGTGAGGTCGACGCCATCAACCAGCGCCGCCGCGCCCGCATGGTCGATCTCGCTCGCGAGCAAGTCGGCGGTGACTTCCACCGACAAGCGCATCGGCGTCCTGGGCGCCGCGTTCAAACCCAACAGCGACGACGTCAGAGACTCGCCCGCACTCGATGTCGCGGCCAGCATTCACCGCGAGGGCGGTGTCGTGAGCGTCTACGACCCCGAAGCCATGCCGAACGCGAAAATGCGCTACCCAGACCTCACCTACGCGTCGTCGACTGTCGCCGCCTGTACAGACGCGGACGTCGTCCTGCACCTCACCGAATGGCGCGAGTTCCGCGACCTCGACCCGTCGATTTTGTCGGCCGTCGTTGCCAGCAAGCACATCGTCGACGGTCGCAACGCGCTCGACCCAGCCCGCTGGCGCGCCGCCGGCTGGGCCTACCGGGCCCTCGGGCGTCCGTAGCAACCTGTGCTGCTGCAGCGACCGGCCCGGGCGAGTAGCAGCTCGGCGGGCGGGTAGCACGGACTCATGACCGACGCCGACCGCTCGCCCGATCCAGATATCAACTCGTACCGCGACCCGACAGTCATCGAGCGGGTGCTGGCCGACACCACGGTGTGGGCCGTCGTCGGCCTCGGCGCCGACCCCGACCGGGCCGCCTATCACGTGGCACATCTCCTTCAGACCCGAGGCAAGCGCATCGTTCCGGTGCACCCGCGGGCCGAAGCGGTGCTCGGTGAGACCGGATACGCGACTCTCGCCGAGATCCCGTTCGCCGTCGACGTCGTCGACATCTTCCGCCGCTCGAGCGACGCGGGCCGGTTCGTCGACCAGGCGATCGAGTTGCCCGCCCGCGCGGTCTGGCTCCAGCTCGGCGTCGTCGACGCAGCCGCGGCGGCCCGCGCGCAAGCGGCCGGCCTCGACGTCGTGATGGACACCTGCCCGACCATCGAATGGCCGCGGCACGGGCCGCGGAGCGGGCCACGCGACTAGCGAAACCCCGGCCGGCGTCGACCCTGGTGGACCAACAGGCCTAACCGCTGCCCGGCGTCCGGAGGTACAGCCCTCAACCAAACGTGCCGAACAACCCGGTGTGTCGTGGCTCTCGCTCAAAACCCCCGCGCAGGCAGCAGCCGCTTCAGCACGGCTGGACGCCGACCGTGCGGGGGCCGCAGCGCTCCTGGTCGACGCAATCGCCGCGGGGCTCGCGGACCGAAAAGCTGCGGGTCCAACGCTCAGCTACGACGACGCCGTAGCACTGGTATGCCGCGCGACTGGCTGGCCGGTCGGCCACGTGTGGCTACCGTCCAGCAAGGGCTGGCACTCGTCGGGAGCGTGGCACGACGAAGGCCCGCAGTACGCCGAGTTGAAGACCTGCACCGCGACAACCGAACTCGGCGCGGGCCGTGGCATCGTGGCCGCCGTCCTGTTTCTTGAAGCTTGTCGGTTCTTGCCCGGTCTCGAGGGATTGGGTTCGCCCGAACGCCGCCACCACGCATTGGCGCTCGGGCTCGTCGGCGTCGTCGGCGTGCCGGTGGTGCGCAACGGACGGGTCGAAGCGGTTATGGAGTTCGTCACCCGCACCGATGTGGAGCCCGACGGGGATCTGACCGACGCGCTGCTCGCCGTGGCCGCGCACACCCGCCGATGGACTCCGAGTCAGATCCTGACGGCCAGCCCGCGTGCGGTCGCCCTCGACGTCGCGATTCCGGTCAACCTCGCCGGATAGCCTGCGGGCATGCCCACGACCGACGTCCGCGCCGAGACGTCGTTGTCGGCCCAGCAATTCCGGGCCGCACTCACGAACTTCACTGACCGCGAGCAACGACTCCGCGACTTTTCGAGCCTCTCCGCCGACGTCTTCAAGGTGCACGAGGTGGGCGACAATCTCGCCACCGTCACCGAAGGCACCTCGATAGCCGGCGGGGTGTGGGAGAAGCTTCGCTACGACTGGTCCGACCCCAACGTCGTCACCGTGACGACCCTCGAAAGCAACATCTTCGAAGCGGGTGGGTACTGGCGCTACGCAACGTCGGCCGCAGCCGACGGCAAGACACGCGTCGATCTCACCGTGCACCACGTCCCGAAGACGATCAAGGGCAAGTTCTTCGCGGTCATCCTGACCCTCGGCGGCTCACCGTTTCTCACCGCCGACCTGAAGAAAACCCTTCGTCGGGTCGAGGCTCGCTACGCCTGATCGCTCAGCGCTGTCGTCGTTTAGCCGCTGTCGTCGCTTAGTCGCTGTTGTCGCTGAGCCGCAGTTGCAACGCGGCGTCCTTCGCCTTGACCTGCTCGGCCAGCTCGCCCTGGAACCGCACGATCTGATCGCGCAGCCCATCGTCGCCGGTCGCCAGAATGCGGACGGCGAGCAGCCCGGCATTGCGCGCGGCGCCGATGCCGACGGTGGCAACCGGCACACCCGCGGGCATCTGCACGATCGACAGCAGCGAATCGAGCCCGTCGAGTTGCTTCAACGGCACCGGGACGCCGATCACCGGGAGCGAGGTGACGGCGGCAAGCACGCCGGGCAGGTGGGCGGCGCCACCCGCACCGGCGATGATGACGCCGAGGCCTCGCGACGCAGCGCTCTCGCCGTAGGCGATCGTCTCGCGCGGCAACCGGTGCGCCGACGAAACCTTGACCTCGTAGCCGATGTCGAACTCGGCCAGCGCCTGCGCTGCGGCCTCCATCATCGACCAGTCGGAGTCGCTGCCCATGACGATTCCGACGCGGCGCTGCCGCTCATTCCGCTCCTCGAACCAGTCAGATCGCCGACGCCGGTCAGCCTACCGACGGCCTGACGGTGTGCGGCTCAGGTGCCGGGCAGACCGAGCTCGCGGGCGATCAGCATCCGCTGGACCTCACTGGTGCCCTCGCCGATCTCGAGGATCTTGGAGTCGCGCCAGAACCTGGCGACCGGTGCCTCGTTCATGAAGCCGTAGCCGCCGTGGATCTGGGTTGCTTCGCGGGCGTTGGTCACCGCGATCTCGGACGCGTAGAGCTTGGCCATCGCCGCGTGCTTCTTGAACGGCTTGCCGGCCAGCATGCGCGCGGCCGCGTCGTGGTAGGCGAGCCGCGCAGTGTGGGTGCGGACCGCCATGTCGGCGATCTTGAACTGGATCGCCTGGAACTCGCCGATCGCCGAGCCGAAGGCCCGACGATCGCTGGCGTACTTCATCGACTCGTCGACGCAGCCCTGGGCGAGCCCGACCGCGAGGGCGGCGATCGCGATGCGGCCCTCGTCGAGGATCGACAGGAAGTTCGCGAACCCGCGGCCTCGTTCGCCGAGCAGGTTCGCCTCGGGCACCACGACGCCCGCCAGCGACACCTCCCGGGTGTCCGAGGCGTGCCAGCCGACCTTCGAATACGGCTTCGCGATGCTGAGTCCGGGCGCGGCACCGGCACCAGCAGCGAGGAGATCTCCTTGCGCCCATCGGCTTCGCCGGTGACGGCGGTCACCGTGATCAGGCGGTGATGTCGGTGCCGGCGTTGGTGATGAAGGCCTTGGTGCCGTCGATCCGCCACTGGCCGTCGGTTAGTAGCGGCCCTGGTGCGGGTAGCGCCGGCGTCGGTGCCGCCGTCGGGTTCGGTCAGGCCGAAGGCGCCGAGTGCCTCGCCGCTGGTCAGCTGCGGAAGCCACTCCTTGCGCTGCTCGTCGGTGCCGAATCGGAAGACCGGCATGGCGCCCAGGGAGACGGCCGCCTCGAGGGTGATCGCGACCGACGAATCGACCCTGGCCAGCTCTTCGATCGCCAGACAGAGCGCGAAGTAGTCGCCGCCCATGCCGCCGTAGGACTCGGGGAACGGCAGGCCGAACAGGCCCATCGCGGCCATCCCCGACACGATGTCGTACGGGAAACTCGCCGGCTTCGTCGATCTCCGCAGCGCGCGGCGCGACCACTTTGCGGGCGAAATCCTCGACCGAGGAACGCAAGGCCTCGTGTTCTTCGTCTAAGAAGTAGTCGAACGGGAAGGTGCTTCGCGTGGTGCTCACGGTTCGCCTCTCTCCAGAGAGCTGCTCCGTTAAGGATGCTCTCATCCGGGCGTATACCCTTGCGGGGACCAATCGACCGCACTCATCGCGAACATGTACTAGGTGGTGACGTGACCTCGTGCGGTCGTTCTACGCGCGCTTTGCGCACCTGCGCCACGAGGTGGCGAAGTTCGGCACGGTCGGCTTGGCCGCCTACGTCATCGATACCGGCACCTTCAACCTGCTGAAGTACAACGGCGGCCCGATCTCGCACAAGGTGATGACCGACAAGATCATCTCGACCTCGATCGCCGCGACCTTCGCCTACTTCGCCAACCGGCACTGGACCTGGCGGGCCCGGGCCCGCACCGGTCTGGGTCGCGAGTACGTGCTGTTCTTCGTCTTCAACGGCATCGGGCTCGGAATCGCGCTCGCCTGCTTGGCGACGACTCACTATGGGTTCGACCTGAGGTCGGGCCTCGCCGACAACATCTCGGCGAACGTCATCGGCACGGTTCTCGGCACGTTGTTCAGATTCTGGGCCTACCGGCGATGGGTGTTCGTCGACATCGAAGAACCCGAGCGGACCGAGGACGCCGCCGCTGCAGCAATCGTTTAGCCGCTGCGCTGTTCTCACCGACTCCCGTTCAGACCGGCGTGATGCCGTGCCGTCGGCGCGAGAACGCGCGCTCCTTGCCAGCCGCCGCGGCGAGTCGCCGGATGAGTTGTGCACGCAAATCTTCGGGCTCGACGATGTCGTCAACGACCAGCTCGGCGGCAAGCCGCACGATGTCGATGTCGGCCTCGTACTCCGCCCGCAACCTTGCGACCTCGGCGGCCCGCTCGCCGTCGTCGGAGATACCCGCAAGACGATTTGCATGGACGGCGTTCACTGCCGCGTCGGCGCCCATGACCGCGATCTTCGCGGTAGGTAGAGCGAGGGTCGCGTCAGGCTCGAACCCAGGCCCGGCCATCGCGTAAAGTCCTGCGCCATAAGCCTTTCGGACGATCACCGAGATCTTCGGCACGGTCGCCTCCGACACTGCGCTCACCATCTTTGCGCCGTGCCTGATGATGCCCTGCTTCTCGACCGCGGCGCCGACCATGAATCCCGGCACGTCGGCCAGGAAAATCAGCGGCAGGTTGAACGCGTCACACAGTTGGATGAACCGCGTCGCCTTGTCGGCGGAGTCGACGAACAACACACCGCCCTTGTATTGCGAGTTGTTCGCGACCACGCCGACCGCGCGGCCATCGAGACGAGCTAGACCGACGATGATTTCGCGGGCCCACAGGGCATGGATCTCGAAGAAGCTCCCGGCATCGACCAGCCCGGCGACAAATCGCGCCATGTCGAAGGCGACCCGCTCGTTCGCCGGCACGAGCGCGCGCAGGTCTACTGACTCGGGCGCGACAGCAGCGCTCGCCGGCGGATCGCCCTGCCAGTTGCTCGGCAGGTACGACAGATACCGGCGGACGGCGTCAAGCGCCTCGACCTCCGATTGCACGAGCAGGTGGCCCACGCCCGACTCGGTGCAGTGCAGGCGAGCGCCGCCCATCGCCTCGAGCGTGGTTTTCTCGCCGGTGACCATCTCGACCATGCGGTCAGATCCCAGATACATCGAGGCGTTGCCCTCGACCATGATCACGATGTCGCAGAAGGCCGGCACGTAGGCGCCGCCAGCCGCACTCGGACCGAACAGAGCGCAGACCTGCGGGATCGAGCCACTGGCGCGGACCTGCGTGTGAAAGAGATGGCCAGCCCCTCGGCGTCCGGGGAACATCGCGACCTGATCGGTGATGCGCGCGCCCGCCGAATCGACGAGGTACACCATCGGAATGCCCGCGTTGTAGGCGAATTCCGCGATGCGAAGCATCTTCTCGACACTGCGGGCACCCCACGATCCGGCCTTGACCGTTGAATCATTGGCCAGGACGCCGACCGGTCGGCCGTCGATCGTCGCAGTGCCGGTGATCACGCCGTCGGCGGGTAAATCGGCGGCCAGTGCGTTCGCGAGGAGACCGTCTTCGACGAACGAGTCGGCATCGACCAGCAGCCGGATGCGCTCGCGGGCAAAGAGTTTGCCCTTGGCCGCGTTGGCTTGGTGATACTTGGCGGCGCCGCCGGCAAGCACACGCTCGCGCGTCTCGGCGGCCGACGGGGTCGCGGGTGTCGCGGGCGCGACGGGGTTAGAGCCGGGATGGAGGTCGTCCATCAGGCGAATGTATCGACTCGACGGCGACATCCGTCGCGGCAAGCCGGGTGTTCAGTCGGCAGGCTCGATAGCGGACCGTGGGCGTAAGCCTGCCGACCACTTCTCTTCGATACGCGCGTACCGCCAAATCAGCAGCGCGGCCGCCCACGTCACGAAGAACAGACCGACGATGACGAACCCGAGTGTATTGATGTTGGCGTTTTGCAGGTCGGTCCAGAACCAGCCGGTGAAGTTCAGCTGTTGCGATAGCAGCCCGAGCAACTCAACGCCGCCGATAAGCGCCGCGACGACGACCGACAGCGACGTGATCGTGATGTTGTAGAACACCTTGCGCACCGGCTTGGAGAAGGCCCAACCGTAGGCGAAGTTCATGAACGTGCCGTCGATCGTGTCGAACAGGCACATGCCGGCGGCAAACAGGATCGGCAACGACAAGATCGCGTACCACGGCAACGCGCTCGCAGCGCCGGCAGCGGCGAGCACGAGCAAGGCCACTTCACTCGCGGTATCGAAGCCGAGTCCGAACAGCAACCCGACGCCGTACATCTGACCGGGTCGCTTGATCGAGTTCGTGATGGGCCGCAAGATGCGGTTCATCAAGCCGCGGTTGTTCAGGTGCTGTTCGAGGGTTTCTTCGTCATAGACACCACTTCGCATGTCGCGGAACACCTTGAGAATGCCGAGCAGGATCACCAGGTTGATCGCCGCGAGCACGAAGAGGAAGGTGCCCGACACGCTGGTGCCGATGAGTCCGGTGTAGTGGTGCAGGCTGGAGTTGTCGTTCTTGACCGGCCCGACGAGCGCCTTCACGCCGAGCGACAGCAGGAACGACAGCGCGAAGACGATGCTCGAGTGGCCGAGTGAGAACCAGAAACCGACTGACAGCGGCCGCTTGCCGTCGCTCATGAACTTGCGCGTCGTGTTGTCGATCGCAGCGATGTGGTCGGCATCGAATGCATGCCGCATGCCGAGGGTGTACGCCGTGAGGCCGATGCCGAGCCCGAACGATTTCGTACCGACCGCGTAGTGATGCGGCGCGACCAGCGCGACGATGATGAACCAGCCGACCACGTGCAGCGCCACGATGAACGCGGCCATCCCACCCAGCCTGATCCACTCGCCGCGAGTCAGGCCTTGCCGAATGCGGTCGACCCGCTGCGCCAACGCGGGGGCCAAAAGAGTGGTCATCGCGCGACTCCTTGCAACGTGTTACCAACGGGGCGCCGCCGGCCGAAACGACGACCCAGGCTGACCGCTGTTCGGATCGCAAGACCCGATCGGATTGCTTCTTGCGACACCATCGCATTCTCACCCAGTTGCGACTCGTTCGCAACAGAGTTTCGGCGGCGCGGTCCCCGGTTCCGCTGCTGGACGGCAAGACGGGGTTACGCTTCGGCCGTCAGAGCACGCGTCAGGAGATGAGATGACGAGCCCCGGCCAGGCGACCCCCGAGCAGCCGACCGGCCAGCATTCACGGGTGGCCGGCGCGCTGGATGAGCTGCGCGCTCAAGGCACTCGGGTTACCAAGGCACGGGTCGCGATACTCGACGTGCTGTCGTCGTCCGATGCGCATCAATCTGCCGACGACATCGCGCAGGCCGTTGATCGCATCGAGCCCGGCGTGCATCGCGCGACCATCTACCGCACCCTCGACTCGCTCGTCGCGGCCGGACTCGTGGCGCACACCCACCTCGGCCACGGCAACGCCGTCTACCACCTGATCACTACTCCGCACGCGCATCTGCAATGCCAGAAATGCGGTGCAGTGATCGACATTCCGAACAGTCTGCTGCGCTCAGTGTCGAAACGTGTCGTCGACGAGTACGGCTTCTCCCTTGACGTCGGCCACAGCGCGTTGCTCGGCCTGTGCAAGGGCTGCCAGCAGGCGTCGTCACGCGCGTGATCGTCGTTCGCGCTAACTTTCGCGCGTGAACTTCTTCGTAGTGCACGACGATCCGCCCGATGAAGTGCCGTGGGCGATGCCCATCGTCGTCCGGATCGAAAAGGGCGAAGAACCCGGCGCGGCTGCGGTGGCCGAGGCGTGCGCGATGGCGGTCGTGCGGCTTCTCGACGACGAGCGCAGCACGGTGGGCGAGTGGTCGGCTCAGGTCGGTCGCTGGCTCGATGGACGCATCCGCAAAGTCGCCCGACGAGCTCGGGGCCCGCGCTGGACGGCGGTGGCCGCCCTGCCCGGCATCACAGTCGCTCATCGCGGGGCGGAGGTGCGTGCGTTCGTCCCGACGCCGACCGACGCGGTGCCGCCGGAAATCAGCAAGTTGCAAGTGGCCGGGCTCGAATTGGATCCCGGCGACCCTGCGCCGCCGCACGACGGCTGGCTCGAGATCGCGACCACCCCGGCGGTCGCCATGACCCCGCTCAAGACGGCGGTGCAGGTCGCGCATGCCGCTCAGCTCGCGCTGACGGCGATGAGCCCCGCTGACCTCGACAAGTGGCGAGCGGCCGGCTTCGGCGTCCGGCTCATCAGGCCGGACGCCGACGAGTGGGCCCGTTGGCTACCGTCGGCGCTCGTTGTGGTGCGCGACGCGGGCTTCACCGAAATCGATCCGGGAACCCGCACGGCGATCGGACTTTGGTCATAAAGAGACTGTGGTCGTAAAGATCTGGGCAGACTGGCGCAATGGGACCTCGACCAGTCACGGCGAATCCGCTCAGTCCTCGCGTCAGCCGAGTGCGGGTCAGCGGCGTGCTTGTCAGCGCCGCACTAGTGCTGACCGCGTGCACATCGACCAAGCACTCGGCGGCTAGCCCGAGCAGCGTTGGCCCCGCGTCGGCGCCGGCATCGGCACAGGCCTCGTCGTCGACAGAAGCGGCGTCGTCGGCAGCCGCCTCGGCACTCGCAAGTTCGGCGACCGCGTCGGCCAGCTCCGCACCGTCGTCATCAGCCGTGTCAGCTCCCGCCGGGGCTTCATCGTCGTCGCCCGCTGCCGCCGCGCATCCGGCCGCGATCTGGCCGACGTATCACCACGACGCCGCCCGCACCGGCAACGCCGGCCAGGTGCCGGCCGTCAGCACACTCAAGGTGGTTGCGACCTCGAAGCTTGACGGAGCGCTGTACGCGAGTCCGCTAGTTTTGCACGACAGTAAGGGAAATCTCATCATCGCGGCGACCGAGAACAACACGCTGTACGGGTTGCGCGACAACGCCGAAGTTGTGTGGACTCGGCACATCGGCACACCCGTCAACGGCTCGACACTGCCCTGCGGCAACATCAACCCGACCGGCATCACTGGCACCCCGGTGTACGACCCGGCCACTGGACTGGTTTTCGCGGTTGCCTTTCTCGCCGGCAATCACCATGAGCTCGTCGCGATCGACGCGGAAACCGGTGCGGTCGCGTGGACGCGGCCGGTCGACCCGCCGGGATCGCATCCGGAGGTAGAACAAGAACGCGGCGCGTTGCTGCTGTCGAACGGCGTGGTGTGGGTGCCATTCGGTGGGCTCGACGGCGATTGCGGTCCGTACCACGGGTACGTCGTCGGCCTTCCGACGTCGGGGCCAAACGGCGCGGCCGCGATCTACCAGGTGCCGAGCTCGCGCGAAGCCGGCATCTGGACGCCGGCCGGAGCGGCCGCCGATTCGGCCGGGCACGTCTACGTGTCTGTCGGCAACGGCGCACAGACCGATCCGAAGGGGCCTTACGACTCAAGCGACTCGGTCCTCGAGTTGCAGGGCACGAAAGTTGTCTCCCTCTTCGCGCCGGCGTCGTGGGCGGCGGAGAACGCCGCCGATCTCGACCTCGGCACCACGGGTCCGGTGCTGTTGCCGAACAGCCAGGTGTTCGTCGCTGGCAAGAACGGCAACGCCTACTTGCTTAAGCAAGGTGCGCTCGGCGGGGTAGGCGGCGCGGTGCCCGCGATCAAGTTGTGCACCGCGTTCGGCGGCGCTGCGTATACCGATGGCACGATCATCGTGCCGTGCACCAACGGCGTACGCGCGGTGAAGCTGTCGGGCACGACCATGACGCCGACCTGGCAAGCGTCTCCGCCAGGGTCACCGATCGTCGGTGGTGGTGTCGTGCTCAGCGTGGGCAGCGGCGGCGTCTTGTTCGCGCTCGATCCGGGTACCGGCGCGGTCAAGGCGAAGGTATCGCTCGGCGGCGCCACGACCCGTTTCGTCACCCCGGCGATGTCTGCCGATGGCCACGTGTACGTCGGAACGCAAGGCGGTGCGCTCGTCGTCGTCGCGACGTCGTAGCAGCCGCCGAACCGTAACCCGCGGCAATCACCCGCCGGCCATCGCCCCCACGATCAGCAGCGGTTCTGCTCCTTCGACTACTGCAGCTGGCAACTCGGAATCCGGCGCGTCGTGCGACAGATCCTCGCCACAGGCGAACAGGCGGATGAACGGACGGCGCTGCCCCGTCGTTGCATCGCGGATCGTTCCGCGCAGGGCCGGATACTCGTTTTCGAGAGCGTCAATCACTGCGCGCTGACTGATCGGCCCGGTGACAACCACCCTCGTCTCGTGATCGAGCCGCGCGAGTGTGCGCAAATGAGCCGGCAGCACCACCCGTACCGCGGTGTCGCTCATGGGGTGTCGTTCACGGGAGTGTCTGGACCTCGACCGACAACACCGCCGGAAGGTCGCGCACGATCGGCGCCCAGCTGTCGCCGGCGTCCGCGGACGCATAGACCTGGCCACCCGTCGTCCCGAAATAGATGCCGCACGAGTCGAGCGAATCGACCGCCATCGCGTCGCGCAAAACGTTGACGTAGCAGTCACTTTGCGGCAAACCGTTGGTGAGCGGCTCCCACTCGTTGCCGCCGGTTCGACTGCGAAACACCCGCAGTTGGCCGTCAAGCGGGAAGTGCTCGCTGTCGCTCTTGATCGGAACCACGTAAACCGTTTCGGGTTCGTGGGCATGCACGTCGATCGCGAAGCCGAAATCGGTGGGCAGGTTGCCACTGACCTCTCGCCAGGAGTCGCCGGCGTCGTCGCTGCGCATGACGTCCCAGTGCTTTTGCATGAAGTAGGTGTCGGGTCGCGACGGATGCCGGGCGAGGCTGTGCACGCAGTGCCCAACGTCGGCGTCCTCGTCGGGGATCGCGCCGGACCGCAGGCCTTTGTTCGCGGGCTGCCACGTCGTGCCGGCGTCATCGCTGCGGAACACGCCCGCTGCGGAGATCGCGGTGACGATGCGGTCGGGCTTGGTCGGGTCGAGCACGATGGTGTGCAGGCACATCCCGCCGGCACCTGGCTGCCAGCGCGGGCCGGATTCGTGCTTGCGCAGCCCGGTTAATTCGTGCCAGGTCGCCGCGCCATCGGTCGACTTGAACAACGCGGCGTCTTGCACACCGGCAAACACGGTGTCGGGATCGGTCGGCGACGGCTCGAGGTGCCAGACGCGGGTGAACTCCCACGGCCGTTGGGTGCCGTCGTACCACTGGTGGGTGCCGGCGCCGCCCTCATAGCCGAACTGGTTGCCCATCGGCTCCCACGTCGCGCCGCCGTCGTCCGACCGCTGAATCACCTGGCCGAACCACCCGCTCGACTGCGAGGCGTAGAGCCGCTTTGGATCCGCAGCAGACCCGGCAACGTGGTAGATCTCCCACCCGGCGAAGTGCGGGCCGCTGACATCCCACTTCTGCCGGTCGCCGTCCGACGTCAGAATGAACGCGCCCTTGCGCGTGCCCACCAGTACCCGAACACCGCTCATGCTCGCTCCCATCCGCGCGTGTGCCGCCCAAGTTAGCAACTGCGTGTGTCCCACACGACCTAGCAACGCATAGACGGACGACGACCAGCGAACTCATCGGTGTGCCAGTCAGACTTGGCCGACCATCAAGCCGTGGGCGGCTGCGCGGCGGCCAGCGCGGGCCGGCGGGACCCCTGTCAGCGCAGAGCGGAGCGATCCAGTCAGCGCAGAGCGGAGCGACCCGATCAGCGCAGAGCGGCGAACGCGAAGACGACGGCGATGATCGCCGCAATGAGCGCGACCGGGGCCAGCCGCTCCCGTCGCCTTGAACGCGCGGATCGACAACATAACGGGGATGATCCCCACGAACACGATGTGCGCGGTCATCGCAATCAGGACGTAAGCCGCGGCTACTCCCATCGCGATCAGCGAGTGTGAGTTCTGCTTGCCAAAGCTGAGATTGGCCGGCGTCACCGAATCCGGACGGGTAGACGGTGCCGCTGGATGCGGGTGGAGTTCCATACGAACTCCCGTACGACTGAGCCGGCGCGGTCGCGGTCGCGTATGGGTTGGCGTACGACTGAGCCGGCGCGGTCGCGGTCGCGTATGGGTTGGCGTACGACTGAGCCGGCATGTTGCCAGTCGCGGCGTAGGTCGAGCCGTAGGTCGCGACCGGGAATGGCGCGGGTGTCGGGTTCGGCCGCCGGTGCCGGTGTGGCGGCCGGAGACTGCTGGGTGTGCGCGGTCCAGGCCGTGCCGTCCCACCACCTGAACGCGCCGGTCGGGTTGCTCGGATCTGGATGCCAGCCCGGAGGCGCAGTCGGAACACTCATGGGTTCATGATCGGAGCCCGGCAATGCACACTTGAATGGCCATTCGGACAAGCCACTCGGACAGGCAACATCTTCGCTTGGCGCTGCTCTGCGATTTTCAGCTGGCGCTGCCCGCCTGCCGTTGCGCCGTTCGCCGTCGTGTTGGTGGTGCTGGTTCCCCCGTCTTAGGGGTCGGTTTTTCGGTGGCGGGCGTGTTGGATCGGGGTTTGGTCGGGGTCGATGTGGGCGGGTGGGATGAACCAGGGCAGCCCGTCGTGGATGAACGCGTGCCAGCCGTCGTGGTGGATGACGTCGTGGTGGTGGCGGCAGAGCAGGACCAGGTTGGTCAGGCAGGTCGGGCCGCCGTCGGACCAGTAGATGCAGTGGTGCGCGTCGGCCCAGGAGGGTGGCCGGTCGCAGCCGGGGAACACACATCCTTGGTCGCGCACGACCAGGGCGCGGCGGATCCCGACCGGGATGGTTCTGGTGGACCGGCCGACGTCGAGGACTTCGCTGTCGCCGCCGCACACGACCGGGATGATGTTGGCGTCACACAAGATTTTGCGGGCGGTGTCGGGGCTGACCGGCACCCCACCGGCGAGCAGCCCGGCCCCACCGGGCCGCCCGGCCGCGGGCGGCATCCCGGCGAGCAGCCCACCACCCCGCACCGCACCGGCGACAGCCCGCACCCGCGCCCGCACCGCCGGCTGGTTCGAGGGCGGCCAGGCCGTCGCGCAGGGTTTCGAGGCTGATCGTCAGGAGCACGTTGGGGCGTTCCCCGCGGACTTCGGGCAGGCCCGGGGTGGCGCGCTGGCACACCTGCAGCAGCGCATCCGCCCACCGGGTGCCCGCATCGCGGGGATCGGGCACACCATCAACCGCCGGCGCGGGGGCGGCCAACGCACCCAACACCGCGGTCAGCAACGCCCCGCCTTCCTGATCGAACCGCCCCGACACCCCCACCGTGCCGTCGCGGGAGGTGACCACCGACAGGAACCGGGCCGCCCGGGCGGCGGCTTCCCGCTGGTCCAACAAGTCCGGCGCCCACTGCTGGGTGATCCGGGTCGCCCACCTGGCGACCGCGGCCGCCCCGTCGGCGGCCGCGATATCGACCAGCGCCTGCTCGACCGACCCGACCTGCACCGCCGGCACCCCGGCCGGTAACCCCGCCAGCGCCACACACACCGCGCTCGCCGCCTCGACACTGACCTCACCCGCGGCCAACGCCGCCGCCGCCAGCGGCCGGCCCGCTAACTCCCGGTGCAGCGCGAGCCGGTCCCGACCCGCCCACGTCGGCACATCAGCTGCGGACCGCAACCACAACGGCGTCGTCCGCGCCCCGGTCAACGCCCGCACCCCCACACTTTCGGCTTGGGCGAGCACCGTCAGCTGCGCGGAGGCGACCCGGCGCGCCACCTTCTCCACCTCCACCACCAACCGGGCCGCATCCGCGGTCGGCAACGACCACAACGACGCCTCCGCCAACTCATCCAGGGCAGCGTTGACCGCCTCCACCGCAGCGAACGCCGGATGCGTCACCCCACTCACCAACTGAACTCATGCCACCAAACTACCCACCCCCACCGACAAAACCCGCCCCCGCAAACCAATCTGGGGACAACCAAAACACCCTGTGGACAAACAAAAAAACAGCCCTGCGAACAACCCGCAAACGTTGAGTGCAGGCCACGAGCAGCCACGGGTGATACTTGTGCGCAGATAGGCCGAGTAGTGCGACGACGATCCGCGAGCATCGGCGTCAGCCGAGTTCGCGGCCCAGCGCGCAGAACTCCCGACGGCAACTCGCGACCGACCATGCGCTCGGCTTCGCGCGCCACTTCAATCAATGCCTCAAGGTCAATACCCGTACGAGACGCCCATGTCTTCGACCATGTGCACGAGTTCCTCACTCGCCACGTTGCCGGCAGCGCCTGGTGCGTAAGGACATCCGCCGAGCCCACCGACACTCGCATCGAAATCGGCAACGCCCAACTGCAAGGCGGCGAGCACGTTCGCAACGCCGTGCCACGGGTGTTGTGAAAGTGCAGATTCAGCGGCACGTCAGCAAGAGCCATCCGTGTAGCGCCGACCAACGCAGTCACACGACCAGGAGTCGCCATGCCCGTGGTGTCGCCGAACGACAACCCGTCGGCGCCGTCACCAACTGCCCGGCGTGCAATATCAACGACCCGCTCGACCGGCACATCACCCTCGTACGGACACCCCCACGCCGTCGCCACCGTCACATGACAAACCGCGCCGCGGTCATGCGCCAATGCGATCAACTGCGCAATCTCATCAAGTGATTCGGACGTCGACCGGTTGACGTTCGCACGATTGTGCGTCTCCGAGGCCGAGACGACTGTCTCGATATGGAGACAGCCGGCATCGAGTGCGCGCACACCACCGCGCAGATTCGGCACCAGCGCCGAATACACGACGTCCGGCGACCGCGCTATGGCCGACCACACGTCGTCCGCATCTGCCATTTGTGGGATGGCGCGCGGGTTCACGAAGCTGACGGCTTCGATCCGGCCCACACCGGTACGAGAAAGCGCGTCGACCAGCCGCACTTTCGCCTCGGTCGGCACCGGCGACTCGTTCTGCAACCCGTCACGCGGGCCGACTTCGCGCAGGCTAATGCGGGACGGCAGATCAGACATCGCTCACTCCCCCGACCACACGGCCGGCCGCTTCGCCACAAACGCGGCGATGCCTTCGCGTCGATCGGCCGAAACCGCCGCCTCCCGCCACGCCGCATCTTCAAGCCCGAGCGCGTCGGCCAGCGGCAGGCCGAACCCTGCACGAAGAGCTCGCTTCGCTGCCTGCACCGCAATCGGCGCGTTCGCAGCGATCGCCGAAGCCAACGCCAGCGCTTCGTCACCCGCCGACGCAGCGAGCCGGTTGACGATGCCCAACTCGAACGCCTCCGACGCGGCAATCTTGCGACCGGTCAAGACGAGATCGGTCGCCACGCCAAGACCAACCCGCCGGGCCAACAATTGCGTGCCGCCCCCACCAGGCACCAACCCGACAGTGACTTCCGGCAGACCGAAAACGGCATTGGCGTCAGCCACGATCAGGTCGCACGACAACGCCAACTCGAAGCCGCCGCCCAACGCAAAGCCCGCGACAGCCGCGATCGTCGGCTGCGGCATCTCCAGCAGCGTCGAGAACAACGAACGGATCGTCGGCCGCTGCGCCAGCAACTCGTCGTCCGAAAAGGTGGCGCGTTCTTTGAGGTCGGCGCCGGCACAAAAGGCACGGGCGGACGACGACGAGAGCACCACCGCACGGGTCTCGCGGTCAGTCGCGACAGCGGCCAAAGCGGCAGTGAGCTCACCCGCTAGCGACGTCGAAACGGCATTCAACGCGTCAGGTCGATCGAGCACGACCTCGACAACATGCGGGTCGTGCCGGCGCAGCAGCACGCCAGCCGGCAGTCATGAAGCCGACAGTACGCCGAGCAGAGCGTGCCTAGGCAGAGCCGCCCGCGTGGCCGGGGTGATCGACATGCGACGGCGCCTCGTCCGGCTCCGCGGTGACGCCACCCTGGTGTTCGCCCACCATGCGGTAGACCTCACGCTGCACGTGCTCGACCCGGGGCACGTCGGTGAGCGAAATCTGCCCGCGCTCGCCGGCCGACTCGACGACCAGCGTGCCGCTGCGCAACATGCGCTCGAGCACAGTCTCGGAGAATGACACGTCGTTGATGCGGTTCAGCGGGATGTCGCGACCGTGCCGGGCAAGGATGCCGCTGCGAATCACCAACCGGTCGGTGGTCAGCACGTACCGCGTCGTCAGCCAGCGCAGGTACGGCAGGATCGTCAGCCAGACCACGACGATGACCGCGACGCCGATGACGATCCAGCGTTCGATCGCTTGCCCCCCGCCATGCGGGATCAGCGCGACGCCGAAGCCGGTCAGCAGACTGGCCACCAGCAGCACCAACACCGGGACGACGAGGCGTCCCCAATGCGGATGCAGGTCGAGAACAACCTCTTCACCTTGCGACAGATTCATGCCCATGCCCCGCATCGTTCCATGTCCGCGGGAATTACGCTCGCCATCCCGCCGTCCGACTTACAAAATCTCACCATGACCGATCCCGTCACCGTCCGGGCGGCGACGACCTCCGACGCCGAGGCGGTCGCGGCCATCTATGCGCCCTACGTGGTCGAGACCGTCATCAGCTTCGAGGAGACGCCCCCGACAGCCGACGAGCTCGCGGCCCGGATGCTCGAAACTCCGCGCCTGCCGTGGCTGGTCGCCGTCCGCGCTGACGCCGTGGTCGGCTTCTGCTACGCCGCTCGCCACCGCGTGCGGGCCGCCTACCGGTGGTCGGCCGACGTGTCGGTCTACGTCGCGCCACACGAGCGCGGCCGCGGCGTCGGCCGGCTGCTCTACGGCGAGTTACTGCCGCTCGTGCGGTCGCTCGGCTACGTCAGCGTGTTCGCCGGCATCACCCTCCCGAACGACGCGAGCGTGGGCTTCCACGAGGCGTTCGGACTCACGCCAGTCGGCGTCTATCGCAACGTCGGCTTCAAGCACAACAAATGGCGGGACGTCGGGTGGTGGCAGCTCACGTTCACCGATCCGCCCGATCAACCAGCCGAGCCAAAACCGTGGGTGCCGCCGACGTCAGCTGACGCGTTTGCCGGACGTGCACACCTGCCGTTGACGAGCCGAGGACAGGCGTCAGACCCCCGAGGACACGGCCAGCAGGCCATGTCCTCGGGGGGCGGAACCCCCTGAACGTGATCGAACCCCGAGGGCACCTAACGGAGGTGGACGACGTCGCCGGCGCTCACTGATCGGCGTCCGGCCGAGGTCTCGACGACCAGCGACCCGTCGGCGTTGATGTCGACCGCGCGACCCTCGAGCAACTCGCCGCCGAGATCGACACGGACGTCGCGGCCGAGCGTCACGCACAGCTCGCGGTAGCGCGGCAGCACGCTGCGCTCGCCGTCGCCCTCGACGCGCCGCCACGCGAGGTACTCGTCGCCGATGGCCCGCAGCGACAGCCCGCAAGCAGCGTGTCGCGATCGGTGCAGCTCGCACCGGCCAGCGCGAGAGAAATCGCTGTGGGCACGGGCAATTCGGCCTCACGCAGGGTCACGTTGAGTCCGACGCCGACGACCACCGCGTCGTCGACCACCTCGGCGAGAATTCCCGCCGAGCTTGCGATCGCCGATCATCAGGTCGTTCGGCCACTTCAAGCCGACGTCGACCTCGGCGACTCGCCGCCAACGCCGTTGCGACGCCGACCCCACGACCAACGGAAGCAAGCTGGCCACCGAGCCGGCGGCACGGCAACGTCGACGGGAGCGGCGGCAACCCAACCTGCAGGTGCGGCATCACGTCGGGCGTCACATCGGCGGGACGCAGCAGCATCGAGAACGTCAGGCCCGACCGCGCCGGCGCCGACCACACGCGGTCGAGCCGGCCACGCGCCGCGCGTCTGGTGTTCTGCGACCAGCACCAGACCGGCCGCAGCTCCCGAGCGCGCCAGCTCGGCGACGTCCGCGTTGGTCGAACCGGTCTCGTCGACGACCCTGACGTCGCGCCAGATGCCGTAGTCGACGAGTCCGCGAGACAGCGCCCGGACGTCGAGCGGCGGGCGGCCGATATCGAGAGTCGGTCGCAGGGCGAGCGTGCACGGATAACTCAGCCGGTGTTCTGCAGACCGGCCGCAACGCCGTTGACCGCGAGCAGCAGCAGGCGCTGCGTGCGCTCACGCTCGTCGTCGTCGTCGATGCCAGCCCGCAAGGCTTCGAGCGCACGCAGTTGAAGGTGCGAAAGCGCGTCGACGTAAGGGTTTCTCAGCTCGACCGCGCGGCCGAGCACGCTGTGCTTCTCGAGGAGCTTCTCGTGGCCGAGCACCCGCAGCAGCCACGACGTCGTGCGGTCGAACTCGGCCAGGATCGTCGTCGGCCAGATCGGGGCGACCACCCAGCGCGAGGTGCCGTTCGGCGATGTCGCGATCGGCCTTGGCCAGCGACATCTCGACGTTGTCGAGCATCGTCGTGAACAGCGGCCACTCGGCGTACGCGGCTCGCAACACCGAAACGTCGCCGACCGCTTCGAGCCCGCTGCCGAGGCCGTACCAGCCGGGCAAGCGTCGCGCGGGTCTGCGACCACGCGAACACCCACGGAATCGCGCGCAGGTCGGACAGTCCGCTGCCCGCAGTACGGCGCGACGGCCGCGAGCCGATGCGCAGCGAGCCGATCTCGGCAAGCGGGCTGACGGCGGCGAAGAACTCGGCGAACCGGTCGGCGCCGATCGAGATCGCGGTAGGCCGTGCGGGCCGCGTCGCTGACCTGCTCGAACGTGCCCGGTGCTTCGTCGCCGCAGCCGCAACCAGTTCTTCGACCGCCGGCGTCGAGGCCAGCACGACGGCGGCCGCGACCTGGTCGAGGTGGCGGTGCGCGATCACCGGATGGCCGTAGCGCGCGAAGATGACCTCACCCTGCTCGGTCACCTTGAAGCGGCCGTCGACCGATCCCGGCGCTTGGCTGAGCACCGCGCGGTTCGCCGGCCCGCCGCCCCGACCGAGCGCGCCACCGCGACCGTGGAACAGCGTCAGCGTGATGCCGTGCCGCTGCGCCCAGGCCGCGAGCGCGCCTTGCGCGTCGTACAGCGACAAGCGTCGCCGAGACCGGCCCGACGTCCTTCGCCGAGTCGGAGTAGCCGAGCATCACCTCGAAGCGGCCGGCCGTTGGCGGCCAGCCGCGCTTGCACGGCCGGCAGTTGCAAGCGCGTCGTCGAGCACGCGACGCAACCGTCGAGGTCGTCCTGCGTCTCGAACAGCGGCACGACGTCGAGCACCGGCGGTCGACCCGTCGCGTCGCAAGAGCGGCGCAAGCTCGAACACGCCGCAATGTCGGCGGCCGACGTCGTGAAGCTGATGACGTATCGGCGGCACGCGTCGACGCCGTATTCGTCTTGCATGCCACGCATGCGCGCGAATCGTCTCGAGCACCTCGCCGGTCATCGGCGACACGCTCGCCGCCTGCGCGAACCTCCTCCGAGCGCTGTCGGCGTGCACGCCGCTGTGCTGCCGAACCTCGAGCTCGGCGAGGTGAAAACCAAACGTCTGCGCCTGCCAGATCAGATGCTGCAGCTCACCGAACGCCAGCCGATGCGCGCCGGCGCGCGACCAGCGACTCCTGCACCATGCGCAGGTCGGCAATCAATTCATCGGGACGCCGGTAGCCGGCGGCGCTCGCCGACCCGCCGGGCCTTGAGCCGGGCGGCGGCGTAGAGCACGAAGAGCCGATGTGGTTCGTCGGGCGCAGCGCAGCATCAGCTCGTCGATCAGCTTCGGGTGGTCGCGCCGGGCCACCTCGATCGCCTCGGTCAGTTCGCGACTCGGCGGCGTCGTCGCCTCTTCGGCGGTGAGCGTCCGGCCGATGCGGGTGGCCGCTCGCTCGAGTGCGAGCAGCGACATGCGCGGCTTGGATCGTCCAGCGCCTCGCGAGTGATGTCGCCGTCACGTTCGGGTTGCCGTCGCGGTCGCCGCCGATCCAGCTGCCCAGGCGCAGGAACACCGGCGCCTGCGGCGCCTCGAGTCCCGACCGATCGCCGAGCAGCACCTGATCGAGACCGCGGTACAGCGTGGGCACGACCAAGAACAGGGTCTCGTCGAACACCGCCATCGCGGTGCGCACCTCGTCGAGCGGGTCGACCGCGCTGGCCCGCAAATGTGCGGTGCGCCAGAGGATGTCGATCTCTTCGAGCAATCGGCGACGCGCGTCAGCCTGCTCGGCGTCACCGCCGCGAGGGTCATCGACGCGGTCGAGTTGGGCGCCGGCCCGAGAGATGGCGCCGACGACTGCGCGCCGGCGAGCCTCGGTCGGGTGCGCCGTGAGCACCGGGTGCAGCAGCAACCCCGATAGCAAACTGTCCACCCGTTCGTCGCCGTGCAGGCGGCGCACCTCGGCGACGGAGGTCGCCAGTGAATCACCGGGGCGGCCCGCACCCGATTCACGCGACCGCAGCATCCGGACCCGATGGGTCTCTTCGGCCAGGTTGGCGAGGTGGAAGTACACGGTGAACGCACGAGCGACCTCTTCGGCCCGGTCGAGCGACCAGCCGCGCACCAGCTCAACCACATCGGCCGGATCGCCGGCCCCGGTGCGCGCGGCGATGACCGCGTGCCTCAGCTCCTCGACGTCCGCCAGTAGTTTGTCGCCGCCGTACTCGCGCAAGACCTGGCCGAGCAACTCCCCGAGCAGGCGCACGTCGCGCCGAAGGAGTTCGGGCATCTCGAGCCGGGCACGCTCCCGGGCGACTGGCTCGTGACCGGGGTCGTTCGACTGCGTCATCGACTCCGGCGCGGACACGCTCAAAGCGTACTCACGCCGTACCAGCCGAGGCTCAGGCGATGACGACCTGGCGCTCGATCACCGGCTGCGGGCAGACAAAGGCGGCCGCCACGTCGCCGGGTACCGGCCGGGAGAACAGGTAACCCTGGCCGTAGGCGCAGCCGAGCCGCTCGACGCGCCGGCGTTGGTCTTCGGTCTCGATGCCTTCCGCGATCACGTCGACGCCGAGGTTGCGGGCCATCATCGCGATCGTGCGAACCAGCTCGGTGCTGCGCGGATCGGTGCCCGAGCCCCACACGAACGACCGGTCGACCTTCAGCGCCTCGATCGGGAACCGGTGCAACGCCTGCAGCGACGAATAGCCGGTGCCGAAGTCGTCGATGTGCAGCGCGAAGCCGTTCTCGTGCAGCTCGAGTCAGCATCCGCTCGGCCAGGTCGGCGTTGTACATGACGACGGTCTCGGTGATCTCGAGCGCGATGTTGCGCGGCTCAAGATTCGCTTCGCTGCAGGTAGCCCTGAAGGTCCTGCAGCAGGCCGCCGTGCCAGAACTGCCGGTTCGACACGTTGACGCTGACCCGCAGGTCATCGGGCGCGCCCGGCCAGCTTCCACTCGGCGATCTGCCGGCAGGTCTCGCCGAGGATCCAGCGACCCATCGGCACGATGAGGCCGGTCTCCTCGGCGACTGGCAAGAACTCGGCCGGCGCGAGCAGCCCGCGGGTCGGGTGCTCCCAACGAACGAGCGCCTCGAACGCGAGCGTGCGGCCGGTGCGGATGGCGACGATCGGCTGGTAGTGCAGCCGAAGCTGGCCAGCCATCGATCGCCTGCCGCAAGTTCGGCCTCGACGCGCAACCGGCTGACCGCGTGGGTGTGCATGCCCGCGTCGAACGTCGCGTGCGTGCCCTTCTCGTCGCGCCTTGGCTTGGTACATCGCGGTGTCGGCGTCACGCAGTACGTCTTCCGCCGACTGGTAGCCGGTCGAGCTCGACGCGATGCCGATGCTCGCCGTCACGAAGATCTCGTGGCCGCCGACATGGAACGGTCGGGCCAGGCGTTCCTGCAGCCGCTCGGCCACCGCGACCGGATTGTGCGGAGCAGCGAGGTCGTCGAGCAGGATCGCGAACTCGTCGCCACCGAAGCGCGACGCCGTGTCGGACGGCCGCAGGTCGGAAGCTGATCCGTTCGGCAACACTCGAGAGCAGCGAGTCGCCGAGCAGGTGCCCGAGGCTGTCGTTGACCAGCTTGAAGCCGTCAAGGTCGAGGAACAGCACGGCGTATTGGTAGCCGACGTGCCGGCTCGGCGCGCGCCATCGTCACCCGGAGGCGGTCGAGGAACAGCGTGCGGTTGGGCAACCCGGTCAGCGGGTCGTACAGCGCCGCATGCCGGAGCTGGCTTTCAAGCTCTTTCCGTTCGTGGACGTCGGTCAGCGATCCGACCATGCGGGTGGGCACGCCGTCCGCACCGCGAATGACCAGCGCGCGGCACAGCACCCACAGGTAGCTGCCGTCACGCGAGCGGATGCGGTGCTCGAGCTCGACGCCGGACGATCGACCCTCGAGGTGACTCGTCGATCGCGGCGTGCAGACTCTGCAGGTCGTCGGGGTGCACGCGGCTGAACCAGTCGTCTGCTGGTGGTGCCGACCTCGGCTTCGCTGTGCAGCCGAGCAGGTCCATCCAACGCGCGGCAGTAGAAGACCTCGTCCGGTGACGAGATCCCAGTCCCACAGGCCACCGCTCGCCGCCTCGCGCGGCCAGCGCGTAGCGCTCCTCGCTGAGTCGGATGTCTTCGACGAGGCCGCGCTCGCGTTCGAACGACCGCTCGACCTTTTCGCGCTGCTCTTCGAGCGAGGCGACGTTGGCCTGGTGGTCGAGGGCGACGGTGAGCAGCGCCGCCCACTGGTTCAACGGTCTCGCGGCCCGACGCGACCTTGCTGTCGATCGGGCCCGACGAGCCGAAGCAGTCCCCAGTCACTCGTGCGCACTTTCACCGGCAGCACGAACACGATGTCGTCCGGGCTGCTGTCGGCAAGGCGGAGGAGGGCCGCTGGCGGAAACGCCGAGGCGGCGACGGTCTCGTTCAAGCCGGGTGAAGTTCGACCACCGCTGCCAGACCCGTCGGCATCCTCGGCGGTGTCGCGATTGAAGGCGCCGACAACGGCGAGAGTCGGGTCGGCGCCGGCGATGAGCTCGCCGGGCGTCTCCGACCACAGGCCGAGGCAGCCGCCCCGAACCGAGGTTCGCTCGAGCCATTGCAGTGAACGAGGGTCCTCCTCGTGGCTGCGGAGCAGGTCCATGGCGACCGCGTACTGCGTGCCGAGTGCGCCCTGGAAGTACGCCGCTCTCGTTGTACTGATCGTGCGAATGGATCGCCGACAGCATGAGCATCAGGCCGATACGTTCGGTCGGTTACTCGTTGACCGATGGCTTCAGCGTTCGCTCGCCTGCGCCGTCGACAAGGTCTGCGACCGAACCGCCGCGCGGCCGCCATGATGCCGCAGACACGGTCTGGTTGCGCGGGCTGCGCTGGTACAGCGCCTCGAGGGCGTCCGCGCAGCTCGTCTTCGGTCGGCCCGGCATGACCTTTAACGGCAGCCTTCGAGAGTCTGCGCCACCAGGCCGGCCGCTGCCGCCACCGTCGATTCGCGGCCCGCCGCGTGGTCGTCTGCGGTCAGCGTGCGGTCGAGTTGCTCCTCGAGCCAGCGCCTCCGCGCGGCGATCGTCCGGCCAATGGGTTCGTCCCGCCCGATCGGCGGCGATTTCGCCAATCGCGTTGCTGCAGCCGCACGACTCGCGCGGAACGAATATCGTCGGCGCATTCGTACGTGCGGTCCTCGACGTCGAGGCCGGCCAACTTGTCGAGCAAGAGGCCGCGCAGCCAGGCGGCCCAAGCTGCCGAAGTCAAGGCGCACGCTCGACAGCGCCGGCGTGACGAAGGTCGCGGCGTCGACGTCATCGAATCCCATGATGGCCTGGTCGCGTGGCAGGACCAGACCGGCCGCGGTGAGTGCCTGACATGATCGCCCATGGCGTTCACGTCGGTCGCGGCCAACGACGGCGGTCGACCTCAGGCCACGTCGGCGAGCATCTGCCTGGCCGGCTTGCACGCCGTAGATCTTCCTCGTTGTCCGCGGTCGCGAAGACCAGCGACGGGTCAGGATCGATGCCGGCTCTCGATCAGCGTCTCGACGTAGCTGGCGTAGCGCTCTTGGATGTCGTCTTGGTGCATCATGCCGACGAACGCGATCTTGCGATGCCCGTGGGCGATCAGGTGCTGGACGGCCTCACGAACGCCAATGCTTGTTGTCCGGCGTGCACGGTGGGGCACACTGCACGCCGTCCAATCGTGCTTGCTGATCAGTCACGACCGGCTTGCCGGACTGCGTTTGATCGCGTCGAGGTACGTCGGGAGTCGCACCGTCGAGTCACGACGATGCAGCCATCCACGTGCGCCCAGGCGGCGGCGTGGAATGCGGAGAAGCTGTCGGGACGCTCGGAGTATACGGGACGCCTGGCTCGGACGTCTGGATGGCGACGAGCGGCCGCCAGCCTCGGCGGCTGCGCTCGCGATACCCCTGATGACCGCCGCCGAAATAGAAGCCGCTGACGAACGGCGACAGCACGCCGATCGTCGGCGGAGTCTTCATGCTTGCCTATCGGCGCGTTCTGGCCCCTCCTGAGGCGCCGCGAGCCTGTTCACTGCCTATTTTGCCCTGCGAGGGGGCCCATCTCGCCTCACGGCGGCTGCCGCCCGGCCTATCGGCGAGCGCTGTGGCGCACGACTTGCCGCGCCCATCGGCTCGGACCGACGGTGCCGTGGTTGACCCGCAAGAACGTCTCGACCATCGCGGGTTCCATGGGTCGGGCGAAGAAGAACCCCTGGCCGATGTCGCAGCCCAACTCGCCGAGCAATGTTGCTTGGTCTTCCTGCTCGATGCCTTCGGCGACCGTCGAAAAGCCCAGCGATCGACCGAGATCGAGAACGCTTCGCACGATCGCCAGGTCGCGCGGCGTGTCGACGATGCCGTCGATGAACGACTTGTCGAGCTTGACCTGGTCGACCGGTAGCTCACGAAGCGAGGCGAGCGATGAGTAGCCGGTGCCGAAGTCGTCCATCGAGATCGCGACCCCGGTGGCCTTGAGCTCGCCGATGCAGGCCCGCATCTTCGCCGGCTCATGCATCAGCGCCGACTCGGTGATCTCCAGAGTGAGCGCCGACGGGCTCATCCCGGTAGTCGCGAGCACGTGCACCAACGAAGTAGTGAAGTGGGGGTTGTCGAGTTGCTTGGCCGACACGTTCACGTTGAGACACAGGTCGGGGAACAGATCGGCTCGCCACGCCGCGACTTGCTCGGCACTGCGCTGCAACACCCAGTGACCGAGTGCGTCGATGAGCCCGAGCCGCTCGGCCATGGGGATGAATACGAGCGGCGAGATCGATCCGAGCGTCGGGTGATTCCATCGCAGCAGCGCCTCGACGGCCTGCGCTCTGCCGCCCGGCAGCGAAATGAGTGGTTGGTAGTGCACGAAGAAGGCGCCCGACTCGACCGCCTGCTGTAATTCAGACTCCAGCTCGAGGAGATGGGCAGACTGTGAGTACATCCGGTCTTCGAAGACGACAACCCGGCCTGGTCCGGAGCTCTTCGCCCGATACATCGCGAGGTCGGCGTTGCGCAGCAGATGGCTCGCGTCGTCGATGAGGCGCCCACCCGAAGCAACGCCAATACTCGCGGACGCCGAGATGCGGCGGCCGGCGATCATGACCGGTTCTCGCATTGCCGCCAGAATGCGTTCCGCGACCACCGGGCCTGCATGCCGATCGTCAGAATTCTCCAGCAGCACGGCGAATTCATCGCCACCCAAGCGTGCCGGAGTGTCACCGGGCCGCAGACATTGCCGAATGCGTTGGGCAACCGCCACCAACAACTCATCGCCGGCCGTGTGTCCGAGGGAGTCATTGACGCCCTTGAATCGATCGAGGTCGATGAAGAGCACCGTCAACTCGCTCTTGTTCTGCGTCGCGACTTCGAGCGCATGCACAAGTCGGTCGAGGAACAAGGCACGCGAGGGCAACCCGGTGAGCGCATCGTGGTACGCCTCGCGCATTTCGTCCAACGTGCGCGCATCGGTCAGCGCGAGGCTCGCCTGCTCAGCGAACACCGTCAGCAGCTGCACGCGTTCGTCGACGTCGAGCGAGTCCGCAGTAACGGCCGTGACCAGGCTTCCGACGATGTCGTTCTCGATGTGCACCGGCGCCGCGACCAACGTGCCGGCCGCACCGCCCGCGGCGTCCGTCGTCCGTGTAACTGCGCCGTCGGCCACCATGGCGGCGACGGCCGCATTGACCACGCTGGTGTCGTGCCGCTTGCCGGCAACGGGCGGCCAGACAGAGGGGACGACGGGTTGCGCACCGCCGAGCGGATCGTCAAGCACCAGCGCGACAGACGCACCATCGAGAAGCTCGGACGCACCCCGAGTCACCGAGTCCAGCAACTGCTGAAGCGGAGCTCGATGGGAAATCGACCGTTGGATCGTCAGCAGCGTTTCGAGCATCCGCTGCCGGCGGCTCAGCGAGCCGAGCAGCACAAGCCGTTGCTCGGCTTCGACCTCGCGTTCCGTGCGCAGTCCGCGCTCGATCGTGAGCGTGCGCAGGTTGCGAACCGCCAGCCCGAGCACCCGCGCCATGCCTTGCAGCATTTGGCGTTCTTCGGCGCTGAACTCATCCGCTTCGCGCGCAATGACGATCGCGCCGGAAATTTCGGAGCCGAGGGTCGACGACGCGGCAAAGAAGGTGCCGAGATCAGGGACCCGAAGGTACGAGCCACCCGCAGCCGCAGGTCTGAGATCTGGCGCCTCCATCGCGCCGAGGCCAATGCAGCCGATCACGGTATCGCCGTCGACAAAGGCCCCGATTTCGGCGTCCAGTGCTTCCGTTGCTCGCTCGACCGCGATCTCGATCGCAATGTCGGCATGCGCTGGCCGACTCACGGCCTCGAAATACTCCGTGAGTTGGTGAATAGACCAGTGGTAAGCCATCTATGTCAGGCAAACGCCAACACGACGAGGGTGACGTGGTGCATGCCGCGAGCGCCGTGCGTGCGGGCGATCTCGCCGTAGGTGTAGAAACCGGCGAATGGTGCGTCGCCGATAAGCCGCGACATCTCGGCGATCTCGCGGCCGGCGCCGTCGGAGCCGAGCATCGCGAACCGGGCGCCACAGTCGAAGGCCAGCACACCCGTGGGGGCCGCGCCGCCAAGCCCATCGATCGCGTCGCCGTGAGCCTGCGACACCGCCGCGATGAGATCGCTCTCATCGGCTTCCATAACCCACACCAAGGCGCCCTGGGGAACATCGGTCAGGCAGGTGAGGTGGCCGTCCGTGCCGTCTGCGTCGTGGATCACTCGCATATCTTCGCCACTGCGCCGCGAAAGCCCGAGCGGGTGGTGATAGGCGAATTCGTGAAACGTGGGCATATCTTCGATCACGCTGCGCGGCGCGTTTAGTTCACCGAGATACCAGTCAAGGGCCGGCTTACCGTTGAGCTCGTAGAGCTCGCCTCCACTACTCCTGGTGACAACGGCCGGCTCGCCAACCTTGCGCCAGCCGTGCGCAACTCCGATACCCATCGGGGCGTCAGACCCGATCGTGACCCCGACGACAGCATCCGACAGCACCTCGACGCCGTCCTCGTTGCCGAAGAACTGATACGTGCGGTCGTACTCGACGAGGTCAGCGGCACAGCCGCCGACGAGGGGCACGGCCGCGCCGGCCACGCTGTAGGCACCGCGCACAATTTCCTGCTGCTCACGAGTAAGCCCGTCGCAGAGCAAGACCAAGATCTTGTGCGGCGCCACGACGTCGGCGATCGAACCTGCGACCTCGCGGCCGGCCTCGCGCCGGCGGTCTGACGCATCTCGCGAGACCGTCGCGCTGACCGTGAAACCTGGGCCACCGAATGCGGCCACCGCAACGCCGGTAGCGCAGACGCCATCGGCGGTGAATTGTCCAAACGTCGAGCAGCCCACAAGCGGCACGGGTCCGGTGACGTCGCGGACGCCGGCGAGCAGCGCGTCGAAGTCGTGCCCGATCGACGCGAAAACGACGACCAGCTTGGTCGTGCGGCCGGCGAGCGCCGCCCGCGCGGCCTCCCCCCCAGCTGCGAAGGAATTCATGTCGCGACTTTCGCCCGAGCCGAACCATCGGGTGGCTTGGGAGCCTAGGCGATCGGATACGAGCAACGTCTCAGACAGGTCGGCAACCATGACGGCTCCTGGGCTCGGGTGCATGCGCTCACGGCACGCTCCTATGGCCATCGGCGGCTCGGTGCGGAAACTGAGCCTTGCCGCCCATAAGCCATCCCCGCTAACTACCGAGAGTCGGCAGGATCAGGCGCAGTTGTCGATTCGGCCGAGACGGTGCGATTGCGACCCGACGCCTTTGCGCGGTACATGGCCTCGTCCGCGAGCCTGAGCAGGTCACCGGGTCGTCGCGCGTGCTCGGGCAACGACGCGACGCCGACGCTCACGGTGACGCGACCAGTCGTGCCGTCGCGGCGCGGCGGAATGCTCAGCATCGGCGAGGACTCAACCGCACGCCTGATGACGTCCGCTCGGGCCAGCGCGAGTGCGGTTGGGCAACCGATCATCAAGACTGCGAGCTCGTCGCCACCGAATCGATACACGCGATCAGCTGGCCGGCTCCGCGCCGTCAAGACGTGTGCCACAACACGCAACACTTCGTCACCGATCGAGTGGCCGTATACATCGTTCACCGTCTTGAACTCGTCGATGTCGACGAGAATGAGAGACGCACACCCGTCGTCGCGAAGCTGCGCGCAGTCGGCGTCGAAGGTGCGGCGGCTCCACAGCCCGGTGAGAGCATCGTGGGACGCGTCGTGGCGCAGATCGCGCATGGCCGTCTCGAGGCGATCGCGCGCGGTGATGAGGGTCAGCATCACCCCCAGCAAAATCAGGGAAACTCCTACGGCATCCTCGACTCGCGCACGGTGCGGGTCGACCAGGATGCACAGCACGACCTCCGCTGCGACCACCTCGATCGCGGTCAGCCGGGCGGCTCCCGGCTTGAGCTGGTAGGCGGCAAACAATCCCGGCAGACACAAGGCCAGCTGCGTCGATGCGGTCGCGTCATGACTTCCGATAGACATCACGAGGATCTCGCCGACCGCAACCGCGGGTACAAACGGCCACGCCATCGCGGGCAGCCGATCGGGAGCCCGCCACAACACAACCCCCCCGATGGCGGAAAGTCCGGCCAACGCCCACGGCACGCCTCGCAACATCGCGGCGAAGCCGGGCGTCGCCACGACGGACGCTTCGAGCGCGATGATCAATGCTCCGACGAAATACAGCAGGGCAGCGGTCCGGGCGGCGTCGGCGACGACTCGCGGCCGCATCGCTTCTCTCCAATCCTGCGTGCACGACCACCTATCGACCCGCAGCGGATCAAGCTGAGACGGCGCGGCGACGGGTGCGGCCGCGGCTCGAGCCGTAAGGGCTGCTACAGCCAGCCGTTGTCGTCGGCGACCCGCACCGCCTCGAACCGGTTGCGGGTGCCGGTCTTGGCGATCGACGACGAGAGGTAGTTGCGCACTGTGCCCTCGCTGAGAAACAGCAGCTTGGCGATGTCGGCGATGGTGGCGCCGTCGCGAGCCGCCGCTAGCGCGTCACGTTCGCGGCCGGTCAGCGGGTTCGTGCCTCCGGCCAAGGTGGCTGCTGCCAGCGTCGGGTCGACGACGCGCTCACCCGCGAGCGACCCGGCGTACCGCGTCGGCGAACTGCTCCGCCGGGGCGTCCTTGACCACGAATCCGAGCGCGCCGCACTCCATCGCCCGCCGCAAGTAACCGGCCCGGCCGAAGGTGGTCACGATCAGCACCCGGCAGCTCGGGCAGTTGCGACCGCAGCGCCGCGGCGGCCGCGAGTCCGTCGAGCCCGGCATCTCGACGTCCAGCATGGCAACATCAGGCCGGACGGCGAGGGCGGTCGCGACGACCTCGTCACCGCGCGCGACCTGGGCAACGACCTCGATATCGGGCTCGAGGTTGAGCAGCGCCGCCAACGCCCCGCGCACCAGAGTGCTGGTCGTCGGCCATCAAGACCCGGATCACCGCACCCGTTGCGCCTGCTGCGCCGTCTGTCATGGCTGCCACATCGCCGCTACGCCGGCACGTCGACGCGCAGCCGGAAGCCCGACGTGCCATCTTCGTGAACCGGCCCGGCCACCAACCGGCCGCCGAGCGCGACGACGCGTTCGGTGAGTCCTTCGAGTCCGTGCCCCGCTGATTCGGTCGCGATCTCCCCCGAGGCCTTCCGCGCGCAACCCGAGCCGTCGTCGACGATCTCGATGCCGCCGGCATCGAGGGTGATCCACACTCGGCTCGCGCGACTGTGCCGCACGACGTTCGTGACGCCCTCGCGAACGACCCAGCCGTAGAGCCCACCGAGCTCGGCGGAAAGGCCGTCGACGGCGCCCGGCAACTGCGCCTCGATGCCGGCGGCTTCGAGCACCTCGCGGGCAGTCGCCAGCTCGGTGGCCAGGCGCACTTCGCGAAAGCCGGCGACCGCGGCGCGTACGTCGGCGAGGCTCTCCCGCGCGAGCGCTTCGACCTCGGCGATCTCGCTTCGTGCGCGCGCCGGGTCTTGGTCGAACAGCCGGGCGGCGAGGGCGGCCTTCACCGTGATCGTCGTCAACGAGTGACCGAGCAGGTCGTGCAGGTCGCGCGCGATCCGCATTCGCTCGCGTTCCGCCGCGACTGTCGCGACCTGTTCGCGCGCCGCCGCGAGTTCATGGTTCGCCCGGATGAGACGGGAGAAGCCAAAGACCGCGATCGACGCGAACGCGATCGAGGTACCCGTCGTCCATTGCAGGCCGTGCAAGTGCCACGGCCCGACGTACTGCGGCAGGACCGACGAGGCGACCGCGAAGACGACGACGCCGGTGACGGCGACTCGGCCCGGCAACATGATGATGGCCGCGGCGGCGACGAAGATCAGTGACATCGAGTCCATTGGCGCCGATCACAGCGGTACTCGCTGCGGTCAGCCCGAGGAGGATCGAGACGATCGCGTAGTTGTATTTCGCGCCGCGCATCCCCCACCAGCCGAGCGGCACCAGGAACAGGTACGCCCACGCGAAGATGAGCGAGCAATGCGGTGCCGACGATGCTGGCAACAAGACGGTGGTGGGTCCAGGCACTGCCGAGCGGGATGCACAGGTAGATCAGCCAGAAGCCGCCGCCGCGCCGCCAACGCTTCGGACCTTCGGCGCCTTCGCGGCCCGAGCCGGGCAGCCACCTCTGTCGCGCCGGGGGTCGCGAATGGTCGCTGTCATTGGGGTTGTGGCGTCATTGGGCGTCGTGGCGTCATCGGCTCGTGGGCATCGTCGGCTCGTTGCTGGCGTCGGCTCAGACGCGCTTCGTGTCGCGGCGGAATGCCCAGGCGGCCAGCGTGCCGACCACCACAGTCCAGATCGCGACGATGACCCAGCCCTTGGCGTCCCACCCGGGGGCGCCGACCAGGGTGCGGCCAGCGGCGACCAACCAGTACGTCGGCGTGGCCTGCGAGACGTTGTGCAGCACGCCCGTGTCACCGCCGACCGGGCCCCACGCGCCGCCGAGAAACGCCAGGATCGACACGCCGCCGCCGATGACCGGACCCATCGAATCCGGCGTGAAGAGGTGACCGACCAGGATGCCGAGTGCGGCAAACGGGATCAGGCCGACGATCACCAACCCGGTCATGTGCAGCACATCCTTGGCACCCAAGTGCACGCCCAGCGTGGTGCCGGCGACAAAGAGCAATACCAGCGTGACCAATGCGGTCAGGTAGCCGCTCAGTACCTTGGCCCGCATGTACGAACGAGTGCTGAGCGGCGTGAGGCGCAGCTGCCGGTTCCAGCCGACTTCTCGCTCAGCCGCGATCTTCGCACCGGTCGAGATCATGGCGGCCATCGTGCCGAACGAGACCATGCCGGCCAGGTAATAGGTCGGGAACGGGATGCCCCCAAGAGTCTGGTGTCGCTGGCCGCCGGCAATCAGATAGAAGAACACCAGCGGAAACGCGAGCGAAAAGATGAATGCCCGCTTGTTGCGCACGCTGCGAAGCAGTTCGTAGCGCAGATATGTGCCGTTCATGACAACTCCTCGGAATCCTGGTCACCCGTCAAAACCAAGAACGCCTCTTCGAGACCAGCGCCAGCTATCTCGATGTCACTGGCGCTCGGGTATTCGCGTAGCAGCGCACGTATTGCGGCGTCGGAGTCGGTGCAGTGCAGCACCATCGCCTCGCCTCGGCGCTCGGCACTTTGCACGCCGGCCAACGAAACGAGGCTGTCGGCCGTGACGCCGGGCAGGGTCGCCTTGATCGTGCGCAGACCCACGGTGGCCTTGATCTCGGTGGCCGGCCCGTCGGCCACGATGCGACCCTTCGCCATCAACACGATGCGGTCGGCGTAGCTGTCGGCTTCTTCCAGGTAGTGCGTGGCGAACACGACGGTTTTGCCAGCCGCGGCGAAGCCACGCATCGACGTCCAGAAGTCGCGGCGCATCTCGACGTCCATTGCCACCGTTGGTTCGTCAAGGATCAGCAGGTCGGGGTTCGAGACCAGCGCGATCGCGGCGCGCACGCGTTGCGTCTGACCGCCCGACAGCTTCTCGGTGCGACGCTCGGCGATGTCGGCGACACCGGCCATCTCGAGCACCTCGGTGACGTCCATGGGGTTCGGATACAGCGAGCCCATCATCGTGACAAGCTCGCGCACGGTGAGATTGCGCAACAGCGAACCGGTCTGCAACATCGCGCCGATCGCACCCGCACGTACCGCGTCGGCCGGCGACTTGCCGAACACCTGGACGAACCCCGAGTCGGGTTTGGCCAACCCAAGGACCATGTCAATGGTGGTCGACTTGCCGGCACCATTCGGGCCGAGCAGCGCAACAGTTTCGCCTGCGGCAATCTCCAGATCAACGCCGTCGACGGCGCGCACTGGGCCGTAGGTCTTGGTCAGTGAGTCGAGCCGAATTCCGAGTATTTGAGCGGTAACAGCCATCGTCATGACCACATCGTCTCGCGGCGCGGACGGCCAGCCCAGTGCGGCCCGTCGTGTGCCAGGCATGACACCCGTCACCACTCGCCGCTATGTCTTAGGCATTTGCCTCAGTGATTGTTGGCGTACTGCGCCTGGCACTGGCTGATCTGCGTCTTGTCGCCGTTCGCGCTCTTCAGGCAGGCGCGAAGCGTCTTGCCTGCAGGGGTGTTGAGCAGGGCCACTCCGGCGGCGATGAGCACCACGGCGAGCACCAAACCGAGCGCGCCGCTCACGATGCCGGCAGTCGCGCTGCCGCGATTGGTTGCTTCGCCGCGCTTCGCGCGACGACGGCCAGCGATGCCGAGCCCAATCGCCACCCCACCGAGCACGATCCCGCCGATCACGGTCCAACAGGTGACCAACGCGATGATGCCGAGCACCAAGGCCGTCGTGCCCATGCCGTTGCGCGGGGCCAAACCTTCCGGGCCTGGGCCGTAGGGGGCCGAGCCATACGGCACCTGCGCGGGATAGCCATACGCGGGTGCGCCGCCCTCAGGTGGCATGGTCGCCATCGAAGCCCCCGTTCTGTCGGTGAAGGTGTTCTGTCGGTGAAGGGCACCACCGTAGCTGTCACTTCGCTGTCAAGGCCTCGATTCGCGGCAGCCGGCCGAACCCGACGAGAATGGCAAACCGCTGAATTTCGGGCACGGCCGGGTCGAAGATGAAGCATGGGTCGGAAGCCGCGCACGACCGTCGCCGGAATCTCGCTGGGCTTGATCGCGCTGACCGCCGCGTGCAGTCACTCCGCCAGGAAGGCGGCGCCGGCACCTCCGTCGGCACCGGCTTCGTCGGTCAGCGCCGCGATTGCCTCCGCTGCCACTGGTTCGGCGCCGGCATTCAGCGCACCCGCCTCGAGCGCGGCTGCCGCCAGCTCGGCGCCGGCTGCGGTTGCCGCCAGCTCGACGGGTGCGGCCGGCACCAGCAGCCCGACGGCGTCCGTATCGAAGGCGACCGCCCCGACCACCGCGCCAGCTCCCGCGGCCAAGCCGCCCGCACCGCCCGCGCCGAAACCCGCGCCGCCAACTCCGCCCGTCGTCGGCTGGCGTGACCAGCTCGGCCGCGTTCGCCGGCACGAACTGCCGGGTGTTCCCCGCCGACAACTACTGGCACGCCGACATCCGCGTCGCTACCGGTCAATGCCCACAGCGCCGCCTGGATGTCGGCGATGGGCAGCGCCAGCCGCAAGCTGCATCCCGACTTCGGACCGTCCGGTGGTGCGGTGCCGTACGGCATCCCGATCACGATCGCGCCAGCTGGCACTCCGCGCGTCGGGGTCACGTTCGACTACGCGGACGAGAGCGACAAGCTCCCGTACCCGCTGAACGCGGCCACCAAGATCGAAGGTGGCGCGAATTCCGGCGGTGACATGCACGCGATCGTGGTGACCGCCGATACCTGCGAGCTGTTCGAGACCTGGAACACCAGCCAATCGGCGTCCGGCTGGACGGCGGGTTCGGGTGCGCACTGGTCACTGTCGAGCGATGCGCTGCGCCCTGACGGCTGGACGTCGGCCGACGCGGCCGGGCTGCCGATCTTGCCGGGCCTGTTGCGGTGGAGCGAGGTGGCTGCGGGCCATGTCGACCACGCCATCAGGTTCACCACCAACAGCACCGACGCATCGCACTTGTGGCCGGCGCGCCACGACGCGAGCTCGAGCCACAACGCGAATCTGCCGCCGATGGGCGCGCGGTTCCGCTTGCGGGCCGACTTTGCGATCGGCGGCTTCAGCGCGCAAGCTCAGGCCGTGCTCAAAGCGATGCAGACCTACGGTCTGGTGCTCGCCGACAACGGCTCGCCGTGGTACTTCCAGGGCGACGCCGACCCAGGCTGGCCGGACGCACTGATATCGCAGCTGAAGAACATCCCGGCCAGCGCGTTCGAAGCGGTCGACACCAGCGGGCTGGAGATTTCGGCGGGTAGCGGCGCGGCGCGATGAGCCGACTCCCCGGCACCCCGGGGCCGCTGCGGTGGGTGCGCTACGCCGTCGGCTTTCGGCTACCGGCGAGGTACCGCGACTGGGTGCGCCACGACCTCACCGACGCGGGCTGGCGGGTGCGGGCCGGCGTCCGGCAACTTGTGGTTGCGGCTCCGATCGCCGCGGCGTGCACACTCTTGCCCGGACCGTGGTCGGTGCGGCTTCCGCTGGTGGCACTCGTACTCTTCGGCGGTTTGTCGGTGGCGCTCGCTTACGGCGACAGCATCAGAGCGGCCCGATTGCGCCAGCACAAGTTGGAGGTGCCCGACGACGCCGATCTCGGCCGCCCGACCGACGCGTGAGCTGCAACCAGCTCGTGATCATGCACAAAATGTGGTAGTCCGAGGCACTCGGCGTACCACATTTGTGCATGATCATCGGAGAAAGGGGGCTAGTCGAGGTGGGTTTCCATCAGCTGGCGGCCGGCTTCGGTCAGGCTGCCCGACAGCGACGGGTACACCGAGAAACTCTGCGCGAGCTGGTCGACGGTCAGGCCGAGTTGCACCGCCATGGTCACCGGCAAGATGAGTTCGCTCGCTTTCGGCGCCACCACGACGCCACCGAGCACGACACCGGTACCCGGGTCGCGCGAACAACTTCACGAAGCCATCGGTGATGCCGGCCATCTTCGCCCGCGCATTGCGGGCGAGCGGCAACTTCACCGCGCGCGCCTCGACCTCGCCCGCGTCGACCACGCGTTGTGACACTCCGACTGCGGCGACCTCGGGATCGGTGAACACGTTGGCCGCCACCATCGACAATCGCAGCGGCCGCACCGCCTCACCGAGCGCGTGCCACATCGCGATGCGTCCCTGCATCGCGGCGACCGACGCGAGCATCAGCACGCCGGTGCAGTCGCCGGCCGCGTACACGCCCGCCACCGACGTGCGCGAGACCCGGTCGACCTCGATGTAGCCGGCGGCCGAAACGCGAACGCCAGCCTCTTCGAGCCCGAGCGTCGGCGGTGTTCGGGATCGAGCCGACCGCCATCAGGCAATGCGTGCCTTCGACGGTCGCTGCCATCGGCAAGCGGCACCAGCCACGCCCGTCGCCGTGCGAGTGACGGACGCCGCCCGCGCATCGTTCATCACGGTCATGCCGCGCCGGCGAAACACCGCCTCGACGACGGCCGCCGCGTCGGCGTCTTCACCGGGCAGCACCCGGTCGCGCGACGACACCAGCGTGACCTGAGAACCGAGCGCCTGGTACGCGCCGGCGAACTCAGCGCCGGTGACGCCCGATCCGACGACGATGAGCTGCTGGCGGAAACGTATCGAGCTCATACAACTGATGCCAGGTGAGGATGCGTTCGCCGTCGGGCAGCGCGGTGGGCAAGACCCGCGGTTGCGCACCGGTCGCCAGCAACACGACGTCCGCTTCGAGTTCGTGCTTCGTCGTGCCGTCAGTTGCGGTGAGAGTCAGCCGGTGGCCCGACATCGTCGGCGCCGAGAGCCGAGCCGAGCCCGCGATGACTGTCACATTCTCGCCTGCCAGCCGGGTGCGCGATGTCGTCGGACTGCGCAGTCGCGAGCGCCCGCACCCGCGCGTTCACCTGCGTGGCGTCGACGGTGATGTTGCCGGCGTCATGATCGGTGCCGCCATCGAAGCGGACGCCGAGGCGTGGCGAGAGTGCAAGCGCTGTCATCGCCTCGGCGGTGGCGATGAGCGTCTTCGACGGCACGCAATCGGTGAGCACGCACGCTCCGCCGACGCCGGTGCGTTCGATCACCGTGACCTCGGCGCCGAGTTGTGCGGCGACGAGAGCGGCTTCGTATCCGCCGGGGCCGCCACCGACGATGGCGATGCGCGTCATACGCCGCATTGTGTCGGAACACGTCTAACCTTCGGTGCGTGGCCCTTTACGCCGCCTACGGCAGCAACCTCGACGCGGCGCAGATGCTCATGCGGGCGCCGCATTCGCCCGCGCAGGGCAGCGGCTGGCTGCAGTCGGCTGGCGGCTGACGTTCGGCGGCGAAGAGTTGAGCTTCGAGGGAGCGCTTGCAACGGTCGTCGAAGAAGCCGGCAGCCAGGTGTTCGTGATGCTCTACGACGTGCCTACATTCGACGAGCCCGAACTCGATCGGTGGGAGGGCACCGCGCTCGGTCTCTACGAAAAGATTCGCGTGCGGGTGGCCACCCTTGATGGTGACGTCACCGCGTGGCTGTACGTGCTCAACGGGTACGAGGGCGGCGTGCCGTCGGCGCGCTACCTCGGCATGATCGCCGATGCGGCCGAAGCCGCGGGCGCGCCCGACGACTACGTGCGCGACCTGCGGCTTCGCCCCTGCTCGTCAACCTGAGGCGTCACCTGTTCCCGACGAGGACCGGCGAACCTCCCTCGGGTTCGAGTTCGTCGGGTGGCTCGAAGGAGACCTTGGGCGTCGCCTTCTCAAGCCATTGCGGCAGGTACCAGTTGCGGTTGCCGAGCAAGTGCATCAGCGACGGCACCAGAATCGTGCGAAGCAGGAACGCGTCGAGGAAGACCGCACTCGCGAGGCCGATACCGAACAGCTTGATCGCACGGCCGTCGCCGAGCACGAAGCCGCCGAACACGGCAATCATGATGAGTGCCGCAGCGGTGATGATGCTGCCGGTTTCGGTCTGGCCGATGATGATCGCCCGACGGTTGTCCTTGCTGTGCACCCACTCCTCGTGCATGCGGCTGACCAGGAACACCTGGTAGTCCATCGATAGTCCGAACAGGATCGCGAAGAACATGACGGGTGCCCACGCATCGATAGGGCCGCCCTTGCCGAAACCGAGCGCATCGGAAGCCCATCCGAACTGGAAGATGGCGACGACGACTCCGAACGACGCCCCGGCGGCGAGCAGGTTCATCGCCGCTGCGGTCAGCGGAATGACGAGACTGCGGAACGCAATCAGCAGCAGCAGGAACGACAGGCCGACCACCGCGGCGATGAAGAGCGGCAGCTTGGCGGCGAGTACCTTCGCAAAGTCGACTTGAATCGCCGTATCACCGAACACGTAGATGTGGTTGGTCGTGCCGGTATAGACCGGCGGCAATACGTCGGAACGCAGGTGCTTGACCAACGAGTACGTCTTCGCATCCTGAGGTGTGGTGGTCGACTTGAAGGACACGAACGCAACCGTGTTCTTGAGTTGGACGGCGCTCACGCTAGCCGGGTCGACGCCTGGCGTTGCTTGCAGCGCAGCAACGACCTTTTGCCGGTAAGCGGCATCGGCCGCACCGTTGCCGGTAACGACGGCCTCGAGCGTTGAGTTGTATCCAACGCCGAAGCCATCTGCGATCAGGTCGTAGCCAGCGCGGGTGGTCGTCCCTCTTGGGTCAGTGCCTTGGTCGCTGGAACCGAGGCGCATTGAGAAGAACGGCAGCGCGAGCACCACGATCACGGCGCCTGCAACAGCGCTGAGTACCAGCTTGTGGCGCGGCGACGATGAGCGACCACCGTGCCCAAAAGCCGGACTTGGCCTCGACACCGATGAACTCGCCGTTACGCACAGCCTGCCGCTGCTTGCGCGGAAGTACCTTCAGCCCGAACAGCGACAACAGTGCCGGGAGCAACGTAAGCGACGCCGCCATGGTGAGGCTGACCGCGACAGCAGCCCCGATCGCCATCCCGTTGAAGAAGCTGACTCCCAGAGCAAGCAGACCAAGCAGGGCAATGCACACAGTGACGGCGGCGAAGGCCACCGCCCTACCGGACGTGTTCATCGACGTGACGATCGAATCACCCACGCTCATGCCGCGCCGCAGGTTGCGTCGGTGCCGCGTCACGATAAAAAGCGCGTAGTCGACGCCGACACCGAGCACCATCAATTCGGTCAACTCAGGGGTGATATTCGACACGTTCATCACGTGGGTGAGCATGCCGATGAGGCCAAGCCCCGCGCCAAGCGCGCCTACCGCGCTGGCCAACGGCAGCACGGTCGCCGCGAACGTACGGAACACGAAGATCAAGATGATCAGGGCAGCGAAGAAGCCGAAGGCGAACGGCGGCACGCCTTGACTCTTCTGGCCTTGGCCTTGGAATGCGTTACCGGTGAACTCGACTTGAAGGCTTCCGCTACGCAGCGTCTTGAGGTGGTTGAACACGCCGGTGAAGAATTTCAGGTCGTAGTGATTGGAGTTCCAGGTGATGTCGACCAGCGCAGTCGTCGAGTCTTTCGCCGTGTTGAGCAGGTTCGGGTCACCGCCGGGTGTGACCGCGGCGTTCTTGGAGGTGCAGTCGATGGTCTCCCACGGCGTGCGAACGACGGTGACTTCGTCGCCCAATGCGCACAGCCCGCTCAACGCCAGCTTGACGGCGGGTGGCTCTGTCGTGAGCGTTCCACCGGTGGCCTTCAACACGACGGTGCCGGTCGCGCCGCTCTGGTTGGCCAACCCTGCACCCTTCAAAACCTTCACAACCGACGCTGTCTCGGTGTGCGGCAAGCTGAAGGTGTCCTTGTACGACGGACCACCGAGCGCACCGGAGATGCCCTGTGCCACAAAGATGAACGCGAGCCACCCGGCGATGACCCACAAACGATGTTTGACCGCGAAATTGGCAAGGGTTTTCATTACAGCTCTCTCCAATTAGCCGTCACAGTGCCGGCGCCGTTGAACTCATGAGTGACCGTCTGGCAGCTCAGTGCGCCCGGTCGTGCGTTGATCTCGTACCGCAATCGAGTGAAGCCCTCCACGACTGTGTGCGGATCAGTCAGGACACGCCCAGTCTGCACTAGGTGGCCTGGCGGATCACAATCTTTAACCGCTGTGCGCCGCCCGTTCATGCTACGCACGCAGTTCGTGCCATGCTGCCAGGGCCGCCCGCTCCTTCTCCGGCGCGAGCCCCGCCGGTGGCCGACCAGCCTTGGGCCGCGCGACTCCCCCCGCCTGCATCCAGGCCCACGTATCGGCGACCGTGTCAGCCACCGGCCGGCAGAACAACCCGGCGGCGGCCGCTCTGCTGGTGTCGGCACTGTAATGCGGCGCAGCTTCGTCGGGCGGCAACCAGAACGGCAGCTCGGTCCACGCCCCAATTCCCTGCTGTGCAAGGAAATCGGCGGTCACCCAGACCAATCGCGCTCCGCTGCGAGTTTGCCGCACGCATTCGGCGAGGAGGTCAGCCCAGCGTCGTGAACGCAGGAGGCGAGACCGCGTTGAACGCACCCGCCGTTCCCGCCTGGGCGCAGCTGACAATCCATTCAGCGAGATCGCGCACGTCGATGTACTCCATGGCCATGTCGGGCGGCCCCGGCGCGAGCACATCGCCACCGAGGGATATACGCCGCAACCACCACAACAACCGGCCGGTGTTCTCGTACGGCCCGACGATGACGCCGGCGCGGGCCAGCATCGACCGCTGCTCGCCGAATCCGCGAAGAATCGCGAGCTCCCCGCCGCGCTTGTCGGCCGGATACTCGGTCGCCGCTGCGTCGGGGTCAGCGTCGACGACGGGTGCCGACTCGTCACCCCCGAACGGGAACGGGTCGACGTAAACCGAGATGCTCGAGACGTAGGCGTAGAAGCCCGCGCGCCCACGTAATGCCTCAACACTGAGCCGGACGACGTGTGGCGCGCCTGACCACGTATCGATCACGACCTCCCACTCGCCGTCGGCGAGAACGGTGAGACCACTGGTCGTCGTCCGATCGGCATGCAAGGCGACTGCACCTGCCGGCTCCGACGACTGCGTCAGTGTCGTGACGTGATGACCCGCCGCCACCGCAGCCTCGACCAACGCGCGGCCGACGAAGTCACCACCACCGAGGATCAGAAATCTCACAGCTGCGGTTGCCATCCTCGTTCGGCCCAGGCGAGAGCGATCTCACCCGCGACGGCCACGTTGTTCGTCGTGAGGTCGAGATTGACCTGCAGGCTGCGGCCGCCGCTCTCACGCTCAAAGTAGTCGACCATGAACAGGCTCACTGCCTTGCCGCGCAAGCCCGCGTCGTCGGCGGCCTGCATGCCCTGAATCAGGAGCCGGTCGTGCACATCGGGGTCAAGCTGCTGGTGCAGCGGCACGGGGTTGGCCACGATCACCGCGTTGCGTTCGCCGAGTTCGTCGGCGGCGGCCATGATTGCGGCGACTTCGTCGGCCGAGTCGACCCGCCATTCGAGCGGAAATCCTGAATCAGCAAGGTAAAACGCCGGAAACTTGCTGGTGCGATACCCGACGACCGGCACATTCAACGACTCAAGGCGTTCGAGGGTGGCCGCGATGTCGAGGATCGATTTGACGCCGGCGCACACGACGGTGACGCGCGTGCGTGACAGCGTCACCAAGTCGGCCGACTCGTCGAAGGGTTCACTAGCTGCCCGGTGCACGCCACCGAGACCACCGGTGGCAAAGACTCTGATGCCGGCGAGCTCGGCTAACGTCGACGTGGCCGCGATGGTGGTTGCTCCGCTTGCCTTGCGCCCGACCGCGACGGCGAGGTCGCGACTACTGATCTTCGCCATCTCCTCGACCGCAAGGCGCTCGAGTTCTTCGTCGTCGAGACCAACCGTCGGCACGCCGTCGATCACGGCGATGGTCGCAGGAGTTACGCCGACATCGGTCAGCATGCTCTCGAAATCGTGCGCCGCCTGGAGGTTGCGCGATCGCGGCAATCCGTGCGCGATGATCGTCGATTCGAGCGCGACCACAGGCAGACCCTGGGCCACGGCGGCACGAACGCGATCGGCGACCTTCAGCAGTGGTGGCATCAGCGTCCTTTCGTACGCGGTCGACCCGGACGCGGTTGAAGAGCGGTCGTCTCGTCCGATTGTGGTTCCGGTCGTGTGTGTACCGCGTTGGTGTCCGGATAGGGCAACGGCTGGCCGCCACTTTGGCGGCTCCGTGTCTCCGAGCCGCCACTTTGGCGGCTCCGTGTCTCCGAGCCGCCACTTTGGCGGCTCCATGTCGACGTGATGTCCGCGACGTGGCGGAACCGAGCACCTTCATCTTCGCCGCGCGACCGCACCGCGATCATGATGGTCGCCCCGATGACGAGCACCACGCCTGCCGCGATCGCCAGAATTAGAGGAGTCATGCGGGTTCTCCTTTCGGCATACCGACCCAAAGTAGCGTGATCCACGCGCGCTGCGACCGGGGCCCAGGGCACCAGCTAGCTGGGTTCGTAGGCACCCCAGACGTGGCGCAGGGCGCCGCAGACCTCGCCGAGCGTGGCCCGGGCCGCCAGCGCGATCTTGATGGCGGGCAACACATTGGCCGTCGTCGCCGCCACCGAACCCACCGTCGCGAGCGCTTGGGTGACCTCGTCGCCGTCGCGCTGCTGCCGCAAGGCGGCGAGCCGCGCGACCTGAGCGGCCTCGCCGCCTGGGTCGAGATTCATGGACTGATACGGCTCGTCGTCGGGCGCGACGAAAGCGTTCACCCCGACGACGATGCGCTCGCCGCTACCGACGCCCAGCGCGACCTGATAGGCGGCCTCTTCGATCTGCGCGCGCTGGAAGCCGCGTTCGATCGCGGCGAGCGCGCCACCCATCTTCTGCACGCGCGGCATCAAGCTCGAGAGCTGCGCGCTCGAGGTCGTCGGTCATCGACTCGATCGCGTACGAGCCGGCGAAGGGGTCGACCGTCTTCGCGAGGTCGGTTTCGTACGCCAGCACCTGTTGCGTTCGCAACGCCAACCGGGCGGCCTTCTCCGTCGGTAGCGCGATCGCTTCGTCGTAGCCGTTGGTGTGCAGCGACTGGGTGCCACCGAGCACCGCGCCCAGGGCCTGCAACGTGACCCGCACCAAGTTCAGCTCGGGTTGTTGCGCGGTCAGTTGTACGCCGGCGGTCTGGGTGTGGAAGCGCAGCATCGTCGAGCGCGGGTCGCGTGCGCCGAACTCGTCGCGCATGACGTGCGCCCAGATCCGTGCGCGCAGCGCGGAACTTGGCGACCTCTTCGAGCAAGGTCGTGCGCGCGACGAAGAAAAACGTAAGCCGAGGCGCGAATTCGTCGACGTCAAGGCCCGCTGCCTGCGCGGCGCGAACGTACTCGATCGCGTGCGCCAGCGTGAACGCAACCTCTTGTACGGGCGTCGCGCCCGCCTCGGCCATGTGGTAACCCGAGACGGAGATCTGTTCCACTGCGGCAATTCTGTCTTGCAGTAGGCGAAGAGATCGGTCGCAAACCGCAGCGACGCCCGCGGCGGGAAGATGTAGGTACCGCGCGCTACGTACTCCTTCAGCACGTCGTTTTGCACCGTGCCACGCAGCGCCGACGCGGCGATGCCCTGTCTCTTCGGCGACCAGCTGATACATCAGCAACAGCAAGGCGGCCGGTGAGTTGATCGTCATGGACGTCGAGACCTGGTCGAGCGGGATCGGGTCGAACAACGTGCGCATGTCGTCGATCGAGTCGATCGCGACGCCGACCTTGCCGACCTCACCCGCCGCCATCGGGTCGTCGGAGTCGTACCCCATCTGAGTGGGCAGGTCGAACGCGACCGACAGTCCCGTCGTCCCGGCTGCTAGCAGTTGGCGGTAGCGGCGGTTTGATTCGGCGGCGCTGCCGAAGCCCGCGTACTGGCGCATGGTCCACAGCCGGCCGGTGTACATGCCGGATAGACGCCGCGGGTGAAGGGAAAATCCCCCGGCGCCCCGAGGGCGACTGACGGCGTCGAATCGCCAGCGCCGAGCTGTCGTAGACCGTCTCGATCGGCAGCCCCGATTCGCTGCGCCGACGCCGGTGCGGTCGGACCGGTGAGGTCGGGGGCGAGGGCGTGCCATCGCCCCAGTATGGCCGGAGCCGGGTGCAGCGGATGAGCCGTTTGCGGCTCTGGGTCGCGGCGCTATGGTCGGCTAGTCTGTCCCGGTCATGGGCGCACATCAACGCCAGCGCGGCTGGTCCGCCGCCGCAGCTCTGCGCGGCGGCGCTCGGCGCGGCCTGATCGCGTCGATGACCGTCGCACGCATCGCCGGGACGGCGCAGCTACGCCGGCGACGGCCCGATCGCGTCGGCGCGGCCAACTCGGGCAACCTGGGATCGCCGTCGACGCGGGCCACGGCGTGCCCGCGCTGCCGGGCGATCACAGCGACGTCATTCGTGATCGCCGATGCCGACACCGGCGAGGTGCTCGCGGCCAAGGACGCGCACCAGAAGCTCGCGCCGGCCAGCACGCTGAAGACACTGACCGCGCTGACGGTGATCCCGCTGCTGCCGGCGAACCTGCCGGTCGTGGCGGGGCAGCGACGCACCGAGCACCGACGGCACCAAGGCGGGCATCGTCGCGGGCACGACCTACACCGTCGACAACCTGTTCACCGCGATGCTGATGATGTCGGCGAACGACGCGGCCGTCGCCCTCGCCGACGCGAACGGCAACGTGCCGGCACGCTCGCGCAGATGAACACGCTCGCGGCGCATCTTCAGGCCGACGACACCGTCGCGTTGACGCCCGACGGGCTCGACGCGAAGGGCCAATCGTCGTCCGCCTACGACCTCGCGTTGATCTTTCGGGCCGGGCTCGACAGTGCCGCAGTTCGTGCACTACCTGGCTCTGCGGACTGCGAAGTTCCCGGCGCCGAATGGGCAGAGCTTCCAGATCCAGACGCACGACCGGCTGCTCACCGACTACCCCGGCATGATCGGCGGCAAGAACGGATACACCGTCGCGGCGCAGGCCAGCTACGTCGGCGCCGCGACGCGCAACGGCCACACGATCATCGTGTCGGTGATGCGCGATCAGGCGAACTTCTGGCCCGAGGTGCAGTCGATGCTCAACTGGGGTTTCGCTGCCGACGGCATTGCGATTCCGGTCGGGCAGTTGGTCGGGCCGATCGAACCGACTCCGACGCCGCTGGCCGTCGTCGCCGCACCGACCGTCGAGGCGGCACCCGCGGTAGCGGCCGTCGCAGTACCCGCGGAGGCACCGAAGCCGTCGGCCGGGCGTTCGAGCTTGGGCACGTCGATCTCGCCGACGTTGATCTGGTCGGCTGTCGGCGTCGCCGCACTGTTCTTGCTCTTCGGCGCGTGGCAATTGGCCACCAGACGGCGCCGGTACGAGAAGACCGACAGTCGCTACCTAGCCGGGCTGTCGCGGCTGTCGCGCATGTCAGACGTTGACGAGTACGACCGCAACATCAGGTGACGGCTGACGCTGACTCGATGGCGACCAGGAGGCAGCATGCGTGACACCTTGAAGTACGCCAAGATCGAGTGCGAACGTCGATACCTCGTCCGTGCGATTCCTGACGGCGTCCGCTCTGTGGATGAGATAGCAGACGCGTACGTCGAGGGAACTCGGCTGCGACTGCGCCAGGTGACTTCTCAAGGCGAGGTAATGCGCAAGCTCGGACACAAGGTTCGTCTTGGCCTGGGGCCGCGTAACGTCGCGTCGACATCTTTGTATCTGGACGACGCCGAGTGGGAGCAGCTGTCGTCGTTGCCGGCGCGTCGGCTACACAAACGACGCCACCACATTGTTCGAGACGGCTACGCGTTCGCTGTCGACCAGTTCCCTGACGGCACTCTGCTGGCCGAGTTCGACGACGGCGACAGTTCGCCGACCGGTGTTCCAGCCTGGCTCGAGGTCATCTCAGACGTCACCGACGACGAGGAGTGGACCGGAGCCGGACGTGCACGATCTGTCGGCTCGCGTCTCTCGACCGAGTAGCCAAGTCAGCCGCCGCGCATCGTGTTACGAGATGCGACGCCGAGGCAACGGCGAGCCGTCGCCCGATGAGAACGCACGCGATACATGCACGCTGCGAAACCTCTGCAGGCTTCCGGCTCTACCGCGACCCGCGACCGAACGCGAAGTGGCGCTCGGTGCGCCACACCCCGTCGTCCCCTCATTCGAAGAGCCCGAGGTGCTCGACGGTGAAACGCGCTTCGTAGTCGGCCAGTCTCGCGGAACGCGTGATCAAGAACATCAGGCGGGACGTCGTGGGCGACCGTCACGTGCGGGTGGTAGTTGAACTTCAGCGGGCCGGCGAGCGGTCCACTGCGCACCGCGCGCTCGAGCCGCTCGCAATCGCTGATGCCGGCCGCCAGGGCCACGAAGACGACGGGCGACACCGGCCGGAAGCTGCCGGTCCCCCGCAAGCTGGATCTCGAACGGCCATTGCTGCGGCCGCGACCGACTCGAGGTGCGTAATCGACCGCGGCCAACTCGACGTCGTCGAGGTCGGTCGGGGTGATCAAGGTGACGTGCGGCGGGATCGCCAGCGCGAGCGGGTCGCCGAGATCTTCACGCCACTTGCGTCAGTTCGGCGCCGTAAGGCTCGGGCACACCGATAGCGACGCCGATCGTGTGTGGCAGCGCGACTCAAAGACTCAGACCTTCCTCGGCAGGAAGCCGACGCGCTCGCGAACCAACTCCATGGTGGTGACGGCGACCCCGCGCGCCCGCTCGGCACCGGCCGCGAGGATCGCGTCCAGAGCCTCGGTGTCGTCGAGATAGTGCCGTACCTTTTCCTGCACCGGCGTGACGAACTCGACCACGACATCTGCAAGGTCGGCTTTGAAGTCACCGTAACCCTTGCCGGCGTAGGCCGACTCGATTTCGCTGATTTCTCTTCCGGTCAAGCGCGCTGAAGATGGTCAGGAGGTTGCTGACGCCCGGCTTGTCGACTGGGTCGAAATGCACGTGCGACTCCGCTGTCGGTGACGGCCGACTTGATCTTCTTCACCAGCCGCTTGGGGGCTCGTCGAGCAGCAGTCAGCGGTGCCGGCGTCCGGGCAGCGACTTGCTCATCTTGGCGCTCGGGTCCTGCAGGTCGAAGATCTTCGCGGTCGCCTTCACGATGTGCGCCTCGGGCATCGTGAACGTCGGCCCGAACCGGGTGTTGAACCGCTGCACGAGGTCGCGGGTCAGTTCGAGATGTTGCCGCTGGTCTTCACCGACCGGGACGCGGTCGGCCTGGTAGATCGCGATGTCGGCGGCCTGCAGGATCGGATAGGTGAAGAAGACCGACGACCGACGTTGTTGGCGCGCGCCGATCTTTTCCTTGAACTGCGTCATCCGGCTGGCCTCGCCGAACCCGGTGATGCAAGCAGAAAATCCAGGCCAGCTCGGTGTGCTCCGGCACGTGGCTTTGGATGAACAGGGCGCAGCGCTCCGGGTCGAGGCCGACCGCCGAGCAACTGCGCGGCAGACAACCGCGTTCGTTGCGCGCAAGCACCTCGGATCCCAGTCGACCGTGATCGCGTGCAGGTCGACGACGCAGTAGAACGCGTCGAACTCGTCCTGGAGCGCGACCCAGTGCTGCAACGCGCCGAGGTAGTTGCCGAGGTGAAAGGAGTCGGATGTCGGCTGGATGCCCGAGAGCACCCGCGCGCCGGCGGTGTGCGGAGGGTCATCGATCTCATTCTCCCAAATGGCTGGGCTCGCCGACGCCATTTTCGGCTGGCGGCGCGCTGACCCGAACCGCGCCACCCGGCGTCCATCGAGTTCGGCGACCGCGAGCCGGTGGCCGCCGACCTGTCACCGATCTCACCCAACTCGGGCAGGTGCCCGAGCTCGGCCATCAGGAACCCGGCCACCGTCTCGTAGGGGCCTTCGGGCAAGACGACCCCTGCCTGCTCGGCAAAATCGTCGGTATTCAGCAGCCCGTCGACGACGACGTCACCGCCGCCGAGGCCGATGCGGGCCGCCGCCCTTCGAGGTCGTACTCGTCACGAATGTCACCGACGACCTCCTCGACGAGATCCTCGAGCGTCACGATGCCCGCCGTGCCGCCGTATTCGTCGACGACGATCGCCAGGTGCTCGTCGCTCGCGACTCATCTCCGACAACGCGGCGAGCACGTTCTTGCCGTCGGGCAGCATCTTGACCGGCCGGAGCGAGGTCGCCGACACGCGAACGGTTCGCGGGTCGACTTCGGCACGCGGCGGTGACCAGGTCGCGGATGTGCACGAAACCGACGACGTCGTCGTGCGATCCGCGCACCACCGGATATCGCGAGTGCGGGCCCGACGCGACCAGCTGCAGCGCCTGCGCAACCGTCGTGCCGGCGTCGAGGAACTCGACCTCGGTGCGCGGCACCAGCACCTCGCGCAGCCGCCGATCGCCGGCAGTGAACACTTCGTCGATCAGCCGCCGTTCGTCGCGACCCAGCGATTCGTGCGTCGCGACCAGCCCGCGCAACTCTTCTTCGCTGATCGACTCGCGGTCGCGCATCGGGGTCGCCGCCGAGCGAGCCGCACGACCACGTTCGTCGACAGCGACAGCAGCCAGATGACCGGTCGCATCAGGCTGGCGAACCGGTCGAGAGTCGGTGCGGCCAGCTGCGCGGCCTGCTCGGCGCGCTGCAGCGCCAACCGTTTCGGCACGAGCTCGCCGAGCACCAGCGTCACGAACGAAATCGACAGCGTGACGATCAAGAAGCCGAGGATGTCGGCCCACCGGTGCGTCATGCCGAGGCCGTGCAGAGTTCGCGGCCGCAGCGCCGACAGCGTCACCGCGCCATAGGCCGACGACAGCAACGAGGTCAGCGTGACGCCGATTTGCACGCCCGCAAGGAATCGGTTCGGGTCGGCCGTCAATCGCGCGACGGCCGCGCCTCGGCGTCCCTTCGTCGCAAGCCCGCGCACCTGGCTGTCGCGCAGCGAGATCAGCGAGATCTCGGTGGCGACGAAGACTGCCTCAATGACGACGAGCGCAGCACCACCGCGATGTCGAGCGCGACCTTCATCGCCCGACTCCGCCGTAAGCCTGAACTATGGCCACCGTCCATAACGATCAGGCTAGCGGGCGGGCAGCCGCCGGACCGTGTAACGGTAGCCCTTCCACACCGGCTCGCCCGACCGTCGGCGCGGACGCTCGACCACCTCACCGCCCGCGGCCTCGACCAGCGCGGTCACCTGCTGGCGAGGGACGCCGTCCATCGTCATCGGCGCCGCCCACCCGCGGCGCAGCCTTGCGCAGCAGCTTCAAGACACCATTCGGGACGGCGCGCAGCACCGCGTTGCGAACGGTCGGCGCCCGATGCGAGAGCTCCTGAAAGACGACCACGCCGCCCGGGCCGCAAGCACCCGCACCAACTCGCTGATGTAGCCGGCTGCGGCCTTCGGCGGGATGTGCTGCAGCACCAGGATCGAGTACGCGAAGTCGAACGTCGCATCGTCGAACGGCAGCGTCGGTGCCGTGTTGACGACGTAGGAAACCCTATCGGGAAAGGCATTGCGTGCCTGCGCGCCTTCGACCATCGACGCCGCGACGTCGACGCCGGTCACTGAATCGAAGTGGACGGCGAGCGCCTGGCTGAGTCGACCAAGGCCGCAGCCGAAGTCGAGCGCAGCGTTTCGCGCGAGTGAGCAGATCGCCGAGCTTCTTCGAGCGCTGTGTCGATCTCGGCGCGACCGGTCGCGAAGAACCCTCGTCGTCCCAGCTGCCCTGCCGCCCGGGCTCGGAAAGGATCGCCCAATGCGGATCGCGACGGCCCAACTCGTCCCAGGCCGCGGCGTGATCACGGGTCATGCCTGAAGTCAGCGATCCGGAAGCATTACCGGACGGCGGTCAGCCAACTTTGGTGCGCAGGTTCTCGTCGAGAGCGGCCAGGAAATCCTCGGTCGTAAGCCATTCGGTGTCTGCGGCACGACGAACAGCGCGAGGTCTTTCGTCATCTTGCCGCTCTCGACCGTCTCGATGCAGACCTCCTCGAGCGCAGTCGCGAACGCGGTGACGTCGGGCGTGTTGTCGAGCTTGCCGCGGTGCTGCAGACCGCGCGTCCAGGCGAAGATCGAGGCGATCGGGTTCGTCGACGTCGCCTTGCCCTGCTGGTGCTGGCGGTAGTGGCGGGTGACCGTGCCGTGCGCGGCCTCGGCCTCGACGGTGCGGCCATCAGGCGTCATCAGCACCGACGTCATCAGGCCGAGTGAGCCGTAAGCCCTGGGCGACGGTGTCGGACTGCACGTCGCCGTCGTAGTTCTTGCAGGCCCAGACGTAGCCGCCCTCCCACTTCATCGCGGCCGCGACCATGTCGTCGATGAGCCGGTGCTCGTAGGTGATGCCAGCTGCTTCGAACTCCGCCTTGAACTCGGCCTCGAATACCTCGGCGAACAGGTCTTTGAACCGACCGTCATAGGCCTTCAGGATCGTGTTCTTCGTCGACAGGTACACCGGGTAGTTGCGGTTCAGTCCGTACCGCAGCGACGCGCGCGCGAAGTCGCGGATCGAGTCGTCGAAGTTGTACATGCCCATCGCGACGCCGCCGCCGGTGAACCTGCGCGACCTCGAACTGCATCGGCTCGCCTTGCGTCGTCGGGCGTGTAGGTCATCGTCACCGTGCCAGGCCCCGGCACGACGAAGTCGGTCGCCTCGTACTGGTCGCCGTGCGCGTGACGGCCGATGACGATCGGCTTGGTCCAGCTCGGCACCAGCCGCGGAATGTTGCTGATGATGATGGGCTCGCGGAAGATGACGCCGCCGAGGATGTTGCGGATCGTGCCGTTCGGCGAACGCCACATCTTCTTCAGGCCGAACTCTGTCGACGCGCGCCTCGTCGGGCGTGATCGTGGCGCACTTCACGCCGACGCCGTGCTTCTTGATGGCGTTCGCCGCGTCGATGGTGACCTGGTCGTCGGTCGCGTCGCGATGTTCGATGCCGAGGTCGTAGTAGTCGAGCTCGATGTCGAGGTACGGCAGGATCAACTGGTCCTTGATGAAGTGCCAGATGATGCGCGTCATCTCGTCGCCGTCCAATTCGACGACGGGATTGACGACCTTGATCTTCGCCATCTGTTCTCCGCTACTCGAGGCTTCTGGTTACAGATCCGCGACGTCGGCCTGCTTGGCGCGCACCGCCTCGGCGGCTTCGTGCAACGCCGCGAGCTCGGCATCGGCGACAGCTGCGTCTCGACGACCTTGCGGACGCCGCCCGCACCGAGCTCGGCCTCGACGCCGAGGTAGACGCCACTGATGCCGTATTCGCCGTCGACCCACGCGCACACCGGCATGACCGCGCCCGAGTCTTCGGCCACGGCCTTCGCCATGCGGGCGGCGGCGGCCGACGGCGCGAAGTAGGCCGAGCCGGTCTTGAGCAGCGCGACGATTTCGGCGCCGCCGTTGCGGGTGCGGGTCACCAGTTCGTCGATCGATTCGGCCGACAGCAGCTCGGTGAGCGCGCGCTGCTGGCCGTCGATCGTCACCGTGCACTGCGACGGCACCGGCACCATCGTGTCGCCGTGCGATCCAAGCGTCAGGGTGCGTACGGCACCGACCGGCACGTTGAGTTGCGTCGGCGACGAAGTTGCTGAACCGTGCCGTGTCGAGCATGCCGGCCTGGCCGAGCACTTGGTTCTTCGGGAAGCCGGTGGCGAGCTGGGTCAGCGCCGTCATCTCGTCGAGCGGGTTCGACACCACGATGACGACCGCGTTCGGTGCGTTCTTGGCGACGTTCTCCGCGACACCGCGCACGATTTTCGCGTTCGCCTCGATGAGATCCATGCGGCTCATGCCCGGCTTGCGCGGCAGGCCGGCGGTGATGATGACGATGTCGGAGCCGGCGATCGCGTCGTAGCCGTCGCCGTCCGCCGTAGTCGTCTGACCGACGACTGGCAGTTTCGAAGCCTTCGATCGGCCGCGACTGGTTCATGTCGAGCGCGAGGCCCTCGGGCTTTGCCCTCGACGATGTCGGTGAGAACGACCGACTCGAAGATGTCGTACTCGGCTAGTCGAAGTGCGGTGGTCGAGCCGTAGAAGCCTGCCCCGACGACGCTGACCTTGCCTTTACGCGCACCACTCATGTGAATCAGGCTCCTGGCTTTCGAGGCGAACAGGCGCCACCGGACTGCGAGCCCGATAGGCGTCGCCGAGCGGCGGCAGTACGCCCGTCATGCTATGCGATGGTCGACGGAGGCAAAGCCCGGGCTGGTTGAGCGCGGACCGTGAACCTTCGGTGCGTTGGTGTCGCTATAACGACGTCAACGCTCCGATGGTTGCGCGGTAAGACTCAGATGAACCTGTAGGGCTCAGCTGAAACTGCGCTCCTCGAAGTCGTGGTCAGGGACGTAGCCGATCGCTTGGTAGATCGCATTCGAGGTGGGGTTCGCCAAATCTGTGTAGAGCACTACATGATCGGCGCCGGCGTCGAGTGCGGCTTGCGAGGCGTGTGCTGTCACCGCCGCCCCATACCCACGACGCCGAAACGCTGGCGGCGTATACACCGGACCGATGCGCGAAACACCGTAGGCCGGATCGCTGAGCCCAGCGAGCGAGACTGGTTCGTCGTCGACCCAGAGCCACAATTGCCCGGCGCTGACCCGCCGCTCGACGAGGTCGGCGAGGTGCTCGGTCGGATGGTGCGGGGCCGCCTCGAGCTGGAAGGCGCGTACCCAGCCAAGGACGAGTTCGGCATCAGCCGACACGCCGAGTCGCGCGGAGCCCGTGGCGATCGGCAACTGTAGGACGCCGAGCCGGTACAGCCGCATCGAGACGTCGACCACGCTGCCCGCGCCATCAGCCCATGCCGCAGCGAATGCGGCCGCGGCGGCTGTTTCGCCGTTGACTCCCTTGAGCGGCCCGATCGTCGACAGGGCAGCCGCAAGCTCCACGGCGGCCGAGCCAGGCATGCGCGAAGAACGAGCGGATGCGGCGGCGTGCGCATCGCAACGCCGACCACGACGTCGTCGCACCGTCGACAACGGCGGCCCACACATCGTCGTCCGCTACTGGATACATACCGCTGAGGACGCCGTCAACACGCACACCGATCACCGTCGTAGTGAACGGGTCAGCGGCGAGAAACGCGCTCGCCACCGAGGCGAATTCGCGCGGGTCGTTGAACAGCAGTACGTCCACGACGCTCAGTATCGAGAGCCGCGCGGCCGCGCAGCAATCGGATTAGACCTTGCCGGCGAGCAACCTCAGGTACTGGTGACCACGGTGAGCAACATCAGCGAACCGCCGAGCAACGACATGGTCAGCGCGTCGGTGAAACGGCTGCGGACGGCGAGCAGGCCGGCTTGCCGGGTCGGTAGCAGCAGCCGCATCAGCGCGCCCAGCAGCAACGAGCCGCCCATGATCAAGTTGCCCCAGCGGAAGTGATGCAGCACCACCACAACGAGACCGAGGCCGGCGCCGGTCAGAACCACAGCGAGTGGAAGCTCGCGCAACCCATGCCGTCGCGGCCGGCTCCGACATCTCGGGAGCGAGCGTGTCGTCGGCAACCACACGCACGTCATCGTCATGCACCACGACGATCTCGGGCGTCACGCGCGCGGGGTCTGACTGGAGCGTCATCGATCCCTCCTCGCGGTCGCTCGTGCTCGCCGTTCGCTCGTACCCGTCATTCGTAGTACGCAGTCTACCGGTGGAAATCTGGTCCAAAACGCAGTTGAGCTCGGCCGGCCAGGGTCAGCCAGCCGCGTTCTCTGCCGCTTCGACGACGTTCGTCAGCAACATCGCCCGAGTCATCGGCCCGACGCCGCCCGGCATCGGCGCCAGCCAACCGGCCACGTCGCGCACGGCCGGGTCGACATCACCGACGAACCGCACCTTGCCGTCGTCACCCACGACCCGGGTGCTGCCGACGTCGAGAACCGCGGCGCCAGGTCGCACCATGTCGGCCGTGATGAGCCCTGGCACTCCGGCGGCAGCGACGACGATGTCGGCCCGACGCACGTGCGCTGCGAGGTCTTTCGTGCCGGTATGGCACAGCGTGACGGTCGCGTTCTCGGTGCGGCGGGTGAGCAGCAGTCCGAGCGGGCGACCGACGGTGACGCCGCGCCCGACGACGACGACTTCGGCGCCGTTGATCGGCACGTCGTAGGTGCGCAACAACTCGACGCAGCCGCGCGGCGTGCACGGTTGCGGCCCCGGATGCATCAGCACGAGCCGGCCGAGGTTGCTCGGGTGCAGTCCGTCGGCGTCTTTGCGCGGGTCGACCAACTCGAGCACCGCGAACTCGTCAAGGCCTCTCGGCAGCGGCAGTTGCACGATGTAGCCGGTGCACGCCGGGTCGGCGTTGAGCTCACGAACGACGTCTTCGACGTCGGTTTGGGACGCCGACGCCGGCAGCTCGCGTTGGATGCTGGCGATGCCGACCTCGGCGCAATCGCGATGCTTGCCCGCGACGTAGGAGTGGCTCGACGGATCGTCGCCAACCAGCACAGTGCCGAGCCCCGGCGACGATGCCGCGGCCGCGCAAGGCATCGACCCGCGCTTTCAGGTCAGCCTTGATGGCGGCTGCTGTTACTTTGCCGTCGAGAATCGATCGCCGTCATGCGACCAGTCTTTCACGCGCCGAACGGCAGCTTGTATCCGTTGAGGAACCACAACGCCGACTGAGTACCAGATGACCACGATGACCGTGAACAGCAGGCCACCTGCGACCGGCAGCACCCAACCTGGCAGCCGGCGACTCCGCACGACGACCACCTTGGCGGCGAAAGCTCCATAGAAGAGACAGCCGGCGAGCGAGTGCACGAAGACTCGGGTCGGCGACGTCTGGAAGCCGTATGCCCAGATGCAGTGGACGGCGACCGGCACCGTCGCAGCGAACGCCAGGATCCCGATGCCCGATGCAGCTTGCCCACCGGGCGCGGCGCAGCTCGCAGACCTGGCAACCGGCCGTAGATCCACAGCGCGCCGAAGAGTTGCAGCAGCGCGAGCCCGAGGACGCCGGTGGCGATCTTCGACTTCACGCTGAGCGTCTCCTGGCCGTGCGTGCCGAAGATGCTGAACGTGTAGTCGGGCTTGTGGTTGGCGGCGAACAGGGCGACCGCCGCCGAACACGACAGCTCCGGTGAGCAGGACGACGATCAGCCGCCGCGACGACGCCGGCGACCGTGTCGATCCTGCGGCTGCGTGACTCATAGCAGTGCGATCATGCACCGCCGCTGGCTGGCCTGACTAGTGGAAGAAGTGCCGGGTGCCGGTGAAGTAGAGGGTGATGCCCGCGGCCTTGGCGGCCTCGATCACCTCGGGCGTCGCGGATCGATCCGCCAGGTTCGACGACCGCCCGCACGCCGGCGTCGATCAGCATCTGCAAGCCGTCGGCGAACGGGAAGAACGCATCGGACGCCGCGACCGACCCGGCCGCCCGATCACCTGCCCGCAGCACAGCCAGCCGAGCCGCGTCGACCCTGTTGACCTGACCCATGCCGACACCCACGGTCGCCCGGTCGGATGCCAGCAGGATCGCGTTCGACTTCACCGACCGCACGCGCGCCAGGCAAAGTCGAGATCAGCGAGTGTCGCAGCGTCGACGGGAGGGCCCGCCTGAAGCGTCCAGTTCGCCGAGTCGTCGCCGTCCGCTTCGATGTCGTCGACGCTTTGCATCAAGCAGGCCGCCGCTGATCTGCCGAGTCTCGACAGTGCGAGTGCCGGATGCAAACCCGCGCACTCGATCAGGCGCAGGTTTTTCTTTGTGCTCAGCAAATCGAGCGCCTCGGCGTCGAACCCGGGCGCACACACGACTTCGGTGAAGACGTCGGCGATCTGCTTGGCCAACTCCAAGGTGACATGGCGGTTGGTCGCGATCACGCCGCCGTAGGCAGAGACGGGATCGCAGGCGTGCGCCTTGCGATGCGCCTCGGCAATATCGACGCCGAGAGCGATGCCGCACGGGTTGGCGTGCTTGATGATGGCAACGCACGGCTCGGTGAAGTCGTACGCCGCACGTCGGGCCGCGTCGGTGTCGACGTAGTTGTTGTACGACATCGCCTTGCCGTGCAGCACGCGAGCCTGCGCAAGGCCAAGCGCGCCATGGTCGGAGCGATACAGCGCCGCACGCTGATGCGGGTTTTCGCCGTAGCGCAACACCTCGCCGCGGTGCCAGCTAGCGCCGAGCCAGGCCGGGAAGCCACTGCCGTCGTCGGTCGGCGCGTACGCGTTTCCGAGCCACGATGCGACCGCGATGTCGTACGACGCGGTGTGCACGAAGGCATCGACGGCCAACGACTTGCGGCGCTCCAGGGTGAATCCGCCATCACGCACGGCGTCGAGAATCTCGACGTATCCGGCGGGCGAGACGACGACCGCGACCGACGGGTGGTTCTTCGCCGCACCGCGCACCATCGACGGCCCACCGATGTCGATCTGCTCGATAACCGCGTCACCAGCGCCGCCAGCGGCAACCGTCTCGCGGAACGGATAGAGATTCGACACCAGCAGATCGAATGGCTCGACGTCGAGCTCACCCAGCTGGCGCACATGCTCGGGCTTACGAGTGTCGGCAAGCAACCCGGCATGCACCTTCGGATGCAGGGTCTTCACCCGGCCGTCGAAGCATTCAGGGAATCCGGTGAGCTCTTCCACCTTGGTGACCGGCACTCCGGCCTCCGCCAGCACGGCCGCGGTCGTGCCGGTCGACACGATCTGCACGCCGGCTGCGGCCAGACCGAGGCCAAGCTCGACCAGGCTGGTCTTGTCGTAGACGCTGATCAACGCGCGCTTGATCGGACGCCGACCTCCGTCGTCCGGCACTGAATCGTCCGGCACAGAACCGTCGTCCGGCGTGGAACTTGCGGTGCTCACGGGATGGTGACCTTTCGTCCGGAGATGGTCCAGCCGGCGCGTGCCATCTTGCCGACAGTCTCCACGAGCAGCTGCCGTTCGACGACTTTGATGCGCTCGTGCAGGGCAGACGCGTCGTCGTCGTCGTGCACCGCGACGTGGGCCTGCGCGACGATCGGCCCGGTATCGACGCCGTCGTCGACGAAGAACAACGTGCACCCACTGACTTTCACGCCGTAAGCCACCGCGTCGCGCGGCGCGTGCACGCCAGGAAACGCCGGAGACAGCGCCGGGTGCGTGTTCAGCACAGCTCCATCGAAGCGCTCCATGAAAGCTGCGCCAACCAGTTTCATGAAGCCCGCCAGCACCACGAGGTCGGGCGTGTGTGCGGCGACAGCGGCGGCCAGCGCGTCGTCCCACGCCGCGCGATCGGCGAAGTCGGCCAGGTCAACGACGAACGTCGGGACGCCGCCCCTGCTGGCCCGTTCGATCGCCAGCGTGCCGGCACGATCGGCGCCTACCGCCACCACGATCGCGCCGTACGACTCGTCGGCGGCCGCATCGAGCAACGCCTGCAAGTTGGTTCCGGTGCCTGACACCAAGACAACGACCCGCAGCGGGTACGTGGCCAGCACGGCCTCCTTCGGAGCGTGGACGCGGCGCCCACGATATCCGGCGGTCAGTCGGGTGCTTCGTCAGCCACGACCTCGTCAACCACGACAGCTGCCGCCGCATCGGCGATCAGCGTGGGCTGAGACTGGCGCCAGGCGATCAAGGCTGCCGTCGCCGAGGCGACCAAACCGATCTCGACCGCGGCGGCGAGACCCACCTGCCATGGCGACGGCCCGAGCCGACTCATGCGACCTGGTGCGAGCGACCCGCTCGAGAGCCACGCCAGCGTGGCCAGGATCACCCCCACCACACCGCCGGCCGCGAGCCCGCGTGCCGCGCCATGCGACATCGCGTCGGGCCGCTGCTCGAGGCCGCGACCGAGCACGCGCCCCGCAACCACGCCGGCCAGCACCGGGGCGAGCGCGGTCAGCCAGGCGATGGTCGGCAATGCGCCGCCCGACGGCAGCGGCGCAAGGAGCGGCAACGCCGGAACCGCACCCAGATGCACGCCGCCGAACGCGACCGAGGTCTTCGTGCCGACGGCGAATCCCGGGCCGATCGTCAGTGCAGTTGCCCACACGACGACGTTGGGCAGGTACGCAATCGAAGCGACCACCATCAGCGCGGCGGCGGCGATGCCGCCGTGCAGCGAACCGACAAACGCCACCGCGCGATCGGCATGGGTAGCCATGCCGGCGGCGACCAGCGCGAACCCAACCCCGAGAACGGTCGCGGTCGCGACCAGCGCGGCCCGAACCACTGCGCGGACGTCGGCAGGAACGGCCGCAACCAGGCCGCCGAGCTGATCGGTCTCGCGCAACGCGCCGAGGACGGCGAAGACAAGCGCGAGCGTGAACGCTCCGGTCATGGCTTGGAGCGGAGCGGGTCGAACCTGTCCCGATTGGCCGGCCCGGGTGAGCAGGGCGGCCACGACGCTGTACGGCAGTGCGATCGACAAACCGGTCGTCAGCGCATCGAAGCGATCGTGGGCCCCCGACAGTCGAGCGGCTTGCCGGCCAGCACGCATGAGCAAGAGCGCGAACGCCATCGACAACCCAAGCGGAACGATGCTGAACGAGCCGCCCGTCAGATGCAGGCCGCCGTGGTGGGCCACCAACCAGATCTGCACGGCCATGGCCAAGGCCGGCCGCACCGCATCGTCGTGGTGTGCGGCGGTGACCCAGGCACTGAGCGTCACGCAGACCGGCAACGCCAGCCCGAGCAGCGCCGTCCACAACGCCACACCGACGCCGACGAGCAGCCGCGGTCGGGCGCCCGGCGCCCGTCGGCGAGGTGCCGCGGCACGTACCGGCCGGCGCGCTGCGGCAGGTACCGGCCGCGTCAGCGTGTCGGTCATGGATTCCATGCTGGCAGTCGCGACCCGACTCGCCCGGAACCTGCGACCGCCTCGGGGTGTCGGCCTAACCTTGACCGCTGTCGGAGGGGTCCGGATGATGTCGTTGCTCGTTGACGACAAGACCAGAAGAGGGGACGCCGTGGCGCTGCTCGCCGTTGACAGCGTTCGCTCGTCGCCGACTACCCGCTCCGGCCTCAGATCAAGTACTGCGCGGTTTGCCGTCGGCGCCCTCGGTGCAGTGACGCTGGCGCACCTGACGATTCCTGGCCGGCCGGCGACGGTGTGCCCGTTGCGAGCGCTCACCGGCATCCCGTGCCCGATCTGTGGCGGCACGACTGCCGCGGTCAGGATCGGTCACGCCGATGTTGTCGGAGCCTTGCGAGCCAACCCGTTCGTCGTAGTCGGCGCGCTTGTGCTGGCGTTGCTACCTGCCATCGCGGCCCTTCGGCACACGCGCCCACGTGTTCACGGATGGGCCGGTGACGGAAGGGGATTGCCTCGGCGCGCCCTGCTCACCATCGCGGCGCTCGTGGTTGCGGGCTCGGAAGTCTGGCAACTCGTTCGGTTCGGCATCATCTGACGCGCCACCCGGCGCACCACCCGGCAGCACCCGTGCACCAGCGATGAGGAGGACTCGTGTCGACACCGTCGGATCCGGGCTCTGGACAGCCCGACCCATGGGCCGTGCCACCGGCTGATGCACCCGGGCAGGCTGCCCCGCCGCCATGCCCCCGCCGCCCCTGCCGCCGCCGCCGCCGCTTACGGGCAGCCGCAGCTCCCCCGCCGGCGTATGGCCAACCCCAGCCCAACTACGGTCAGGCCCCTTACGGCGGCGCGCAGCCGGGCTACGGGCAGATGCCACCGCCACCGCCGGGATACGGCCAACCCCCCTACGGCATGGGGTACGGCGATCCGGAACTCGTCGATATCCCCGGCTCCGGTCCGACTCGACTCGCCGGAACGGGTCAACGCATCGGTGCGAGGTTGCTCGACGCAGTGGTTCTGTTCGTGGTGATCCTGATCTTGGTTGCCATTCACCTGTACAAGGTCAAGGTCACGCACACAACGACGGACGTCAACGGCCATCGAGTGACAAGCATCAACGGTGCGGTGTACGGCAAGAACATTCTGGTCAGCCTCGTCGTGTACTTCCTCTACGACGCTCTGCTCATCGGATTCCTGGGCGGCACGCTCGGCATGAAGCTGGTCGGCATCAAAGTTGTGCGCACCAGCGGCGGAGCACCCGGCTTCGGCCCGGCAGCGGTTCGAGCATTGATGCTCCCTGTCCTCGGCACGGTCCTGTGCGGGATCGGCTATCTCATCATCGGGTTGTCGTTCCTTTGGGACGGTTCAAAGCACCGGCAGGGCTGGCATGACAAAGCGGCCAACGTCTACGTCGTTCAGAGCCGCTAGGTCGGACGGCCCGCTGAGTTTGTGAGACATTCGCGGGGTTCTTAAGCCGCCAGCGTCTAACAAACTCCGAGAATGCAAGGCAAAAGAACGGGCCCGGACGGCGATCCGTCCGGGCCCGTTCTCATTTGCCGAGCGTGAAACTGCGTCAGACTCCGGGAGTCCCAGGGTCGGCCGGGGAGGTCGAATCGGCCGGCGCAGTCGGCGGATAGGTCGGGGCTGACTGCGGCGGGTACGGGGTCGCCGGTGGCGCTTCGCTCGCCGCCGCAGGCTTGTTCATCGCCGTTGCGTCCCACGCCATCTTCTCGCCGGATGCCTTGAGGTTCAGGAAGGCGAACACCGCGACTGCGATGCCCAGAACGAAAATGACGTACGCACCCCACTTGAGGCCGACTGACACGCCCGGGCCACTCGCCGAGCTGTAGGTGAAACCCCGCAGGAGTAACAACAACGTGCCGAGCGTGGCAAGTGCCGTGACCAGCAGGTTGGGGCCGATCGGCAGGCTCGGAAGCGATGCGTTCGCGAATACCCGGGCAGCGACGATACCGACGGCGATAAGGACCAAGAGCACGCCAAGGAATCCGTAGCTGTGCCAGGCGGTCACGCTCGCGCTGGCACCAAGGCCGCCAAGGCCGTGGAATGACACGCCGTAGAACGGAACAAAGAATGAGAGCAGCAGGAACAGGATTCCTGCTCCAAGAATTCCCTGGTCGTTGCGATTGATCTGCTTCAGGTCGAAGCCGGGCATTGCCCATCCTCCTTGAGACGTCACGGCAACGGATGTGCCGTGCAAATAACGAGCCAACAGTGAGCCATGCGGACGCCGGAAGCAAGACCCCCCGGTTGAACGATTCCTGCACGTCGTACATCGCTGGAAACAAGAGTCCGGCCGCGGCCGCGTGATACATGATCGTCCAAGCGGGCGCCCTGGGGGAGGATGTCGGGTTTCTCCTGAAGGTCCGCTTACCGACAACCGGCCTCAGGGCCTGGTCATCAGTTCCCGCATCAGCCTGGCGGTTTCGCTCGGCGTCTTGCCGACCTGGACGCCCACCTTTTCCAGCGCTTCCTTCTTCGCGGCGGCGGTGCCCGATGAGCCTGACACGATCGCGCCCGCGTGACCCATCGTCCTGCCTTCGGGGGCGGTGAACCCGGCGACGTACCCGACCACCGGCTTGGTGACGTACGAGTCGATGAACGCCGCCGCCCGCTCTTCGGCGTCGCCGCCGATCTCGCCGATCATCACGATGGCGTCGGTATCGGGGTCGTCTTGGAACGCACGCAAGCAGTCGATGTGGGTCGTGCCGACAACCGGGTCACCGCCGATGCCGACACAAGTCGAGAAGCCGATGTCACGGAGCTCGAACATCATCTGGTAAGTCAGCGTGCCCGACTTCGAGACAAGTCCGACGCGGCCCGGCTTGGTGATGTCGGCCGGAATGATGCCGGCGTTCGACTGCCCGGGTGATGCGATGCCAGGACAGTTCGGACCGATGATGCGGGTCACGTTGCCGCGTGATGTCGCGTACGCCCACGCAGCGGTCGTGTCGTGCACAGGTATGCCTTCGGTGATGACCACGGCGAGGCCGATACCCGAATCGATCGCCTCCATCATGCCGACCTTCGCCGCCGGCGGCGGCACGAAACTCACGACCACGTTGGCGCCCGTCGCAGCCATCGCGTCTGCGATGCCGGCGAACACCGGCAACGACACACCGTCAAAATCTACTGACGTACCAGCCTTTTTCGGGTTGGTGCCGCCGACGACGGTGGTGCCCGCCGCCAGCATGCGACGGGTGTGCTTGCTCCCTTCCGAGCCAGTCATGCCCTGCACAATGACCCGGCTGTTCCGATCGAGAAAGATTGCCATTGACGCCCCTACTTCGCCGCAGCAGCGAGTTCGGCGGCGCGCTTGGCTGCGCCGTCCATCGTGTCGTTTTGTTCGACGCCTGGCAGCGACGCGGCCGCGAGAATCGCGCGACCCTCGGCCGCCCGATTGCCATCAAGCCGGACGACGAGTGGTGCGGTGATCCGTTCGCCCGCGTCGCTGCAACTTGCCGAAAGCGGCGACGATGCCGTTCGCCACCGCGTCGCATGCGGTGATGCCGCCGAACACGTTGACGAAGACGGACCGCACCGACGGATCTGACAGCACGATCGTCGAGGCTGGCCGCCATCACGTCGGCAGAGGCGCCGCCGCCGATGTCGAGGAAGTTGGCCGGCCGCACACCCCGACGGCTTCACCCGCATACGACACGACGTCGAGCGTGCTCATGACCAGGCCCGCGCCGTTGCCGATGATGCCGACCTCGCCGTCGAGCTTCACGTAGTTGAGGTTCGCTTCTTTTGCGCGGGCCTCGAGCGGGTCGGCCGCCGCGGCGTCGACGAGGTCGGCATGGCCGGGCTGGCGGAATGCTGCGTTGTCGTCGAGGGTCACCTTGCCGTCGAGCGCGAGCACCACGCCGTCCGGCGTCTTGACGAGCGGGTTCACCTCGACCAGCGTCGCGTCTTCTTGGGTGAAGACCTCCCACAGGGCCACGATCGCGGCGGCGGCTTGGTCGAGAATCTCGTCGGGATAGCTGGCCGCGATGGCGATCTCGCGCGCCTTCGCCAGATCGACCCCAACGATGGCATCGATCGGGATTTTTGCTAGCGCGTCAGGGTTTTCGACGGCGATCTGTTCAATCTCGACGCCGCCCTCGCGCGATGCCATCGCGAGAAAGGTGCGGTTCGAGCGATCGAGCAGGAAGGAGAAGTAGTACTCCTCCGCGATGTCGCTTGCCTCGGCGACGAGCACCCGGTGCACGGTGTGGCCTTTGATATCCATGCCCAAGATCGCGGCCGCTTTCGCCTCCGCGTCGTCGGGGCCGTCGGCAAGTTTGACGCCGCCAGCCTTGCCGCGACCGCCGACTTTGACCTGCGCCTTGATGACCACGGTGCCGCCGAGGTCGGCCGCGATCTTGCGCGCCTGCTCGGGGGTTGCGGCCACGCCGCCGCGAAGGACGGGCACGCCGTGGGCGGCGAACAGGTCTCGCGCTTGGTACTCGAACAGGTCCAACGAGTGCCGTCCTTCGATGCGGTTGCGACCGGATGGTGATCGGCTGCCTGAACTCTGTTGCGTCAACTGCTGGGCTGCGTCAACTGCCGGGCTGCGTCAACTGCTGGCCGGTTCCGGATGTGAGGTTATCGAGCGAATCGCGACCACGCCGACCTGGGTGCTGACTCGCGCAGCGACTCAACCCCTCGAAGCTGTGGATGAAGCGGTGCACAACCGGTGGAGAACGTGCCAAAAACAGGGGACAACCATCGGTCTTCTGTGGACCAACAAGATTCCCAAAAGTTCTTTTGCTGTAGGGCTTGCGGCCGCCTCAAAGGACCGCTAGAAATCTCCCACGTCACCGATCACGGCGGCGGCACCGGGAGAAGTTTCGGGTAGCGAAGCTGGCGTCGCCCTCGGGGGGCGCGAGCGGAACGATTCGAAATCTGGGTTCGGGAAGCAGGCTGCGAGGCAACTCGCGGTCGCGCCGAGCGGGCACAACTGTCGGCTCGGCATCTTCGGCAAGGATCGGCTGAGGGCAACTTCAGCTATCGGCGCAGCTGATGCCGGGATCGTGGTTCAGAAACCTCGGTCCGCACAGCAGGAGGCAACTCCTGCCGGACGCGACTGACGGCGGTCGAGCCACGAGCGCCACTGTTGATCGGCGACAGGTCAGGCGGCAACGCCGGACCTAAGTGAGGCCCCTCTATCTCGTAAATAGAGGGGCCTCACGCTTTTGTCGATTTTGTCGCACCGCGTCGGCCGAATCGGTCCCGACACGCCGCGTCGACGCCGCCCAGCTCGGACGCGCCGGCGGATGCGCCGACCGGCCCATCGGGCGGCGACGTCGAACGGTCGATGACTTGTCTCAATGGGTACCGGGGCTACCGGCTTCGAAGCGGCATCTCATCGCCGCGCAGTTCGGCGACGAGACCGGCTACGCCATGCTCTGGCGCGAACTGAACCCGCCGCTCCTTCGTTACCTCCAGGTCGCCGTCGGCGGCGCGGCCGACGACCTCGCCTCGGAGACGTGGCTCCAGGTAGTCCGTGGCCTGAAGGAATTCCGCGGCGACGAGACCGGCTTCCGGTCGTGGCTGTTCACGATTGCCAGGCACAAGGCGCATGACTGGCATCGCCAGCAGGGCCGGCGTCCGACCTCGCCCCTCAACGACCTGGCCGCCGCGGCGATACGCGGCACCGACGACACCGAGGAATCGGCGATCGCCGCAATCGGAACTCAAGCTGCGCTCAAGCTCATCGCTTCGTTGCCGCCGGATCAGGCGGAGTTGCTGATCTTGCGGCTGGTCGCGGGACTCGAGGTGGCCGACGTCGCGGGCATCGTGCGCAAGAGCCCGGGCGCGGTGCGGGTCGGCACCCATCGGGCGTTGCATCGCCTTCGACAGGTGCTCGCGGACGAGGAGTTAGAGCGCACCTACGCACCGGCGGTTACATTATGAAGTCAGCTCGTAACGCTAAGTGGTCACTCAGCGTTCTTCGTGCGCGAGATGCCACCGCCTCCCTTTCGTCGTCGTCCCGCGCAACCGCCGGAGCTCCGCCAGCTCGAGGAGCTGGTCCGAACGGGCATGGTCCCCTGCGGATTGACAACCGATTGGACGGCGGTCTCGGAGGTTGTTCAGGGCGCGACAGCGCCCGCGTGGCCGGCCGAGTTGAGCGGGGAGACGGCGGCGCTTTCGTCCTTCCGGCAAGCGCAGCTCGAGTGTCCCGTCCCGTCGACCCCACCAGAGGCCCCGCATGCTGTCTGCACTCATCACCGGAAAACTGGCCGCGCTGGCCCTGTGTACCACCGCTGGAGTCGGCACCGTCGCGACCGCGGCGTACGCGAATGCGCTGCCCACACCGATTCAGGGCTTCGCCCATTCCGCAATCGGCGCACCCGCACCACACGAGAGCGGCACCCACGCTCAGCTGGCCCGGTCGTCGCACCGGCGAGCGCCGCTCCCACGTCGCATCGCCCTGAGCTCACGAGCACGGCGACCTACCACTCCGAGTCGCCCAAGCCACCATCAACCCAACCGACGCCAACCGAGTTCGGCCCACCCGTCGACGGTGACGACGACCAAGACCACGGCGGACGTCGGGCCGTACAGCCTGTGCCTCGCGTACCACGCAGCCGTCGAGCACCACACGGCGCTCGACCCGGCGATGCTGGCCCGATTGGTGACGTTCGCCGGCGGCGCCGAAAACCTCGTCACGTTTTGCACCAAGACCTTGACGCCGAGCCCAAGCACCGACAGCGTCGCACTCCGCGATGACCTCGTGCAACTCGCGACCTACAGTGCTGGCATTGACCGCGGCGTTCAGCTGCCCGCAAGTGCACAGGCTCCTGGCGAATGGCGGGCGGAGCTGACTATGTGAGCAGGCGCCGAGCTGAAGGCAAAGGCATCAGCTACGCCGACGCCAGCGCCGGCAGCGGTGACGACCTCAGTGGTCATCGGCTTGTGCAACGCCTACCGGCACGGGACGTTGCCGACGCAGTACATCGGCCGGCTCAACGACCTCGCCGGCGGCGCCGACCACGTCGCCGCGTTCTGCGCCGCCGTGCCGCTGCCGACCACAGGTCCGGAGCCGACCCACAGAAGCTCGCCAACGGAACCACCCGTCGCCGTGCACTAGCTCGCAGGCGCCCCAAAGCGAGCATGCACCCAGTCGACGATGACCTGCATACTCGCGCCTGGAGTAAAGATCTCGGCGACACCCATCGCCTTGAGCGCGTCGATGTCGTCGGCGGAGATGATGCCGCCGCCGAAGACTGCGATGTCAGCGGCGTCACCGTCGCGCAGAAGGTCGAGCACGCGCGCGAAGAGTGTCATGTGCGCGCCGGAAAGGATCGACAGACCGATCGCATCGGCGTCCTCTTGGATTGCCGTCGCCACGATCTGCTCGGGCGTTTGGTGCAGGCCGGTGTAGATCACCTCGACGCCGGCGTCGCGCAGCGCGCGGGCGACGACTTTCGCGCCGCGATCATGCCCGTCGAGACCCGGCTTGGCCAAGACGATCCGCACGCGTCTGGCGGCCGCCGTGCTGCCTGCCCCAGGCGTGAACTCAGTCATCGCGGGCCCTCCGCTTACATTTATGCGAGTCGGCTCTGATTCGACGATATGCCTGCGATGGCATGCGCAGAGCGGTTCGATCGGGTTAGGGTCTCAAGTCTTGCCCGACGATTGCGATGATCGGCAGGGATGGTCGAAGACACGTTCGAGCACGTTCTCGTTGCCGCGCAGGGCGGTGACGAGCTCGCGTTCGCCCATCTTTGGCGCGCGGTGAACCCGCGGCTGGTGCGCTATTTGCGCACGTTGACGCCCGGCACGGCGGCTGATGTGGCCTCGGAGACGTGGATCCAGGTCATTCGCAATCTGTCGAAATTCGCCGGCGACGAACTCGCCTTCCGCGGGTGGATTTTCACGATCGCCCGGAACAAGGTCACCGACGGCCAGCGGCGTGACCGACGCCGGCCACGCACGACCGGCGCCGACCCGCTCGACACGTTTGCCGCACCTGACGACACCGCGCTGCTGGCGATGGACAACTTGAGCACCGATTCTGCGCTTGCGCTCATCGCGGTACTGCCGCGAGACCAGGCCGAAGTGATCTTGTTGCGGGTGGTCGCCGGCCTCGACGTCGCGTCGGTCGCGCGCATCCTCGGCAAGACGCCCGGCGCCGTGCGGGTCAACGGGCACCGCGGCCTGCGGCGGCTCCAGCAACTGGTGGGCCGCCCGCCGGTGTCGCTGTGAAAAGTCGGGTGTAACGCGATGAACGACGATGACGTTTGGGGAGGTGAGATGCCCAATCTGCCCTTCCGGCGACGCCACGGCGACCCGGCCGACGAACAGCAGCTCGATGCGCTGCTCGAGGCCGGCAATTCGGAATCCAGTTTCGATGCCACGTTCGTCGCGAAGTTCGGTGCCAGCGAAACTCCGGCACCGGCTCCGGAATGGCAGTCGGTTTCGGATCTGCTCCGGGCCGCGGCCAGTGCCGCGTCGGTAGTAGACCCCTCCGCACGTGCGAACGAGGCTGAAGTGCTGGCTGCGTTCCGGCGCGAGCGGGCGGGGATCCGGCACCGTCAACCCCAACCCATCGCGAGGTACAAGACGATGCTCTCGACCAGACTCACCGCCCTGCGCACCGGCCGGCTCGCCGCTGGCTTGTGGCCGGCGTCGTGATGCTCACGGGCGCAGCCACCGCGGCGTACGCGTGCGTCCTGCCCGGCCCGATCCAGAACTTCGCCCACGACACGATCGGCGCGCCCCAGCACCCAGGCGGCGGCACCGGGGGTAACCAAGCCGGCAGCCTCGGGTGCGAGCGCTGCCGTTCTCGCGGCGGTCGCGAGCCAAGTCCGATGGTGACGACCACGACGTCGAAGAAGGACAACGACGACGCCGAGCAGCCCGGCCGCCACTCCCACGGTGACGCCGACAGCCGACCAGCGCGACGGACTCAGCGGCCGCAGCGGCACTCGCGGCCAAGAAGGCGGCCGCCGAGGCAGCCGAGGCGGCACTGAAGCAGAAGCTCGTCGTCTACCAACTGTGCCGTGAGTTCGCAACCGCGAACGCAGCCGGCAAGACCCTCGATGCGAAGAGCCTGGCCGCCTTGGTCAAGGCCGCCGGTACCGCCGCGGGCATCCCGGCCTACTGCGCGTCACTGCCGGTGTTGCCGACCGCGTGCCCGAGCGTCTCGCCGACGGCAACACCGACTGCGACGGCAACGCCACCGCAACCGCCGACCCGTTGAAGAAGCACTGGGGACCGTGGTGTGGCTTCTGCCCGCCGTTCAAGGCGACCGCGACCGCGACCCCAACTCCGACGGCAACCGCGACGCCAAACCCGGGCGAGCGGCACGGTCAGGGCTGGGCGTTCGGGCTTTGGTGTGGCGGCCTTGGGGATGGCCACCATGTCGACCCGAAAGTCATCCCGCTGCCGACCGCTGCGGCCGGACTCGACTCACAGCACGGTGACGGCGACGGCAATGACGGCAGTCGCGGTCACAAGTAACAAGTAGTCAGATTTTTTCCAGGGGCGCATAACGCAAGACGAAGGTCTTGGCGCCAACGCTTGAGCCGAAATCAACCTTGGCTTGTGCGTTGTCGCCAAGACCCGAGGTCGACACGACAGTGCCGAGACCGAAGCTGTCGTGATTGACGCGATCACCAGGTTTCAACAGCGGTACCGGTCGATTGCCGACACCCGACGGTTTCGTGGTCAGGCCCGGCAACACGGCTGGTGACGTGCCGGCGTACGACCGGCCGCCGCCGGTCGGCACGTAGCGTGGGGGGCCAATGCGCTTCCAGTCGATGAGGGCATCTGGCACCTCGTCAAGGAAGCGTGACGGTGGATTGTAGGAGGGGGCCCCCCACGTACTGCGTTGCATCGACCGAGTGAGGTAGAGCCGCCGTTGCGCGCGAGTAATGCCGACGTAGGCCAGCCGTCGTTCTTCTTCCAGTTCCTTCGGCTCGGTCAGCGATCGCATATGCGGGAAAACGCCGTCTTCGAGCCCGGTGAGGAACACGACCGGAAACTCCAAGCCCTTGGCGGTATGCAAGGTCATCAACGTGACGACGCCGCCGCCCTCATCGGCGTCGGGGATCTGATCGGCGTCGGCGACGAGCGCCACCTGTTCAAGAAAGTCGGACAGCCGACCATCGGGGTTACCTTCTTCGAACTCGCGCGCGACCGTGACGAGCTCGCGCAGGTTCTCGAGCCTCGATTCGTCTTGCGGGTCGATGCTGGCTTCGAGTTCGGCCAGGTAGCCACTCTTCGTTAGCGCGGCTTCCATTACCTCGGCGGGCGGCGATGATTCGGCCAAGACCCGCAATTCGTCAAGCAGCGCAACAAAATCCTTGATAGCGGACGCCGACCGGGTGGCGATGCCGTACGCCTCGTCGCTTCGGCGCAACGCCTGTGAGAACGAGATGCGTTCACGCGCCGACAGCTGCTCGATGCAGGCCTCGGCGCGATCGCCAATGCCACGTCGTGGCACGTTGAGGATGCGGCGCAGCGACACGGTGTCTTCGGGATTGACCACGACGCGCAGGTAGGCGAGCAGGTCGCGCACCTCACGGCGTTCGTAGAACCGCACTCCCCCGACAACCTTGTACGGCAGCCCGACGCGGATGAAAATCTCTTCAAAGATGCGCGACTGCGCATTGGTCCGGTAGAAGATCGCCACATCACTGAACTTCGCCGCACCCGCATCGTGCAACCGGTCGATCTCTTCGGCGACGAACGACGCCTCGCCTCTCTCGTCGTCGGCGACATACCCGCCGATTTGCTCGCCGTCGCCCGAGTCTGACCACAGGTTCTTGGCCTTGCGTCCCTCGTTCTTGGTGATCACCGCGTTCGCGGCAGTGAGAATCGTCTGAGTCGATCGGTAGTTCTGTTCGAGCAGCACCACGGTGGCGTCGGGGTAGTCGCGTTCAAACTCCATGATGTTGCGGATCGTCGCACCACGAAACGCGTAGATCGATTGGTCGGCGTCGCCGACGACGACGAGCTCACCTGGGCCGGGCCCGCCGTCAGCAGCGCCATCGGCTGCGGCCCGTACCAGGTCGCCGTCGACCGTGCGCTTCTCCTGCTTGTCGGCGGTGCCGCCGACGAGCTCGCGCACCAAGGTGTACTGCGCATGGTTGGTGTCTTGGTACTCGTCGACCAGCACATGCCGGAAGCGCCGCCGGTAGTGCTCGGCAACGTCGGGAAAAGCTTGGAACAGGTTGACGGTGACCATGATGAGGTCGTCGAAGTCGAACGCGTTCGCTTCGCGCAGGCGCCGCTGATAGCCGGTGTACGCCTCGGCGAGCGTCGTCTCGTGATGGTTCTTCGCGCGACGCGCATAGTCTTCGTCGTCGACCAACTCGTTCTTCAGGTTCGATACCTGCGCGTTGAAGGCGCGCGGCGGGTAACGCTTGGGGTCGAGATCGAGTTCGCGGCAAACCAACGCCATCAGCCGCTGCGAATCAGCCGAGTCGTAGATCGAGAACGTGGTGCTGTAGCCGAGCCGCTTCGCGTTCTCACGCAAAATGCGCACGCACGCGGCGTGGAACGTCATCACCCACATGATTTTCGCGCGATTGCCCACCATGGCCGCTACGCGTTCTTTCATCTCGCCGGCGGCCTTGTTGGTGAAGGTAATAGCCAAGATCTCGGACGGCGCGACCTGGCGCGCGGCCAGCAGGTAAGCGATGCGGCGGGTGAGCACGCGGGTCTTGCCAGAGCCCGCGCCGGCGACGATGAGGAGCGGACCCCCCTCGTGCACGACGGCCGCGCGCTGCTGGGGGTTGAGATCGGCAAGAAGCTCTTCGGTGGCGGCGGACATCATGCCCAGTCTAGAGAGCCGCGCGGACACATCTAGAATGACGCAATGCCTGTTGAGCCTTTGCCCGACGCCGAGATCGAACGCGTCTTGGTCGTGACCGCGCACCCCGACGATGTCGACTTCGGGTCTGCGGGCACGATCGCGACTTTCACCGACGCCGGCCTCGAGGTTGTGTACTGCATCTGCACCGACGGCGACGCCGGCGGCTTCGATCTGGAGTTTCCGCGCGACCAGATGGCTGCGTTGCGACGAGCCGAGCAGATCGAGGCGGCCAAGCGGGTCGGCGTCCACGATGTTCGGTTTTTGGGTTATCCCGATGGCGCGCTGGTCGCGAGCATGGAGCTGCGCCGCGACATCAGCCGGGTGATCCGTCAGGTACAGCCGCAGCGCATGCTGATCCCGAGTGCAGAGCGTGACTACGAGCGCGTCGGCCGCAGTCACCCCGACCACCGCGCCGCTGGCGCTGCCGCCCTCGACGCGATCTATCCCGACGCACGCAACCCCTTTGCGCACACCAGCCTGCGGCTCGACGAAGAACTCGAAGCCTGGTCGGTCAAAGAGGTGTGGATCATGGGCGGTGTCGCCGGTCACGCGCTGCACTACGTCGATGTCACCGACACCTTCGACCGCAAAATTGCCGCGCTGCGCGCACACGAGAGCCAGACCGCACATATGGACAACCTCGAAGAATTCGTTGGAAATTGGCTTACCACGCAAGCCAAGAACGCCGGCTTCGCGGAGGGCCGAAAGGCTGAATCTTTCTTGGTGATTTCCACTCCCTGAGCGCAAATCAGAGCAACCTGAGGGCAGTCGATCAGCTGATTCCCAGGTTGCACGCCGATGGTTGGTGAAACGGCAGCCTTCCCAGATGCGCTGTCGCGCCGCCTAGCCAGACCGCCTGCCACAACGCCTGGCCACACCGCCTGGCCACACCGCCTGGCCACACCGCACAGAGGAGCCCGCTGTGACCTCACCCGAAATCCTGCCGCCCGACGTGTTGTCATCCGAACCCGTTGGCGGGCGCGCGAGATCACGGCGCGCGATCGCCAGTGCCATCGTGTTGGTCGCCGGTGGTGCCGTCGCCGGTGGCATCTTGTCGAGCACGCTTGGCGCTTCCGCGGCGACCAGCCCGCCGAGCCCATCAGCACCCGCGTCGCCGGCACCAGGCGTCAAGCCTGGCCCGTTCGCCACCACCCGCGCGAACCTACTCACTGGCACCGTCACTGCAGTAACGACCGATTCGGTGACGATCAAGACCAGCACGGCCACCACGACCTACACCGTCGACGCCAAGAGCCACATCTCGATCAATGAGGTTGGCCCGGGCGCACTCAGTGGAGTCAAGGTCGGCGACACGGTGCACTTCACCACGACGACGACTACCAGCACCGTGATCGCTCAGTTGCTCGACGGCAACGCCGGCTTCCGAGCGGGGCCTGGCGGTCCTGGCGGCCCGGGTGGCCCTGGCGGTCAGCGCGGCCCCGGCGGGTTTGCCGGTCGCGGCCCTGGTAGCGCCGTCGGCCCGTTCGCAGGCGTCAAGCCGCAGACCGGCACGGTCACGGCCGTTGGTTCCGACACGGTGACTATCAAGACCAGCACGGCGACGACCACCTACAGCACCACCAGCACGACCAACATCTCCAAGAATGGCAAGGCCACGCTGGCGGACGTCAAGGTGGGCGACACCGTGTTCTTCGTCACCACCACCGACGGCGGCACCGTGCTCGCGGTTCTGCACGACGGCAAGGTACCGGCCTTGGCCTTCGGCACCCGTCGCGGCTTCGGCGGCCCCAATGCGCCTGGTGGCTCGGCCGGACCCGTACCGAACACGAGCGCTGCGCCTAATAGCAGCGCTGCACCGACGGGCACCGGGACCAGCGCCTAAGCCTTTCCAGTGATCACGAAGGGTTAGCAGGCCATCCGCTGCTCAACCCTTCGTGATCACGTCCAATTGCACACCTCACACCAGTCTGCGGTCGGTGGCCCACCTGGTGAGTTCATGCCGGTTCGACAGCTGGAGTTTGCGCAGCACACTCGACACGTGCGTCTCGACCGTCTTCACCGAAATAAAGAGTTCCTTCGCGATTTCCTTGTACGCGTAACCGCGCGCAATCAGCCGAAGTACCTCACGTTCGCGTGCGGTCAAGGCGTCGAGTTCGGGATCGATCGCGGGTGCATCCGTCGCTGCGAATGCATCGAGCACGAAGCCAGCAAGGCGCGGTGAAAATACCGCGTCACCATCCGCAACACGACCCACGGCGGCAGCGAGTTCGGCGCCCGAGATTGTCTTGGTCACGTAACCCCGCGCGCCGGCCCTGAATCGGTGCCGATCACATCGTCAGCCGCATCAGAAACAGACACCGCAAGAAAGCGGACGTCGGGCAGCGCGGGCAGCAGCTGACGCAACACCTCGACGCCACCTCCGCCCGGCAGATGGACGTCGAGCAACACGACGTCGGGGGTCGGTGCGGCTGATCACCGCGACCGCGCTGGCAACGTCGTCGGCTTCCCCGACGACCTCGACGGCGTGGCCGAGCTCGGCACGCACGCCCGAACGGAACAGCCGGTGGTCGTCGACGATCACCACCCGCACCGGGATTGTTCGGGTCATGCGCGTGCCATCGCGGTTGCCATCTCGAGCTGGATCTCAGTGCCGAAGCCGGGCGCGCTGCGAACGGTGGCCTTGCCGCCGTGCCGTTCCATGCGGCCGACGATCGACTCCTTCACGCCGAGGCGATCGATTGGCACCGCGGCCGCGTCGAAGCCCCGGCCGCGGTCGCGAATGAACACCGTCGCCTTTGTGGCGTCGAGTTCGGCGTAGACCGAGATCGCGGCGTCCGCCGGCGTGCTTGGCGGCGTTGATCATCGCCTCGCGCGCGGCTTGCACCATCGCCTACAACCCCTCGTCGATGCTTTCGCTCGCCGACGACAACGGTCTCGATCGTGACCCGGTGCGCGTCCTCGACGTCCGCCACGGCTTGTTCGAGGGCGCCACCGAAATCCTGGGTGTGGTCGGCGGCGGCCGGTACAGCCAGCTGCGAAGCTCGCGTTCCTGCCCACGCACCAGCCGCTGCACTTCGCGCGGGTCATCGACGTGCCGCTGGATCAGCGCCAACGTGTGCAGCACCGAGTCGTGCAAGTGCGCGGCAAGTTCGGCGCGTTCTTGCTCGCGGATGCGGGCGCGCCGCTCGGCTGGCCAGTTCGCGCAACGTGCCGAGCCACCAAGGGCCCGGTGATGACGGCGACGCCCGCGACGATCACGACGGACGCGAGCAGTCCGTTGCGCACTCGGTCAACTGTCCGTGGTAAACAAGGAAAGTGGCGGCACCCGCGACGACGAGGCACGCGCCGCCGATCGTGCTCGCGCCGGCCGGCGGATGCGCGCTGCCGACCGCGGCCTTGCGCCAGCTGCGCGCGCTGCGCCTCATCGGCCTGCCACCACAAGACCGCCGCACCGAACCCGGTCAACGCGAGTGGCCACAGCAATTCGCCGGCAGATCCGAGACCCAGCGACTGGACGGCCAGAGACGCCGCCGATAGTGAGCGCAGCGATCGCGACGTATTGGCCGCGCCCGTCGAGTCGCTCGACACGGTGTCGGCCGCCGCGCTCGGCTGCGGCGGGACGAAGACCCAGAACGCGGCATACATGGCCAGCCCGGCACCCGCCGCGAAGGTCAGCACCACGAAAGCGAGGCGGACGACGAGCACGTTGACCCGCAGGTGGTCGGCGAGCCCGCGGGCGACGCCGGCGACCAGTTGGCCTTGGGTGGCCGCGTGAGTTTGGCGGAGGTGGTCGAGTTCGGCAGTGGTGGCACCCCACGATCGTCACACGTCGCGAGCCATTCCGGCGCGGCCGCCAGCACAAACTCAGGGTCGGGCCAGGGTAGTTCCCGATGGGCGCGCGCGCGCCGGCCGCCAAGATCGTCGATATGAGCCAAGACTTTTCCGATCCTGCTGGCACGCCGCGGCAGGCGCCGGCCCCGCGCCGGCCGGTTCGACATCCGTCAGCTGCGTCGCAGCCGCGACGACCGCATGATCGGCGGGGTCTGCGGGGGTCTTGGCCGCTACGTCGGCATCGACCCGATCATCTCCGCATCGTGCTTGCGGCGCTCGCCATCTTCGGTGGCGTCGGGCTGCTGCTCTACGCGCTGGCCTGGCTGCTGATACCCGAAGACGGCACGCGACGTCTCCGAAGCTGCAGCGGCTGTTCCAGGGTCGCCCGTCGCCGCGCCGATCATCGCCGCCATCGTCGTCGGCGTCATCGGCGTCATCACGGTGACCGAGATCGCCTACCACCGGCGGGGCGCGGTTCGAGGTCTTGCTCATCGTGCTCGCCGTCGTTGCGGTCGTCGCGTTGACCAGTCGCGATCGCGTCGGCGTGCCACCGGCCACCGCTCCGTTCGCGCCGCAGCCGCCATACGGGCCGCCGCCACCTTCCGTACGTGACGCCGTACGCAGCCGACTACGGGACGCCGCTCCGCCTGGCGCCCGAGTACCGCGACACCGTACGCCGCGACCGGGCTATACGCCGCCGCAATACGCCGCGCCGCAGTACGCCGCACCGCAATACAGCGCCCCGCACTACACGGCGCCGTTGGGACCGCCGGCCGGCTTCTCGCCGTCCCGCCCGGTCTACACCCCGCCGCCGAGCTCGTGCCACCGACCGCCGAAGCCACCGCGCCCGCCGTCGTTGCTCGGCCCGTTCGCGCATCAGCGTCGGCATCGTCGATGGTCGGCGTGCTGTTCGCGCTCGAACGCATCGAACGCGATCGACATCAGCGCGCAGGCGATCTTCGCCGCGGCGTTACTCACCGTCGGGCTCGCGCTCGTCGTCGGCACGTGGATCGGCCGGGCGCGCGGCTCATCGCGTTCGGCGCGGTGCTTGCCATCGCGTTGGCGATTGACGGCGACGGTCGACGTCCCGTTGCGCGGCGGCATCGGCGGCCGCTTCGTACGAACCCGACGCAGTGAGCGAGCTACCCGCCGCGTACCACCTCGGCATCGGCGAACAGACGATCGACCTCACCGGCCTCGATCTCGTCGGCGAGCAAGGTGCAGCGTGACCGTCGATCGTCGGCATCGGCGTCCTGCATCGTCGACGTGCCCGTCGAACGTCAAGGTCGTGACGCACGGGCGCGCGCGGCGCAGGTGACGTGCCGTCATCGACGGCAACGACGTGAGGGGCAATCAGGTCGACCGCACAGTCGTGCTGGTCGCCACCGGCCGGGACCGGCGGTCGCCGGCGAGATCGACCTCGATCTGCGGGTCGGCGTCGGCCGCGTCGATCGTCGACCGTGACTTCGTGCCAGACGCAGTCGACCGTCGTACCGACGGCGCCGCGCAGCCCGCTGCGCCAGCGCCTCCGAACTGAGCCGAACCACGCGAGTGCACCGACAGACGCCTCAACCGCCAGCGGCACCGACAGGAAGCGGAGAGGTGATCCACCATGAAGCGTCACGAGCCCGACTGGACGTCGTTGATCGCCGGCGTGACGTTCTGCGCCATCGCCGTGGCCTACCTGGGTGGCGAGGTCACCCACCGAAGCCTCGAGTTGCGCTGGGTCGTGCCGCATGCTGCTCATCGGGCTCGGCATCGCCGGACTCGCGGGCACCGTCGTGCGTGCTGTCGGCAGACCACCGCCGATGCTCAGGTACCGCCTGGCGCCGACAGTCGCCGCTGATGAGTCGTCGCCCTACTCGGACGGATAGCGCAGACCAATCTGACGACGAACCTCATCGATCGTCTCCATGATCGAGAGCGTCTCGGTCGAGCGTCAGGATCGGGCTCTCGGTGAGCCCGGCCCGCAGGCAGCGGCCGACCTCTGCTGCTTGGTGGCGAAGGCCGTGACCCTCGTGCTCGATGTTGAAGTGTTCGACCTCGCGCTCGCGGGTGATGAGGTGAAACGAGGTCGGTGCGTAGAAGACGCTGTCGATCTCCGATGCGCGCGTCGGTGCCGTTGATCGCGGCCTGGTTCGCGCTGAGACGTCTTCAAGCGTCGTGAAGGACACTGACTGCCGCCCGCCCTCGTACTGAAGGACGACGGTGGTCTGCGCGTCGACGCCGGTGAACGCGGGTCGCTGACCGCTGTGATCTGCGCGGCTTGACCGAAAATCATCGACGCGAACGAGATCGGGTAGATGCCGAGATCGAGCAACGCGCCCCCGCCGAGAACCGGTGCGAACAGCCGGTGAAGTCGGGGTCCTCGACGAACCACTGGCCGTGGTCGGCGATCACCGAGCGGACGTCACCCGAGCCGGCCCTCGGCGATCAGCTTCGCGAATGCGCACGACGTGCGGCAGGAATCTCGTCCACATCGCTTCCATCAGGAAGGTGCCGCGGGCGCGCGCTGCGTCGATGAGCTCGCGCGCCTCGGCCGCGTTGATGGTGAACGGCTTCTCGATCAGCACCGCTTTGCCGGCGTTGATGCCGAGCATCCCGCCGTCGCGATGCCACGGGTGCGGAGTCGCGACGTAGACCGCGTCGATGTCGGGATCCTCGGCAAGCGCTTCGTAAGTCGCGTGCCGCTCGGGATATGCCGAACCGGTCACCGAACGCGTCGGCCGACTCCTGGCTGCGCGACCCGACCGCAACCACCTCGGCGTCCGGCAGCAGTTTCAGGTCGCCGGCGAAGGTGGCGGCGATCCCGCCGGTGCCGATGATTCCCCACCGAATCGGCTGGTCGGCTGCGATCGCCACGCGGGCTCCTCGGGCAGTGGGCAGTTCGAATTGGCAGTGGGCAGGTGATTGACCGCACCTTAGCCGAGCGGAGGGGACGGCGGAGAGCTGGCGTAGGGTCGGGCCGTGCCGAGTCTGCGTGCGTGCATCGACGAAGCACTCGCGGCGACATCAGCCAAGCAGCTCGCATCAACCGTCGAGCACTTGATCGCGACCTACCGCTCTGGTGACGCGGCAACGGCACCCGATTCTTTCGACGCCGGCCGACGCGTTGGCCTACACCGCCTACCGCATGCCAGCGACCTACGCGGTCGCACACGCGGTGCTGTCAGCGGTGCAAGCCGCTCGTCCCGACCTACGGCCGCAGCGACTGATCGACTTCGGCGCGGGCACCGGCGCGATGGGTTGGGCGGCGACAGAAATCTGGCCGACACTCACTGAAGCTGCACGCACTCGAGCAGGCGGAACATGCGGTTGCGCTGGGGAAATCGCTCGCCGTCGCGTCGCTACGCGCGCCCGCTGCAAGCGGCACGTTGGATCCCGTGGCGCCTTGATGACGGCGAGCTCTCCATGGCCGCTGACGTTGCCAGCGCTGGCTACGTGTTGGGCGAGTTGAGTCCTGACGCAGCAAGCCCGAGTTGGTCGGACGCGATGGCGCGAGCAGCACCACTCGTCGTCCTGATTGAACCTGGCACGCCTGCTGGCTTCGCGCGCATCATCGCGGCGCGTGATGCATTGATCGGCAGCGGGCACACGATCGTGGCGCCATGCCCGCACGAGCGCGCGTGTCCGCTGCTGGCCAACGCACGACTGGTGTCACTTCGCTGCGCGGCTCGATCGGTCGCGGCTGCATCGCGAGGTGAAAGGCGGCGAGATGTCGTACGAAGACGAGAAGTTCTCCTACGTCGTTGCGAAGCGGACGGCGGTGCCGTCGGTTGGCAATGTTCGTGCGGCGAGGATCGTGCGACACCCACGACAGCGGAAGGGATTGGTCTCGCTCCAGCTGTGCACGCCAACGGGTGTCGCAGCGCAGGAGCTGGTCGCGAAGAGTCAAGGCGCGTTGTATCGGTTTGCGCGTGAGGCACGATGGGGTAGCACGTGGCCAGCAGGACTAGCGAAGGAGAGCGCAGATGCCCGACGACGACAAGGATCTCGCAGCGCAAGCCAAGGAGCACATCGACGAGATGCCCGCCGAGACGGCGCTTGGCAACGCCGATCCCGAAGGTGGCGGTGAGGGCACGCCGGCCGAGTACGTCGCCGAGCACGAAGGGAAGGGCGGCAAGTAGCCGCGCTAGGCGTTCGAGCCCGGCAAGCCGCCACCCGGTAGGCAACTGAGCCGATCGGCCTTGTACGTGCTGTTCGCGACGTCGATTTGGGACGCCAGCGCGTCGACCTTGTCGATCAGCGCCTGCGCATTTCCGCCGTCGGCGATCTTGGCCCAGGCAGCATCCGAAGCATCGATATACGTGCGCACCAGGCTGAGCAGCGTGTCGGCGTCCGCCACGAACTGCTGACACGCAGCCGCTTCCGCTCTGCGCCGCCGTCAATTGTGTTTGCGCGTCAGAGAGAGCGCTGGTGGCTTGCTTCGCCTCAGCACGGGCCTTGTCGAGTTCGCTAGCCGCTTCCGTCAGTTGCGTTCGGGCGACGTTGAGTTGTGCTCGGGTCGAGATGAGTGATTGCCGTTCGTTCGCCAACGCGGCACTCGCATGATTTGCGCTCACTGCGCGCGACCACCACGACCGCGCCGAGCGCTACTGCGATGACGACGGCGATCACGGCCGCAAGGATCTTCGGCACCGTGCCGCTTCGCCGACCCACCCGCCGGTGCGCGCGTGCGGGCGCAATCCCGAAAGCAGTCGGCACAGTCGTGGCAGCTTGAACCGAGATGTCTGGGAGCGCCGGCACGACGGGCAGCCAGCCGTACCCGTCCCACCGGTACCGGCCGTCGGGTGACAAGGCAGTTGTGCCGCTCTCGCTCATGCACCCTTCCCGCGCCGGTCGTCGTGTGGTGATCGACCCTGGGGCAGCAGATCTTGCTAGGCCGAACGGCGGCCAGGCGGACGCGAGGGCCGCTACACGGCACCGACGATATGATAGAAGTATCAGGTTGCGACATGAGCATATGACGAGCCGGCCAGTACCCAGTGAGAAGGAGCGCTCGTGGCGACGCCGCTGTACCAGGCAAAGGCGGAATTCTTCAAGACGCTCGGACATCCGGCGCGGATTCGGGTGCTGGAATTGCTCAGCCAAGGTGAACGCTCGGTCGGAGAATTGCTGCCCGACGTCGGGTTGGAAGCTTCGCACCTCTCACAGCAGCTACGGGTGCTGCGACAGGGCGGCCTGGTGACGGCGCGCCGACAAGGCAGCAATGTGTACTACGCCTTGGCCGCCGATGATGTGGCTGAACTGCTCGCGGTCGCTCGGCGGATTCTGACAGGGGTGTTGGCGGGTCGGATCGAGACGCTGCAGGAGCTGCGCGTGCCGGTGCGTCCACGCGCCGCATCATCGCGGCGGATGACCCGGTAGAGGACGCAGGGTCGTGCGAATGCTGTCGAAGATCCGACGCACCGGCCGAGTTGCCGAGGCATCGCCGGACCTGCCCGAACCCGCGAACACACCCGCGACGTTGCGCGGCTCGTTGGCATTGCGTCACGTCGATGCCGGGTCATGTAATGGCTGCGAAATCGAGATCTCGGGTGCGTTCTCGCCGGTATACGACGCGGAGAGATACGGTGCCCGACTGGTCGCGTCCCCGCGGCACGCCGACGGACTGCTGGTCACGGGGGTTGTTACCCGCAACATGGCACGCGCGTTGCGCGACACCTACGAAGCCACACCAGAACCGAAGGTCGTCATCGCCGTGGGCGACTGCGCTCTCAACTGTGGGATGTTCGCGGGTGGCCCCGGGGTGGCCGGACCGGTCGCCGACTTCCTCCCTGTCGACGTCGAGGTGGCAGGCTGCCCGCCGACACCAGAGCAAATCGGCCAGGCTTTGCGTCGAGTTACCGGCCGGTGAACGCCCCTACATTGGCCGCACTCGTCGTGTGCGGTGCTCTCGTCGCTGCGTTGGCGGCCTCGTTTCCCCGGCGAGGACTAGGGGGGCGATCTCCGGTGTGACGACGGCGGCGATCGGCGCAGGGGTGGTTTGGCTCGGTGCGCTGACCGTGTCATCGGGCTTTGCGACCGTGCGGATCGGCTGGTTGCTGCCGTTGATCCGGTGCGGTATTCGGCGGCGACGCGACGAGCGGGCTGTTCGACGTCGTCACCGGCGCGGTCAGCGTTGCGGCCGGGGTGTTCACGCGTCGGCTACGCCCGCCGCGAGCATCTGGCGCCGCCGTCCCTGGCGGCTGCCGCTGTTCGTGGCGGCGATGCTGCTGGTGCCCGCGGCCGGCTCGGTCGTCGACGTTCCTGCTGGCGTGGGAGCTGATGGCCGCTCGCGTCGCTCGTGCTGGTGCTGGACGGGACACCGCCGCGCGGAGCCGCCGGCCGGGGCGGTGTTCTACGCGGTGATGACCCAGCTCGGGTTCGTCGCGATCCTGCTCGGGCTGGGATCTTGCTGTCCGCGGCGCGGCGGAGACGTTCGCCGCGTTCGGCCGGCCTGCCCGCGAGTCAGCGGTGCCCGCGCCGCGGTGTTCGTGTTGACGCTGGCCGGGTTCGGCTCCAAGGCCGGGCTGCTGCCGCTGCACGCCTGGTTGCCGCGCGCGCACCCGGAGGCACCCAGCCCGGTGTCGGCGCTGATGAGCGCGGCCATGGTCAATCTCGGCATCTACGGCATCATCCGCATCGACCTGCAACTGCTCGGACCCGGCCCGCGCTGGTGGGGGGTGACCGTTGCTGATCGCTCGGGCGGTGTCGCGCGGTGTACGGGGTGCTGCAGGCGTCGGTGGCCACCGACCTCAAGCGGCTGCTGGCCTACTCGACCGACCGAGAACATGGGGCTGATCACGCTCGCCCTGGGTGCCGCGACGCTGCTGCGCTGCCTCCGGGCGCCGCACCGTGGCCGCGATCGCGATGGCCGCGGCGCTGCTGCACCTGGTCGGCCACGCCGCGTTCAAGACGTCTCGGCGTTCCTCGCCGCCGGGTCGGTGCTGGCCGCGACCGGGCTGCGCGATCTGGACCGGCTCGGCGGCCTGGCCCGCCGGATGCCCGCCACCACGGTCCTGTTCGGCGTCGCCGCGCTCGGCGCGTCCGGGCTGCCGCTTGGGCGCGGGTTCGTCAGCGAGTGGCTGCTGTTGCAAAGTCCTGATCCACGCCCCGCCGGCCGGCGGCACCGCTGCTCGCCCTGGCCATGCCGCTGGCGGTCGGCGCGGTCGCGTTGACCACCGGGCTCGGCGTCGCGGCGATGGTGAAGGCGTTCGGCATCGGGTTCCTGGCCCGGCCCCGCTCGAGCTGGCGCGCAGAGCAGGCCAGCGAGGCCCCGCCGAGCATGCTGGCCGGGATGGGCCTCGCCGGCAGCCGCCTGCGTCGTGTTCGCGCGTGGCGCCGGTCGGTGGTCGGGCCCGCTGCTGCGGCGCGTGCTGACCGGCCTGCCGGCGGCGGCGCACGGGGCGCATGCTGCGTTGCCGCGCTCGGTGCCGGTGCTGCGCCTGCCCGGCGTCTGCCGGGTCGATCGCCCCGGGCTGCTCGCGCCGTCCTGGTCGCCGAGCGTGCTGGTCGCGATCGGTCGCTGGCCCGGTGGGGATCGCGGCGGCGACCCGCGCCGGCTGGCGGTATGCCCGCTGTGGGCGTGTGGCTGCGGAGGAACTCACCGCGCGGATGCAATACACCGCCACCTCGTTCGCCGAGCCGCTGCAGCGGGTGTTCGACGACGTGCTGCGCCCCGACACCGACGTCGTGGTCACCCATCTCGCCGAGTCGCGGTACCTGCGTCGAGAAGGTCACCTACCGCGCCCGCATCAGCGACGCCGATCGAGGACGCGCTCTACGCGCCGGTGATCCGGGCGGTCACGTGGCTGCGCCAGCTGGTGCGGCGCGCCCACACCGGCAGCGTGCACCTCTACCTGGCCTACGGCGCGCTCGGCGTGCTGGTCGTCTTGGTGGTGGCCCGATGAGCGACGCTGACGTATCTGGCCGCGGGCCGCGCAGTTCAGTCGGTCGCGTCGCTGGCCGGCGCGCCGGTCGTGATCGGGATGATGCGGCAGGTCCGGGCGCGGCTGGAGGGCCGTGCCGGCGGCGGGATCGGCCAGCCGTGGCGCGACCTGCGCAAACAGCTCCGCAAACAGCAGATCACCCCGCAGGGCACCACCACGGTGTTCGCCGCGGCGCCGGCCATCCTCGCCGGCACGACGCTGCTCATCGCCGCGATCGCTGCCCGCTCGTCGCGACCGGCTCGCCGCTGGACTCGCGTCGGCCGACCTGTTCGCCGTCGTCGGGTCTGCTGTTTCTGGGCACGCGTCGCGCTGCCCTCGCCGGCATCGACACCGGTACCTCGTTCGGCGGCATGGGCGCCAGCCGCGAGATCACCATCGCCGCGCTGGTGGAACCGACGATCCTGCTGGCGGTGTTCGCGCTGTCCATCCCGGCCGGGCTCGTCCAATCTCGGCGCCATCGTCGCCACCACCATCGACGCACCCCGGCCAGGTGGTGTCGCTGGCCGCGGCTGCTTGGCGTTCGTGGCGCTGGTGATCGTGATCATCGCCGAAACGCGGTCGGCTGCCGGTCGACAACCCCGCCACCCACCTGGAGCTGACGATGGTGCACGAGGCGATGGTCCTCGAATACGCCGGACCGCGCCTGGCCCTGGTCGAATGGGCCTGCGGCGATGCGGCTGACGGTGCTGCTCGCGCTGCTGGCGAACCTGTTCCTGCCGTGGGGCATCGCCGGGCTCGCATCCGGGCGCGCTGGATGTCGCGATCGGAGTCGCTGGCGATCACGGTCAAGGTCGCCGTGCTGGCGCCGCTGCTGGCCGCCGGCGAGGTGTTCCTGGCCAAGCTGCGGCTGTTCCGGGTGCCCGAACTGCTGGCCGGGTCGTTCCTGCTGGCCTGCTCGCCGTGACCGCCGTCCTACTTCTTTACCGCCCGGGCGATGAGGTGAGCACACATGACCGACAGCGAGCTACGTCGACCGCGCTCGACCTCGCCGCGGGCGCGCTCGTGCTGGCCGCCGTGCTGATCGTGTGGCGCCGCGATCTGGCCGCGCATGGTGCGGCTGCTCGCCTGGCAGGGTGTCGCGCTGGCCGCTGATCCCGATCATCCGCGGCGCCCATCGACACGATGGCCGACTCTGATCGCGTCGGCGCCGCCGTCGCTCGTGCTGCGCGCGGTGTCTCTGCCGTGGCTGTCTGCTCGCGCGCGTTGGCGCCGAGCGAGCGCGAGCAGCGCGAGAGCCACGCCCGCTGGTCAACACCACCGCCTCGCTGCTGATTGCGGCCGCGCTGACCGTGCTCGCCTTCGCGGTCAGCCGGCCGATGGTCACGCTGGACCCGCACCGGCGACACGCGCGGTCCCCGGCTGCGTTCGCGGTGATGTTGATCGCGCTGTTCGTGATGGTCACCCGCCGCCATGCCATGTCGCAGGCGGTCGGATTCCTGATGCTGGACAACGGCATCGCCGCCGACCGCGTTCCTGCTCACCGCCGGGGTGCCGCTGATCGTCGAACTCGGGGCTTCACTGGACGTGCTGTTCGGCGGTGATCGTGCTCGGCGTCCTCACCGGCCGGATGCGCAGCAAATTCGGCGGCGCCGACCTGGACGAGCTCCAGGGAGCTGCGCGACTGATGACCGTGCTCCTGCTCGCTGATCCGCTTCTGGCGCCGTTCGTCGCCGCGGCGTTGCGGCTGCGCCTGCTTGGCTGGCGGCGACTGCCACCGGCTCGCCAGCGTGGCCGCGGCGGCGGCCTGGTGCTGGTATTCGGCGCGCGTTCTCGGCGCGCGTATCCGGTCGGGCCGCACCTCGCGGCTGGGCGGCCTGCTGCGCGCCGACGCCCTCGCGTCGGTGATGCTGATCGTCATCGGCGCGGTCGGCACGCTAGCGACCTGGGCCAGCATCGGCTACCTCGACGCCGAGCTCGAGCCACGGCCACACCACCAGCCGCGGCGCCCGGCAGTACGGCGTGCTGGTCACGGCGTTCCTGGCGGCGATGGTGTTGGCGGTGCTGGCCAACAACATTGGCGTGATGTGGGTGGCCATCGAGGCGACCACCGTCGTCACCGCCTTTCTGGTCGGGCACCGCCGCACCCGTACGGCGCTGGAAGCGACCTGGAAGTACGTGATCATCTGCTCGGTCGGCATCGCGTTGGCGTTCCTGGGCACCGTGCTGCTGTACTTCGCCAGCCTGCACGCCGGCGCGCGCAGCCGGACGCGCTGGACCTCGACGTGCTCACTGCCCACGCCGGCGTCGCTCGATCCCGGGGTCACCCGGCTCGCGGGCGGCGCTGCTGCTGATCGGCTACGGCGCCAAGGTCGGCCTGGCCCCGTTCCACACCTGGCTCGCCGACGCGCACAGCCAGGCACCTGCGCCGGTGTCGGCGTTGATGAGCGGCGTACTGCTGTCGGTCGCCTTCTCGGTGCTGCTGCGGATCAAATCCGATCGTCGACGTCGCGATCGGGCCGAGCTTCCTGCGCGACGGGGCTGATCACCGTGGGGCTGCTGACGCTGCTCGTCGCGGCGATCTCTGCTGATCGCGCCAGCGCGACTTCAAACGGATGCTGGCCTACTCCTCCATGGAGAACATGGGACTCATCGCCATCGCCGCTGCGGCCGGCACGAAACTGGCGATCGCCGCGCTGCTGCTGCACGTGCTCGCACACGGTATCGGCAAGTCGGTGTTGTTCATCGCCGCGGGGCAGTCTGCAGGCTGGCACATGACTCCACCGCGATCGCCGACGTCACCGGTGTGCTGGCCCGCTCCCGGCTCCTCGGTGTTCAGCTTCGCGGCCGGGTTCATGGCGCTGCTGGGGTTGCCGCCGTTCGCGATGTTCGCCAGCGAGATCGCGATCGCCCGCAGTGCCGCTGGCCGCGCACCTGGCTTGGGCGCTCGGCGCCGTCCTGCTGCTGGTCTTGGTGGCCTTCGCCGCGCTGGCGCGCCACTGCGTCGCGATGCTGCTCGGCCCGCCCGACGACGGTGCACCGCCGCTGACGCTGCGCCTGCCCGGCGCTGCGCCGATGTTGACCGGCCTTGCCGGCGTGCGCCGCGCTCGGCGTGAGCATCGGGCCACTGCTCGGGGCGTTCATCCGCGGCCGCGTCAACCCTGGCCGGTGGCCGGTGAGCAGCGCCACCAGCACCGTGCAGACGACGGGCGCCGGAACTGCCCGCCGCAGCCCGGCGCCTGCTCGACGACGGCTATCGGCTGGCGTTGATCGCCGCCCACGACGATGGGCCGAGCCTGCGTGTCGTGTACCTCTTCACCGCGGCAGCGCCAGATCGCCGGGTCGAACTGCACGCCTGACCCTCCCGGCCGACGATCCGACCATTCCCTCGCTGGCAGCGCTCTCGTTCCCGGCGGGCCGGTTCGAACGCGAGATGCACGATCTGTTCGGCATCGTCCCGGTCGGGCATCCGCTGCCGCGGCGACTTGTCCGCCACGCGCACTGGCCACCCGGCTGGTATCCGCATGCGCACGCGACGCCGGCAGCCATCCGAGCTTCCGTCCACGATGACGCCGAACCGTACCCGTTCCTGACGGTTGACGGGATCAGGTGTCTACGAGATCCCAGTCGGTCCGGTGCATGCCGGCCTTATCGAGCCTGGACATTTCCGCTTCTCTGTCGTCGGCGAGACGATTATCAAACTCAAGGCGCGGCTCTGGTTCGTACACCGCGGCATCGAGAAACTCTTCGAAGGCCGGGCCGCCGCGGACGCTACTCCCCTCGCCGAACGAATTCAGCGGTGACAGCGCGGCCAGCCACGGCTTGGCCTACAGCACTGGCGGTCGAGGACGCCCTCGGCATCACGATGCCCCAGCCGGCCCAGCAACTGCGCGCGATGCTGGTCGAAATGGAACGCCTCTATAACCACGTCGCCGACCTCGGCGCCTTGGCCAACGACGTCGGCTACGGCATCGCCAATGCGCACGCACTGCGAATACGTGAGCAACTGCTCCGCCTCAACGCCACCGTGACCGGGCATCGATTGCTGCGTGAGGCAATACGCCCGGGCGTGCTGGCGCTGCGCGCGCTACCCGACACGCGAGCGCTGCACGCGCTGGCCACCGACGTCGCCGAACTAACCGACATGACTCTCGCCAACTCCACAGTGCGCGAGCGCTTCACCGGCACGGCCCAACTCTCCACCGCTGAGGCGGCCGACCTGGGTTGCCTCGGGTACGTAGCCCGCGCCAGTGGGCTGAGTGTCGACGCGCGCCTTGACCATCCGTTCACCGAGTTGCCCATCGAACCGGCTGGGTCGACCGAAGGCGATGTGCTCGCGCGGTACCTGATCCGCCGAGAGGAGTTCGCCGCATCCGTGCGACTGATCGACACCATCGTCCACGCCCAGCGGGAGCAGCCGCTTACCGTCCTCGCAGATCGCGCCGAGGCCGTGGCCGAGCCAGCAAGTGGCGTGGGGATCGTCGAGGGCTGGCGCGGAACTATCGTCCACCGCGTCGAGACCGACGGTGCGGGCGTACTCACCCGCGTCAAGATCGTCGACCCATCCTGGTTCAACTGGCCCGCGCTGCCGGTCGCGCTGAAGGACACGATCGTCCCCGACTTCCCGCTTGCCAACAAAAGCTTCAACCTGTCGTACGCAGGAAACGACCTGTAGCGGCTGCTGCCTGCCTCGACTGCCTACCTAAACCGGGACGGATGGCTTACCTCATCCTTTGCGGGGTAGGACACATGGCTGGCAAGCAGGTAGGGACGCTTGGAGGTGGCCATGAGGGTTTTTCTGGCAGGTGCAAGCGGAGCCATCGGACGCCGATTGGTGCCGATGCTGGTCTCGGCGGGGCATCACGTGATCGGGACGACGACCACACCCGCCAAGCTGGAGCAGCTCAGACAAGCGGGAGCTGAGGGGGTTCAACTCGACCTGCTCGACCCGGCCGCGACGACACGTGCGGTGGCCGATGCGAAGCCCGACGTGATCGTGCATGAGGCGACGGCCCTCGCCGACCTCGGCAGGAACTCGCGCAACAGCGTGAAGGCATTCGCTGGCACCAATCAGCTGCGGACAACGGGGACGAAGAACCTGCTTGCTGCTGCGTCCGACGTCGGTGTTGGCCGCTTCATCGCACAGGGATTCTGCGCATTGGGCTTTGCGCGCGCTTCGACCTTGGATCCACGTGCACCCGAGGGACTCGTCGCCGGCCGCAAGGCGATGCGTGCACTCGACGACATGGTGGTCGACCATGGCGGTGTCGTGTTGAGCTACGGCGGCTTCTACGGCCCGGGTACATCACTCGGCCGCGACGGCGAACAGACCGCGATGGTCCGCAAGCGGATGCTGCCGATCGTGGGAACCGGCAACTCGATCTTCCAATTCCTGCACATCGACGACGCTGCGAGCGCGACGGTGGCGGCACTCACCCACGGTGAGGGCCACTACGACATCGTGGACGACGACCCGGCACCCATTCGCGTGTGGTTGCCGATCTTGGCGGAAACACTCGGAGCGAAGCCGCCCCGCCACGCGCCGATGTGGCTGGCGAAGCTGGCTGGCGGCGACGGCGTCGCGTTGCTGACGATCGAGGCTCCGCCGACGTCAAGCGATCGAGCGAAGGCCGACCTCAACTGGCAGCCCGCGTACCCGTCGTGGCGCGAAGGTTTCGTGAAGGAACTCGGGCCGCAGTAGCAGGTTGGCGCGTGGCGGTGCTATTCCCACTCGATGGTGCCGGGCGGCTTGCTGGTGATGTCGAGCACGACGCGATTTACTTCGCGCACCTCGTTCGTGATGCGCGTCGAGATGCGCGCGAGTACATCGAACGGAACCCGCGACCAATCGGCTGTCATCGCGTCTTCCGACGACACCGGCCGCAACACGATCGGGTGCCCGTAGGTACGGCCGTCGCCCTGCACACCAACTGACCGAACGTCGGCTAGCAGCACCACCGGGCATTGCCAGATGTCGCGATCGAGCCCGGCCGCGGTGAGTTCTTCGCGCGCGATCGCGTCGGCTTCGCGCAGGATCGCCAACCGATCGGCAGTGATTTCGCCAATGATGCGCACCGCAAGGCCCGGGCCTGGAAACGGCTGCCGCCACACCAACGAGTCGGGCAAGCCAAGCTCGGCACCGACCGCGCGCACTTCATCCTTGAACAACGTGCGCAGCGGCTCGACGAGAGCGAACTGCAAATCGTCGGGCAAGCCACCGACGTTGTGATGTGACTTGATGTTCGCGGTGCCGGTGCCGCCGCCCGACTCGACGACGTCGGGATACAGCGTGCCCTGCACCAAGAAGTCGACCGGCGCCGACGCGATGAGATCTCACGAGCTGCCGCCTCGAACGCGCGGATGAACTCGCGCCCGATGATCTTGCGCTTCGCCTCAGGGTCGCTGACGCCAGCAAGCGCGGCCAAGAAACGTGTCAGCGGCCGATCGACGACGTGCAGCCGAACCCCGTCGACTGCAACGAAATCTCGCTCGACCTGCTCGGCCTCGCCCTTGCGCAACAGGCCGTGATCGACGAACACACACGTGAGCTGACGAACCAACCGCGCGCTGCACCAAAGCAGCCGCAACGGCCGAATCGACACCACCCGACAGTCCGCAGATCACCCGACCCGCGCCGACCTGCTCGCGAATGCGCGCAACTTGATCCGCGACGATGCCCGCCGTCGTCCAACTTGATTCGATGCCTGCGACGTCGCGCAGGAAACGGCGCAGCACCGTCTGGCCGTGCTCGGTGTGTCGGACCTCGGGGTGAAACTGGACGCCGGCCAGCCGGCGCGACAGATCCTCGAACGCCGCAACCGGCGCGCCGTCGGACGCCGCCGTCACGGTGAAGCCCGACGGCGCCGCGGTGACCGAGTCGCCGTGCGACATCCACACCGACTGCTGCGCGGGCAGGTCGCGCAAGAGCACACCCTCAGACGACGGCACACGGTGACTTTCGTGCCGCCGAACTCGGCCAGCCCGGTGCGTTCGACGACACCGCCCAGCGCCTGGGCCATCGCCTGAAATCCATAGCAGATGCCGAACACCGGGATGCCGGTGTCGAACAGCGACGCGTCGATCGACGGCGCACCCTCGGCATAGACCGACGACGGGCCGCCCGACAAGATCACCGCGGCCGGCTTGCGGGCGACGATCTCGGCGACCGGCATCGTGTGCGGCACGATCTCGCTGTAGACATCGGCTTCGCGCACCCGTCGCGCGATCAGCTGCGCGTACTGCGCCCCGAAGTCGACCACCAGCACCGTGGGGCCTGTGGCCTCGCTCACGCAAACCACCTCTGGCCTCGGGGATCGTCCGTTGATTCTAGAGGGTGGGATTTCGTAGCGTTCTCGGAACGATCGCCGGTTACCGTCGTCCTCGACGGCAGCGGTTGCGGCAGGGAGGCACCCCAGTGAGGGCGGACGTCGAAGGCGGGCATCCGCTGGCCACGAAGACCGTGGCGCTTGACGATGACGGCCGTCACCTTCGCGCTGCTCATCGGCGGCTTTCCGCTGCAGAAGCTGGCCCATCAGGCCTCAACCCCGGCAACTTGCTGATGCTCCCGTTCGCCGTCGTGGGCGCTGTCGTCGCGATCCGCCAACCGCGCAACCCGATCGGCTGGATCATGCTCGCGCTCGCAATGCTGTTCCTCACCAGCCACCGACTCCGGCCTGTATGCGGTACGTGCCTATCGCGTCGACCATCGCGGGCTGCCGCTTGCACGTCTCGCCGTCGCCTTCACTCAACTGTGGGTCGGGCTGCTCGTGCTCTTGCCGCTGCCGATCCTGCTGTATCCCGACGGCCGGTTGCCGTCGAGGCGCTGGCGCTGGCCGTTCTTCGTGTACGTCGCCGCGTGCCTCGTGCTGGTGATCGGTATCGGCACCAAAGGACGTGGCCGCCTTCACCGACAAGAACATCCAGGTCGACTCCTCCGGCGAGCTGGTGAGTCTCGGCGCCAAGTCGTACGGGCGCTGCGGCGGCGATCGGGGCTCTGGTGTTCCTCATCTACGCCGGGCTCGCGTTGTCGTTCGTCTTCGCGCAGCTCCTGGCCTATCGACGCTCGACGGGCGATCGGCGCGAGCAGCTGAAATGGCTGATGAGCGGCAGCGCAATCGGCATCGTCGGCCTCGCGATCGCGCTGTCCCCGATCAACAAGACGGTCGGCAGCGTCGTGTCGCTCGGGCATCCTCGCCGTGCCGCTGAGCATGGGCGTGGGAATCTTGAAATACCGGCTCTACGACATCGACCGGTTGATCAGCCGCACCCTGTCCTACGCCGTCGTCACCGGCGTACTCGTCGGCGTCTACATCGGCCTGGTCACGCTCGTCGACGCGGGCACTGCCGCTGTCGTCCCCGATCGGCGTCGCCGCGTCGACCCTCACGGTGGCCGCACTGTTCAACCCGGTACGACGCCGCGCGCAACGGGTGATCGATCACCGCTTCAACCGCGCTCGCTACGACGCCGAAGCCACCATCGCTGCGTTCACGGCAGGGTTGCGAGACGAGGTCGACCTCGACCAGGTCCAGCGCGACCTGCTCGACGTCGTCAACCGCAGCGTGCAGCCCAGCCACGTCGCGGTCTGGATCAACGCCGGCTGAACAACTCCAACGCCGCGTTGCAGCCGATCAACGCGACGCAATGACGACGAGGCACGGACCGAGCGTTCGCAGGCCTTCATGTTGCAAGATGATGCCGGTGAACGCCGATATACCCGCGGCTCCCACGTTGGCGCCCGCGATCTGCCAGCCGATCGCGTGCTGGGCTCTGGCGTGACCGATCCGTACGGGCGTCAACGTCACCAGCGCAGGAAAAACCGGCGCAAGCACCGCGCCCAGCAACGCAAATCCCACGATGACCACAGCCGTCGACGGCGCCCACCAGATCAGCGCCGAAGCAGCGAGCCCGCCGACACACCCGACCCGCACGAGCAGCACCGGGTTCGGCGTCCGGCGTGGAATCGCGATGCGCGAACCGGGCCGCCGTCAGCGATCCCCAGTAGGCGAAGACGGCAGGTCCGGCCGAGCCGGCCGACAAGCCAAGAGGCCCGCGAAAGAAGCTGGCCGCCCACTGCCCGGCCGTGACCTCGAGGCCGGTGTAGAAGAAGAAGGCACCGACCCCGAGAGCCAACGAGCAGACCGACGTGCCTCGTCGGGCCGTCGTCAGGGCATCAGCCACCGCAGCGGCGCCGTCGTCGTCCGCCACCTCCGGCGTCCAATGCGAACTTGTTCGCCACCAGCCGTACGCGAGCAGCAACTCCAACGCAATCAGCAGGAAGTACGCCGGCCGCCACGACGTGATCAGGATCGCGGCCGTCACCACGAGCGGGCCGATCGCCGAGCCGACGCCGTACGCGCCGTGCAGCATGTTCAGCAGTCGCAGCCGACCCGACAACGCGATGACCGTGTTGAGTCCGGTGTCGAGCAGGCCGGCTGCCATGCCGATGAGCAGCGCGCCGATCAGCACCATCGCCCACACCGGCGCGGTCGCGATCAGCACAGGCGCCGACGGCCGCGATGAGGCCGGCACACGACGAGCAGCCGACCGACACCGAAACGACGCAGAGTGCGGCCGGTCGACAACGAGGTGACGAGATTGCCGACCGTGCCGAACAGCAGGATCAGGCCGAGGCTGCCGAGCGGTTGATGAAACGTGTGCCGCATCGCCGGCCACGCGGTTCCCCACATGCCGTCGGGCAGGCCGAGCACGACGAATCCGCCCAGGCCCCAGGCGGCGAGGGTGCGCGACGCACCGGAGTACCGCGAGGCGCAGCCGAAACCGCCGTCATACGGTGGACGTCATGTGGTGGACGACGGGATGGTCGCGGCCGGTGAGCCGCTGATCGCAGCAGCAACTTCGCAGCAACGCCTCAAGCGTCGCCGCCAGCACCGGATCGTCCTGCGCGCCGGCACGAACGGCCGCAAAGATGTTGCGCGCCGCCTGCTGGCCCGCGCAGCGGGCGAACGACCACGCCAGGCCCGTCGAGCGGGTGCCGCCAGTCTGGGCACCAGCGCGATGCCGGCCTCGACCGAGACCAACGCCGCGATCGCCCGCCAGTCGACGCTGTAGTGCCGCACGTCGGGCGAGAAGCCGGCCGCCGCGCAGGTCGCGAGCGTCACTTCCGAACACGACGTGCCCGGGCTCGCCGTCACGAAGACCTCACTGGCAAGGTCGGCCAGTTCGATCGACTGCATGCTTGGCCAGCCGATGCGCCGCCGGCAGCGCGACGTCGAGCACGTCGGCGAGCAACTCGACCCGGAAGTAGTTCGGGTCGTTGCGCGGCGGCGCCTTGCGGTAGTCGACCGCCACGACGATGTCGAGCTCACCGCGATCGAGCCGGGTGAACACGTCGGGCGGCTCGGCCTCGATCGCCGTGACGACGATGCCGGGCCGCGTCGTCCGCAGATGTCTGATGGCCGGCGCGATCAGACCCGAGATGCCGCTCGCGAAGCTCGGCCACCGAGACCTGGCCGATGCGACCGTCGGCGAACGCGGCCAGGTCGGCGCGGGCCCGTTCGAACTGGGCCTGCACCACGGTCGCGTGGGTCAGGATCAGCTGCGCCTGTCCGGTGAGCCGCACGCCCCGCCCGGTCTTCTCCAGCAGCGGGACGCCGAGTTCACGCGAGAGCGCGGCGATCTGCTGCGAGACGGCGGACGGCGTGAGGTGCAGGCCCTCGGCGGCGCTGGTCACCGTGCCACGCAGGCTCACCTCCCGCAGCACGCGCAGGCGGCGCGGGTCGATCATGAAGTCTTTGCTGTACGTGGTCATGCACGAATACTAGATGGACCTGAACGGTTTTGTCCGCCACGATGGACACATGTTCGCTCCCTATTGCCCCCGCCACGAGTCCCGCGTTCTGCTCGGCTACGAGTCTGTGGTCGGCATCGAGTCGACCCGCGTCGGCCTGAAAGTGATGCTTCGCTGCCACTGTGGCGAGCTGGTAACGCACGACGCGGCGACCAGCGACGCGGCCGCACCCGCTGGGGCTGTGGCGTCCTGATCGATGCGCCGCGCAACTCTTCGCATCATCGGATGCCGGACGCACGTATGCGGGCGCGCCGTCGCAACGTGTGGACGAGAAGGTACCCGGCGAGTACGACCCCGCTGATGGCGTGCCATCGGATCGTCGTGGGATGGCCGAGCCGCCAATCCCACAAACCGGACGCGAGCATGCCGACCGTGAGCGCAGCGAGAATCGCGTCGGCAAGAGCGAGCCGCCCGGCCGGCAAACCCCACCCGCGAACGCGAAGAAGTCGCGCAGCGAGCGCGGCAGATACTCGACGTCGTTGAAGCAGGTGAGCAGCCACAAGCGTGACGAACACGAGCCCGACCATGATGTGGATCGTCAACACCGTCTCAAACACCAAGGAGATGGCCGCTGTCGCGATCAATCCGAGATGTACCAGCCACCGGATGACAGCGCCCACCGGACGACGCGCCCGGCGACCGTGCGCTTCGGCGTCCATCTCGACCTCCTCGGCGCTGCCACCCTCGCGGTTTCATTGTTCGCAAGCAGCGCGCTCAGGACGTCAGGGATAACCCTGGTTTCTGTACCGATTCGTTGGGGCGGTGGCTGGCCCGGCTGGGCCGAATTTTGGACCGCGCTGGACGAGGACGGCAAGCGCACTGCACACTGAGTGTCATGACGCGGTCGGTGTACTTCTTTTATGGCTCCGGAAGTCCGGTAGCCGTCGCCACCGTCTGATCCCCAAGACAACCGACGCCCCGGGCTGAAGCCCGGGGCGTTTCGGCGTCCACGGGCCCGACGCATAGCCGTCCAGCTACGGTGCGACCACACGAAAGGTAAGCCGAGATGAATCCGAGCCAGAGCGACACCGAGCTGGATGCCGACAGCGCCGACGCCGAGATCCTGCGGCTGCGTGCACTGATCGACGAGGTCGACGCGACCATCGTCGCGACCGTGCAGCAGCGAATCGCGTTGTCGAAGCAGATCCAGGCCGTGCGCATGGCGCACGGCGGTAGGCGGCGTGAGCACTCGCGCGAGATCAAGATCGTGAACACCTACGCCGACGGCCTCGGCCGCGGCGGTAACCAACTCGCCCTCACCCTGCTCGAACTCTGCCGCGGCCGCGCCTGAGGGCGCGACGTGGTAACCGCCCTACCGGCCGAGCTATCGACGCCCTGCCTCGTGGTCGATCAGGCAGTCCTCGAAGCGAACCTGCGCGCCACCGCGACATCAGCGGCCGACCGAGGGTTCGCACTACGGCCGCACGCGAAAACGCACAAGTGCGTCGAGATCGCGCGCCGACAACTCGAACTCGGGGCCGTCGGGCTGACCGTCGCCACAATCGGCGAAGCCGAGGTGTTCGTCGCGGCCGGCTGCACCGACCTGTTCATCGGCTATCCGGTCTGGGCCATCGGCGCGAAAGCACAACGGCTGCGCGCGCTCGCCGAGCTCTGCACGCTGTCGGTTGGTGTCGACTCGGCTGAGGGAGCCGAACTCGTCGGTCGCGCGCTCATCGGCACGGGCAGTCGGTGCCTCGTCGAAGTCGACAGCGGCCACCACCGCAGCGGCGCGCTCCCGGCCGATGTCGTTGCAGTTGCCGCGGGGGCCGCGCGGGCCGGGTTGACGGTGGCAGGCGTTTTCACCTTCCCCGGTCACAGCTACGAACCACACCGCCAGGCCGCCGCAGCCGACGACGAAGCACGCGCACTCGCGGCCGCCGCCAATGCACTGCGTGTCGCCGGGTTCTCCGCAGATGTGCGCAGCGGCGGGTCGACACCGACAGCAGAGCTCACCGCCTCGACCCTCACCGAGATTCGGCCCGGCGTATACGTCTTCAACGACGCGCAGCAGGTCGAGCTCGGCACCGCCGACTGGTCATCGGTCGCACTGACGGCCGCTGCCACCGTCGTCAGCCGGACCGGCAACACCGTCATCGTGGACGCCGGAAGCAAGACGCTGGGTGCCGACCGCGCGCCTTGGGCAACGGGCTGGGGTCGCCTTGTCGATCTGCCAGGAGCGCGCATCGTCGCGCTGTCCGAACACCACGCGACGATCGCGATTCCGGCCGACGCACCAATACCTGAGCTCGGCACTGTTCGTTCGCGTGGTGCCCAACCATGTGTGTGCCGCAGTCAATCTCGCTGACGAGCTGATCGTCGTCCGGTATGACGGCACGGGTGGTGCGGCGATCGTCGATCGTTGGTCGGTGGCCGCGCGCGGCAAGAACAGCTAGTGGCTGACGACGACCTCGACGCGCTGGAACTCTTTGAGGTCGCGGTATCCGCACGTCGCCATCGCCTTGCGCAGTGCGCCGACGAGGTTGGTGGTGCCTTCGGCATCGGTCGACGGACCGTACAGGATTTCGCGCAAGGTGCCCGCGGTGCCGGCATGGAATCGCTTGCCCCGCGGCAGATCGTTGTGCCGAGCCTCGGTGCCCCAATGCCAGCCGCGGCCGGGCGCTTCGGCAGCCCGAGCAAGTGGCAAGCCGATCATCACCGCATCGGCGCCGCAGGCAATCGCCTTCGCGATATCACCGCCGGTGCGCATCGCGCCGTCCGCGATCACGTGTACGTAGCGACCACCGGATTCGTCCATGTAATCGCGCCGTGCGGCCGCAGCGTCTGACACCACCGTCGCCATCGGCACACCGATGCCGAGCACCTGCCGGGTCGTGTGTGCGGCACCACCGCCGACGCCGACCAGCACGCCTGCGGCGCCGGTGCGCATGAGGTGCAACGCGGCTTGGTAGGTGTAGGTGCCGCCGACGATCACCGGCACATCAAGGTCGTAGATGAACTTCTTCAGGTTCAACGGCTCAGCTTGGGTCGAAACGTGTTCGGCCGACACCGTCGTGCCGCGGATCACGAAGATGTCGACGCCGGCCTCGAGCACTGCCTTGTGATACTGCGCGGTGCGTTGCGGCGACAATGCGGCCGCAGTAACGACGCCCGCGTCACGGATCTGTTTGATGCGCGCGCCGATGAGTTCTTCTTTGATCGGCTCGGCGTAGATCTCGCGCATGCGCCGCACGACATCGGCCTCGGCGATGGTACCGATCTCTTCGAACAGTGGCCGCGGGTCGTCGTAGCGGGTCCAGAGCCCTTCGAGGTCGAGCACGCCGAGGCCGCCGAGCCGTCCGATCTCGACCGCAGTCTCAGGAGACACGACACTGTCCATCGCGCTCGACATGATCGGCGCCTCGAAGCGGTACGCGTCGATCTGCCAGGCCGCCGACACCTCTTCGGCATCGCGGGTTCGGCGCGACGGCACGATCGCGATCTCGTCGAAGCCGTAGGCGCGGCGACCCGTCTTGCCCATGCCGATCTGGACGTCGGCCACCGGAAGCCCTTCTGTCAAAGAGGAAAAGCGGTCAGCGCGAGTGGTAGTTGGGTGCTTCGGTCGTCATGTGGACGTCGTGGGGATGGCTTTCTTTCAAACCGGCCGCAGTAATGCGCACCAAACGGGCGTCTTGCAGCTGTGCAATCGAGTGTGCACCGCAGTAGCCCATCGCCGAGCGCAACCGCCGACAAGCTGATGGACGACGGCCGCCAACGGCCCGCGGTACGGCACCTGGCCTTCGATGCCTTCGGGTACCAGCTTGTCGTCGGAGAGCACGTCGTCTTGGAAGTACCGGTCTTTGCTGTACGAACGCGCCTCGCCGCGCGACTGCATCGCCGCGAGTGAGCCCATGCCGCGATAGCGACTTGTACTGCTTGCCGTTGATGAAGATGAGTTCGCCTGGGCTCTCTTCGACGCCGGCCAGCAAGCTACCGAGCATCACCGCGTCGGCGCCGACGGCGATCGCCTTCGCGATGTCGCCGCTGTACTGCAGGCCGCCATCGCCGATGACCGGAACGCCGGCTGCGCGGCATGCTTGCGCCGCTTCGAAGATCGCGGTGACTTGCGGCACGCCGACACCGGTGACCACGCGCGTCGTGCAGATCGAGCCCGGGCCGACACCGACCTTCACTCCATCGGCGCCAGCGTCGATCAACGCCTGCGCGCCTTCGCGGGTGGCGATGTTGCCGCCGATGATGTCGACGCTGACATCGCGCTTCAACCTGCTGACCATCTCGAGCACGGCCGCCGAATGTCCGTGTGCGGTGTCGACGACGATGATGTCGACGCCGACGTCGACCAAGGTGCGGGCTCGCTTGTACGACTCTTCGCCGACGCCGACCGCGGCCGCGACCAGCAACCGACCTGCTGCGTCTTTCGAGGCGAGCGGGAACTGGTCGCGCTTGGTGAAGTCTTTGACCGTGATGAGGCCGCGCAATCTGCCGCCGTCGTCGACCAGCGGCAGCTTCTCGACCTTGTGCCGGCGCAGCAGGTCGAGCGCGTCGTCGTCGGAAACGCCGACTTTGGCGGTGACCAACGGCATCGGCGTCATGACGTCGCGAACCGAGCCGGGCCAGATCGGTCTCGAACCTGATGTCGCGGTTGGTGACGATGCCGACAAGCACGCCGCCTGGGTCGACGACTGGCACGCCGGAGATGCGGTAGTGCGCGCAGAGGCGATCGACATCGGCCAGCGTGTCGTCGGGTGCACAGGTCACCGGGTTCGTGATCATGCCGGCTTCTGACCGCTTCACCAGATCAGCCTGCGCTGCCTGCTCGTCGATCGACAGGTTGCGATGAAGGACGCCGACGCCACCCTGCCGCGCCATCGCGATCGCCATGCGCGCTTCGGTGACGGTATCCATCGCGCTCGACAGCAGCGGCACGCGCAGCGAAATCGTGCGGGTGATGCGCGTCGAGGTGTCGACGCCGCTCGGAATGACATCGGAGGCGGCCGGCAGCAGCAGCACGTCGTCGTAGGTCAGGCCAACCATGGCGACCTTGCCGGCCAACGAACCAGGCTCATGCGCCGACTCGTCCACGACAATCCCTCCGGTCCGGCTAGGAGACCATGGTAGCTGGCCGCGTTCGTCTCGCCGCTTTGGACAGCTCGCCTCAACAAACGCACGAGTACTCTCAACAGATGCACGAGGCCACCAGCGAACCGCTGTCGCCGCAAGACCGCGAGGACGTCCTCGTCGATCTCGAGGACCTCGAGGTCTTTCAGACGCTGCTCGAGCCGCGTGGCGTGCGCGGTCTGGTCGTCGATTGCGACGAATGCGACGCGCCGCACTACTTCGCCTGGGATCTCCTGCGCCAGAACCTTCGGCAGCTGCTCGACGTCGGCCGCATTCGCGCACACGAGCCCGCGTTCGATCCGGATCCCGCGAAGTACGTCGCGTGGGACTACGCCCAGGGTTTCGTCGACGGTGTGCTGTCGCACCACCGACGGGGACGGCGACGACTCCGACACCATCGATCTGCGCTAGCAGCCCTAACGAGCCCTCGCGGACGGCGGGCCTTCGGCGCAGCCGCCTCTCAGCGGCCCATCCCCCGGCGGCTGCCCTCTGTTTGCTTTGCTCTGTTGCGAATGTGCGCCAGAGCAGGTCTGTTGCGAATGTGCGCCAGAACAAAGCAAACCGGAGGGCAACCCTCTCGGCTCCTTTGCTCTGCTTCTCCACAGCAGCAGAGCTGCTCTGCTCGTATATAGAAGCAGAGCTGCTCTGCTCGTAATAGGAGCAGAGCAAAGCAGCCGAGCAGGGCATTTGGGCCTAACGGCGACGGCGACGCCCTCGCGCACGCCAACCCCGCGACGTCCTAGCGGACGATGCCGCTGCTGAACCCCAGAGCCACCGCTTGCGCCCGGTCGTTGACGCCGAGCTTGCGGAACAACCGACGCGCGTGCGTCTTGACCGTGTCTTCGGAGAGAAACAACTCGCGGCCGATCTCGTTGTTCGTCTTGCCGCGGCTCATCCCGTCGAGTACTTGCCGTTCACGTTCGGTCAGCGGCGGGTCGATGGCCTGGGCTGGCGCGTGTCCGTTGTTGGCTCGGGCGACGCCGGCATCAACGACAACGTGCGCAAGCGCGGCGCACAACTCCTCGACTGACACGTCTTTGGTGAGATAGCCACGCGCGCCACCGGACATCGCGCGGGCCAGGCTTTCGCTGTCGGCATTGCCGGCCAGCATGACGACGTTCGCGCCGGGGTGCGCCGCGACGAGTCGTCGTGCGGTCTCAGGCCCGCCGAGGTCAGGCATCGCGACGTCGAGCAGCACCAACGCGGGCAACTCGGCCGCGTACCGCACCAAGGTTTCGGCGCTGGTATCGGCGGTCATGACCCGATCGACGCCGGGCACTGCAGCGACGTAGCGGCGCAAGTGCTCGCGAAAGCGCCGGTGGTCGTCACAGATGAGCACAGTCGTCACCAGCGGTCCGCCCGTTCCCTGTCCGAACTCGTCCCGAGAGGCTGTTGCCTCGTTCAGGCCATCGGCTCAGTCATCGGCAGGGATGGCATGGACCATGAGCCGCTCAGGCGCCAATCCACTACGCCAAACGGCGCAATTTAGTGACAACTGGCTCAGTTAATTGGACAACAACGCCTCTATATCCGGGCGGGCAAGCCATTCGGCCCGCACGTCGTCGGGCAGGTCACCGGCGATCGCCAACACCGCGGAGCGCGCAGCCTGCAAACTGCGGGCGCTCGTCGCCGGATCCGACTCTTCGAGCAGCGCGCCGACCAACGCTCGTGCCGGCCAGATCAGCGGGGTCGTGCCGAGCTGCTCGGCGAGGGTGGCCGCCCGCCGCAGCGTGGTCACCGCATCGGGCAATCCACGCTGGGCCTGCGAGACACCGAGGAACAACAACCCCTTGGCGACGTGGCGGGGCGCGCGCGCCAATTCGGCCGCGGTCGATCGCTTCCGAGGCGGCCTCCTGCGCCGCCGCCGGGGTCGCCGTTGAGCAAGCGCGATCTCGGCGCGAGCCCAGTCGAGCCGCACCCGTTGCCGCCACCAATCGGGATGCGCGTCGGCAAGTCCGGCGGCGACCGCCAACTCAGTGGTCGCGATCTCGACCTCGCCAAGACCGACGGCGTCGGAGGCGAGCCCAAGGCGGCAGTCGAAGACTGCTTCATCGAGTCCCGGCATCGCATCGGCCGCAGTCAACCCGAGCGCGTCGAACTCCCACGCAACAGTGTGCCGGCCGAGTTGGCGATGCACGCTCGCGACCGTGGCGGCCGCGAGCGCGCCGAACAAGCGCAACTCAGGGGCGGTCTCGGCGCCAGCGAGAGCGGCGCGCAGCGGGCCCATGACCCCGCCGAGCAGCGTCAGCGCCGTGCCGAACCGACCCCGCGACGCGTGCGCGACACCAAGGAGCCAGGTGGCCGCGGTTGCCTCGGCGGCGCGGCCACTGCTGTTCGCCAACTGCACAGCTTCTTCCAGCGCCGCGACGGCGGTGCCAGGCGGACCATGAAACGCGGCCCGCTCGCCCTTCGCCAGCAGGCCGGCGAGCGCATCGGGCGCGTGCGGCGGTCTCGTCGGCCATGCCAGCACCTCCTCGCGAACAGCAGCCAGACACAAGCCACAGAACGGACGCCGAGGCCTCAGGCGGAGGTTACTGGAGTAGACCCCGACGCCTGGCCGCGAAACGCGGACGGCGCCCGCGCTTAGTGGCTGTGCCCGTGGCCACCGTGGCTGTGACCGTGCCCGCCGTGGCCGTGCCGTGACCACTGTGATCGTCGTCCGATTGTTCGAGCTTCTCAACGACCAGTGTCTCGGTGGTGAGCAACAGCGCCGCGATCGAGGCCGCGTTCGACAATGCCGAGCGGGTCACCTTGACCGGGTCGATGACACCGTCGGCGATGAGGTCGCCGAACTCGCCGGTCGCGGCGTTGAGGCCGTGTCCGACCGGCAGGCCGGCCACCTTCTCGGTGACGACGTAGCCCTCGAGGCCGGCGTTCTCCGCGATCCAGCGCAACGGCTCGACCAGCGACTTGCGCACGATCGTCGCGCCAGTCGCTTCGTCGCCGGTGAGGTCAAGCCCGTCGAGAGCCGACGCGGCGTGCACAAGGGCAGAGCCGCCGCCGGCAACGATGCCTTCTTCGACGGCTGCCCGCGTCGCCGAGATCGCGTCTTCGAGCCGGTGCTTCTTTTCCTTGAGCTCGACCTCGGTGGCCGCACCGACGCGGATGACCGCGACGCCGCCGGCCAGCTTGGCCAGGCGCTCTTGCAGCTTGTCGCGATCCCACTCAGAGTCGGTGCGCTCGATCTCGGCGCGCAGCTGGCGGACCCGGTCGGCGACAGCCTCGGCCGACCCGGCACCGTCGACGATGGTGGTGTCGTCCTTGGTGATGGTGACGCGACGCGCGGTGCCGAGAACGTCGAGACCGACGTCTTCGAGCTTCAGACCCAACCTCGGGTGCGACGAATTGCGCGCCGGTAAGAATCGCGATGTCTTCGAGCATCGCCTTGCGCCGGTCACCGAATGCCGGCGCCTTCACCGCGACCGACACGAAGGTGCCGCGAATCTTGTTGACCACCAGTGTCGAGAGCGCTTCGCCGTCGACGTCTTCGGCGATCACGAGCAGTTGCTTGCCAGCCTGGATGACTTTTTCGAGCAACGGCAACAGGTCGGAAATCGACGAGATCTTGCCCTGGTTGAGCAGAATCAGCGGGCTCTCGAGCACGGCTTCCATGCGCTCGGTGTCGGTGACGAAGTATGGCGAGATGTAGCCCTTGTCGAACTGCAGGCCCTCGGTGAGCTCGAGCTCGAGACCCATCGTGTTCGACTCTTCGACGGTGATGACGCCGTCTTTGCCGACCTTGTCGAACGCGTCGGCGATGAGCTCGCCAACCTCGGTGTCTTGCGCCGAAATCGCCGCGACGTGGGCGATTTCGGCTTTGCCGGCCACCTCACGCGCCGTGTCGAGCAAGCGGTTGTTCACGGCGGTGACGGCGGCTTCGATGCCCCGCTTCAGTGCGAGCGGGTTGGCGCCGGCGGCGACGTTGCGAAGGCCTTCGTGCACCATCGCCTGCGCCAGCACGGTCGCTGTCGTCGTGCCGTCGCCCGCGACGTCGTTGGTCTTCGTCGCCACTTCCTTGGCCAGCTGGGCGCCCAGGTTTTCGTGGCGGTCTTGCAGCTCGATCTCGCGGGCGATCGTGACGCCGTCGTTCGTGATCGTCGGAACGCCGTAGCTCTTCGCGATCACGACGTTGCGGCCCTTCGGGCCGAGCGTCACCTTGACCGCGTTCGCGAGCGCATCTACTCCGCGCTCAAGCGAACTGCGGGCACTTTCGTCGTATTGCAGGATCTTGGGCATGCGGTAGAGGTCCTCTCGAAAACCAGTGGCGCGATCAGGCGAGCCAACCGAGTGCCGAGCCAGCCGTCCCGGGCGAACGTTTCGACCAGGACGGCGGCCGGCAGCGTGCGGTGCGAGCTACTTCTCGATGACGGCGAGCACGTCGCGAGCGGAGAGCACGAGGTACTCCTCGCCGTTGTGCTTGATCTCGGTGGGGCCGTACTTGCTGTAGAGCACACGGTCGCCCTCTTTGACGTCGATCGGCACGCGCTGGCCGTCTTCGAAACGACCCGGACCGACCGCGAGGACGATGCCCTCTTGCGGCTTCTCCTTGGCCGTCTCGGGAATCACGAGGCCGGACGCCGTAGTGGTCTCGGCCTCAACGGCCTGAACCACGATGCGGTCTTCGAGCGGCCGGATGGAAACTTTGGTGGCGGTCGTCACTGTGTGACTCCCCCTCCTTGATGTCGATGTGATCGGATCGGATGGGTGGACCTGCCGTCGCGGGGGTCAGGCCATCGGTGCGATAGTTCGGTTTCGAGCGTTGGCACACTCGTACTGAGAGTGCCAGCGCTTCCATGCGAAGACTATGCCGGGCTTAGCACTCCGTCAACCCGAGTGCCAGCGTTCCGCTGGACGTCAACCGGAGTGCGCGAGCGTAAGGCTGGAGGTCGTGATCGACGCCGACCAGCTCAGCACACTCCAGGCACCGCCCGGCCCCGCTGCGGTGACGGCCGCGATCGCGCTGCTCGACGAGGGCGTCGGCGCATTAGCGGTGACCGCCCGGCTGCGGCGCGACTTCGCCGGCTTGTCGGCGTCCGCCTCGTCTGCGGCGGTGACCCAAGCCACCCTGCGGCGCCGCGGCCGCGAGAAGTTTGGCGCGGACGCCGACCGGCTGTGGTTCACGGCGGACGGGCTGGAGCAGGCGACCAGCTCCGTCGTGGCCGCGCATCGGGCGGCTCGCTTCGCCGCCTTGGGTAGCCGACTCGGCCGACCCGCCCGGGTCGCCGACCTGTGCTGCGGCATCGGCGGCGACCTACGCGTGCTCGCATCCGTAGGTTGCGAGGTGGTCGGCGTCGACCGCGACGAGGCTGCCGTGCTGGCCGCCACCGCGAACGTGGCCGAGCTCGCTTCGGCGAAGGTGCAGTGCGCCGACGTCGAGGCGTTCGATCTGGCCGGCTATGACGCGGCGTTCATCGACCCGGCCCGGCGAGCGGGCGGCCGGCGCACCTTCGATGTGCGGTCGTACGAACCGCCGTGGTCGTTCCTGACCTCGTTGCCCGAGGCCGTGCCGGCCGGCGCCGCGAAAGTCGCGCCCGGCATCGCGCACGACCTGGTGCCGGCCGGCGTCGACATCGAATGGGTGTCGCTGCGCGGCGGCCTGAAGGAGGCGGTGCTGTGGTGGGGCGGGCTTCGGGACGGCACGCGACGGCGCGCGACCCTGCTACCGGCGGGCGCGACGATGACGTCGACATCGGACGCCGACGAGCCGCCACCCACCGGGGCGATGCGGCGCTACCTCTACGAACCCGACGACGCCGTCGTGCGCGCGCACCTGATCGGGGATCTCGCGCGGATGGTCGAGGGCGTCTTGCCTGATGCGTCGACGGCGTACGTGACCAGCGACGTACTGGTCGACACACCGTTCGCGCACGCCTTCGAGGTGCACGACGTGCTGCCGTTCTCGCTGAAACGCCTGCGCGCAGCGTTGCGCGAGCGTGACGTAGGGTCGGTCACCATCATGAAGCGCGGGTCAGCGGTCGACGTCGAGCAGTTGCGTCGCGACCTGCGACTGTCCGGACGCCGGTCAGCCGTCGTCGTCCTTGCCCGTGTCGCGGGACAGCACCAGGCCGTGATCGCTCAACCCGCGACCGTGCTTGCGGACGGTGCCGACGGCGGTTAGTCCAGGTCGACGGGGGTGAACTGCCAGGCGTCGGCTTCGCGGGCGCAGAAGCGCTCGGCGCCGAGGTCGAACCAGGCGCTCCCGGCGGCCAGCGCATCGGCGTCCGACCATCGGGTGACTACGACGGCATGCGGGGGATCGTCGGCGCGGTAAAGCTCGCCGCCCGCGAACCCGTCGGCGCCTTCGAACTGCGGCCACGCCTCGTGCCGGACCCACGTGCAGAAGTCGTCGACCTGGCCGGGATTGATCCGGCTTTCCCACATGCGAGCGATCACACCATCACCTCCGTGACGAGCAATGACGAGTCTGCCGGAAAGTCGCCCTGCGATGGTGCGCGCCCCGCCGCGACTAGTCGCGCCCCCAGCGCCGCAACCATCGCGCCGTTGTCGGTGCACAGACCGGGCCGCGGGATGCGCACCTCGACGCCAGCGGCAGCACATCTCTCCACCGCGACCGCGCGCAATCGCGAGTTGGCTGCGACGCCGCCGCCGATGAGCAGGTGATCGACGCCGTACGCGTGGCAGGCCGCGACCGCCTTTGCGGTAAGTACATCAACGACCGCCTCTTGAAACGACGCGGCAACATGCGCCACCGGAACTGGCTCACCAGAGCGCTCGCGTGCCTCGACCCACCGAGCCACCGCAGTCTTCAACCCGGAGAAGGAGAAGTCGAGCGTGCCGTCGTCGGCCTTGCCGCGCGGAAACGCGATCTCGGCCGGGTCGCCGTCAACCGCGGCTCTGTCGATGTACGGACCACCCGGGAACGGCAAGCCGAGCACCCGCGCCACCTTGTCGAACGCCTCGCCGGCCGCATCGTCGACGGTTGCGCCGAGCGACTGCACGTCACCGGTCACGTCAGGCACGAGCAACAGCGACGAATGGCCGCCCGACACCAACAACGCGATGCACGGCTCCGGCAACGGTCCATGTTCGAGGACGTCGACCGCGACATGCGCCGCGAGATGATTCACGCCGTACAACGGCTTGTTCAGAGCAAGTGCGTACGCCTTTGCGGCCGCGACACCGACGAGCAACGCACCCGCCAAACCCGGGCCGGCCGTCACTGCGATCGCATCGACGTCAGCGAGAGCCACACCGGCCTCGTGCAGCGCGCGTTGCATCGCCGGCACCATCGCCTCGAGGTGCGCGCGGCTCGCGACTTCGGGCACGACCCCACCGAAGCGAGCGTGTTCGTCAACGCTGCTCGCGATCGCATTGGCGAGCAGGGTGTGCCCGCGCACAATGCCGACGCCGGTTTCGTCGCACGACGTCTCGATGCCCAGCACCAGCGGCTCGTCAGCCATCGGCGTTCGCCGGCGCCCACAACGACGGGTCGATGCCCTTGAGGTTCAGCACCATCAGCACCGCATCGGTATTGCTGGGTTGGTAGTAGCCCTTGCGCACGCCGATGTGCTCGAAGCCGAATCGCTCATACATGCGTTGGGCGCCAAGGTTGTCGGCGCGCACTTCGAGGCCGACCATGGGTTCGTCGCGCCGACGAGCTTCGTTCAGCAACTGCGTGAGCAACATGGCGCCGATGCCGTTGCCCTGACGATCGCGGGCGACCGCGATGGTCTGCACGAACGACTCGTCGGCGTAGGCACAAAGCCCCGCGTAGCCGATGATCGCGTCGCCATCGACGGCGACAAGGTAATAGCGCGAATCCGTCTCCGCGAGCTCAGACCAGAACATCGCGACCGTCCAACTCTCGTCGCCGAACAGGTCGCGTTCGAGTTCCATCACGCCGTCGATGTCCCACCACCGCATCTCGCGCAGCGTGACCGTCGACGGCGTTGCCTTGTGCTTCATGCCGGCAGCACCACCTTGCGCGCCGCAGGTTCGACCGCATCCGGCCGGCGCAGATACAACGGATCTGGTGGCAGAACTTCAACGGCGCCCGACGCCACCAACGACGCGAGCACACCGGCGTCCGGCAGGTGCGGTTCGTGCGCATCGAACGCGTCGGGATACATCGCCGCGCCCGCACCGAAGCTGCGCCCGCGCCACTCGACGTCCGCTGGCTTGCTGACATGCGGACCGTCGACGCGTACGCCAGCCGCGCTGTAACGCGCCCAATAGACCTCGCGGCGGCGCGCGTCGGTCGCCACCACGAACGGCTCGGCACAGCTCACAGCGCGGGCAATGATGTCGAGCGTGCAGACGCCACTCACCGGGATCGACAACGCGTCGCCCAGCGCACGCGCCGTCATCAGGCCCACCCGCAAGCCCGTGAAGGGCCCGGGCCCGACGCCAACAGCAATGCCAGTGAGGGCGGACGCCGAAGTGCCGGCGTCACTCAGCACGCGCGCGATACCGGGACTGAGCAGTTCACCGTGCCGGCGGGCATCGATGACGGTGTGGTCGGCAACGACAGCGTCGCCGTCGTAGACCGCAACGGTGATAGCTGGCGTCGCCGTATCGAAAGCCAGGAGCAGCACGCATCGAGCCTAACGGCCGTTATCGCGGTGCCGCGCTGACCGCGGCGGCCAGCTGGCCGTCGTCCCATCTGCTGCCGTGTGCGGTGACCAGCACCTGCCGCGTCTCGGTGTCAGCAGTGCTGCGGGATATCTCGATGTCGAGCCGATCGGCGGCGAGGCCTTCGACCAGACCGTGGCCCCACTCGACCAACGTCACCGAGTCGGCGAGCGAAGCGTCGAGATCGAGGTCGTCGACCTCCAGGGCGCCGCCGAGCCGATACGCGTCGGCATGCACGAGGGCCGGCCCGGACGCCAACGGCGGATGTACGCGCGCGATGACGAAGGTCGGCGAGGTCACTGCACCGCGCACACCAAGGCCAGCCCCGATGCCCTGCGCGAGCGTCGTCTTGCCTGCACCGAGCGAACCGGTGAGCACGACCAGATCGCCGGCGCGCAGCACGCCGGCCAGCCGCTCGCCCAGCAGCCGCATGCCGTCGGCGGTCGGTATCTCGACAGCGACCGTCATGAGTACGCCAACAACGCGGCGAGGTCGGCGCGAAGGGCGGCCCGCGGCATGCCCGCAGGCCCGAACCGGATCGCCGCCGACGGGTGGTACGTCACCACGACGACGCGACCGTCAACGACGTGCGGCGCACCCCGAAGCTCGCCGATTTTCGTGGCCGGGCCGAAGAACCACCGGGCCGCAGTCAGGCCGAGCGCACAGATCACCGGCGGGTCGATGAGCTTGATCTGCGCGGTCAGCCAACCGCGACAGTTGGCCACCTCGACGCGGCTCGGCGCGCGATTCGCCGGTGGGCGGCATTTCAAGACATTCGCGACCGCGACCCGGGCACGTGGCAGGCCGACCTCCTCGAGCAGTTGATCGAGCAGCCGGCCCGCGGCGCCGGCAAACGGTGTCCCGGTTTGATCTTCCGTTGCACCAGGGGCTTCGCCGATCAACATCGCCGCGGCGGCGCCGTCCGGTCGAGTTCCGACGACCACGTGATCGCGGGTGGCGGCCAACTCGGCGCAGGCAACGCAGCCGCGCATACCGGCAGCGAGCTGCTCCCAAGTTTCGCCAGCCGCCGCGGTGGTCGCGTCAGCCACCCTCGTCCTCAGCCGCCTTCGTACACCCGCGGCACCCTGATGCCGATGCGGGTCACCACTTCGTACGAGATGGTGCCGAGCGCGGTGGCCCAGTCTTGAGCGGTCGGCTCGCCCTGATCGCCCGGACCGAACACCACGACGTCGTCGCCGGCGGCGAACTCGCCGTGCCGATCGAAGCCGAGGTCGACCACGAACTGGTCCATGCTGATCGCGCCCGAAATCGTGCGCCGCACGCTGCCGGTGCGACCGTGCACCAACACCTCGGCGACGTTGCGGGCCTTGCGATCGATGCCATCGGCATAACCGAGCGGCACCAAGCCGAGCGTGGTGGTCGACTCGACGGTCGTGTAGCGATGGCCGTAGCCCACGCCCGTACCAGCGGGTACCTTCTTCGTCAACGCCAGCCTGGCCGTGAGCTTCATCGCCGGCCGCAACCCGAACGACGCAGAGTCGCGCCCGTCGGCAAAGGGCGACAGCCCGTAAATCGCGATACCGGCTCGCACCATGTCGAAGCGCGCATCGGGCACACCCAGCAACCCGCCGGAGTTCGCCAGATGGCGCATCTCGGGCTTGGCGCCGAGCCGCGACGCCAGGTTGAGCGCATCGGTGAACGCTTCGATCTGGCGGAGCGTGGTCGGATGCTCAGGCTCGTCACCATGCACCAAATGCGACCAGACGCCGACGATGCTGATGTAGCCCTTCGCCTGAGCCGCCATCGCAGCCTTGACCAGGTCTGCCCAATCGTGGCCCATGGTCGCACCACCACGCGATAGTCCGGTGTCGACCTTGAGGTGCACGCGCGCGACCCGTTCGACTGCGAGCGCGGCGTTGGCGATCTCCGCCACCATCCAGGGCGCGGACGCCGACAGGTCGACGTCTGCCAGGACGGCTTCGCTCAATGGCTCGCCGGGCGTCGCCAACCAGCACAGGATGCGTTGCGCAACTCCCGCCGCGCGCAGGGTCAGGGCCTCCTCCAGGAAGGCCACGCCGAGCCAGGTGGCGCCACCGGCCAGGGCGGCATGTGCGCTTTGGATCAGTCCGTGTCCGTACCCCTCGGCTTTGACCACCGCCATGACCTCGGCCGGACCGGAAATCTCTTTGATTCGAGCGGTATTTGCCGCGATCGCGCCGAGGTCGATGCGCGCGGCGGAGCGCAGCAGCGCCGACCTGAGTTCGGGGTCGCGGAAGGTCACGGCGGACATCCTGCCATCGGTGTGATCGGATGCCTGTCATGAGGCTCACCAAGTACACCCACTCCTGCGTCCGCCTTGACAACGGTCCCAACGCGCTAGTGGTCGATCCGGGCGTTTTCTCCGAAGTGCAGCCGGCCCTCGATGGGGCGGGCGCGGTGTTGATCACACACGAACACGCCGACCACCTGAACGCCCCTGCGCTCCTCGAGGCCGCTCGGGCCAACGCTGCGCTGCGGGTGTGGGCGCCCGCGCCGGTCGCGGCTTTGCTCGCCGACTTAGGTGACCGGGTGACCACGGTCGGTAGCGGCGAGTCATTCGACGCGGGTGGGTTCTCGGTCAAGACCTTCGGTGACCTACACGCGCTGATCCACCCGCTGATCGGCCCACCGGTCGCCAACGTCGGCTACCTCGTCGAAGGTGCGGTCTACCACCCGGGTGATTCGTTCACCGTGCCGACCGAACCGGTCGACGTGCTGATGATCCCGATCAACGCGCCCTGGTCGAAGATCGGCGAGGTGCTCGACTACGCCATCGCGGTGCGTGCTCCGCGGTTGTTCCAACTCCATGACGCCCTGCTCAACGACAACGGCGCTGGGCTGGTCGACAGGCACCTCACGCGGATCGCCGATCTGTACGGCAGCACGTACCAGCGCCTGGCCGCCGCCGAATCGATCGAGGTCTAGGCGAGCGACCTGATCGCCGGCGCGAGGCTGGCGATGATGTCGTCGGCAATGATCGGCGCGCCATCGGCCGCGAATGCGGGCTGCGGCGCCATGCAGGTAGGCAGCACACGACGCTGCGTCGAAGGCGCTCAACCCACCGGCGAGCAGCGCGCCGGCGATTCCCGAGAGGACGTCGCCACTGCCCGCGGTCGCGAGCCATGACGTGCCGGTCGGGTTGATGCGAGTCAACCCGTCAGGCGCGCAGATCACGGTCGTCGAGCCCTTCAACAACACCGTCGCGCCGAGCTGCCGCGCGGTCTGCTGGGCGAAGCGCAGACGCTGCCCTTCGACCTTGCTGCGGTCGTTCGGATCGAGCCCGAGCACGCGGGTGAGTTCGCCGGCGTGCGGCGTAAGAATCGTCGGCGCAGATCGCAGGGCGACCATTTCGGGGTCGCGACCCACGATGGTCAACGCGTCGGCGTCGATCACGACCGGCACATCAGACCTCAACACCTGCGCCAGCAGATGCTCGGCGTACGCATCGGTGCCAATACCCGGGCCGACCACCCACGCCTGCACGCGGCCGACGCCCAGCACATCGTCGTCCGGCTCGCCGTTGAGAACGGTCACCACGGCCTCAGGCCAGCGGGCGCGCACCAGCTCAGCCGGGTGCGCAACCGAGACGAACCGCACCATGCCTGCGCCCGCCCGCAGCGCACCACCGGTCGCGAGCACGGCCGCGCCGGTGTATGTATCGCTGCCGGCGACAATGCCGAGCACTCCGCGCTGGTATTTGTCCGACTCGGACGACGGCAACGGCAGCAGGGCACCCACGTCGCCTGCTTGCAAGGCAGTGACCGACGCCATCGGCAGATCGGGTGCGAGTCCGATGTCGACCAACTCGACCGCGCCCGCATGCTGCGCGCCCGGATCGATCAGCAGACCTGGTTTCCAGGTGCCGAACGTCACGGTGACGTGCGCGTGCACCGCGACCCCGTCAACTTCGCCGGTGTCGGCATCGACTCCGCTCGGGAGGTCGACCGCGACGACGGTCGGCGTCGGCCCGATTGCACCACACCGCGGCCACCGCCTCGGGTCGCAGGCCGCCACTCGCACCGATGCCGACGATGCCGTCGAGAACGAGGTCGGCGGTCGCGAGTGCGGAGGTGTCGCCGACCCGACCACCGGCAGCGCGCAGCGCAGCGAGGCCACCGGCGATGCGCGTGCGACCCGAGCAGCACGGCGGTGACCACAGCGCCGCGGCGAGCGAGCAGCGCACCGGCAAACAGCGCGTCGCCGCCGTTGTCACCGGAGCCGACGAGCAACGCGACCTGAGAGCCGTAGGTGCGGTCGAGCAGGTTCGCGCAGGTGGCCGCAAGGCCGGCGGCAGCTCGCTCCATCAACATGCCAGCTGGCAGCGGCGCCATGAGCGCCGCCTCGGCCGCGCGAATGGTCGCGACGTCGTGCGCCTGCCTCATGGGTCCTACTCGACCGTGACGGACTTGGCGAGGTTGCGCGGGCCGGTCGACGTTGTTGCCGCGCGCCGTCGCGAGCTCGCAGGCGAATACTTGCAGCGGAATCACCGACACCAGCGGCTGCAGCAACGTCGGCACTGCTGGCACCCGAATCAGTTCGTCGGCATACGGCACGACGGCGTCGTCGCCCTCTTCGGCGATGACGATCGTGCGCGCGCCGCGAGCCCGCACCTCTTGAATGTTCGCCAGCAATTTGCGTGCAGCACCGACCGCCCGAGCGGCGACGGGACGATCGGCACAACAACCGGCACGCCCGTCTTCGATCAGCGCGATCGGTCCGTGCTTCAGCTCGCCGGCCGCAAATCCTTCCGCATGCATGTAGGCGAGCTCCTTCAGCTTCAGCGCACCTTCAAGCGCAACCGGGTAGCCGACGTGGCGGCCAAGAAACAGCACGGTCTGGACGTCGGCCAGCGACCGCGCAATCTCGCGCACCGGCTCCATCGTCGTCGAGCACCTGCGCGACATTGCTCGGCATTGATGCAAGCTCGTGGACGATGGCGCTGACATCGTCTCCGTACTGCGTGCCGCGCACCTGACTGAGGTAGAGCGCGACGAGGTCACCGCAACGAGTTGGGTCAGGAAGATCTTCGTTGCAGCGACGCCGATCTCCGGGCCCGGCGCGCGTGTAGAGAACGGCGTCGGCTTCGCGGGCGATCGTCGACCCGACTGTGTTGCAGATCGCGAGCACCCGCGCGCCCATTTCGCGCGCGTGCTGCACGGCCATCAACGTGTCGAGCGTTTCGCCCGACTGCGAGATCGCGATGACAAGCGTGCGGCGGTCGAGAATCGGGTCGCGGTAGCGGAATTCGCTGGCCAGCTCGACCTCACACGGCAAATTCGGCCCAGTGCTCGACGGCGTACTTGGCGATCAAGCCCGGCGTGGTAGGCCGTGCCGCACGCGATCACCACGATCTTGTCGACGCTCGCGCAACAGTGCTCTCGTCGAGACGCATCTCGTCGAGCATCAGCGCGCCGTCGTGGGTCAGCCGGCCGAGCAACGTGGCGGCTACCGCGTCTGGCTGCTCGGCGATCTCCTTCAACATGAAGTAGTCGTAGCCGCCCTTCTCGGCGGCCGACAGATCCCAGTCGACGTGGTAGTGCCGACCGTCGACGACGTCACCGGCGAACGTGGTGACCTCGAACTTGTCCGCCCGTGACCGCGACAACCTGGTCTTGACCGAGTTCGATCGCGTCGCGGGTGTGCGCGATGAACGCCGCAACATCGCTGCGCAAGGAACATCTCGCCGTCGCCGACGCCGACGCACCAGCGGCGAGTTGCGCCGCGCTCCGACGACGAGGCCGGGTGCGTCGCGATGCACGGCGACGAAGCTGAACGACCCGTCGAGGCTCCGGCAAACGCGACGCAACGACTCGGCGAGGTCGCCGCACGCAGCGAACGCTTCTTCGAGCAGGTGGGCGGCTACCTCGGTGTCGGTCTGCGATCGAAACGTGTGGCCGTCTTTGAGCAGCCGGGCCCGCAGATCGGCATGGTTCTCGATGACGCCGTTGTGAATGAGCGCGAGCGCGCCGGCGCAGTCAAGTTGCGGGTGCGCGTTCTCGTCGGTCGGCCCGCCGTGCGTGGCCCAGCGCGTGTGGCCGAGGCCGGTGCCGCCCTGCGGGCAACGGATCGGCCTCGAGCACGACCTCGAGGTTCGACAACGCTCCAGCCTTGCGCCGGACGTGCACCAAACCGCCGTCCAGCACGGCAATGCCTGCCGAGTCGTAGCCGCGGTATTCCAGATCGCCGCAAGACCGGCGAGGACGACATCGCGAGCCGGCTGCGGTCCGACGTAGGCCACGATGCCGCACACGGTCTAGCCCAACCGCTCGCGCACGATCCCGGCTAGCTCGTCGGCAACAGCGTCGGCCTTGTCGCGCGTGGCGGCCTCGACCATCACCCGCACCACCGGCTCGGTTCCGCTCGGGCGAAGCAGAATCCGGCCCGACGCACCGAGGTCGGTGCTCGCGCGCTCGCACGGCGGCGAGCAGTTCGGCGTCGGTCTCGGCGCGCGTGCTGTCGACGTCGGTCGACGTTGATGAGCACCTGCGGCAACCGGTGCATGACCGCGGCGAGGTCGAGCGAGCGACTGCTTGGTCTGCGCGATGCGCGCGAGCAACTGCAGCGCGGTCAGGATGCCGTCGCCGGTCGTCGCGTAGCTCGAGCAGGATCACGTGCCCGCTCTGCTCGCCGCCGACCGTGTAGCCATCGGCGCGTCATCGCTTCGAGCACGTAGCGGTCGCCGACCGCGGTCTCGACGACGTTGATGCCCGCGGCTTCCATGCCAAGCCGGAATCCGAGGTTCGACATGACGGTCGCGACGACCGTGCGCTTGCGCCAGCCGGCCTGCCTCGTCCATCGCGATCGACGAGGATGGCCAGAATCTGGTCGCCGTCGATGACTGAACCGTCGGCCGCGACCGCGAGGCAGCGGTCTGCGTCGCCGTCGTGCGCGATGCCGACGTCGGCGCCGTGCTGCGACGACCGCCGCCGATGAGCTGTTCGAGGTGCGTCGAGCCGCACCCTTCGTTGATGTTGAGGCCGTCGGGCTCGCTGCCGATCGCAATGACCGTGGCGCCCGCGCGTCGCAACGCCTCCGGGGCGGCGACGAGAGGCCGCACCGTTCGCGCAGTCGACGACGACTTTGAGCCCGTCGAGCCGGTTCGGCACGGTGGAGACGAGGTGGTCGACGTACGGTCGGTGGCCTCGGGATAGTCGTGCACGCGGCCCGACGCCGGCGCCGATCGGACGCTGCCACTCTTCGAGCAGCCGTGCCTCGATCGCGTCTTCGAGTTCGTCGGCCAGCTTGTGGCCGCCGCGCGCGAAGAACTTGATGCCCGTTGTCGGGCATCGGATTGTGGCTCGCCGACAGCATCACCCCGAGGTCGGCCTTGAGGTCGGCGGTGAGGTAGGCGACCGCGGGCGTCGGGAGCAATGCCGACGCCGCAGGACGTCGACACCCGCGCTGGCCAGGCCGGCGACGACCGCCGCCTCAAGGAACTCACCCGACGCGCGCGGGTCGCGGCCGACGACCGCGAGTGGCCGATGGCCTTCGAAGGCGCCGGCCTCGCCGAGCACGTGCGCCGCCGACGACGGCCAGCTCGAGGGCGAGTTCGGCGGTGAGGTGCCTGGTTCGCGACACCGCGAACGCCGTCGGTGCCAAACAGCCGGAAGCGCCAGGCTCAGCATCGCGCGTCCATGACGCGCACCGAGTTCGTCGCCGGCACGCGTTTACCGCTTGGAGTACTGCGGAGCCTTGCGGGCCTTCTTCAGACCGTACTTCTTACGCTCGATGACACGCGCGTCACGGGTGAGGTAGCCGGCCTTCTTCAGCGTCGGGCGGTTCTCGGGGTCGATCAGGATCAGCGCGCGGGCAATGCCGAGGCGAAGCGCGCCGGCCTGGCCGCTGATGCCGCCGCCGGTGATGCGCGCGACGATGTCGAACTGCTCGACGCCGTCGAGCGCCGCGAGCGGGCTCTTCACCAGCTGCTGGTGCACCTTGTTCGGGAAGTAGCTCTCGAGCGTGCGGCCGTTGACCTTGAACTGGCCGGTGCCCGGGACAAGGCGAACGCGGGCAACCGCTTCCTTGCGGCGACCGGTGGCGTTGCCGGAGCCGCTGGCCGAGCGGCGGCGGACCGTCGTGGTCTCGCTGGTGTAGGCGCGCGGCGCTTCGGCCGATCGCGACATCGTCATCGTCGAGGGCGCCGATGATCGGTGTCGGCGTCGTCGTCGGTCAGCAGGGTGTCTGCCACGGAACTCCTCAACTCGTTTCTGCTCGCCGCTGGCGGCGTCCGAGGTGCGACGGCGCGCGCCGGTGCAATCTGCGAAGGTGTCGCCACGATTACTGGGCGACCTGGGTGATCTCGAACGGCACCGGCTGCTGCGCCGCGTGCGGGTGGTTCGGGCCTGAGTAGACCTTGAGCTTCTTCAGCATGGCGCGCCCGAGGGTGGTGTGCGGCAGCATGCCGCGCACCGCCTTCTCGACCGCCCGGTCGGGACGCTCGGCGAGCAGCTCGCCGTAAGGCTTGGCGGTCAGGCCACCCGGGTAACCCGAGTGGCGGTAGGCGAACTTCTGCTCGCGCTTCTTGCCGGTCAGCGCGACCTTGTCGGCGTTGATGACGATCACGAAGTCGCCGGTGTCGACGTGCGGCGCGAAGGTCGGCTTGTGCTTGCCGCGCAGCAAGACGGCGATCTGGGCCGCGAGCCGCCCGAGGACGACGTCGTTGGCGTCAATCACGTGCCATTGACGCTGGACGTCGGCAGCCTTGGGAGAAAACGTGCGCACAGGATGGCCTTCGGGTCGGAAAGGGCTGGTCGGAGCGGGCTGTCAGCAGCGGTGGTCGACGGGCAGAGCTCCGCACACACGCACAACGACCTCGTAGCCTACCTGGCCCGCCGTCGAAGGGTCAAAGCGGAGCGGGCCGGGATGAAACTCACCGCCGTATGGCCGGTTTCCTGGGCACACCCGGGCGTCCCCGGCTGTTCACGGCCGATGCTCGTCGGCCGCCTGCCAGGCGGCATGCTGTCGCTGGCGATCGTGCTGCGCATTACCGGGGACGGCGGGAGCTACCGGCTGGCCGGGCGGTCGACGGCCGGCTTTTCCGATCGGCATCGGCGTCTGCCGCGCCCGTCCTGTCGCGACTGATCGACCGCCGCGGGCCGACCGTCGTCCTGGTGCCCTGCGCGTCTGGCCCTGCTCGCGACCAGCATCCTGCTCGGCCTGCTGCCGGCCGATTCACCGCCGATCGTGCTCATCGCCGCCGGCGCGCTGGTCGGCCCTCGCTACCGCCGCTCGCGCCGACCTCCGCACGATGTGGCCGGCCGTGGTCGACGACGCAGCCGCGCTCGAAGCGGCGTACGCCGTCGATGCCACCTTCCAAGAGCTGGTCTTCATCGTCGGGCCCGCTGCTCGTGGTGGCCACGCGGGCGCTTGGCCGGTACCGCGGCCGCGATCATCGGCGCCGGCGCGCTCGGCAGCGCGGCGCCTTGGTCTTCGCCACGAGCGGGCGTCACGGGCCCGGCGAGGCCCGGCCACAGCCGAAACGCGGACGAACAAGGCGCTGCACTCGGCCGGCATCAGGGTGCTGGTCGCGACCATGTTCTGCCTGGTCGGCGGGTTCGCCGCGACCGAGGTCGCCCTGATCGCGGCCGCCCGCGAGGCCGGGTCGGCCGGAGCCTCCGGCGCCTTGCTCGCGGTCTGGTCGCTCGGCAGCATGCTCGCGGGCTGTCGTCTACGGCTCGCGGTCATGGACGAGCCGCCCGTCGGTGCGCGTCGTCGTGCTGCTGGCGTCGACCGCCGTGCTGACCCTGGCCGCGGCCACCCAGCACAACCTGATCGTGATCGGCGCACTCGTCGCCGTCAGTGGCGCCGGCGGCGCGCCCGCGCTCGCATCGATCTACCAGCACGGTGCAGCACATCGCCTGCGCGGGCGTGGTCACCGAGTCGTATGCGTGGCTGAGCGTCGGCACGCTTGTTCGGCAGCGCGTGCGGCGCGGCGGCCGCCGGTCAGCTCATCACCACCCACGGCGCCGCGGGCCGGCCTGCGTTTTGGGCGCCGGGTCGATTGCTGTTGCCGCACTCGTGGTCGTCGGCCGGCCGCAGTTCGTTGGCGACACCGGCCGGCGAGCCCACCTGCGCTGGTCACCGAGCCGCCCGCACCGAGTCCCAGACCGGCTCGGCCGACTCCGTAACGGCAGCGTCGGAGCCGAAGACCACGAACCTGCTCGAAGGAGCGCGCGAACCACCGGTCGTGGGTCACCGCGATCACGGTGCCGTCGAAGCTGTCGAGCGCGTCCTCGAGTGCTTCGGCGCTGGCGACGTCGAGGTTGTCGGTGGGCTCGTCGAGTAGCAGCAGCGTCGCGCCTGAGATCTCGAGCAGCAGGATCTGAAACCGCGCCTGCTGGCCGCCCGACAACGTGTCGAACGGCTGGTCGGCCTGGCTCGTCGAGTTCGTAGCGCCGCAACACGTTCATCGCCCGACCACGGTCGCGGGCGTGGTCGGCCCACAACACCTCCGCCAGGGTGCGACCAGCGAACTCGCCGTGCTCGTGCGTCTGCGCGAACCAGCCGGGCACGACACGCGCACCGAGCTTCGCGACGCCGGTGTGCCGCACGTGCGTCGCCCGCGAGCAACCGCAGGAAGTGCGACTTGCCAGACCCGTTCGCGCCGAGCACCGCCACCCGCTCGCCGTAGAAGATCTCGAGGTCGAACGGCTGCCACGAGGTCGGTCAGTTCGAGGCGTTCGCACGTGACCGCGCGCAGCCCGGTGCGTCCGCCGCGCAACCGCATCGCCACCTTCTGTGGTGGCGGGGCGGACGGCGGTGGGCCGGCGTCTTCGAATTTCGCCAGCCTCGTTTGCATCGCGTGGTACTTGCTCGCCATCGCCGGTGAGATTCTTCGCCTGCTGTTGCAGGGTGCTCACCAGTCGACGAGCCGCTTGTGCTCTTCGTCCCATCGCCGGCGCACCTCGTCGAGGCGATCGTGCCGGTGCTTGCGCTGCCTGATGGTACGACGCGAATCCCCCGCCGTGCGTCCACGCCGTCCCGCCCTCGATCGTGACGATGCGATTGGCAACTCTGTCGAGCAATTCGCGGTCGTGCGAGATCAGCAGCACTGACTTCGTCGATTCGACCAGGCGTTGTTCGAGCCAACGCTTGCCTGGAACGTCGAGGTAGTTGTCGGGCTCGTCGAGCAGCAGCACGTCGTCAGGCCCGCGCAAGCAGTGCCTCGAGCACGAGCCGCTTCTGCTCACCACCCGACAAGGTCGCGACCGAGCCGGTATTGGCACTGGTCGAACGGCAAGCGCGAGCGCCGCGACCGTGCAAACATCCCACGCCACTTCGGCTTCGTAGCCGCCCGACGTCGCCCCAGCTCGCGAGCGCGTGCGCATACCGAAGCTGGGTCGGTTCGTCGTCGGTTTCCATCATCGCGAGCTCGGCGTCGGCGACCTCGTCGCCGGCCGCGCGCACGCCGGGAGGCGACACCGAGAGCAGCAGATCGCGCACGGTCGTGTCGTCCTGCACCGAGCCGATGAACTGCCGCATGACCCCGAGTCCACCGCTGCGCCCGATCGTGCCGACCTGCGGCGCTGTCGTCGCCCGCGATCAGCCGCAGCAGCGTGGTCTTGCCTGCACCGTTCGCGCCGACGAGGGCGACCTTGGCGCCCTCGCCGACCCGAAAGCTCACGTCGTCGAGCAGCACGCGGCCGTTCGGCAGCGTGTGCTTGATCTGGACGACGTCGACGTGACCCACGACGATCGAGTCTGCCGGTCCGCCTATCCAGACGGCACACAAGGAGGCCGGTTACGCCGCGGCCGCAGCCGCCACCGATGCTTCGAGCGCCTCGCGAACGATGTCGGCAACGTCAGCGACAAGGCGCACGTCGAGATCTGCAAGCACTGCCGCGGGCACGTCGTCGAGGTCGGGACCGTTGCGCTGCGGCAAGAAGATGGTCTTCAACCCCGCGCGATGCGCGGCCAGGAGCTTCTGCTTGACGCCGCCGATCGGCAACACCCGACCGTTCAGCGTGACCTCACCGGTCATGCCGACGTCGGAGCGCACCGGACGCCCGGTGGCCAGCGACGCGAGCGCCGTCACCATCGTGACGCCGGCCGACGGGCCGTCCTTCGGCACCGCACCGGCGGGCACGTGCAGGTGGATCGCCCGCTCGAACGCCGATGCGTCGATGCCGAGCTGCGGAACCATGCGAGCGCAGGTACGACAGCGCGATGTGTGCGGACTCCTTCATCACGTCGCCGAGCTGGCCGGTCAACGTAAGCCCGGTCTCACCCGCCATCGCCGTGGCCTCGATGAAGAGCACGTCGCCACCGGCACCCGTCACCGCGAGCCCGGTCGCAACACCAGGGACGGCGGTGCGTTCGGCGCTCTCGGGCGTGAACCTCGGTCGACCCAAGAAACTCAGTGAGCGTCGAAGCGGTGACATGTACCGGCACGTTCTCCGGAGCAGACGCGATGCGAGTCGCGGCCTTGCGCAACACTCGCGCGATCGCCCGCTCGAGCTGACGCACGCCGGCTTCGCGAGTGTGCTCACCGGCGATCAGCCGCAGCGCCTCGTCGTCGATGTCGACCTCGGTCGCAGTCGAGAGCTGCCCGCGACAATTGCCGTGGCAGCAGGTGGTTGCGCGCGATCGCGACCTTCTCGTCCTCGGTGTAACCGTCGAGCCGCACGACCTCCATGCGGTCGAGCAACGCGTCGGGGATGGTGTCCAACACGTTCGCGGTCGCGAGGAACAGCACGTCCGACAGGTCGAGCTCGAGCTCGAGGTAGTGATCGCGGAACGTGTGGTTCTGCGCCGGGTCGAGCACCTCGAGCAAGCGCACTCGCGGGATCACCGCGATAGTCCGAGCCGATCTTGTCGACCTCGTCGAGCAGCACGACCGGGTTCATCGAACCGGCCTCACGAATCGCGCGCACGATGCGACCGGGCAGCGCGCCGACATACGTTCGACGGTGCCCGCGGATCTCGGCCTCGTCGCGCACGCCACCCAGTGCCACCCGGACGAACTTGCGGTCGAGCGCACGCGCGACCGATTCGCCCAGCGACGTCTTGCCGACGCCGGGAGGGCCGACGAGTGCGAGCACCGCACCACTGCCACGGCCTCCGACGAGCTCGAGACCACGCTCGGCACGGCGCGCCCGGATCGCGAGGTGTTCGACGATGCGGTCCTTCACGTCGTCCAAGCCCTTCGTGGTCGGCGTCGAGGATCGCGCGGGCAGCAGTGATGTCGGTGCTGTCCTGCGTGCGGGTGTTCCACGGCAGCTCGAGCACGGTGTCGAGCCAGGTGCGGATCCAGCCTGCTTCGGGGCTCTGGTCGCTGCCACGTTCGAGCTTGCCGACCTCGCGCAGCGCGGCCTCGCCGAACCTTCTCCGGCAACTCGGCCTTCTCGACCCGTGCCCGGTAGTCCTCCGCGCCGTCGGGCTCGTCCTCGCCGAGTTCCTTGCGGATCGCGGCCAAGCTGCTGGCGCAGCAAGAACTCGCGCTGCGTCTTCTCCATGCCTTCGCGAACCTCGTCGCGGATCCGGCCGCTGACCTCGAGCTCGGCGAGCTGTGCCCGCGCCCACTCCGAAAGCTTTTCCAGCCGGACGTCGACATCAGCGGTCTCGAGCAGCCACAGCTTCTGCTCGGTGTCGAGATACGACGCGTAGCCGGCGAGATCCGACAGCGTCGCGGCGTCGTTGACCCGCTGGACGGTGTCGATCACCTGGTACGCGCCGCGCAGCTGCAGGATCGAGATCACCAGCGCGCGGTAGTCGGCGGCGAGCTCAGCGGTTCGCGGCGTCGCCGCCGAATCCTCGACCAGCGTTGCCTGCACCCACAGTGCGGCACCGGCGCCGGAGACGCCCGCGCCGATCCTGGCGCGCTGCACACCGCGGACGACGACAGCCTGGCCACCCTGCGGCAGCCGGCCGACCTGTTCGATGATCGGCGAGAACGCCGTGGCTTGCGTATGCCCCCTCGTTGCGGGGGACGATGAGCAGCCGCGAATCGGCTGCGTTCCTGGCCGCGTCGACGGCTGCCTGCGTGCCCGCGTCGAGGGCGATCGGGGCCACCATGCCGGGCAGGATGACCTCGTCGTCCAGCCAGAGCACGGGGAGTTCGACGACCTGGTCGGGCCGCGAATTTGAAGATGTGTCGGCATCTGCCGCCTCCTTGAGTCTCCTAGGCTCAACTCACGAGAGGCCGCGATGCTTCCCGGCCCGGCGTTCGCCCACAGCGTGGCCTGCTGCGGCGCGGGCGCGGGTGGCAGGATCGGCCGTCATGGCGAGGTTCCCGGCCCCTGGATCGGGCGATTTCGACGTCGTCGTGCCGGCCCCAGCGCCCGGCCCCGGCAACTGGGTCGGGGCATCAAGCGCGGCACTCGACGACGATGGCGGCTTCGTGATCGCCTACCGGATCAGGACGGCTGATCAGCGCGGTTCGCAGCTCGTCATCGCCCGAAGCCGGGACGGCGTGGGGCTGACGACCGTAGGCCAGCTGGACAAGCTGCAGTTCGGCGCCGAGTCACTCGAGCGCCCCGCGATCGTGCGGACCGAGGCCGGCCGGTGGCGGCTCTACGTCTCGTGCGCCACGCCAGGCAGCAAGCACTGGCGGATCGATGCGGTCGAGGCGACGATCCGGCGGGCCTGCAGGACGCCGAGATCGCGGCCGGTCTTTCCGGGCGACGAGCTCACCGGGGTCAAGGACCCGGTGATCCAGCGCACCGGGTCGCAGTGGCGGGCCTGGATCTGCTGCCACCCGCTGGAGCTGCCCGGCGAGGAGGACCGGATGTACACCCGGTACGCAACGAGCACCGACGGCCTGACGTGGGCCTGGGGCGCGATCGCACTGGCCGGTCGCGCTGGCGCGTGGGACGCGCGCGGCGCCAGGGTCACGGCGGTGCTGGCCGACGGGCGCGCGTCCTACGACGGCCGGGCGACCAAGGAGGAGAACTTCTCCGAACGCACCGGCCTCGCGGCGCCGGCGACGCAGCCCGACACGCTGGGCGGCAGTCAGGCGACGGTCCGGTCAGCAACGCCCGCTACCTCGACGTCGTCCCGCTACCGGGTGGCGGCTACCGCATCTACTACGAGGCGCCGCTGCCCGACGGCAGCCACGAGCTCCGAACCGAACTGGTCAGCAGTCTAGGTCGCACTACTCCGTCCGCTGGCTGTCGCCACGCCGATGCCTGGTCACCAGGGTGCGCGCAAACAACTCGTCGTCCGGCGGGTAGCGGACTTCTTCGAGCGTCAGCGCATGCGCGGCCGCAACACGCGCGGCCGCTGATCGGTCGCGGCCGGCCAGAACGGCGGCCGGCCACTCGACGTCCCGCTTGCCGTCTCCGACTTCGAGCAAGGTGCCGATCAACGAGCGCACCATCGAGTGGCAGAACGCGTCGGCTTCGACGCGCGCAATGGCGACGCCCACGTCGTCGCGGGCCCACTCGAGCACGAGCAGCGTTCGCACGGTCGTCGCCCCCTCGCGGCGACGGCAGAACGCGGCGAAGTCGTGCTCGCCGAGAAGCAGCGCCGCCGCCGCGTTCATCGCCTCGAGGTCAAGCGGGTGCGGATGCGCGAGCGTGTCGTGGCGACGCGGCGGAAAGAACCAGTGATCGGCGACGCGGTAGGAGTACCGCCTGCTCAACGCCGCGAACCGCGCGTGGAATCCGACGGGCGCGACCGTGACCGATCGCACCCGGACGTCGAGCCCGAGCACGCCGTTGAGCCGCCGCGCGACGGCGTCCGGCCCGACGTCGCCGGCAAGCATCGCGTGCAGCGGCTCGGCGTCAGCGGGCACGTCGACGTGCGCGACCTGACCGCGCGCGTGCACGCCAGCGTCGGTGCGACCCGCGACGATGATGAGCGGCGGGGTCGGCAGGCGCAGCACGGTGGCAGCGCCGGCTCGAGCTCGCCTTGCACGGTACGCAGCCCTGGTTGACGAGCCCAGCCGAAGAACGGCCGTGCCGTCGTAGCCCGAAGTCGAGCCGGATGGTCGAACGAGCCCGGTCGTCCCGTGAATCGGGATGGCCGGGCTCGTCGATGTCATCGCGGGCGCCGGTGCTCGCTCAGGCGTCGTTCTCGGTCGGCTTCGCGTCGTCTGGTCGGGCTTGCGTCGTGGTCGGCCTCTCGTCCTCGGCGGCCTTCTTCGCGGCCTCTGCAGCTTCGTCGGCGATCTCTTCGAACGCCTCGGCCTGGCCGGCGACTTCGGCCGACGCGTCGTCGCCGATCTCGCCAGCGAGGGCTTCGGCCTGCGCAGCGGCCTCGTCGGCTTCGCCAGCCGCGTGCACGGCGCCTTCGACGTCGCCCTCGGCCTCGGCGTCTTCGGCCGCTCGGCAGCTGCTTCGCCTTGGCGTCGAGAGCTTTCGATCTCTGCGACCTTGCTTGCCGGCGTGGCAGCTGCCGTCTTCGTGGCACGCTCTTTCGCGCCGCGCGTGGTGGCCCCGGTCGCCTCGGCGACGACCTGCTCGGCCAACGGCTCGACCAACTCGATCATCGCCATCGGAGCGTTGTCGCCCTTGCGCGGGCCGAGCTTGACGATGCGGGTGTAGCCACCGGGCCGGTTGGAGTAGCGCGGGCCGATGTCGGTGAACAGACCGTGCACGACCGTCTTGTCGCGCACGACCGTCATGACCTGGCGACGCGAGTGCAGGTCGCCGCGCTTGGCCTTGGTGACCAGGCGCTCGGCCACCGGCCGCAGCCGCTTGGCCTTCGCCAGCGTCGTCGTGATGCGGCCGTGCTCGAACAACGCGGTCGCGAGGTTCGCGAGAATGATCCGCTCGTGCGACGAGCTGCCGCCGAGGCGGGGTCCCTTCGTGGGCGTTGGCATGTCCTGGCCTTCCTAGGTCAGAGCTGTCCGAGGTGCACGGGCTAACTGTCGGCAGTTAGAGCTGTTCGGTCTCCGCGTAACCCTGGTCGTCGAAGTCATCGTCGTCATCGCCTGCGTAGACAACGCTGCTCGGGTCGAATCCGGGAGGCGCGTCCTTGAGGTTCAGAGCCCATCTCGATGAGCTTCGCCTTGACCTCGTCGATCGACTTCGCACCGAAGTTGCGGATGTCGAGCAAGTCGGCTTCGCTGCGCGAGACCAGCTCGCCAACCGTGTGAATGCCTTCGCGCTTCAGGCAGTTGTACGACCGCACCGTGAGGTTGAGGTCTTCGATCGGCAGGGCAAGATCGGCGGCGAGTGCGGCGTCGGTCGGCGAAGGGCCGATGTCGATGCCCTCGGCATCGATGTTCAGCTCGCGGGCCAAGACCGAACAACTCGACGAGCGTCTTGCCAGCACTGGCAACGGCGTCGCGCGGGCGCATGCACGGCTTGGTTTCGACGTCGACGATGAGCTTGTCGAAGTCGGTGCGCTGCTCGACTCGGGTCGCCTCGACCTTGAAGGTCACCTTCAAGCACCGGGGAGTAGATCGAGTCGATCGGGATGCGGCCGATCTCGTGGCTCGGCTGCTTGTTGCCGTTGGCCTGCACGTAACCACGACCGCGCTCGACGGTCAGCTCGATCTCGAGCTTGCCCTTGCCGTTCAGCGTCGCGATCTTCAGCTCGGGGTTGTGCACCTCGACACCCGCGGGCGGTGCGATGTCAGCAGCGGTGACGTCGCCAGGGCCTTGCTTGCGCAGGTACATGACGACCGGCTCGTCGTGCTCGCTGGAGACGACGAGTTCCTTGATGTTCAGGATGATCTCGGTGACGTCTTCCTTCACACCGGGCACCGTCGAGAACTCGTGCAGCACGCCTTCGATGCGAATGCTCGTGACGGCTGCGCCGGGAATCGACGACAGCAGGGTGCGGCGAAGTGAGTTGCCGAGCGTGTAGCCGAAGCCTGGCTCGAGTGGCTCGATGACGAAGCGCGAGCGAACGTCGTCGACGCCGTCTTCACTAATGGTTGGGCGTTGTGCGATGAGCACGATTTCCTCCGGTTCTCGAGGCGACCGCTATTTGACGCCGCGAGTAGTTGGCCAGCACCGTGCGACCGGGGTAACCCGGCCGCGACGGCGTCTTACTTGGAGTAGAACTCGACGATCAGCTGCTCTTGCACCTGAGTGTCGATGACCTGACGAACCGGCAATGAGTGCACGAGCACCCGCAACCGGCTAGGCAGTAACTTCGAGCCACGCCGGTGCCGGCTTATCGCCGGCCACTGCGCGCGCAATGATGAACGGGTCGAGTTCGCGGGACTTCTCGGCTACCTCGACGATGTCGCTCTCGGAGACGCGGTAGCTCGGGATGTCGACGCGGTGGCCGTTGACCAGGAAGTGGCCGTGGCGCACGAACTGGCGCGCCTGGTCACGACTGGATGCAAATCCCGAACGGTAGACGACGTTGTCGAGACGGCTCTCGAGGATGCGCAGCAGGTTCTCGCCGGTACGACCCGACTTGCCACTCGCCTCTTCGTAGTAGCCACGGAACTGCTTCTCGAGGACGCCGTAGATGCGCGCGCACTTCTGCTTCTCGCGCATCTGCAGCAGGTACTCGCTGTCCTTGGTGCGACCGCGACCGTGCTCACCCGGCGGGTAAGGGCGGATCTCGATCGGGCACTTCGGCGAGTCACACTTGGCGCCCTTGAGGAAGAGCTTGGTCTTCTCCCGGCGGCATCTCTTGCAGTCGGGGCCGGTGTACCTGGCCATGGTCAGACCCTCCGGCGCTTCGGCGGACGGCAGCCGTTGTGGGGTACCGGAGTGACGTCTTGAATCGAACCGACCTCGAGGCCGACGGCCTGCAAGGAACGGATCGCGGTCTCGCGGCCGGAGCCCGGACCCTTCACGAACACGTCAACCTTGCGCATGCCGTGCTCCTGCGCGCGGCGGCCAGCTGATTCAGCGGCCATCTGCGCGGCGAAGGGCGTCGACTTGCGCGAGCCCTTGAAGCCGACGTGGCCGGCGCTCGCCCACGCGATCACCGCACCTGTCGGGTCGGTGATCGACACGATCGTGTTGTTGAACGTGCTCTTGATGTGAGCGTGGCCGTGGGCCACGTTCTTCTTTTCTTTGCGGCGCACTTTCTTCGCGCCGGCGCCTTGTTGGCGCGTCTTCGGTGGCATCTGCTGCTGACTCCTGAAAGCTGAGGTCGTCGGACCCGGTCGGCGTCCGAAGGACTACCGGGGCTACTTCTTGCCTGCCTTCTTCTTGCCGGCCACAGCCTTGCGCGGGCCCTTGCGGGTGCGCGCGTTGGTGTGGGTTCGTTGGCCGTGGACCGGCAGGCCCCGGCGGTGTCGGATGCCCTGGTAGCAGCCGATCTCAACCTTGCGCCGAATGTCGGCGGCCGTTTCGCGACGGAGGTCACCCTCGATCTTGTAGTTGGCCTCGATCCATTCGCGCAACTTCAGCAGGTCGTCATCCGACTGACGTCCTTGACGCGCATGTCGGGGCTGACACCGGTGTTTCAGCGTCTCGGTCGCACGGGTGCGACCGATGCCGAAGATGTAGGTGAGCGCGATCTCGAGCCGCTTGTCGCGGGGGAGGTCGACGCCGACGAGACGTGCCATACGGGGCGGTACTCCTGCCTGTTCGCGGAGGTCCTCCGAAGCCACGTCCCAAGGCCACTGCTCCAGGGCCCGGGCCCCGGCCTCCGACCGGGGGTACGGCGTCCAGATCGGACGCCGGTGTGACCTCGCGTTTAGTGCTTAGCCCTGCCGCTGCTTGTGCCTCAGGTTTTCGCAGATGACCATGACGCGGCCATGGCGACGAATCACCTTGCACTTGTCACAGATCTTCTTGACGCTCGGTTTGACCTTCATGACGTTCTCTTCTACTTGTAGCGGTAGACGATGCGACCGCGGGTGAGGTCGTACGGGCTGAGTTCGACGACGACCCGGTCACCAGGCAGGATGCGGATGTAGTGCATGCGCATCTTGCCGCTGATGTGCGCGAGAACCTTGTGCCCGTTCGCGAGCTCGACCCTGAACATGGCGTTCGGGAGCGGTTCGACAACTTGGCCTTCGATCTCGATGGCCCCGTCTTTTTTCGCCATATCCTCCGCGTTCCGTATTTCGCACACTGTCACACACGCATGCTCCAGACACGCACGTTGGCACGCGCCAACCCTGCTCTCCGGGAGAAGAGCTGCTGCTGAGCGCGAACCGACTGCGAAGTCTACGTGACGACCGGCCTGAAAGCGAAACCAGCGGAAGCCAGGCGGCCGGCCCCCAGATCGGGCGCGGTCAGCACCTGCGGGCCCGCCTCGGTGACCGCGAACGTGTGTTCGAAGTGCGCGGCCCAGCTGCCGTCGACCGTGACGATCGTCCAGTCGTCGTCCAGCGTGACGATCTGCCGCTTGCCCATCATGATCATCGGCTCGATCGCCAGCGCCAGGCCGGGCTGAAGGATGAGCCCCTTGCCGCGGCGACCGTGATTGGGCACGTGCGGCTCCTGGTGCATCTCGGTGCCGATGCCGTGGCCGCCGTACTCCTCGACGATGCCGAAGCTGCCCTGCGACCTCACCTATGACTCGATCGTGTGGCTGATGTCGCCGATGCGATTGCCCGACGACACCGGCCGCGATCCCCCGCCACATCGACTCTTCGCAGACATCAAGCATTGTCTGGATCGGCGGGATCGATCTCGCCGACGCCGGCCGTGAACGCCGCGTCGCCGTGCCAGCCGTCGACGATCGCGCCGCAGTCGATCGAGATGATGTCGCCCTCGCGCAGGACGTGGCGGCGCCGCGGGATGCCGTGCACGACCTCGTCGTTGACCGACGCGCAGATCGACGCCCGGGTACGGCGTCTGCCCGCCGGCGCGGTAGCCCTTGAAGTTCGACGTGGCGCCCGCGTCGGCGGATCGACTTGCGCGGCGATCGCGTCGAGATCGAGCCGTCGCTCACTCCGGGCGCAATCGCGGCGCGCATCGCCTCGAGGGCGGCGCTGACGACGAGACCCGCCGCGCGCATCTTGGCGAGTCTCGGCCTCGGTCTTGAGGTGGATCATCGGTCTCCGCTCACCTGCGTCATGTCAGTCGCTCCAGTGCCGCAGCGAGGCGACCGCTCGCGCGGTGACGTCTTCGACCGGGCCCGTCGCGTCGATGCCTTCGAGCAGCCCGCGGCCGGCGTAGTAGCCGACGAGCGGCGCGGTCTGGTCGGCGTACACCTCGAGCCGGTGCCGGATCGTCTCCTCGCGATCGTCGTCGCGTTGGAAGAGCTTTCCGCTGCAATGGTCGCAGATGCCGGGTACCGCCGGCGGGTCGAACAGTTCGTGCCAGACGTGCGCGCACTCACTGCAGGTGCGCCGGCCCGAGAGCCGCCGCACCACCTCGTCGTCGTCGACGACCAGCTCGAGCACCACCGACAGCGGGCGTACCCATCTCGGCGAGCATGGTGTCGAAGACCTCGGCCTGCACCTCGTTGCGGGGGAAGCCGTCGAGAAGGAAGCCGTCGCGGGCGTCGCCTTCGTCGAGCCGTTCCTTCACCATCGCGATGGTGACTTCGTCGGGTACCAGGTCACCGGCGTCCATGTAGCGCTTGGCTTCGTGGCCGAGAGGGGTGCCCTGGTGACGTGCATGCGAAAGATGTCCCCGGTCGAGATCTTGGGCACCGACAGATGGGAAGCGATGAACTGAGCCTGGGTCCCCTTGCCTGCGCCCGGCGGACCCACCAGGACCAGTCTCACTACCGGAGGAAGCCCTCGTAGTTACGCAACATGAGCTGGCTCTCGATCTGCTTCACCGTGTCGAGGCCGACGCCGACGATGATCAGAACCGAGGTGCCACCAAACGGGAACTGCTGCGAACTTCCGATGATCGACAGCGCCAGCCTCAGGGATGACGGCGACGAAAGCCAGGTACGTCGCGCCCGGAACCGTGATGCGGGACAGGATGTAGGTCAGGTATTCGGCGGTCGGTCGGCCGGGCCTGATGCCGGGGATGAACCCGCCGTACTTCTTCATGTTCTCGGCGACTTCGTCGGGATTGAACGTGATCGCGACGTAGAAGAACGTGAAGAAGATGATCAGGGCGGCGTACAGCAGCAGGTAGGTGAGGTGCCCGTTCGGCGACAGGTAGTTCGTGACGAACTGGGTGAAGCCGAGGTTGCTCGATCCAGACCCTGGTCAACAGCGACGGGATGTAGAGCAGGGACGACGCGAAGATGACCGGGATGACACCGGCCTGGTTGACCTTCAACGGCAGGTACGTCGACGTGCCGCCGTACATGCGGCGGCCGATCATGCGTTTCGCGTACTGCACCGGGATGCGTCGTTGCGCCTGCTCGACGAACACGATCGCCGCGATGATGACGGCACCGACCACGATCACCATCAAGAAGATGAACAGGCCCTTGGTCTGCCGGATGCTGTTGAGCTCGGACGGGAAGCGGGCGGCGATCTGGGTGAAGATCAGGATCGACATGCCGTTGCCGATGCCGCGGTCGGTGATGAGCTCGCCGAGCCACATGATGATCGCGGTGCCCGCCGTCATCGTCAGCACGATGGTCAGGATCACCGGCCAGCCGTCGTTGGGGATGATCGGCGTCGTACAGCCGGTGAAGATCTGGCCAGGCGTGCGCGCAAGCGCGACGAACGCCGACGACTGCAAGGATCGCCAGGCCGATGGTCAGGTAACGCGTGTACTGCGTGAGCTTCGCCTGACCCGACTGGCCTTCTTGCTTCAACCGCTCGAGCCGCGGGATGACCACGACGAGCAGCTGAATGATGATGCTCGAGGTGATGTAGGGCATGATGCCCAGCGCCAAGATCGACAACTTCAGCAACGCGCCACCGCTGAACAGGTTGATCAGGGTGTAGACGTTCGCGTTGTTGCCGCCGGTGACCTGCACCAGGCAGGAGTGGATGTTCTTCTCCGACACCCCCGGTGCCGGGATCGCGCTGCCGAGGCGGAACAGCAGCACGATGAAGAGCACGAACAACATCTTTTTGCGCAGGTCGGGCGTGCGGAACGCCTGCCCGAAGGCCCTGAGTAGGGCGTAGTTCACGATTCCTCCTGCGCACCTGCGTTCGAACACGTGCCGTCGAGACGCGGACGTACGGGAGCGAAATCCGGTCACCGGCGCCCGCTCCGTGACTGTAACGCACGAGTCGTCCTAGAGCTTCGTGGCGCTGCCGCCGGCCGCCTCGATCTTCTCCTTCGCGGACGCCGAGAACCGTGCGCGCTGACTTGGAGCTTGACGCCGATCTCGCCGTCTCCGAGCACCTTGACCAGCTCGCCCTTGCGGACCGCACCCTTGGCGACCAGGTCTTCGGGCGTCACGGCACCGCCCTTGGGGTAGTGCGCGGCCATCCACTCGAGGTTCACGACTTGGTACTCGACGCGGAAACGGTTGGTGAAGCCCTTCAGCTTGGGCAGCCGCATGTACAGCGGCATCTGCCCGCCCTCGAAGCGTCAGGTACCTGGTAACGCGCCTTGGTGCCCTTGGTGCCACGACCGGCCGTCTTGCCCTTGGACGCCTCACCTCGACCGACCCGGGTCTTCGGCTTGTGCGAGCCAGGCGCGGGCCGCAAGTGATGAATCTTCAGCACGTTGGAGCGCGGCCACGTTCTCGTGGTCGTCTCTTCTTAGTCTTGCTGGTCGGTCTCAGCCATCGTCAGTCGACCTCCTCGACGGCTACCAGGTGCGAAACGGTCCTGATCATGCCGCGAATCTCAGGGCGGTCTTCCTTGACTACGGTGTCGCGCAGTCCGCTTCAGACCAAGCGTGCGCAACGTGTTGCGCTGGTTACTCGTGCCGCCGATCTCGGACTTGGTCTGGGTGACCTTCAGCCGGCCCATGTCAGGCCCCCATCCCGCGCCGCACGCGCCCGCAACAAGGCGGCAGGTGCGACGTCTTCGAGCGGCAAGCCGCGGCGAGCCGCAACTTCTTCGGGGCGCATGAGGCCCTTGAGCGCCGCGACAGTCGCGTGCACCACGTTGATCGCGTTGTCCGAGCCCAGTGACTTCGACAGCACGTCGTGAATGCCCGCGCATTCGAGCACGGCGCGCACCGGTCCGCCGGCGATAACGCCGGTACCGGGGCTGGCCGGGCGCAGCAGCACGACGCCGGCCGCGGCCTCGCCGGTGATCGGGTGCGGGATCGTGTGCTGGATGCGCGGCACCTTGAAGAAGCTCTTCTTGGCCTCTTCGACACCCTTGGCGATCGCGGCGGGCACTTCCTTGGCCTTGCCGTAGCCGATGCCGACGCTGCCGTCGCCGTCGCCGACGACTACGAGCGCGGTGAAGCTGAATCGCCGACCGCCCTTGACGACTTTGGCGACGCGGTTGATCGCGACGACGCGCTCGATGTACTGGGTCTTCTCGGCTGCGCCTTCGGGACGACGGTTGTCGCGGCGGTTGTCGGCGATCGCCACCACCGCCACCGCTGCCGGTCCCGCGGCACCACCGCCGGCCGGCACCTGTTCCGCTGCCGCTTCCGGGTCCACGACGCTGAGGTCCTGGCATTAGACGTTCCTCATCTCGCTGTACATCGCAGTGCAGATTCGGGCAGTGCAGATTCGGGTCGCGCAAGTTGATCGCGTCATAGCGTCAGACCGCCTTCGCGGGCGCCATCGGCGATCGCCGCGACCCGGCCGTGGTACTGGTAACCGCCACGGTCGAAGACAACCGGGCCGACGCCGGCGGCGGTCGGCGCGCTTGGCAACGAGCTCGCCTACCTTGCGCGCCTTGGCCGTCTTGTCGCCCGCGATCGCGCGAACGTCGGCTTCCATGGTCGACGCCGATGCGAGCGTGCGGCCCGAGGTGTCGTCGACGATCTGGGCGAACACGTGGCGGGTCGAGCGGTTGACGACGAGGCGCGGCCGCTCCGTGGTGCCGGTCACGCGCTTGCGCACGCGGAAGTGGCGGCGCTGACGCAGGGCCGACTTGGTCGATCCACGCGCCTTGCGGCGACTGATCAATCCAACAGGCATGACTACTTACCAGCCTTTCCGACCTTGCGACGCACAACTTCACCTTGGTAGCGAACGCCCTTGCCCTTGTAAGGCTCCGGCTTGCGCAGCTTGCGGATGTTGGCCGCGACCTCACCGACCTGCTGCTTGTCGATGCCGCGCACGACGAACCGGGTCGGCGCCTGCACCTCGAAGGTGATGCCGTCGGGTGCCGGGATGTTGACCGGGTGCGAGAACCCGAGCGCGAACTCGAGGTCGGAGCCCTTCGCCTGCACGCGGTAGCCGGTGCCGACGATCTCGAGCGTCTTGGAGAAGCCGTCGGTGACGCCGGTCACCATGTTGGCGACCAGCGTGCGGCTCAGCCCGTGGCGTTCCTTGCTGCGCTTCTCGTCGTCGGGGCGAGTGACGAGCAGCGAGCCGTCGTCCGCTCTTCTCGATCGACGATGGGCTCGGCGAGCGTGTGCGTCAAGGTGCCCTTCGGGCCCTTGACCGTGACCAGACGGTCGGTGATATCAACGTCGACCCCACTGGGAACAGGGATCGGAAGTCTTCCGATTCGGGACATGAGTTCGTCTCTTCCTGTTACCAGACGTAGGCGAGGACTTCCCCGCCTACCCCACGCTTCGCGCACTGCTTGTCGGTCAGCAGTCCGGCCGGATGTCGAGATGATCGCGATGCCGAGGCCGCCGAGCACCCGCGGCAAGTTGGTGCCCTTCGCGTAGACCCGCAGGCCGGGCTTGCTCACACGCCGGACGCCGGCGATCGAGCGCTCGCGGTTCGGGCCGTACTTCAGCTCGACGACCAGGTTCTTCGCGGTGGCGTGGCCTTCGACGTCCTCGACGTGCCAGCCGGCGATGTAGCCCTGCTCCTTGAGGATGTCGGCGACGTGCGTCTTGATCTTCGAGTACGGAATCGGCACGTTGTCGTGGTACGCGTTGTTCGCGTTGCGCACTCGCGTCAACATGTCCGCGATCGGGTCGGTCATCATGATGTGGCCACATGGCCTTTCTCGCCGTGGTTTCGCCTCGCACCGGTGGTGACCGACGCGACCTGCGGCGTAGTGGGGATGGTCTACCAACGCCGGTGTTACCAACTGCTCTTGGTGATGCCGGGCAGCTCGCCGCGGTGTGCCATCTCGCGAAGGCAGATGCGGCAGATGCCGAACTTCTTGTACACCGAGTGCGACCGGCCGCACCGGTGCACCGGGTGTAGCCGCGCACCTTGAACTTCGGCTTCGCGGCCGCCTTGATCTTCAGTGCGTTCTTCGCCATCAGTTCTCCTTGAAGGGGAAGCCGAGCAGGCGAAGCAACGCGCGCCCCTCGTCGTCGGTGCGCGCGGTCGTGACGACCGTGATGTCCATGCCGCGGAAGCGATCGATCCTGTCCTGGTCGATCTCGTGGAACATGACCTGCTCGGTGAGACCGAACGTGTAGTTGCCGTGGCCGTCGAACTGCTTGGCCGACAAACCGCGGAAGTCACGGATTCGCGGCAACGCAAGTGCGAGCAACCGGTCGAGGAACTCCCACATCCGGTCGCCGCGCAACGTGACGTGGCAACCGATCGCCATGTTCTCGCGCAACTTGAACTGGGCGATCGACTTCTTCGACCGCGTGACCTGCGGCTTCTGACCGGTGATCGTCGTGAGGTCGCGAACGGCACCGTCGATCAGCTTCGAGTCGCGAGCGGCCTCGCCGACACCCATGTTCACCACGACCTTGGTCAGGCCGGGAATCTGCATGACGTTGGCGTAGCTGAACTGCTTGCGCAGTTCAGGGCTGATCTCGTCGCGGTAGCGCTGCTTGAGTCGCGGCGCGGTGTGCCGTTCGGTCGGCTCAGTCGTGGTGCTCATACGTGGTCCTCACCGGTGCGCTTGCGCATAACGAACGCGCACCTGCTTTTCGCCGGCCGTCTTTCTCGACCGTTTCGACGCGGTAACCGATGCGGCTGCCGACCTTCTTGCCGTCGACCTCGGCACAGCAGCATCACGTTGCTGACGTGCACCGGCGCCTCTTGGGTGACGATGCCGCCGGTCTTCGCGCCACGCGCGGTCGAGGTGACCTTGGTGTGCTTGCGAATGCGATTCACGCCTTCGACCAGCACGCGGTCGGAGTCTGGGTAGGCGTCGATGACGCGGCCCATGCGCCTTTGTCTTTGCCGCTGATGACGACCGCCGGGTCGCCCTTAACTTGATCTTCATGAGTTACAGCACCTCCGGAGCCAGCGAGATGATCCGCATGAACTTCTTCTCGCGCAACTCACGGCCAACCGGCCCGAAGATGCGGGTTCCGCGCGGGTCACCGCCGTCCTTGATGAGCACGGCGGCGTTCTCGTCAAACTTGATGTACGAGCCGTCCGGACGACGACGCTCTTTCACCGTGCGGACGACAACCGCCTTGACGACGTCGCCCTTCTTCACACCCGCACCCGGCAGTGCGTCCTTGACGGTGGCCACGATGACGTCGCCGATTCGCGCGTAGCGTCGGCCAGAGCCCCCGAGAACGCGGATGCACAAGATCTCCTTGGCGCCCGTGTTGTCGGCGACACGTAGTCGCGACTCCTGCTGAATCACTGTGACTCCTGATCGTCAATCCGGTACTCGACCGGCGTACGGCGGACGTGCTGGGTTGCGGAAAAGTAGCTGTATTACTTGGCTTTCTCGATGATCTCGACGACGCGCCAACGCTTCGTAGCCGACAACGGCCGGGTCTCCATCAGCAAGACGCGGTCGCCGATGCCGGCAGTGTTGTCTTCGTCGTGCGCCTTGAGCTTGTTGGTGCGGCGCAGCACCTTTCCGTACAACGGGTGCTTGACACGGTCTTCGACGGCGACAACGACCGTCTTTTGCATCTTGTCGCTGACCACGAGGCCTTCGCGCGTCTTACGGAACCCGCGCTTGTCGTCGTCCGTCGTCTGGAGCTCGCTCATGCCGCACCTTCGTCTTCTTGCCTGATGGTGATTCCGAGCTCGATCTCACGCATGACCGTGTAGATGCGAGCGATTTCCTTGCGTACGGAGTTCAACCGGCCGTGGCTTTCGAGCTGGCCCGACGCGTATTGGAACCGCAGGTTGAACAACTCGTGCTTGGCTTCGCGCAGCTTCGTGACCAACTCGTCGGTCTCGAGCGTGCGCAGGTCGTTTGCGTTGCTCATGACGCCTCCCCGATCTCGCGCCGCACGAAGCGGCACTTCATCGGCAGTTTGTGCATGGCCCGCCGCATCGCCTCGCGGGCGATCGGTTCCGGAACTCCGGCAAGTTCGAACATGACGCGGCCGGGCTTGACGTTAGAGATCCACCACTCCGGCGAACCCTTGCCCGAACCCATGCGGGTTTCGGCCGGCTTCTTCGTCAGCGGTCGGTCGGGGTAGATGTTGATCCAGACCTTGCCGCCACGCTTGATGTGCCGGGTCATCGCGATACGCGCCGACTCGATCTGGCGGTTGGTGACGTAGGCCGGCTCCAACGCCTGAATGCCGAACTCACCGAACGCGATGCGCGTGCCACCCGTCGGAGCACCTGTGCGGCCGGGGTGGTGCTGCTTGCGGTGCTTGACTCTGCGGGGGACCAGCATGGCTCAGCTCTCCTCTGCGGTCTCGCGGAGCAGCTGCTGCCGACGCTGCGTCGGCTGCCGGGTGCCGCTGCGAGCGTCCGCTGCCGGCGCTGCGTCCGCTGCCGCGGCGACCTCGAACGGGCGCCTCAGCCAAGACCTCAGGAGTCTCAACCGCGATATTGGTCACGACGTCAGGAGTCTCGACTGCGAGCAGCCGTCGCGACTTCGGTCTCGATCGTCGGCGCTCACCTCGGCCGCGACCTGAACCGAAGCTTCGGCGGTCGACGTCACTGGCCTCGGTCGGTCTCGACCGCGGCCGGGATGGCCTCGCGAACCGGGCGAGCAGCACGCGGCGCACGCACCGGACGACCGACAGGTGCCCGCGGCGGGATGCGGCCCGGGATCGCGCCGGCCTCGTACTCGGGCCGACCGACGACGACGTCACCCTTGTAGATCCAGACCTTGACGCCGATGCGGCCGAACGTGGTGCGGGCCTCGTAGAAGCCGTAGTCGATGTCGGCCCGCAACGTGTGCAGCGGTACCCGGCCTTCGCGGTAGAACTCGGTGCGGCTCATTTCCGCGCCGCCGAGGCGACCGGAAACCTGCACCCGGATGCCCTTCGCGCCCGACTTCATCGCGCTCTGCATCGCCTTGCGCATCGCGCGACGGAACGACACGCGCTGCGTGAGCTGCTCGGCCACGCCCTGAGCGACAAGCTGCGCGTCGATCTCGGGGTTCTTCACCTCGAGGATGTTCAGCTGCACCTGCTTGCGGTCAGCTTCTCGAGGTCGCCACGGATCCGGTCGGCCTCAGCGCCGCGGCGTCCGATCACAATGCCTGGACGGGCAGTGTGGATGTCGACGCGAACCCGATCGCGGGTGCGCTCGATCTCGACGCGCGAAATGCCCGCGCGCTCCATGCCCTTCGCCATCATGCGTCGAATGGCGACGTCTTCTTTCACGTACTCCCGGTACAGCTTGTCGGCGTACCACCGGCTCTTGAATTCGGTGGTGATGCCGAGCCGGAACCCGTGCGGGTTGACCTTCTGGCCCACTAGCGGGTCCCTTCCTTTCCATCGGTCGAGTCTCGGCGTCGCGTCTTCGTTCGCGCGCGGCTCTTCTTTGCTGCGGTCTTCTTCGCCGTGGTCTTGCTGGCTTCGGCTGACTTGGCCGGGGCGGCCTTCTTCGCGGCACTCTTCTTCGCTGCGGTCTTCGCGGCTGCTGGCTTCTCGTGCAGCCGCCTTCGTGGTCGTGACTCCTCGTGGCCGTGGCCTTGGCCGCGGCCTTCGCTGGTCGCCTTCGTGCGCGGCGCGCTGTCGCCTCAGCCGCCTTGGCTGCCTTGGCGGGCGCCTTCTTCGCCGGCGTCTCGACGTCGTCGATCTCGGCGTCTCGACATCGGCTGCTTCGCAGTCTTCGGCCGCCTTCGCGGTCTTCTTCGCCGGCTTGGCCGCCGAGACGCTGGCCAGCTCGCACGGCTCGGCCGCGGCGTCGGCGCGGCGCACGACCGGAGCCTTGACGCGCTTGGGCACCGATCGCTTGGTGGCCATCGTCTCGATCTCAGCCGACCACGACTCGACCTCGATGGTGATGTGGCTGGTGCGCTTGCGGATGCGGTAGGCACGACCCTGCGCGCGCGGCCGGAACCGCTTCATCGTCGGGCCTTCGTCGACGTAGGCCGCCGACACGACGAGGTCTTCGACCTCGACCCGCTCGTTGCGCAGCCCAGCCGCGTAACGGGCGTTCGCGACCGCACTCTCGAGCACCTTGTACACCGGCTCGCTCGCCGACTGCGGCGTGAACCGCAACACCGACAACGCCTCGTCGGCGGGCAGGCCGCGAACGAGGTCGATGACGCGGCGCGCCTTCATCGGCGTCACGGTCGAGTAGCGCAGTTTCGCGTGCGCACGGACGACCGGGCCGGTCGTGTTGAGCGTGACGGTGTGTTAGCCACGACGCGCCCTCCGATCGTCCTTCACGTGCCCGCGGAACGTGCGCGTCGGCGCGAACTCGCCCAGCTTGTGGCCGACCATCGACTCGGTGACGAACACCGGCACATGCTTGCGCCCGTCGTGCACCGCGATGGTGTGACCGAGCATGTCGGGCACGATCATCGAGCGGCGTGACCACGTCTTGATCACGTTCTTGGTGCCCTTCGAGTTCTGGACTTCCACCTTCTTTTGGAGGTGGTCGTCGACGAAGGGTCCCTTCTTCAGGCTGCGCGGCATCGCGGGAGAACTCCTAGCGCTTCTTGTTGGACTTGCGACGGCGGATGATGAGTTTGTCGCTCGCCTTGTTCGGACGACGGGTGCGGCCTTCGGGCTGACCCCACGGGCTGACCGGGTGCCGGCCACCGGAGGACTTGCCTTCGCCACCACCGAGCGGGTGGTCGACCGGGTTCATGGCGACGCCGCGAACGGTCGGGCGCTTGCCCTTCCAGCGCATGCGGCCGGCCTTGCCCCAGTTGATGTTCGACTGCTCGGCGTTGCCGACTTCGCCGACGGTTGCGCGGCAGCGCACGTCGACGTTGCGGATTTCACCCGACGGCATGCGCAGCTGCGCAAGCGCGCCTTCCTTGGCGACGAGCTGCACACTGGCGCCAGCGGAGCGAGCGATCTTCGCGCCGCCACCAGGCCGAATTCAATGGCGTGGACGACGGTGCCGACCGGGATGTTGCGCAGCGGCAAGGCATTGCCCGGCTTGATGTCACTGCTCGGACCCGACTCGACCGTGTCGCCCTGCTGCAACCTGGCCGGCGCGATGATGTAGCGCTTCTCGCCGTCGGCGTAGTGCAGCAGCGCAATACGGGCCGTGCGGTTGGGGTCGTATTCGATGTGCGCGACCTTGGCCGGCACGCCGTCCTTGTCGTCGCGACGGAAGTCGATGAGCCGGTAGGCACGCTTGTGACCGCCACCTTGGTGGCGAACCGTGACCCGGCCGTGCACGTTGCGGCCACCCTTGGAATGCAGCGGCCGCACCAGCGACTTCTCCGGCTCCGTCCGAGTGATCTCGACGAAGTCGGCGACGCTGGCGCCACGGCGACCGGAGGTCGTCGGCTTGAACTTGCGGATACCCATCGCTTCTTTTCCTTCAGCTCATTAGTAGGCCGGTCAGGAGACCGGACCACCAAAGATGTCGATGCGGTCGCCGGCCACCAGCGTCACGATTGCCCGCTTGGTGTCCTTGCGCTTGCCGAATCCGCCGCGCGTGCGCTTGCGCTTGCCCTTGCGGTTCATCGTGTTGACGTCGGTGACCTTGACGCCGAATACCTGCTCGACGGCAATCTTGATCTGCGACTTGTTCGCGTCGGGGTCGACGAGGAACGTGTACTTGTTCTCGTCGAGCAGCCCGTAGCTCTTCTCCGAGATCAGCGGCGCGTAGAGCACGTCGCGCGGGTCGGGGATCACGAGGCGTCCTCTGCAGTCGTAGTTTCCGTCGACGCAGCCGCCGGTCGCGCGGTTCACGTAGGTCTGGAGTGCACCTTCGGTGAACACCACCTCGTCGGCACACGAGCACGTCGTAGGTGTTGAGCTGGTCTTCGACCAGCAGGTGCACGCCGCCGACGTTGCGCAGGCTCTTCCAGGTCGAGCTCATCGGTGCGCTCGAGCACGATCGAGAATCCGCGCTGCTGGTCGCCGATCGCGGCTGCCAGCGAGTGCAGAGCGCCGACTTCGTCGAAGGCGCGTCGCCCTCGCCGAACGCCGGCAGCACGTGCAGCCGGCCGCCACGAGCGCGGTCTGACAACGCGCCACGTAGCGCGGCCGCCTTCATCTTCTTCGGCGTCCGCTGCTCGTAGTTGCGCGGGTTCGGACCGTGCGCGACGCCACCGCCGGCGAACTGCGGAGCGCGGGTCGAACCCTGACGGGCCCGGCCGGTGCCCTTCTGCCGGTACGGCTTGCGGCCACCACCGCTGACCTCACCGCGCGTCTTGGCGTCGTGCGTGCCTTGACGAGCGGCAGCGAGCTGCGCGACGACGACCTGGTGAATCAGCGGCACGTTGACCTGCACATCGAAGACCTCGGCGGGCAACTCGACTTGTGCGCTAGGTGCCGGCGATCGTCACGCGTGGTCATGCGGCACCGCCCGCAACACCCTTGGCTGCGGTGTGCACGAAGACCATCTGGCCGGCAGCACCGGGCACCGCGCCCTTGACCAGGATCAGGTTCGCCTCGGTGTCGACCGCGTGCACGGTCAGGCTCTGAATCGTGGTGCGCAGGCCACCCATGCGACCGGACATCTTCATGCCCTTGAACACCCGGCTCGGCGTCGCGCACGCGCCGATCGAACCCGGCGAACGGTGCTTGCGCTGCGTGCCGTGCGAGCTCGACAGGCCCTTGAAGTTGTGCTTCTTCATGACGCCGGCGAAGCCCTTGCCCTTGCTGGTGCCGACGACGTCGACCTTCTGGCCCGCGGTGAACACGTCGACCGTGATCTCCTGGCCGAGGGTGTACTCCGACGCGTCGTTGGTGCGCATCTCGATGAGGTAGCGGCGCGGAGGCACGCCCGCCTTGCGGAAGTGCCCGGCCTCCGGCTTGTTCACCCGGCGCGGGTCGACAACGCCATACGCAAGCTGGACGGCGGAGTAGCCATCGACGTCAGGAGTCCGGACCTGCGTGACAACGCATGGTCCGGCCTGGACGACGGTGACCGGAACGATCCGGCCGGCGTCGTCGAAGACCTGCGTCATGCCGAGCTTTTCGCCCAGCACGCCCTTGATCTGCTTAGCCATGTCGAGTGCGTCCTCTTACAGCTTGATCTCGATGTCGACGCCCGCCGGCAGGTCGAGTCGCATGAGCGAGTCGACTGTCTTCGGGGTCGGATCGAGGATGTCGATGAGCCGCTTGTGTGTGCGCATCTCGAAGTGCTCGCGGCTGTCCTTGTACTTGTGGGGCGAACGGATCACGCAGTAGATGTTCTTCTCGGTCGGCAGCGGCACCGGGCCAGCAACCTGCGCACCAGTACGCGTCACCGTCTCGACGATTTTGCGCGCCGAAGTATCGATGACCTCGTGGTCATAGGCCTTGAGCCTGATGCGGATCTTCTGTCCCGCCATGGTGGTCCTGTCTGTTCGTTGCTGCCTGCTGCGACCGGAGCTGTGCTGTGCTATTGCGTAGTGCCTTACAAGGTTCGGCGGCCGGGGCTCTGCGTCCCCGGCCGCCGTCGCTTGCTACTTCAGGATCTTGGTGACGCGACCTGCGCCGACCGTGCGGCCGCCTTCGCGGATGGCGAAGCGCAGGCCTTCCTCCATGGCGATCGGCTGGATCAGCTGAACCGTCATCTCGGTGTTGTCGCCCGGCATGACCATCTCGGTGCCCTCAGGCAAGTCGACGACGCCGGTGACGTCCGTGGTGCGGAAGTAGAACTGCGGGCGGTAGTTGTTGAAGAACGGCGTGTGCCGGCCGCCTTCGTCCTTCGACAGGATGTAGACGTTGGCCTCGAACTGGGTGTGCGGGGTGATCGAGCCGGGCTTGCACACGACCTGGCCGCGCTGCACTTCTTCGCGCTTGGTGCCACGAAGGAGAACGCCGACGTTGTCGCCGGCACGACCCTCGTCGAGCAGCTTGCGGAACATCTCGACGCCGGTGACCGTGGTGCTCGAGGTCTTCTCGGCGATGCCGACGATCTCGATGGTCTCGCCGACCTTGACGATGCCGCGCTCGATACGACCGGTCACGACGGTGCCACGACCGGTGATCGTGAAGACGTCCTCGATCGGCATCAAGAACGGCTTCTCGATCTCACGGACCGGCTCGGGCACGTGGCTGTCGCATGCCGCCAGCAGTTCGAGGATCGACTCGCCCCACTTGGCGTCGCCCTCGAGCGCCTTCAGCGCCGATACGCGAACCACCGGAACGTCGTCACCCGGGAACTCGTACTGGCTCAGCAGCTCACGCACTTCGAGTTCGACCAGTTCGAGGATTTCCTCGTCGTCGACAACGTCGGCCTTGTTGAGGGCAACGACGATGTACGGGACGCCGACCTGGCGGGCGAGGAGCACGTGCTCCTTCGTCTGCGGCATCGGGCCGTCAGCTGCGGACACGACCAGGATCGCGCCGTCCATCTGCGCAGCACCGGTGATCATGTTCTTGATGTAGTCGGCGTGGCCGGGGCAGTCGACGTGGGCATAGTGCCGGTTGTCGGTCTGGTACTCGACGTGCGCGATGGAAATCGTGATACCGCGGGCCTTCTCCTCCGGCGCCTTGTCGATCTGGTCGAACGGCGTGAAGGGGTTCAGCTCGGGGTGTGCGTCGTGAAGGACCTTGGTAATGGCCGCAGTCAGCGTCGTCTTGCCATGGTCGATGTGACCGATGGTGCCGATGTTGACGTGCGGCTTGGTCCGCTCGAACTTCGCCTTCGCCACTTGATGCTCCTTGAGGACGGATTGCTTCGCCGTACGACGTGCCGGATAGGGGGTTGCGGGTGGAACTAGCCCTGGTGACCAGTCACTGGATGACTACTCGCCGCGGGCCTTCTTGATGATCTCTTCTGCGACGTTCTTGGGAACTTCGGCGTACGAGTCGAACTGCATGCTGTAACTCGCCCGGCCCTGGGTGCGGCCGCGCAGGTCACCGACGTAACCAAACATCTCCGACAGCGGGACCTGCGCCCGGACAACCCGGGTGCCGGACATCTCATCCATCGACTGGATGATGCCGCGACGGCTGTTGATGTCGCCGATGACGTCGCCCATGTAGTCCTCGGGCGTACGCACTTCGACGGCCATGATCGGCTCGAGCAGCGCGGGGTCGGCCTTGCGGGCCGCCTCCTTGAACGCCATCGAACCGGCGATCTTGAAGGCCAGTTCGGACGAGTCGACGTCGTGGAACGCGCCGTCCTGCAAGGTGACCTTGATGTCGACGAGCGGGTAGCCGGCGAGGATGCCGAACTGCAGCGCCTCCTGGCAGCCGGCGTCGACCGCGGGGATGTACTCGCGCGGGATGCGGCCACCGCTGACCTTGTTGACGAACTCGTAGCCCGCAGTCGCCCTCGCCGCCAGCCGGGCTCGATGTCGATGATGACGCGCGCGAACTGACCGGAACCACCGGTCTGCTTCTTGTGCGTGTAGTCGACCTTCTCGACCTTGCGGCGGATGGTCTCGCGGTAAGCGACCTGCGGCTTGCCGACGTTGGCTTCGACGTTGAACTCGCGCTTCATGCGGTCGACGAGGATGTCGAGGTGCAGCTCGCCCATGCCGGCGATGATCGTCTGGCCGGTCTCTTCGTCGGTGTGCACCTGGAACGTCGGGTCTTCTTCAGCCAGACGCTGAATCGCGACGCCGAGCTTCTCCTGGTCGACCTTGGTCTTCGGCTCGATCGCCACCGAGATGACCGGGGTCGGGAAGATCATGCGCTCGAGGATCACCGGCTTGTCGGGGTTGCACAGCGTGTCGCCGGTCGTGGTGTTCTTCAGACCCGCGACCGCGACGATCGAACCGGCGCCCGCCGACGGGATGTCTTCCTGCTTGTTCGCGTGCATGCGCAAGGAGCCGGCCGATGCGCTCCTTGCGGTCCTTCGTCGAGTTGAGCAGCGCCGCACCGGTCGTGAGCGTGCCCGAGTAGATGCGCAGGTAGGTGAGCTTGCCGAGGTACTTGTCGCTCATGATCTTGAACGCGAGCGCGGAGAACGGCTCGGAGTCGCTCGGGCGCGCGGCGCACCTCGACCTCTTCGTCGCCGACCTTGTGACCGATGGTGTCGCCGATGTCGAGCGGGCTCGGCAGGTAGTCGGTGATCGCGTCGAGCATGGGCTGCACGCCCTTGTTCTTGAACGCGCTACCGCACAGCACCGGGTTGAGCTTGCTGGCGATCGTGGCCCGGCGAATGCCGGCCTGCACCTGCTCGACCGTCGGCTCGACACCGTCGAGGTACTGCTGCATCAACTCGTCGTCCTGCTCGGACAGCGTCTCGATCAGCTTGTCGTGCCACTCGCGAGCGGCCTCAGCGTGGTCGGCAGGGATGTCGACGACGTTGAACGTGTCGCCCTTGCCCTCGCCGGTCCACTCGATGCCCTTCATCTTGACCAGGTCGATGACGCCCTTGAAGTCGCCCTCGACGCCCCACGGCAACTGAATGACCAGCGGGACCGCGTTCAGGCGGGTGATCATCATGTCGACGGTGCGATGGAACTCGGCGCCGACGCGGTCCATCTTGTTGACGAAACAGATGCGCGGCACGTGGTACTTGTCCGCCTGCCGCCAGACCGTCTCCGACTGGGGCTCAACGCCAGCGACCGCATCGAACACCGCCACCGCGCCGTCCAGCACGCGAAGCGAGCGCTCTACCTCGACGGTGAAGTCGACGTGGCCAGGCGTGTCGATGATGTTGATGGTGTGGTCGTTCCACATGCAGGTCGTCGCGGCGGAGGTGATGGTGATGCCGCGCTCTTGCTCCTGCTCCATCCAGTCCATCGTGGCTGCGCCCTCGTGGACTTCACCGATCTTGTAGTTGATGCCGGTGTAGAAAAGGATCCGCTCGGTCGTCGTGGTTTTGCCCGCGTCGATATGAGCCATGATCCCGATGTTCCGGACCTTGGCCAGATCTGCCATCACGTCTGTTGCCACTTCTTTGAGCTCCTTCCTTCTCTTGTTCTTCGGTATCGGCTGGTCGTGTTGGTCGTTTGGTTACCAGCGGTAGTGCGCGAAGGCCTTGTTCGATTCGGCCATCTTGTGGGTGTCTTCGCGGCGCTTGACGCTCGCGCCGAGGCCGTTGCTCGCGTCGAGCAGCTCGTTCATGAGGCGCTCGGTCATCGTCTTCTCGCGGCGGGCCTTGGAGTAGCCGACCAGCCAGCGCAGCGCCAGGGTGCTGCCGCGGGTGCCTTTGACTTCCATCGGCACCTGGTAGGTGGCGCCACCGACGCGGCGGCTCTTGACCTCGAGGGTCGGCCGCACGTTGTCGAGCGCGCGCTTCAAGGTGATGACGGGGTCGGTGCCGGTCTTCGCCCGGCAGCCCTCGAGGGCGCCGTAGACGATGCGCTCGGCCAGCGACCGCTTGCCGTTGGTCAGCACCTTGTTCACCAGCGAGGTGACCAGGGGCGACGCGTGCGGGTGCTGGTGTCGTGCGGGTGCCTGTCGTACTTTCGGGTGGATCCGTACCATTTCGCCGACCCACGCGGTCGGGTGTGTCGCCCGGCCACGCGGCGATCCGCGAACAAATCGGATCGAGGCTGATGTCCTGTCCCGCTCAGTCCTGCAAACCACACAGGAGCGAAGTACAGCAGCGGCACACAGGAGCGGCCCGGGGAACCCAGGCACGAGGAGCAAGATTACCCACCGCACCGGCCAAGGTCAAAACCGGGTCCTCGTTAACGAGGCGATGACGTCGCCCGCGGGCGCCTCAGGATCCGGTTGAGTTCCCGACGACGACCGAACCGGCGACGAGGAACACAGCGAAGATCACGCACAGACCTATGTTGGCCCAGGCGACGACGCGGGCAGCCGTGACCATGCCCAGACCTTGCCTCGCCCCGTTCGATTGCACGATGTCGCGCTTGGCGATGTGGGCGAGTATCAGCGCCACGATCGCCGAAACAAACGGGCAGACCACGAAGCTGACGATCGACAGGACCAACGCCGCGACTGCGTTCCCGTCGGTGGTCGACGCGGTCGGGGCGTACCCGTACGGCGGGTACCCGGCTGCCCATATCCCGGCGGGTAGCTCGGCTGCCCGTATCCGGGCGGCGGCACGATCGGCGGCGGCCCGGATCGGCTGCTGGCCGTAGTTCGGCTGCTGCCCGTAGTTCGGCTGCTGCCCATACCCCGGTGGCGGACTGCCCGTATCCCGGTATGAGGGCGGGCCGTATCCCGGTTGTGCGAGGCGTACCGGTTCGCCGGGTGGCCACGCGACGGACGACGAGTCAGCCGGCGGCTCAGGGTCGGGCGAGCCGTTATCGGTGATGTCTCCGAACGGATTCGCGTCGGTCATGGCCCCCCTGCTCAGCGCTGTTGGCCAGCCATGATGCCGCACGTCCCACGACAGACCGAGACCGTTAGACAGATACGGGTCCTAACCCGCCAACGTCTAACGGTCTCGGTGGAACCCGAACCGCGCCTAGCGCGGGTCGAAGCGCCCGTAGTCGTACTCCTCGAGCGGCACTGCCTGACCCGAACCCTGGCCGAAGCTGGCGTAGTCGCCGTCGAAGTCGCCGTCGTAGCCGGTCATCGCGTACATGGCCGACTTGGCTTCCTCGGTGGGCTCGACCCGGATGTTGCGGTAGCGGGGCAGCCCCGTACCGGCCGGGATGAGCTTGCCGATGATGACGTTCTCCTTCAGGCCCAACAGCGGGTCTGACTTCGCGTGGATCGCCGCGTCGGTGAGCACCCGGGTCGTCTCCTGGAACGAGGCCGCCGACAGCCACGACTCGGTCGCCAGCGACGCCTTGGTGATGCCCATCAAGACCGGGCGAGCGGACGCCGGGGTGCCACCCTCGGCGACGACGCGACGGTTGCCGTCTTCGAACCGCGGACGCTCGACGAGCTCGCCGGGCAGGAAGTCGGTGTCGCCCGACTCGAGCACGTTCACCCGCTTCAGCATCTGCCGCACGATGATCTCGATGTGCTTGTCGTGGATCGGCACACCCTGCGACGCGGTAGACCTCCTGGACCTCCGAGACGAGGTGGATCTGCACGGCGCGTGGGCCGAGGATCCGCAGCACCTCGTGCGGGTTGACGGTGCCCTCGATCAGCTGCTCGCCGACCTCGACGTGGTCGCCTTCGGCGACGCGCAGCCGCGACCGCTTCGACACCGGGTAGGCGATCTCCTCAGCTCCGTCGTCAGGAATGACGACGATCTTGCGGGCCTTGTCGGTGTCTTCGATCTTGACCCGGCCGGTGACCTCACTGATCGGGGCAACACCCTTGGGGGTGCGGGCCTCGAACAGTTCGACGACGCGGGGCAGACCGTGGGTGATGTCTTCACCCGCCACACCACCGGTGTGGAAGGTGCGCATCGTGAGCTGGGTGCCGGGCTCGCCGATCGACTGGGCGGCGATGATGCCGACCGCTTCGCCGACGTCGACGGTCTTGCCGGTGGCCAACGAACGGCCGTAGCAGGCGGCACAGGTGCCGACCTTCGACTCACACGTCAGTACCGACCGAACCTTCAGCTCCTGCACGCCGTGCTCCATGAGCGCGCCGATGCTGACAGGTCACCGAGGTCACCGCGAGCTTCGCCGACCTTCTTGCCGTCGTGAATGACGTCCTCGGCGATGGTGCGGGCGAAGACGCTGGTCTCGACCGTGGCCGGGCGGATCAGCACGCCGTCACGGCCAGGCGCCGCGATGCGCATCATGATGCCGCGCTCGGTGCCGCAGTCTTCCTCGCGAATGATGACGTCCTGCGAGACGTCGACCAGACGGCGAGTCAGGTAACCCGAGTCGGCGGTACGCAGCGCTGTGTCGGCCAGACCCTTTCGGGCACCGTGCGTGGAGATGAAGTACTCCAGCACGGACAGGCCTTCACGGAAGTTCGCCTTGATCGGCCGCGGGATGATCTCGCCCTTGGGGTTGGCGACGAGACCACGCATACCGGCGATCTGCCGAACCTGCATCATGTTGCCGCGGGCCCCGGAGTTGACCATCATCCAGACCGGGTTGTCCTTGGGGAAGTTGCCTTCCATCTCGCGGGCAACGTCGGCCGTGGCCTGGGTCCAGATCTCGATGAGCTCCTGGCGACGCTCGTCGTCAGTGATGAGCCCACGCTCGAACTGCTTCTGGACCTTGTCGGCCTTGGCCTCGTACTCCTCGAGGATCTCCTGCTTGCGCGGCGGAGTGACGACGTCGGAGATCGAGATCGTGACGCCGGCGCGGGTGGCCCAGTGGAAGCCGGCCGCCTTCATCGCGTCGAGCGTCGCGGCGACGACGACCTTCGGGTAGCGCTCGGCGAGGTCGTTGACGATCGTCGACAGGTCGCGCTTCGACACCTCGAAGTTGACGAACCGGTAGTCCTCGGGCAACGCGTCGTTGAACAGCGCGCGGCCAAGGGTGGTGTCGACGATCAGCGGCTGACCAGGCTCCCAGCCCTCGGGCGGCGTCCAGCCGTCTTTGCCGTTGTCGACCGCAGGCAGGTCCTTCGAGCCGGATGCTTGATCTTCGCCTGCAGGTGCAGGTCACCAAGATCGCGAGCCATCACGGCCTCTGCGGTCGAGGAGAACACCCGGCCCTCGCCGAGCACGCCGTCGCGCGACGTCGTCAGGAAGTAGATGCCGAGCACCATGTCCTGGCTCGGCATCGTCACCGGGCGACCGTCAGCCGGCTTGAGGATGTTGTTCGAGGACAGCATCAGGATGCGGGCCTCGGCCTGCGCCTCTGCCGACAGCGGCAAGTGCACGGCCATCTGGTCGCCGTCGAAGTCGGCGTTGAACGCCGCGCAGACGAGCGGGTGGATCTGGATGGCCTTGCCCTCGACGAGCTGCGGCTCGAACGCCTGGATGCCGAGACGGTGCAGCGTCGGTGCGCGGTTCAGCAACACCGGGTGCTCAGTGATGACCTCTTCGAGCACGTCCCACACGACGGAACGCGCGCGCTCGACCATGCGCTTGGCACTCTTGATGTTCTGCGCGTGGTTGAGGTCGACCAGCCGCTTCATGACGAACGGCTTGAACAGCTCGAGCGCCATGTCCTTCGGCAGGCCGCACTGGTGCAGCTTCAGCTGCGGGCCGACGACGATGACCGAACGCGCCGAGTAGTCGACGCGCTTGCCGAGCAGGTTCTGACGGAACCGGCCCTGCTTGCCCTTGAGCATGTCGGAGAGCGACTTCAGCGGCCGGTTGCCCGGGCCAGTGACCGGACGACCGCGGCGGCCGTTGTCGAACAACGCGTCGACGGCCTCCTGCAGCATCCGCTTCTCGTTGTTGACGATGATCTCGGGCGCGCCAAGGTCGAGCAGCCGCTTCAACCGGTTGTTGCGGTTGATCACGCGACGGTAGAGGTCGTTCAGGTCGGACGTCGCAAAGCGGCCGCCGTCGAGCTGCACCATCGGGCGCAGGTCCGGCGGAATGACCGGCACGCAGTCGAGCACCATGCCCATCGGGCGAGTTGCGGGTGTTGAGGAACGCCGACACGACCTTGAGCCGCTTGAGCGCACGGGCCTTCTTCTGGCCCTTGCCGTTGAGGCACAGGTCGCGCAAGGATCGCCGCCTCGGCTTCGAGGTCGAACGACTCGAGACGGTCCTTCAGCGACTGCGCACCCATGCCGCCCTTGAAGTACGACACCGAAGCGGTCGCGCATCTCGCGGTAGAGCACTTCGTCGCCTTCGAGGTCTTGCACCTTCAGGCTCTTGAAGCGGCTGAGCACTTCGTCGAGGCGGTCGATCTCGCGCTGCGCACGCTCGCGGATCTGCCGCATCTCACGCTCGGCGCCTTCGCGCACCTTGCGCTTCACGTCGCTCTTCGCACCCTCGGCTTCGAGTGCGGCGAGGTCTTCTTCGAGCTTCTTGGCGCGCGCGTCGACGTCGATGTTCTTGCGGTCTTCGATTTCCTGGCGGTCGACCGAGACCTGCGCCTCGATGCTCGGCAGGTCGCGGTGGCGCGCCTCGTCGTCGACCCACGTGATCATGTAGGCGGCGAAGTAGATGATCTTCTCGAGGTCCTTGGGCGCGAGGTCGAGCAGGTAACCGAGCCGACTCGGCACACCCTTGAAGTACCAGATGTGGGTGACCGGAGCGGCCAGCTCGATGTGACCCATCCGCTCACGACGCACCTTGGCGCGAGTGACCTCGACGCCGCAGCGCTCGCAGATGATGCCCTTGAAGCGGACGCGCTTGTACTTCCCGCAGTAGCACTCCCAGTCGCGGGTGGGACCGAAGATCTTCTCGCAGAACAGGCCGTCCTTCTCAGGACGAAGCGTGCGGTAGTTGATCGTCTCCGGCTTCTTGACCTCACCGTGCGACCACTGACGAATGTCGTCAGCAGTGGCAAGGCCAATGCGCAACTCGTCGAAGAAGTTGACGTCGAGCAAGGTTGTCCTTCTTTCTCCTGAGTGACCGGTCGCTCAGGTTCGCACGTGCCGGCGGGTCAGCGCCGGTGCTGGCCTTAGACCTCTTCGACGCTGCTCGGCTCGCGCCGGGACAGGTCGATACCGAGTTCTTCCGCGGCGCGGAAGACCTCATCGTCGGTGTCGCGCATCTCCAACGTCATGCCGTCGCTGGAAAGCACCTCGACGTTCAGGCACAGCGACTGCATTTCCTTGATGAGCACCTTGAACGACTCGGGGATGCCGGGCTCGGGGATGTTCTCGCCCTTGACGATGGCCTCGTAGACCTTGACCCGGCCGAGGACGTCGTCGGACTTGATGGTGAGCAACTCCTGCAGCGCGTAAGCCGCGCCATAGGCCTCGAGCGCCCAGACCTCCATCTCACCGAACCGCTGACCACCGAACTGCGCCTTACCACCCAGCGGCTGCTGCGTGATCATCGAGTACGGGCCGGTCGAGCGGGCGTGCAGCTTGTCGTCGACGAGGTGGTGCAGCTTCAGGATGTAGATGTATCCGACGCTGACCGGCTCCGGGTAGAGCTCACCCGAACGACCGTCGTACAGCCGCGCCTTGCCGTTCTCGCCGACCGGCCGTTGCCCGTCAGCGTTCGGCAGGGTCGACCCGAGCAGACCGGTGATCTCGTCTTCGCGAGCACCGTCGAAGACCGGCGTCGCGACCAGCGTGTTCGGCGGAGCCTCGAGCGCGCCGATGTCGGCGAGCCGCTGCTGCCAACCGTCCTTGCCGCCGGTCGACTCGACCTTCCAGCCACTCTTCGCCGCCCAGCCAAGGTGCGTCTCGAGAACCTGGCCGACGTTCATGCGGCCAGGCACACCGAGCGGGTTGAGCACGATGTCGACCGGTGTGCCGTCTGCGAGGAACGGCATGTCTTCTTCCGGCAGGATCTTGGAGATGACGCCCTTGTTGCCGTGCCGACCGGCCAGCTTGTCGCCGTCGGTGATCTTGCGCTTCTGCGCGACGTACACGCGCACCAGTTCGTTGACGCCCGGGGGCAGTTCAGCGTCGTCACGGGTGAACACCTTGACGTCGATGACCTTGCCCTTTTCACCGTGCGGCACCTTCAGCGAGGTGTCGCGCACTTCGCGCGCCTTCTCACCGAAGATCGCGCGCAGCAGCCGCTCTTCAGGCGTCAGCTCGGTCTCGCCCTTGGGCGTGACCTTGCCAACAAGAACGTCACCCGGGACGACGTCGGCTCCGACGCGGATGATGCCGCGCTCGTCGAGGTCAGCGAGCACTTCTTCGCTGACGTTCGGGATGTCGCGAGTGATCTCTTCCGGCCCGAGCTTGGTGTCACGTGCATCGACTTCGTGCTCTTCGATGTGGATCGAGGAGAGCACGTCGTCTTGCACGAGACGCTGCGACAAGATGATCGCGTCTTCGTAGTTGTGGCCTTCCCACGGCATGAACGCCACGAGCAGGTTGCGACCCAACGCCATTTCACCCTGGTCGGTGCACGGACCGTCGGCGATCGCGGCGCCGGCCTGCAGACGCTGGCCTTCACTCACGATCGGGCGCTGGTTGATGCAGGTGCCCTGGTTGGAACGACGGAACTTCGCCATGCGGTACGTCGTGCGGGTGCCGTCGTCGTTCATGACGGTGATCGCGTCGGAGGAGACCTCCTCGACAACACCGTCCTTCGCGGACGTGACAACGTCGCCGGCGTCGACTGCGGCACGAAACTCCATGCCGGTGCCGACCAGTGGCGCCTCGGACTTCAACAGCGGCACCGACTGGCGCTGCATGTTGGAGCCCATCAGTGCGCGGTTGGCGTCGTCGTGCTCGAGGAACGGGATCATCGCGGTCGCGACCGACACCATCTGGCGCGGCGAGACGTCCATGTAGTCGACCGCTGCGGGCGTGACGAAGTCGACCTCGCCACCCTTACGGCGGACCAGCACGCGATCTTCGGCGAAGTGGCCGTCGTCCTTCAACGGCGCGTTGGCCTGCGCGATGACGAAACGGTCTTCTTCGTCAGCGGTCAGGTAGTCGACGTCGTCGGTGACCTTGCCCTTGACGGCACGGCGGTACGGCGTCTCGACGAAACCGAACGCGTTGATGCGGCCATGCGTCGCGAGCGACCCGATCAGGCCGATGTTCGGACCTTCAGGAGTCTCGATCGGACACATGCGGCCGTAGTGACTCGGGTGCACGTCGCGAACCTCGAAACCAGCACGCTCACGCGACAGACCGCCCGGGCCAAGCGCCGAAAGGCGACGCTTGTGGGTGAGACCGGCCAGCGGGTTCGTCTGGTCCATGAACTGGCTGAGCTGCGAAGTTCCGAAGAACTCCTTGATGCTCGCGACCACCGGTCGGATGTTGATCAGCGTCTGCGGCGTGATCGCCTCGACGTCCTGGGTGGTCATGCGCTCGCGGACAACCCGCTCCATGCGGGCAAGGCCGAGCCGCACCTGGTTCTGGATCAGCTCGCCGACCGTGCGCAGACGACGGTTGCCGAAGTGGTCGATGTCGTCTTCTTCGACCGGCACCGAGCGATTGTTCGAGATTCATCTCGGTCTCGCCGGCGTGCAGTCGCACGATGTATTCGATCGTGGCAACGATGTCATCTTCGGTCATCGTGCCCTGGGTGAAGGGCAGGTCGAGACCGAGCTTCTTGTTGATCTTGTAGCGACCAACCTTGGCCAGGTCGTAGCGCTTCGGGTTGAAGTAGAGGTTGTCGAGCAGCGTCTGCGCGGCCTCACGCGTGGGCGGCTCGCCCGGGCGCAACTTGCGGTAGATGTCGATGAGGGCTTCGTCCTGGGTGTGGACGTGGTCCTTCTCCAGCGTCGCGCGCACCGACTCGTACTGACCGAAGCGGTCGAGGATCCGCGCGTCGTCCCAGCCCAGTGCCTTGAGCAGCACCGTGACACTTTGCTTGCGCTTGCGGTCGACACGCACGCCGACGGCGTCCCGCTTGTCGATCTCGAACTCGAGCCACGCACCACGGCTCGGGATGATCTTGCAGCCGAAGACGTCCTTGTCGGAGGTCTTGTCGATCGTCTTGTCGAAGTAGACGCCCGGCGAGCGGACGAGCTGCGAGACGACGACGCGCTCGGTGCCGTTGATGATGAAGGTGCCCTTGTCGGTCATCAGCGGGAAGTCGCCCATGAAGACCGTCTGGCTCTTGATCTCGCCGGTGCCGTTGTTCACGAACTCGGCCGTGACGAACATCGGCGCGGAGTAGGTGAAGTCGCGCTCCTTGCACTCCTCGATGGAGTTCTTCGCCGGCTCGAACCGGTGATCGCGGAACGACAGCGACATGGTGCCGGAGAAGTCTTCGATCGGACTGATCTCTTCGAAGATCTCTTCGAGGCCCGACGACAGGTTGATGTCGTCTCGGCCGGCCTTGGTCGCGACGTCGACGCGCGTCTTCCAGACGTCGTTGCCGAGCAGCCAGTCGAACGAGTCGACCTGAAGAGCTAGGAGGTTGGGAACCTCAAGTGGTTCACGGATTTTTGCGAATAGACGCGGGGTGGTGCGTAGGTGGGGCCGGAGGTGCGGGGGCCGGAGAGCGAGGTGCTGCGCGAGGCGGCCAAGTGGGGGTCCTTCCAGGGCTCGCAAGGTGGTGCAGTGTCGACCGGTCATGCGGTGTCATCGGTTTGCGTCGCAGGCACGACGGATCACCCGTGTCTCACACGGGGATCAGAGGACAGCGCAAAGTAGCAGCATACCCGATCGGGCACACCGCTGTCGAGGCGACCCGGCGACATTGCGTCGCCGCTCGCGCGGCAACTGAAGCGGATCGGCCACCCTGTTTCGAGACCACCCTCACGGGCCGGGCTCGAAGGCCCTTGGCGGACCAGTGCAACGTATTCACAGCTACAGCGAGGATGAGGCGCTGACGCCGTGCCGTCAAGCATCTCGCCCGGTTTGTGCGCCGACTATCAGCCGTTTGGCTCCTGTGGATACCGCCAATTGGCACACCGGGCACAACGCGGCGTCCGGCGCCGCGAGAGGGCGGCCGCTGCTGTGCGCTGCGGATGCCGCCGCTTTGGTCGCGCTCATGGAGCTGGTGGTCGGACCCGCCGTGGAACTACTTGACGGTGACCTTGGCGCCGGCTGCCTCGAGGGTGGCCTTCGCCTTCTCGGCCGCCTCCTTGGTGCCCTTCTCGATGACGGCCTTGGGCGCGCCGTCGACGAGGTCCTTGGCCTCTTTCAGCCCGAGGCTGGTGAGCTCACGGACGGCCTTGATGACCTGGATCTTCTGGGCGCCGGCCTCTTCGAGGATGACGTCGAACTCGTCCTGCTCCTCGGCTGCTCGGCGGCAGCGCCGCCACCGGCCGGGCCAGCCGCGGCGACCGCGACCGGTGCGGCTGCGGTGACGCCGAAGGTGTCTTCGAACTGCTTCACGAACTCGGAGAGCTCAAGAAGCGTGAGCTCCTTGAACGCGTCGATCAAATCGTCGGTGCTGAGCTTCGCCATGGTGGCGGGTCCTTCCTCAAGTAAATGCAGCGACTGCGGGGACGGTGTGGGAGAAAGCGGCTGCTACTCGGCGTCGGGCGCCGTCGGTTCGGATTCGGGTCGGCTGCGGCTTCGGGTGCGGCGGCTTCGGTCCGGTCGGCAGCGGCTTCGGCTGCCGGTTCGGCGGCTTCGGCGACCGGCTCGGCTGCTTCGGCGACCTCGCAGCCGGTGCCGACGTCGGCACTGCGGCCGATGCTTCGGCAGCGACAGGTGCCGCGTGTCGGCGTCGGGCGACGCTGCAGCCGCCGGTGTCGTTCTCGGCGACCTGCGCACGCAAGGCCTCGACCAGACGGGCGGCCTGCGCGAGCGGAGCCTGGAACAGCGCGGCCGCCTTGGCAGTGCCGCGTTGGCTGCCCCAGCCACCTTGGCCAGCAAGACCTCGCGCGACTCGAGGTCGGCGATCTTGGAGAGCTCGGCGGCGGTCACCATCTTGCCGTCGAGCACGCCGCCCTTGATCACCAGCAACGGGTTGGCCTTGGCGAAGTCGCGAAGGCTCTTGGCGGCCTCCACGGTGTCACCCTTGATGAACGCGATGGCCGACGGACCTTGCAGCAGGCTCTCGAGCTCCTGCAGTCCGGCGTCGCGCACCGCGATCTTGGACAGGGTGTTCTTCACCACGGCGTAGTGCGCGGTCGATCCGAGATTGCTGCGCAGCTGGGTGAGCTGCGCCACGGTCAGACCGCGGTACTCGGTGAGCACGGCCGCGTTCGAGCTGCGGAAATGCTCCGTCAACTCGGCGACGTCGGTCACCTTGTCAGGCCTCGGCATTGGCTGCCGGCCTCCTTCCGGGTGGAGCCGGTACGTGCGTCGAACACCTCGAAGGGGCCCGAGAAAAGCGAACGCCCCGGCGCTAGGCGCACGGGGCGGTGTCGACGCGCAAGCGCCGGACGTACGTGTACCTGCGCGGGCCGCCCGCTGTTGCGGGGCCTTCGGGAGTCCACGACCCGCATCAAAGCCGAGAGGCTTTTGGTGAGGGCCGCGCACGCCGACCGGCGGTCTGTGGCGGGCTAACAGTACGGGCGCTCACCGGCGTCCGGTCAAAACGCGCCGCAGCCACTCGCCGTCCGACCCACACCGCTGCGCCGCGTGATCATGCACGAAAGTGGTAGCCGTGCCGAGAAAAGGCACCACATTTGTGCATGATCACGGGAAGACGCCGCCGAGCGGCGGTCAGGCTAGGCGGGCTGGTCCTCGAGCAGGTTGCGGGTCTTGTTCGGGTCGACCGGGATGCCAGGGCCCATCGTGGTCGTGACGGTGGCCTTCTTGAGGTAGCGGCCCTTGGCGGACGACGGCTTCAAGCCGCAGCACTTCGTCAATGGCGGCCGCGTAGTTCTCGACCAACTGCACGTCGGTGAACGTCGTCTTGCCGATGATGAAGTGCAGGTTGGCCTGGCGGTCGACGCGGAACTCGATCTTGCCGCCCTTGATGTCGTTGACGGCCTTGCGCGACGTCGTTGGTGACCGTGCCGGTCTTCGGGTTCGGCATCAAGCCACGCGGGCCGAGCACCCGGCCGAGACGGCCGACTTTGCCCATCAGGTCAGGGGTTGCGACCGCGGAGTCGAAGTCGAGGTAGCCGGCAGCGACGCGGTCGATGAGCTCGTCGCCACCGACGATGTCGGCGCCGGCGGCCTTGGCTTCTTCGGCCCGATCGCCGGTCGCGAAGACCAGCACGCGGGCGGTCTTGCCGGTGCCGTGCGGCAGGTTGACCGTGCCACGCACCATCTGGTCGGCCTTGCGCGGGTCGACGCCCAGGCACAACGCAACCTCGACGGTGCCGGGGTTCTTGGTGAGCGAGGTCTCGCGAGCGAGCCGAACCGCGTCAAGCGGTGCGTACAACTTCTCGAGGTCGACCTTTTCGGCTGCGGCCAGATAGGCCTTGCTGCGCTTCATGATGCTCCTTGATTCTGTTCGGAGGTCGTGGTCAGCGGGCCGCGCTGGCCCTCCCACGTAGTGCAACTGAAGCAACGACTAGCTGCCGATCGTGATGCCCATCGATCGTGCGGTGCCGGCGATGATGGCCTCGGCGGCCTCGATGTCGCGAGCGTTGAGATCAGGCATCTTCGTCTCGGCGATCTGGCGAAGCTGCGCCTTCGACAGCGACGCGACCTTCACCTTGTGCGGCGTCGGCGATCCCTTCTCGACGCTGGCGGCCTTCTTGATGAGCTCGGCCGCCGGCGGCGTCTTGGTGATGAAGGTGAACGACCGGTCTTCGTAGACCGAGATCTCGACCGGAATGACGTTGCCCCGCTGCGCCTCGGTCTGCGCGTTGTACTGCTTGCAGAACTCCATGATGTTGACGCCGTGCTGACCGAGGGCAGGCCCGATCGGCGGGGCGGGCGTCGCTGCGCCAGCCTTGATCTGGAGCTTGATGATCGCCGCGAGCTTCTTCTTCGGGGGCATGACTGGTCCTTCTCAACAATCTCGGGTCTGGAACTCGGATCAGCGGAACTACGACGGGCCTGACAAGAGTACGTGACGCAGCGAGCGAGAACGTGAACTAGATCTTGGACACCTGGTTGAACTGAGAGCTCGACCGGGGTCTCGCGGCCGAAGATCGACACCAGCACTTTGAGCTTCTGCTGGTCGGCGTTGATCTCGCTGATGCTCGCCGGCAGCGTGGCAAAGGCGCCGTCGGTGACGGTGACCGACTCGCCCACCTCGAAGTCGACGATGCGCGGAGCAGCGGCGGCCTGCGCTTCTTTCTGCTCCTTCGTGGCCGGCGCGAGGAACCGGAACACCTCGTCGAGGGTCAGCGGCGACGGCTTGCTCGAACTCGGCCCGACGAAGCCGGTGACGGCCGGGGTGTAGCGCACGGCCGACCACGACTCGTCGCTCATGTCCATGCGCACCAGCAGGTAGCCGGGGAAGACGTTGCGCTTGACCAGCTGGCGCTTGCCGTTCTTGATCTCGGTGACTTCTTCTTGCGGCACCTCGATCTGGTAGATGAAGTCCTCCATGTTCAAGGACTGGATCCGGGTCTCGAGGTTCGCCTTGGCCTTGTTCTCGTACCCGGCGTAGGTGTGCACGACGAACCAGTCGCCCGGTGCGCGCCGCAGTGCGTCGCGAAACGCGACGGCCGGGTCGACCTCGACCTCGACGTCTGGCTCGGCCGCGTCGGCGACGTCGATCGTTTCGGGCTCGTCGAGGGTCGCTGCTGCGTCGACGATGCCCGTTTCATCGACGGTGGGCGGTCTCGTCGACGGCGGTCTCATCGATGCCGACCGGGCTCGACGACACGGACGACGGTGACTCGGTCACTTTTGGTTTGCTCTTCTTCCTTGTGGACTGTGCGAACTTGCGGGCTGCGAACTGAGGCGGAGCGGATCAGCCGAAGACTCTCAACACCAGCCAGTTGGCTCCGAAGTCGAGGCCGGCGACCAGTGCGACCATAAAGATGGCGAACACCAGCGTCACGGTCGTGTACGCGACCAGTTCTTTGCGGGTCGGCCAGATGACCTTGCGGAGTTCGGCGACGATCTGGCGCCACCACAAGCCCAGCCGCGAAAACGCGTTGCGGCGCTCGGCCGGCCCGGCCTTCGGCGTCCGCCGCTGTGGCGTGCTGGCGCTGCTCGTGGTGTCGCTCACCTGCACTCCTCGCGCGTCGGATGCTGTCGGGCTGTTGTCGGTCAGTGTCTGTCGGTCGACTGGTCTGGCGGTCGGGCTTGCGGTCGGTCAACTGCAGGGCAGGAGGGACTCGAACCCCCAACCGCCGGTTTTGGAGACCGGAACTCTGACCAGTTGAGCTACTGCCCTTCGTGGCACCCGCGCCATGACAGCCTGCACGCTCGGGTCCAGCCTCGACAGTGTACGTGGCAGGCCCGACACGGTCTACGCGTCGCAGTCAGGAAACCCGGACGCGCCCACCGACGGCCGTCGTGGGACGATGACGGCCATGACCGCACCCGCCAGCACGCCCCCGCCGTCCGCCTCGACACCGACTGCTCGCCGGGTGTCACGCCGGATCGGATCGATCGCCGAATCCGCCACCCTCGCCGTCGACGCCAAGGCGAAGGCGCTCAAGGCGGCCGGCCGGCCGGTCATCGGTTTCGGTGCCGGCGAACCCGACTTCGCCACCCCCGACGCGATCGTCGAGGCGGCGATTGCAGGCCGCCCGCGACCCGAAGAACCACCGCTATACCCCTGCCGCCGGCCTGCCCGAGCTGCGCGAAGCGATCGCGGCCAAGACGGCCCGCGACTCGGGACTCGTCGTGGCGGCCAGCCAGGTGCTGGTGACCAACGGCGGCAAGCAGGCGGTCTATCAGGCGTTCGCGACGCTGCTCGACCCCGGCGACGAGGTGCTGCTGCCGGCGCCGTACTGGACGACCTATCCCGAGGCGATCGCGCTCGCGGGCGGCGTCGCGGTACAGGTCGACACCGACGAGTCGAGTGGCTTTCTCGTCACCGTCGAGCCAACTCGAGGCCGCCCGCACGCCGCGCACGAAGGCGTTGCTGTTCTGCTCGCCGTCGAACCCGACCGGCGCGGTCTACCCGCGCGAGCAGGTCGAGGAGATCGGCCGCTGGGCCGTCGAGCACGGCATCTGGGTGCTGACCGACGAGATCTATGAGCACCTCGTCTATGGCGACGCGACGTTCTCGTCGATGCCCGTCGTCGTCCCCGAACTTGCTGACACCTGCGTCGTCTTGAACGGCGTCGCGAAGACCTACGCGATGACCGGCTGGCGCGTGGGCTGGATGATCGGCCCGGCCGACGTCATCAAGGCGGCGACGAACCTGCAGTCGCACCTGACGTCGAACGTCGCCAACGTGTCGCAACGTGCGGCGCTCGCGGCGGTCTCGGGCGACCTGTCGGCGGTCGCGATGATGCGCGCGGCGTTCGACCGCCGGCGGCAGACGATGGTGTCGATGCTGAACGAGATTCCGGGCGTCGTGTGTGCCGAGCCGTCAGGCGCGTTCTACGCCTACCCGTCGGTGAAGGCGATCTGCTCGGTCTCGAAATTGCGCGGCACGCGGCCGGCGACGTCAGCCGAGCTTGCCGAACTCGTGCTCGAAGAGGCCGAGGTCGCCGTCGTGCCGGGCGAAGCGTTCGGCACGCCCGGATACTTCCGGTTGTCGTACGCGCTCGGCGACGACGACCTCGTCGAAGGCGTACAGCGCCTCGGCAAGTTGCTCTCCGAAGCGCGCTAACCGCTAGCCGCAGGCGACCGTTAGACGTTGGCGCGGGCTCGACCCGTATCGTCAACAGTCGACGCCGGCAGATCACAGCGTGACGCCGACAGCGCGGGCTCGACATCGAGGGTGATGCCGAAGCGGTCGCGCACGCCGTCCGAATGACCGCGCAAAATCGACCAGCTCGGACGTCGTTGCGCCGCCGCGGTTGACCAGCGCGAGGGTGTGTTTGGTCGACAGCCCGACTCGGCCGTCGCCGTATCCGCGAGCGAACCCGGCCTGTTCGATCAGCCACGCCGCCGACGTCTTCACCTGCCCGTCGCCGGCCGGCCACCGCGGTGCGTGCGGCCGGAATTTCGGCGGCCGGCAGGACCGGATTGGTGAAGAACGAACCGACGCTGACCGAGTCAGGGTCGGCCGGATCGATCAGCATTCCCTTCGCTGCGCGCAGACTGCAAGAACAGCAGCGCGGACGTCGACGTGCCGCGGCGCGTCCGCCGAGCTCGACACCGAGAGCATCGGCAAGTTGCTGATAGCGCACTGGTTGCGATGTCTCGGCTGCGCGTCAAGGGCAATGCTCGACGCCGAGGACGACGTAACGGCTGCCGCCCTTGAGCGCACTCGTGCGGTAGCCGAACCGACAATCGCGTTACGACAAGGAGATCACGGCGGCGATCGTCGCGATCGAAAACGCGGACGCCGGTCACGAGGTTGGAGATCTCAGCACCGTACGCGCCGACGTTTTGAATCGGCGTCGCGCCGGCGAGGCCCGGAATTCCCGACAGGCACTCAAGTCCGGCGAGCCCGTTGGCAAGCGACGCCGTGCACGACGTCGTCCCAGACTCTCGCCGGCTGCGACGTGCATGACGACCTGCTCGCCGGCTTGCTCGAACGCGATGCCGCGATGCGCCACTCGCACGACGACGCCGTCGAACCCGGCGTCGGCGACCACCAGGTTGCTGCCGCCGCCGAGCACGAGCACCGGAGTGCCGGCGGCGTCGGCGCTGGCTCACCGCATCGATGAGATCGGCTGCGTCGTCGGCCCACACGAGATTCGTGGCCGGACCGCCGAGCCGGATCGTCGTGTGGTCGGCCAACAACAACGAGTGGCCGGCCGCGGATCGTGGAGTGAGCACCCCCGAACCCTACGGCGCGGTGCCGACCGCGCGAACGCGACGGCGCGTCGACTACGCCGCAGTCGGCTCGAGCGCGATGGCCGGTGCGTCGGTGAAGTCGACCGTGCTGATCGGCTGGCGCGGGATCAGCAGCGACGACCACGCCGCCGAGCGCGACGATCAGCGCGCCGAACTTGACCGCCGGCACCACGCCGTCCGTGAACGCCTGGGCACTTTGGTAGCCGCCGTGAGTGCGCGAACACGGTGGCGAGCACGGCGACGCCGAACACGCCGCCGAGCTCGCGAATCGCGTTGTGCGCACCGGACGCGATGCCCTGCTCCTCGTGCTGCACCGACGAGAGCACCAGGTTGGCGACCGGAGCGAAGAACAGCGCCATGCCGAATCCGCTGATCGCCAGGCCTGGCACGAGGTGCGCGTACGAGACGGTCGGGCGTCGCCACGCTGGCCAGCCAGAACAGCCCGATGGCCTGAAGGAACAGACCCGGTCGCCACGATGCGGCGGCCGCCGATGCGGTCGGACAGCAAGCCGGCGACCGGCGCGATGAAGATGGGCATCGCGGTCCACGGCAGGGTGCGCACGCCGGCCGACAGCGGCGAGTAGTGGTGCGCCACCTGGAGGAACTGGGCCAGCAAGAAGATCGAGCCGAACATCCCGAAGAACATGAACAGCGACGCGACGTTGCTCGCGGTGAACCCGCGGTTGCGGAACAGCCGCAACGGCAACACCGGCTCGGCCGCCCGCCGCTCCCACATGACGAAAGCGGCGAGGAAGACCGCGCCCACAACGAAAAGTTCGACGATCGAGCGTGCTCCCCCAGCCCCAGTCGGCGCCTTGACCAGACCGAGCACGACCGCGAACAGACCGGCGGTGGCGAGGCCGGTGCCGACGACGTCGAGCTTCGCGACGACGGCCCGTGGCTTTCCTTCAGCAACTGCGAGGCGACGGGCAGCAAGGCGATGCCGATCGGCACGTTCAGCCAGAAGATCCACGACCATGACGCACCTTCGACGATGGCGCCGCCGACGACCGGGCCGACCGCGATCGCCAGGCCGGCGATCGCACCCCACGCGCCGAGCGCGAGCCCGCGCTTGGCCGGCGGAACGGCGACGCTGAGCAGGGTCGAGCGTGAGCGGCGTGATGATCGCTCCGCCGACGCCTTGCAGCGCGCGTGCGGCGACCAGTTCGTTCGCCGTCGACGACAGGGCGGCGAGGGCCGACGCGGTGGTGAAGATCGACAGCCCGATCATGAACATCTTCTTGCGACCGAAGCGGTCACCCAAGGTGGCGCCTGGCAGCAGCAGGACGGCGAACGTCAGGGTGTAGGCGTTGACGGTCCACTCCAGGCTCGTCAGCGACGCGTGCAGGTGCGACTTGATCGCCGGCAACGCCATCGTGACGACCAGGTTGTCGAGCTGGCTCATGAACAACGCCACCGAGGTGACGATGAAGGTCGCCATCGGCTTTCCGCGTCCGGTCATGTCGTGGTCCTCCGGTTCGATCTGTGAGTGAGCAGTCACTCACCTTGATGGGCAAATAAAAAGCGAGTGAGCTAGCGCGGGTCCTGCTCGGGTCAGGCAGCGAGCGCGCTCGCCCACGGCTCGTCGATTTCGGCCAAGCGACAGCGCGGCCGAAAGGTTGCAGAGCATGCCCATCGCGAAGAACTTGGCGAGCTCCTCGGCCGGCGCGCCGGACGACCGCTCGACGAACTGGTAGAGCTCGCGGAATCCGTCGCGCGCGCAGTCGCGGACCTGCGGGTCGTTGCAGGCGGCGTACATCTGGAGCTGGCCCATCAAGTTCGCGCGGTCAGCGATCAGGCCGCATGTACGCGGCGCCCATCGCGTCGAGCGCCGCTTCGCCGGCCAGCCCGTGGCTGGCTTCGGCGAAGGTCTGCGCGACGTTGTCGAAGCAGCGCTTGGACGCCGCGATGAACAGGTCGCGCTTGGTGCCGAACATCTTGAACAGGTAGGGCTGAGAGATACCGGCGCGGACGGCGATTGCTTCGGTCGACGTGCCCGCGAGGCCGCCTTCGGCGAACTCGACGAGCGCTGCCGCGATCACCTGGTCGCGGCGGTCATCGGGGTCCATCCGGGTCTGGATCGGGGTCATGAGGGCTAAGTTAGTGGTCACTCACTAACCTTGTCAAGCCGTGCCGCCCAGAACCGGCTGCCGTCAGGACAGGCGGACGGTCGCTCTCGCCATGCCCGAGCACCTTGTCGCCGACCGCTCGGGCCGTCAGGTCGATGCGCACCAGGTTGTCCTCGAGCTTCTCGGCAACGACGCCGTCGACGATCCAACATCGCCCCGCTGCTCGTCGTCCGGCACGACGACAGGCTTGGTGAAACGCACGCGAATAGTCGACGACGGCGCCTGGGTCGCCGATCCAGTCGGTGACCAGCCGGGCCGCGGTGGCCATGGTGAACATGCCGTGGGCGATCACGTCGGGCAGCCCGACCCGACCGCGAAGCGGGCGTTCCAGTGGATCGGGTTGAAGTCGCCGGACGCGCCGGCGTACCGCACGAGATCGGCGCGGGTGATCGGGAAGCTGCGGGTGGGCAGCTGCTCGCCGAGCTCGACGACGTCGTAGCGTCACGAGGTGGTCATTGCGGCCGATCCGCCTTCGGGCGCGCGCGCCACCAGCGTCGAATAGGCACTGCAGACGGCCTCGCCGTCGGCGGTCGACGATGTCGCCGCGGGTGGTGATGATGTCGTTGCCGCGCCATCGAGCGGATCTTCTCGACGGTGACGATGACGCGACAGCTCGTCGCCGGCGACGATCGGGCGGGTGTAGCTGAACCGCTGCTCGCCGTGCACCACTCGCGAGTAGTCGAGGCCGAGCGCGGGGTCGCGTGACGACCTGGTGTGCGGCCTGCATCGACAGCACGATCGCGAAGGTGGGCGGCGCGACCAGGTCGGCGGTAGCCGAGCGCGCGGGCGGCCTCGACGTCGGTGTACGCGGGGTTGGCGTCGCCGATCGCGGCGGCGAACTCGCGGATCTTCTCGCGGCCGACCTGGTACGGCGCGGTCGGCGGATAGCTACGGCCGACGAACGACGGATCCAGGGGCATCGACGCAACGCTAGAGCGTGCGTCAGCGGGTCTCGCGGTGCACTGGTGCAGGTTGCAGTTCGGGCAGAACTTCTTCATCTCGAGCCGGTCGGGGTCGTTGCGCCGGTTCTTCTTGGTGATGTAGTTGCGGTTCTTGCACTCCTGGCAGGCCAGAGTGATCTTGGGGCGGACGTCGCTCTTGGCGGCCACGGTGGAGTGCCTCTCTTGCAGGACGGGGGACGACATCAGAATAACCGACCTGGCGCTCTGCGGGCGAACCGGCCGAGCGCCGCAGGCGTGGCACCGGATGCAGTAGCGGAGACGGGATTTGAACCCGTGACACAGCGATTATGAGCCGCTTGCTCTGCCAGGCTGAGCTACTCCGCCGTCACCGGGCCTGCACCGGTCGAGCTGGCGAACCGGTCGAGCCCCCTTACGGAATCGAACCGTAGACCTTCTCCTTACCATGGAGACGCTCTGCCGACTGAGCTAAGGGGGCAGCTGGAAGCCAGCTGAGGTGTGCGAGCCGCAACTCTACACGGACCGACACCGCACCGTGAGCTGGTGCGCTCCGAACTGGCGATCAACGCGGCGACGACCACCGGGATGCGAAGTGCATGGTGTGGCAGGTGATGGGTTCGAACCATCGTAGGCTGAGCCGGCGGTTTTACAGACCGCTCCCTTTGGCCACTCGGGCAACCTGCCGTGACGTTGTTTGCTATACCGTCCCGCAGGACGGCGGATCACAGAATAGCCCAGGAGGTATTGATGGCCGACTCGTCCTTCGACATCGTGAGCAAGGTCGACAGGCAAGAGGTCGACAACGCCCTCAACCAGTCCGTCAAGGAGATCGGGCAGCGCTACGACTTCAAAGACGTCGGCGCCTCGATCGCGTGGTCTGGTGAGAACGGCATCGAGATCAAGGCGAACAGCGAGGAGCGCGCGAAGGCGGTCCTCGACGTCTTTCAGGAGAAGCTCATCAAGCGCGGCATCTCGCTGAAGTCGCTCGAAGCCGGCGAACCCAAGGCGTCGGGCAAGGAGTTCCGGCTCGCGTCGACGATCAAAGAGGGCATCGCCCAAGACGACGCGAAGAAGATCTCGAAGATCATCCGCGAAGAGGGACCCAAGGGCGTGCAGGCCCAGATCCAGGGCGACCAGCTGCGGGTGACCAGCAAGAAGCGCGACGACCTGCAAGAGGTCATCGCCTGCTCAAGGGCAAAGAGCTCGACGTCGCGCTGCAATTCACGAACTACCGCTGATCGATGCGGCTACCCGCCGACCGCGCCGCTGCGCGCGGTTGCCAAGCTCGGCGTCGAAAGCATGCTGTGGGCGCGGCGCGCTACGGTTCGATGACCCGCGGCGATGTCGACCGCCGCCCGCGCCGCTGCCACCCGTCGAGCCCACCGCGGTGTTGCAAGACGACAGCCGAATGGCAGCGACGCCGTCGACGGTGGCGCGCGAGCGCCGGCTTGCCGTTGCACCACGACCTGCCGAAGAACTGGGACACCGTCGGTGCGGCCGCCACCGTGCTTGTCGCGGGTCGGGCCGAACGGGCGAGTGCTCGACGCCGGCGCAGCGCGGTACTCCACCCTGCTGGTCTGGCTCTATCGCTACGGACTGCGGCAATCTGGTCGGCATCAACCTGGAGTTTCGGCGTCCGGTTCGCCATGGCCGTGACGGCTGCGTGCTGTTCGACACCCGGCGATGCGACGGCGACACCGGGTTCGACGCCGAGTCCTTCGACGCGATGACCTGCCTGTCGGTGATCGAGCACGGCGTGCCGATCGACGCCTTCCTTGCCGAGTCGGCCCGGTTGTTGCGGCCGGGCGGGGTGCTGGTCATCTCCACCGACTACGACGTCGAACCACCCGACACGACCGGTCGGGTTGCCTACGGCGCGCCCGTGCACATCTTCGGGCCCGACGAAATCGTCGCGCTGATCGCGGCACGCCGACGCTGCCGGATTCGACCTCGACGGCACGTTCGACCCTGCAGCATTCGGACCGGCCGGTGCATTGGAAGCGCATCGGCCTGCGCTACACGTTCGTCCGGCATCACGTTCATCCGCCGAGCGCCGTGTCCCGTGACCGGCACGGTGATCGGCCTGCTCCTCGCGTTCGGAACCGCGTTCACGACCGGGCTCGCGTCCGTGCTCCAGGCCTCGCGGCTCGGCGCACGCCGAGCGCCGAACGACGGCGAGGGCGAGGCTGGATCGGTCGGCCGGCTGGTGGTCTCGCCGTTGTACCTCGGCGGGGTCGGACTCGACGCCTTGGGCTTCTGCTGCACTCGTGGTGGCGTTGCACTGGCTGCCGTTGTTCCTCGTGCAATGTGCGTCGCGCATCGAGCGTGGGCGTCACCGCCTTGGTCGGACGGCGAGTGCTGGGCACCGTTCTCGGCCGACGGCGAAGTCGCGCTGCTGGCGGGCTCGGCGTCGGCCTCGTGCTGCTGGCATCAGGAGCGAAGGCGGAGGAAGCGACTGCCGTCAGCACGTCGGCGCAGTGGTGGCTTGGTTATCGCGGCCGGGCCGGTGGCTGCGGTTGCCGGCGCGATGCGGTGTTGTTGAAAGGCGGCGCCGCGGGCCGGCGGCATGCTGGCCGCGATCTCGGGTGTCGGCTTTCGCCGGCACCGGGGTCGCGTCGCGGATGCTGTCGGACGCGCATTCGGTGCGGCGCGTGTTCGACCGCGCCTGCGTCGTACGCGTTGGCGATCTTCGGCGTCGCCGGCATGGCGTTCTTCGCCGCCGCCTTCCAGCGCACCGCCGGTGACCATCGCGACGGCCGCGCTTGTTCGGCGTCGAAACGCTCGCGGCTTCGGCCGTCGGGTTGCTCGCGCTCGGCGACTCGACGAGGCACGGCTTCGTCGTCCCGGCTGCTGTGGGTTTCGTCATCACGCTGGCCAGCGCGCTGTTGCTGGCGCTCAACGAATGATCCGTGAGCCCGGCCGCGATACGGCCAGATCGCCCCGCGCGCCGCGGTGCCTGAGCCATTAGGAACACGGCGAAGCGACGTACCATGTAAGCCGCGCGTCGAAACGTTCCCACTGTTTCTGCAGTGTCCGCAGGATCGACGCCCTCAAGGAGGTTCGACACCCGGTGTCACCCGCACGATCAGCGTCCGCTTCGCGTCTCGGCCAGCCTCTCGCAAGCAGGTTCAGCAAGTCGACCGGGTGATCATCCGGCTGGCCGGTGACTCCGGCGACGGTATGCAGCTGACCGGTGATCGGTTCACCTCGGAGACCGCGGCGTTCGGCAACGACCTTGTCGACGCTGCCGAACTTCCCGGCCGAGATCCGGGCTCCGGCCGGCACGCTGCCTGGCGTGTCGTCGTTCCAGCTGCAGTTCGCCGATCACGACATCATGACGCCGGGCGATGCGCCGAATGTGTTGGTGGCGATGAACCCGGCCGCGCTGAAGGCGAACATCGCCGACCTGCCGCTCGGCGCCGACATCATCGCGAACGCCGATGAGTTCACGCTTCGTGCGTGCCAGCGCATCGGCTACAGCCGGCAACCCGCTCGAGGACGGCACGCTTTCGGAGTATCGGGTTTCTGCGGTGCCGCTGACGTCGATGACGGTCGAGGCGCTGAAAGACATCGACATCGCGAAGAAGGAAGCCGAGCGCGCGAAGAACATGTTCGCGCTCGGTTTGCTGTCGTGGATGTACAACCGGCCGACCGAGTCGACGCTGGAGTTTCTGGAACGCAAGTTCGCGAAGCTGCCGACGGTGGCGAAGGCGAACGTGACCGCGTTCCGGGCGGGCTACAACTTCGGCGAGACGACGGAGACGTTCTCGGTCTCGTACGAGATCAAGCCGGCGCCGATGAAGGCCGGCACCTATCGCAACATCTCCGGCAACCTGGCGCTGTCGTACGGGCTCGTCGCGGCGTCGCAAGGCGACCGGGTTGTCGCTGTTCCTTGGGCTCCTACCCGATCACGCCGGCGTCCGACATCTTGCATGAACTGTCCAAGCACAAGGCGTTCGGCGTGCGGACGTTCCAAGCCGAAGACGAGATCGCCGGGGTGACGGCGGCGCTCGGTGCGGCGTTCGGCGGCAGTCTCGGTGTGACCACGACGTCGGGTCCTGGGCATGGCGTTGAAGAGCGAGGCGATCGGGCTCGGGGTGATGCTCGAACTGCCGCTGATCATCGTCGACGTGCAGCGCGGCGGTCCGTCGACGGGTTGCCGACGAAGACCGAACAGGCCGATCTGTTGCAGGCGATGTTCGGCCGCAACGGCGAAGCGCCGGTGCCGATCGTCGCGCCCAGCACGCCGTCGGATTGCTATGCGACCGCCATCGAGGCCGCGCGGCATCGCGACGAAGTACCGCACGCCGGTGTTCTTGTTGTCCGACGGCTATCTGGCGAACGGGTCGGAGCCGTGGCTGCTGCCCGACGTCGAGATGTTGCCCGATCTGCGGGTGACGTTCGCGACCGAACCCAACCACGTCGATGCGAAGGGCGAGCCGGAGTTCTGGCCCTACCTGCGCGACGAGGAGACCCTCGCGCGAGCCTGGGCGATTCCTGGCACGGCGGGGCTCGAGCATCGCGTCGGCGGTCTGGAAAAGGCCGACGGTTCAGGCGATATCTCCTACGATCCGGCCAACCACGATCTGATGGTGCGGCTGCGCCAGGCCAAGATCGACGGCATCGCGCGCGACATCGCGCCGCTCGACGGTCGACGACCCCTCCGGTGAGGCCGATGTGCTGGTGCTCGGCTGGGGCTCGACGTACGGTCCGATCGGTGCGGCCTGCCGGCAGGTGCGGGCGCGTGGGCTGAAGATCGCGCAGGCACATCTGCGGCACCTCAACCCGTTCCCGGCGAACACCGGTGACGTCGTCGACGGCGTACTCGCGGGTGTTGATCCCGGAGATGAACCTCGGCCAGCTGGCGATGCTGATTCGTGCGAAGTACCTCGATCGACGCGGTGCTCCTACGACAAGGTCAACGGCATGCCGTTCAAGGCGCGTCGAACTCGCCGACGTCATCACGGCGACGATCAACGCATGACGCTATCGACCACGAGACGTGCAGTGGCGCAACCGATGAGCACTGACCTGACGAACGGGCACCGGCACAGCTTCGATCTGGTGCCGGCCGCCGACGCGTCCGCAGACCGCGAAGGAATTCAAGTCAGACCAAGAAGTCCGCTGGTGCCCTGGGTGCGGCGACTACGCGATTCTGGCTGCCGTGCAAGGGTTCTTGCCCGAGCTCGGGTTGCGCCGCGAGAACGTCGTGTTCGTTTCCGGCATCGGCTGCTCGTCGCGCTTCCCTTACTACCTCGAGACCTACGGCATGCATTCGATCCACGGCCGCGCACCGGCGATCGCGACCGGGCTCGCGGCGTCCCGGCCCGATCTTGCGGTGTTCGTCGTCACCGGCGACGGCGACGCGCTCTCGATCGGCGGCAACCATCTGATTCACGCGTTGCGGCGCAACATCAACCTGACGATCCTGTTGTTCAACAACCGCATCTACGGGTTGACGAAGGGCCAGTACTCACCAACGTCCGAGCTCGGGCAAGATCACCAAGTCGACGCCGATGGGCTCGGTCGACTTCCCGTTCAATCCGGTGTCGCTGGCGCTGGGCGCCGAGGCCACGTTCGTTGCGCGCACGATCGACTCCGACCGCAAACACCTGACCGCAGTGCTGCGTGCGGCCACCGAACACCGCGGCACCTCGCTGGTCGAGATCTACCAGAACTGCAACATCTTCAACGACGACGCGTTCGAGGTCTTGAAGGCGCCCGAAACCCGCGACGACTTCTTGATCCGGCTCGAGCACGGCCAACCGATCACGTTCGGCACCGATGCCGATCGCGCGGCCTGCGCCGATCGGCGTCCGGCTGCGCTCGAAGTCTGTGACGGCAACGACCCCGGCGTGCTGGTCCACGACGCGCACGACGACGACCCGTCACTGGCGTTCGCGCTGTCGCGCATCACCAGACCCGACCTGTCGATGACACCGATCGGCGTGTTCCGCGATGTGCAGCGGCCGGTCTACGACGACCTCATGGCCGCGCAACTCGACCAAGCCGTCGCGAAGAACGGCGCCGGCGACCTCGCCGCCTTGCTCGCCGGCGGCGACACCTGGACGATCGCACCCGCCTTGACTTCATGAGCGACGACTTCTTTCGTCCATCAGGCGAACCATCGCAGCCAGGACAGCCAGGGCAGCCGTCCGATCCGTGGGCGCAACCAGCGCGACCCACCCCGCCAACCGATCCGTGGGCGCAACCGGCGCTTCCCGCCTCGCCGTACGGTGCGTGGCCCGCTCCCGGTGGCGCGGCGCCGGCCGGTGACTATCTCGGTTCCGGTCATTCAGAAGAACCGCCTCGATCGCACCGACGCCGCTGGATCGCGGCGCTACTCGTCGTCGTGTTGCTCGGCGCCGGCGGCGTAGGTGCGTTTTTCGAGGTGCGCCATCACAACGCGCACGCCGCTGTGACCGCGACAGTTGCGTCACCGCCGGCCGCGGCGACTCCGACACCAACGCCGACGCCATCCGCTTCGTCGGCACCTTCGTCAGCACCACCGCCGTCAGCACCCGCACCGGCCGGCAGCGCTGCGCCAGGCCTAGCCGATCCCGGCACGGGTCCGCTTGACGCCTACCTGCTCGCACCCACCGAGGTTGGCCCGGGTGTCGGTATGTTTCTCATCGATGGTGGCCGCGATGCGGTGAATCAGGCCACGCTCGACTTCTGCAACTACGCGTACACCAGTGAGAAGCTGCGTGCAGCACGCGTGCAGGTCGAGTACGAGGGTGCGAACTCGATTCCGGTTGGCAACGAGTTCGTCCGGTATCGCGTCGGCGGCACCGCAAGCGGCTTCGCCGAACTACAGAAGGCCGTCGCCAACTGCCCAGCTACTTCGCAGTCGAACGGTGTGACCTACAGCCTGGTGCAGCGCGCGGCCACGAACCAGGCGCTCGTGCCCCATCAGTTGGTGCTGAGCTACCAAGTATTCGACACCACCGGTGGCATTGGCCTGCCATGGCAAGCAGTCGCCTATCAATTCGACGGCGACTACTTCTCTGGCGTGTACGTGTACGGCGCCAGCCGAGCCGCCGCACTCGCGCAAGCCGAGCAGCTCGGCGCGGTCTCGGCTCGCCACCTCGCTGAAGCGGTCAGTGGCAAACCCGGCACCGGTGGCGGACCATTCCAAAGCCTCGGATCATTGCCGGCCGGCGGCGGCGTCCAGGTCTAGGGCCGGCCGAAGCAGGCGTCCACCTGGGACGGCCGGCTCCCGGCGTCCAGCTGAGTTCCGGCGCTAGCGGCTGCGGGCGACGACGTAGTCGCACAGTGCGGTCAATGCCTCTTTTGCCGGGACGTCGGGCAGCGGGCCCAGCGTCTCGCGAGCATCCGCCGCCCATCGCGCGAGATCAGCACGCGCCGCGTCGATAGCCGGATGCACGCGAAGCAACGCGAGGGCTTCGGCGTGGCGGTCGTCGTCCTCGAGATCGCCCGCGAGCAACTCAAGCAGGCGCGCGTCGGAGGGATCGGTGGACCGGCGCGCGTGGAGCATCGGCAGGGTGGTCACGCCTTCGCGCAAGTCGGTACCCGGCGTCTTGCCGAAACCTGCCACTGAACCATCTACGACTGAACCATCCACCACCGAACCGTGTGCGCTGCCGAGCACGTCGCCGTCGCTGGTGATGTCGAGCAAGTCGTCGGAGAGTTGGAACGCGACGCCGATGCGTTCGCCGTAGCGCATCATCACCTCGATCACCGACTCGGAGGCGCCAGCGAACATGGCACCGAATCGGGCCGACGTAGCGATCAGCGAGCCGGTCTTGTCGGCCACCACTTGCAAGTAGTAGTCGAGCGGATCGGTTCCGGCCGGCGGCCCAGTGGTTTCGCGGATCTGGCCCTGAACGAGCCGTTCGAACGTGCGGGCCTGGATGCGGACGGCCTCGGGCCCGAGGTCGGCGAGCAGGTCCGACGCGCGCGAGAACAAGAAGTCGCCGGTGAGAATCGCAATCGTGTTCGACCACCGAGCATTCGCACTGATGGTGCCGCGTCGAACGAGGGCTTCATCCATCACGTCGTCGTGGTACAGCGTGGCGAGGTGGGTCAGTTCGACCACAACAGCGGCGGGCAGCACACCAGGAGCAGCCGGGTCGCCGAACTGGGCGGCCAGCAGCACGAGCAGTGGCCTGAATCGCTTGCCACCGGCGTCGACGAGATGCCGTGACGTCTCGGTCACGAACGGATAGTCGCTCTTGACTGCGTCGCGAAGCATTCCCTCGACCGCGTGAATAGCGGAGCGCAGCTCCGACTCAAGCGCGGCGTCGGGAACGACGAGCCCGAACGGGCTTTCGCTGCTCACCGACGGTCTCCTGCCTGACATGCCTTATCGAAGGAACAACCCCGCCTTGTCGGCCAGGTTGAACAGCGGCTGCGGGATCACCCCGAGAACCAAGGTAACTGCCAGCCCCAGGCCAATCGCAGCGGAGGTGAAGAACTTCGGCAACTCCACCGTTGGGCCGTCGGCGAGCGGCTCCTGGAAGAACATCAGGACGACGATGCGGAAGTAGTAGTACGCCGTCAACGCACTGGCGGCGACGCCCACGACGACCAGCGGCCAACCGCCGCCCTCGCCAGCGGCCTTGAAGACCGCCACCTTCGCCCACAGCCCGCTCGTGCCAGGGAGCCCGGCCAGAGCGAGCAGGAAGAACGCGAAGATGCCTGCGACCAGCGGCGACCTTCGGCCGAGGCCAACCCAACGTGACAGATGGTTCGCCTCGCCATCGCCATCACGCACCAGCATCACGATCGCGAACGCGCCGATCGTCATGAAGCCGTACGCCACCAGGTAGAACATCACGCCGGAGGCGCTGTCTTGGGCACTGGCTGGCGCGAGCGCAGCGATCGCTGTCAGCAGGAACCCGGCGTGCGCAACCGACGAATAGGCCAGCAGCCGTTTCACATCCGTTTGCGTGACACCCACGATCGCGCCGACCGCCATCGTAAGAATCGCGACTGCCCACATGATCGGGCGCCAATCCCAACTCAGCCCGCCGAAGGCGACGAAGAACACGCGCATCAGGGCACCGAACGCCGCGATCTTGGTGCCCGCAGCCATGAATCCGGTGATCGAGGTCGGTGCGCCTTGATAGACGTCAGGGGTCCACCAGTGGAACGGCGCGCCGGACAGCTTGAACAACAACGCGATGCCGACAAGGGCGACGCCGAGCAACACGAGCGAGTCGCCTCGGTGAGCCCCGGTCACGGTGTTGGAGCCGCTGATCGCGTCGGCGATGCCGGAGAACTGAACCGTGCCAGCGAATCCGTAGACCATGGCCAGGCCGTAGACGAAGAACGCCGACGAGAATGCGCCGAGCAAGAAGTACTTGACCGCCGCCTCCTGCGACAGCAGCCGTCGGCGCCTGGCCATCCCCACCAGAAGGTAGAGCGGCAGCGACAGCACTTCGAGCGCAACAAACATCGTGACGAGGTCGTTCGCCGAGGCGAATAACAGCATGCCCGCCACGGCGAACATCGCGAGCGGAAACACCTCGGTGTGGCTGAACCCGGCTCGCACGCTCGCGCGTTCGTCGGCCGACCCCGGCACGTCGGCGGCCTGCGCAACAAAGTCGGTGTCGGCGCCAAAAGATCGATCGGCAATCAGCAGCAAGCCGCCGATCGACACAGCAAGAATCGTGCCCTGAATGAACAACGCGGGCCCGTCGACGGCGACCGCGCCCTCGACCACGATCTTGCGGGTATTGGCGTTGAGCAAGACGGCGAACAGCGCCGCCACCAAACCGCCGAGAGCGAGGGTGGTCTGGGTCAGGGCGCGTACTCGCCGGGGCACCATCGCCTCGATCAGCACGCCCACCGTGGCCGCACCGAACACGATGAGCATTGGGGCGAGTGCGGCGTACTCGATGCTAGGCGCGTGGATCGTCGCCGGGTCGGTCGTGCCGCCGGCCGCGGACACCACCGACGTCAGCACGAACGAACCGGCCGTCACGACGAACCTCCCGCTGCCTTGCCAGCGGAGCCAACTGCCGACCCGGCTACCAGGGGAACAGCCGGCAACGGATCGGTATTGCCGGTTTGTTGCAACGTCGAGCTGACCGCCGGCGTAATCGCGTCGAGCAACGGTCGGGGGTAGAAGCCGAGCACGACGATGATCGCGACGACCGGAGCAATCACCCACTTCTCGCGAAGAGAGAGATCGCGGCTGCCCTCGACGTCCGGCGAAACCGGCCCGGTCATCGTGCGCTGGTAAAGGATCAGCATGTACAGCGCCGCCAGGATGATGCCCACCGTGCCAATGCTCGCGGCCACCTTGTAGCGCGTGAACGAGCCGACCAGCACGAGGAATTCGCTGACAAAGGTGTTGAGCCCGGGCAGCGCCAACCCCGACAAGCAGGCAACCAGGAAGGTGCCGGCCAGGATTGGCGCGACCTTCTGCATACCGCCGAAGTCATTGATGCCGCGCGACTTGCGGCGGGCGATCATGAATCCGATGACCAGCAACAGCGCGCCGGTCGAGAAACCGTGGTTCACCATATAGAGCGTGGCCCCGGCTTGACCTTGACTCGTGAACGCGAAGACGCCGAGTGTGATCAGCCCGAAGTGCGACACCGAGGTGTAGGCCACTAGGCGCAGCATGTCCTTTTGGCCAATCGCCTGGAGTGCGCCGTATATGACGCCGATGACGGCGAGCGTGAGCACCACCGGCGTGAACCAATGCGACGCGTGCGGGAAGAGCCCGAGGCAGTAGCGCAGGAAGCCGAACGTGCCGACCTTGTCGAGCACGCCCACCAGCAGCACCGTGCCACCCACCGGCGACTCGGCCGCGGCGTCGGGCAGCCAGGTGTGGAAGGGCCACAAGGGTGCCTTGATCGCGAAGGCGATGAAGAACCCGAGGAAGAGCCAGCGTTCGTCGTTGCCGGCAAGGTGCAGGTGCTGCAAGGAGGAGTAAAGCATCGTGTGGCCGCCGACGACGTACAAGCCGATCACGGCCGCCAACATGAGCAAGCCGCCAAACAGGCTGTACAGCAAGAACTTAATTGCCGCATACGACGAGCGCGGCGTACCCGCGCTGCCGATGATGAAGTACATCGGGATGAGCATGGCCTCGAAGAACACATAGAACATGAAGACGTCGGTGGCGGCGAAGACACCAATCAGCAACGACTCCATGGCCACCATGAGCGCGAGGTAGGTCTTCGCGCTGCGCTTGGTGCTTTCGCACTCGTGCCACGACGCCAAAATCACGACCGGATACAGCACGGCGGTCAGCAGGATCAGCACGAGCGCGATGCCGTCGACGCCGACGGCGTAGTGAATGCCGAAGGTCGGGATCCAGCTCACGTCTTGGTTGAACTGGAACCGGTCACCGTGCGGGGCGAACTGGGTCACCATCGCGATGGTGAGCGCAAGAGTCAACAGCGTTACACCGAGAGCGGCCTGCTTGATGCGCTTGACGTCGGCAGACGGAAGCGCGGCCACGACACCGGCGCCGACCAGCGGCACCGCGCCGATCACGGTCAGCCAGGGAAAGGTCATCGCCGGCTCAGCCCTTGACCAACAGGAGGGCGGCCAAAACCACAACAACGCCGCCGAACATCGACAGCGCATACGACCTGACGAAGCCGCTTTGGAATCGGCGGAACCGGCTCGAGGTACCGCCGACAAAGGCCGCGAATCCGTTCACGAAGCCATCGACGCCGCGGTTGTCGAAGAACACCAAGAGCCGAGTGAGGTACTGGCCAGGCCGCATGAAGACCGACTCATTGAAGGCGTCGCCAAGAAGATCACGCCGCGCGGCCACGGTAAGGGGGCTGCCCACCGGCGCGATCGACCGGCACCGACCGACGCGCATACATGAGCCAGGCGCCGCCGACACCGAGAAGTACGACGCCCGCAGTGGCCAAGCCGATGACGCCGATCGGCTTGAACGCGAGATCGTCGGGCTTCGGCACCGCAGCGGAGAGGAACTTCGCCAGCCGGCCACTCAAGATGAGCACGTAACCGCCCCCGACCGATCCGATCGCCAGGATCCACATAGGGACGGTCATGGTGCGGGGCGACTCGTGCGGGTGAGTGCCCTCGGCCCACCGCTTTTCGCCGAAGAAGGTCAGCATCATGACCCGGGTCATGTAGAACGCGGTCAGCCCGGCCGCAGCGAGCGCACAACCGCCGAAGATCGCACCCGACGTGCCGCCCTTGTGGAAGGCGGCTTCGATGATCGCGTCTTTAGTGAACCAACCGGCCAGGCCGGGGAAGCCGATGATCGCGAGGTAGCCCAGACCGAAGGTGATGAAGGTGGCCGGCATGTACTTGCGCAGGCCACCGTACTTGCGCATGTCGACCTCGTCGTTCATGCCGTGCATGACCGAACCGGCGCCGAGGAAAAGGCCGGCTTTGAAGAAGCCGTGGGTGAGCAGGTGCGCGATACCGAAGGCGTAGCCAGCCGGGCCGAGACCGACCGCCAACATCATGTAACCGATCTGGCTCATCGTCGAAGCCGCAAGCGCCTTCTTGATGTCGTCTTTCGCGCAACCGACGATCGCACCGAAAACCAAGGTGACGGTGCCGACGATCGCGACCGCCAACCGGGCATTGGGTGCAACGTCGAAGATGAAGTTGGAACGCGCAATGAGGTAGACGCCAGCGGTCACCATCGTGGCCGCGTGGATGAGCGCCGACACCGGCGTGGGGCCTTCCATCGCATCGCCCAGCCACGACTGAAGCGGAACCTGCGCCGACTTGCCACACGCGCCGAGCAGGAGCAGCAAACCGATCGATGTCATGGTGGCGGTCGAAGCCTTCGTCGAGCCGGCGGCGACGTCGACGAAGCTGAAGCTGCCGAACGTCGCGAACATCACCATGATGGCGATCGACAGACCAAAGTCGCCGACCCGGTTGACGATGAACGCCTTCTTTGCAGCCGTGGCCGCCGACGGCTTGTGCGACCAGAATCCGATGAGCAGGTACGACGCGACGCCGACGCCCTCCCAGCCGAAATACAGCGCTACGAAGTTGTCACCGAGAACAAGCAGCAGCATCGCCGCGACGAACAGGTTGAGATAGGCAAAGAAACGTCGGCGGCCAGGATCGTGCGCCATGTAGCCGACTGAGTAGACGTGGATCAGCGAGCCGACGCCGGTGATGAGCAGAACAAAGCAGATCGAAAGCGGGTCGATGAGGAAGTTCGCGTTGGCGCGAAACCCGGCGACCGGCACCCAGCTGAAGAGATGGTTGTCAATGTGCCGACCATCAGCGTTCTTGCCGATCAGGCTGAAGAACAAGATGACGCCGAGCACAAACGAGGCGAGCGGCGCGGCGACACCGAGATAGTGGCCCCACTTGTCGGTGCGGCGCCCGCCGACCAGCAGGATCGCCGCACTGAACAGCGGGATCGCAACCAGCAACCAGGTGGCGGAGAACACCCCGCTCGATGCCGTCAGCGTCATCAGTACTTCAACAAACTGGCGTCATCGACCGAAGCCGACCGCCGGGTGCGATACACCGAAATGATGATGGCCAAGCCGACGACAACCTCGGCCGCCGCGACGACCATCACGAAGAACGCAATGATCTGGCCGTTGAGGTCACCGTTGATGCGCGAAAACGTGACGAGCGCAAGGTTGGCCGCATTGAGCATCAGCTCAACGCACATGAACACGACGATCGCGTTGCGTCGCAACAGCACGCCGAGCGACCCGATGGTGAACAGAATCGCCGACAGGTAGAGGTAATAGGTGGGGCTCACAGATTGCCCTTCCCTGACGACGGATGCTTCGACGTCGGCCCTGAACCCAGTCGTGCCGACCCAGTTTTGCGGGCTGGGGGTTGCGGCCGCGTTCGAGCCGCAACTCCTCGATCGCCGGCGGCACACTGAGATCGGACGTCGATCCGTCAGGTAGCAGCGCAGGGGTGTCGACTGCGTTGTGCCTGGCGTACACACCCGGGCCGGGCAACGGCGTCGGGTGCGTGCCGACCTTGAACCGGTCGCGCATCTGCTCGAGCTGGCTGCGCCTGGGCTCATGCCGCTCGCGGTGCGCGAGCACCATCGCCCCAAGAGCAGCGGTGATGAGCAGCGCACTGGTGACTTCGAACGCGAAGATGTAGCGGGTGAACAGCAACTTCGCGATCTCAAACATGTTGCCCTTGCCGGCGATGACGTTGCCCTGGGCATCTTTGGTCGTGTTCGCTTCGGCGAGGCCGACGCTCGACGTGATGGCGGCTTGCCGAATGCCAGCGAACAGCAGCAACAAGAAGCCGATGCCGGCGACGGCCGCGGCAGCCGCTGCCCTCGCAGCGTCTCGATCAAGCTGTCGCGCGTGTCGACGCCCACCAGCATCAGCACAAAGAGGAACAGCATCATGACCGCGCCGGTGTAGACGATCACCTGCACGAACGCCAGGAACGGTGCATCCTGCGCAGCGTAGAAGACCGCGAGTGACAACATCACGCTGCCGAGCAGTAGCGCGCCGTGCACGGTGTTGCGTGACAACACCATGCCCAGCGACGCGAGTACGGCAAACGGCGCGAGGATCCAGAAGACGGCGGTTTCGGGTCCGCCCGCGTGCAAGGTAGTGGCGAGGATGACGGGCACTAGTCCGTCACTCCCTCAGCGGCGTCGTCCGGCAGTAGCGTCTCGGCATCGCCGCTCATGACGTGCGCGGCCGGCGTGCCACGGTAGTAGTCCTTAGCGTCACCGAGACGCATCGGGTGCGGGGGCAGCTCCATGCCTGGAGCAAGCGGGGCGAGCAGTTGCTCTTTGGTGAAAATGAGGTCGGCTCGGTTGTCGTCGGCCATCTCGTACTCGTTGCTCATCGTCAACGCGCGGGTCGGGCAGGCTTCGATACACAAGCCGCACAAGATGCAACGCAGATAGTTGATTTGGTAGACGCGGCCATAACGCTCGCCCGGCGAGAAGCGTTCGTCGTCAGTGTTGTCGGCGCCTTCGACATAGATCGCGTCAGCCGGGCAAGCCCACGCGCAGAGCTCGCAGCCGACGCACTTCTCTAAGCCGTCAGGGTGCCGGTTGAGCACATGCCGACCGTGGAACCGAGGCATCGTGACTTTGTACTTCTCGGGGTACAGCTCGGTGTTGACCGGCTTGAACATCGTGGCGAAGGTGACGCCGAATCCCTTGATCGGACCAAAGAAGCTAGACATCGGTCACCTCGTCCGACGCGTCAGTGCCTGCGGTATCGCCATCGCCGGCATCACCCGTGCTCGAGCTGGCTCGAATCGCGGCGGTGACTGGGCGGCGCGACGGCAGGTACTGGCCAGGCATCGGCGGCACCGGGAACCCGCCCGCGTAGGGATCGAATGGCGCATTCGCATCGAGCCAACGCCTGCGCATCGATCACGCTCTGTTTCTTCTGTTGGACGCTGTCGTACACGAACGAGATGATGACGACGACGATCGCTACTCCGCCGATACCGAAGATCTCCTGCTTGCGGTCGACCACCTTGATCGTGGCTTCGACCATGATCCAGATCAGGCTGACGGGAATCAGGACTTTCCAGCCGAGCTTCATGAACTGGTCGTAGCGCAGCCGCGGCAATGTGCCGCGCAGCCAGATGAAGACGAACAGGACGCCGAACAGCTTGCCGAAGAACCAGAGCATCGGCCACCAGCCGGTATTGGCGTCGTGCCAGAGCGAAATCGGCCAGGGCGCCAGCCAGCCGCCCAGGAAGAGCGTGGTCATCAACGCTGACACCGTGACCATGTTGATGTACTCGGCAAGGAAGAAAAGCGCGAACTTCAGTGAGGTGTACTCGGTATGGAAGCCACCGACCAACTCGCCTTCGGCTTCGGGCAAGTCGAAGGGCGCCCGATTCGTCTCGCCGACCATCGAAACCGCGTACACCGCGAACGCGACGAACGCACTCAACACGAACCAGTGGTGCGCCTGCGCATCGACGATGGCAGAGGTCGACAGCGAACCCGACTGAATGAACACGCCGACGAACGACAGGCCCATCGCCACTTCGTAACTGATGATCTGGGCCGCCGAACGGACGCCACCGAGTAGCGGGTAGGTCGAGCCACTCGACCAGCCAGCGAGCACGATGCCGTACACACCCATCGAGCTCATGGCGAGGATGAACAGCACCGCGACCGGTAGGTCGCTGAGCTGAAGATCGGTGTGCTTGCCGAAGATCGATACGGTCGGACCGAACGGAATGACGCCGAACGCCATGAACGCCGGAATCGCCGAGATGATCGGCGCGATGATGAAGACAATCTTGTCGGCCGCGGTCGGGATCAGGTCTTCTTTCAGAGCCAACTTGATGCCGTCGGCAAGACCTTGCAGCAGACCGAACGGCCCGACCCGGTTGGGCCCCAGCCGTTGCTGCATGCGGGCAACGACCCGGCGTTCGGCCCAAATCATGAACAGCGTCATGACCATCAAGAAGCCGAAGAGAATGACGGTCTTCATGATGATGAGCCACCACGTGTCGCGATGCCCGGGGGGCGTGACCGCGGACGCAAGGACGTTCGCGGCGAACAGCTGCGCGCTCATTTCGTGCCCGCCGGGTTCGTGCCCGCTTCGATCTTGACGACCCCGCCGGCGCCGACGCCGAGGGTGCGATGGATCTCGCTGCCACTCGACCGGGTGGGCACCCAGACAACGGCGTCGGGCATGGCGGTGACGAGCAGCTCGAGGGTGATCGACCCGCGGTCGGTGCTCACCGTGATCGGCGCGCCGTCGGCGACACCCAACGCGCTCGCGGTCGCCGGCGACAGCCGTGCGTGCAACGGTTTTGCGGTCGCGGCGAGATAGGGCGCGCCGTCTTGCAAGCTGCCGTTGTCGAGCAGTTCGTGCCAGCTGGCGAGCAGCACCTGCTGAGGGCCCAGCTTGGCCGCGGCCACCGGCTTGCCGGCAGGCAGTGGCGACGCCGGCTCGGGCACGACTGTGCCGAGCGCCTGCAACTCCACGCGCGCGGTGCGCACGTCCGGTAGTCCGAGATGGACGTCGAGCGCATCGCCGAGTGCGTTCAATACTTCGAGATCGAGCAATCGTCCGGTATCGCTGATCGAGGCGGCGAACGGCCGCGACCGGCCCTCCCAATCGAGGTACGTTCCGGCCTTCTCGACGGCGGCGGCGACAGGGAACACCACGTTGGCGCGCTCGGTGACGGCGGTTGGCCGAAGTTCGATGCTGACGACGAACGCGGCGGCATCGAGAGCGGCGATTGCGGCCGTCGGGTCAGGCAGGTCGTTGGGGTCGACGCCAGCGACCAGGAGCGCGCCAAGCTTGCCCGCCGTCGCGGCCGCGATGATGCCGGCCGTGTCGCGGCCCGCGGTCGCCGGTATGGCCGTGGCCCATCGCAAGCCGACCTCGACCCGCGCGTCGGCGTCCGAAAGCAAGCGGCCGCCTGGCAGCAGGTTCGGCAGCGCGCCAGCCTCGACCGCACCGCGTTCGCCGGCGCGACGAGGCACCCAGGCGAGGCGTGCACCGGTGGCGTCGGCGAGTGCAGCGGCCGCCGTCAACGCGCCGGGCACCGCGGCCAGCCGCTCGCCGACCAGGATGAGCGCGCCCGGTACGCCCAAGGCGGCCGCTGTCGCCGTGAGCAGCGATGCGTATGAGCTCGCGTCGATACCGGCGGGCGCCGGCAATGTGGCGTTGTCGGCCAACGCCTGCAAGACCGTGGCCTCGCCGCCGGGCACGGTGGCGATCAGTCGGCCGAGAAGTTTGTCGAGCCCACGGGTGGCGAATGGTGCGATCGAGACGACCTTTGCGTGACCCTTGAATGCGGCCTTGCGCAGGCGCAAGAAAATGATCGGCGACTCTTCTTCGGGCTCGAGGCCCGCGAGCAGCACCGTCGGGTGCCGCCTCGAGGTCGGCGTAGCTGACCTCGAGGAAGCGGCCGGCGACACGCGTGGAGAGGAAGGCAGCCTCCTCGGCGGAGTGCACGCGCGCCCGGAAGTCGATGTCGTTCGTGGCAAGTGCCACGCGTGCAAATTTCGCGTAGGCGTAGGCGTCTTCGACGGTAAGTCGACCGCCCGTCAGGACACCGGTGCCGCCATTCGCACGCGCTGCGGCTAGCCCCGCCGCCGCTGCCCGCAGCGCCTCGGGCCACGACGTGGGCACGAGCTCGCCAGTCTCGTCGCGCACCAACGGGGTGTCGAGACGGTCGAGGCGCGGTGGCGTAGCTGAAAGCCCACCGGCCCTTGTCACAGTTCCACTCCTCGTTGACCTGCGGCTCGACGCCAGCCAGCCGTCGCAGCATCTTGCCGCGTCGATGGTCGTTGCGCTGCTGGCAGCCAGATGCGCAGTGCTCGCACACGCTCGGCGACGAGACCAGATCGAACGGCCGTGCCCGGAACCGGTACTGCGTGCCGGTGAGTGCGCCCACCGGGCAGATCTGCACGGTGTTGCCGGAGAAGTAGGAGTTGAACGGCTGGTCTTCGAAGACTGCGACCTGTTCGAGTGCCGAGCGCTCGAGCATCTCGATGAACGGGTCGCCAGCGATCTGCTGGGCGAAGCGGGTGCACCTCGTGCACAACACGCAGCGTTCGCGGTCGAGCAGCACCTGCGCCGAGATCGCGATCGGCTTGGGGTAGGTGCGCTTCACGTCGCGGAAGCGCGACTCGGAGTAGCCGTTGGTCATCGTCTGGTTCTGGAGTGGACACTCACCACCCTTGTCGCAGACCGGGCAATCGAGCGGGTGGTTGACCAGCAGCAATTCGATGATGCCGTTCTGCGCCTTCTCGGCAACCGCCGAGGTGTACTGCGTCTTCACGATCATGCCCTCGGTGACCGTGGTGGTGCACGACGCCATGGGCTTCTTCTGGCCCTCGACCTCGACGAGGCATTGCCGGCAGGCGCCGACCGGGTCGAGCAACGGGTGTTCGCAGAACCGTGGCACCTGAATGCCGAGGAACTCTGCGGCCCGGATCACCAGAGTGCCCTTCGGTACCGAGATTTCGAACCCGTCAACGATCAGGTTCACCAGATCGGACGTCGCTGGCGGTCGCGCGCCGCTGGCGTTGCTGCCTGAGGGCGGCGGAGTTGTCACGGTCATCAGGCGTCGGCTCCCGCGAAGACGGTCGAGGCGACCGGGTCGAATGGGCAACCGCCGGCATTGAAGTGCTGGATGTATTCGTCGCGGAAGTACTGGATCGACGAGGTCACCGGGCTGGTCGCGCCATCACCGAGCGCGCAGAATGCGCGACCGAGAATGTTCTCTGACACGTCGAGCAGCGTTTCGATGTCTTGCTCGTCGCCCTCGCCGCGTTCGAGACGTTCGAGAATCTGTACGTACCAGAACACGCCCTCACGACACGGCGTGCATTTGCCACACGACTCGTGCGCGTAGAACTCGCTCCAGCGCAGCACCGCGCGTACGACGCAGGTGGTCTCGTCGAACAGCTGCAGTGCAGTCGTGCCGAGCATCGAACCGTGCGCAGCCGGCCCTTCGAAGTCGAGCGGCACATCAAGGTGTTCGGCAGTGAACAGCGGAGTAGACGAGCCACCCGGCGTCCAGAATTTGAGTTCGTGACCTGCCCGCATACCGCCGGTGGCGTCGAGCAACTCGCGCAACGTGATGCCCAGCGGCGCTTCGTACTGACCTGGGTTGGTGACGTGGCCGGACAACGAGAAGATCTTGAATCCCGGCGACTTCTCGGTGCCCATGCTCTTGAACCAGGCGGCGCCACCGCGCACGATCGCCGGCACGCTGGCGATGGTCTCGACGTTGTTGATGACGGTCGGGCAGGCGTAGAGACCTTCGATCGCCGGGAACGGCGGCCGCAGCCGGGGTTGGCCGCGGAACCCTTCGAGCGATTCGAGCAGTGCAGTTTCTTCGCCGCAGATGTAGGCGCCGGCGCCGATGTGCACGACGACGTCGATGTCGAACCCGGAGCCCAGCACGTTCGTGCCGATGAGGCCCGCGGCCTTCGCTTCTTCAACCGCGTGCAACAACCGGCGGACGACGTGCAGCACCTCACCGCGCACGTAGATGAAGGCGCGGTTGGCACGAATCGCGTATGCAGCGATCAGCACGCCCTCGAGCAACGTGTGCGGGCTGGCCATCATGAGCGGAATGTCTTTGCAGGTGCCGGGTTCGCTCTCGTCGGCGTTGACGACGAGGTAGTGCGGCTTGCCGTCACCTTGTGGGATGAATCCCCACTTCATGCCGGTGGGGAAGCCAGCACCGCCTCGGCCGCGCAGGCCGGAGTCCTTCACCAGCTGGATCAACGCGTCGGGCTGCATCGCCAGCGCAGTGTTCAACGCGCCGTAGCCGCCGGTTTTCTTGTAGGCGTTGAGGGTCCACGACCTGTCGGTGCCCCAGTTGGCGGTGAGCACAGGAGTCAAGGCAAACGTCATGCCTTCTCCCTCCCGCCGGGTGGTTCAGCGACCTTGTGAGCACCGCTGCTAGGCAAGGGCGGCGCAGTTTCGTTGCGCTCGTTGGCAAGATCGAGGCCGATCGTCGACGCCGGGCCGGCCGACACACCCCTGACCAACGGCGCCGTCGGGAAAGCCGGCCAGCACCCTCGACATCTCGACGGTGCTTGACCAGCGGCGCTCCGCGGGTCGGCAGCGGCGGATCGTCGGCACGCAGCCGATCGACGAGTTCTTTCGCGCTCTCGACCGTCTGGTTGTCGAAGAACTCCCAGTTGACCATCATCACCGGCGCGTAGTCGCAAGCGGCGTTGCACTCGATGTGCTCGAGGGTGACCTTGCTGTCTGCCGTCGTGCCGTTGTTGCCGACACCCAAATGTTCTTTGAGTGCAGCGAAAATCGCGTCGCCACCCAAGATGGCGCACAGCGTGTTCGTGCAGACACCGACCTCGTAGTCGCCGCAGCTGCGCCGCTTGTACATCGTGTAGAAGGTGCTGACCGCGGCCACCTCGGCGGTCGTCAGCCCGAGGAGTTCGGCGACCAGCTTGATGCCGTCGGGTGAGACGTATCCCTGCTCGGCCTGCACCAGATAGAACAACGGCATGATCGCCGACCGCGCCCTGGGGTACCGCGCGATGACGTCAACACTCAACGCCCGCACGCGTGCCCGCGCTTCGGCGGACAGCGGATCGGCTGCGGCCGCGCCAGGGCCAGCCGCGGGTCGAGGGTCACGGTCGGCAGACCGTTGCTCGTGTGGCTCGTCGGCTCATCGATCGCACCCGCCCATCACCGGGTCGAGGCTGGCGACCGACGCGATGACGTCGGCGATGAGGCTGCCCTCGCACACTGCCGGCACAGCCTGCAAGTTGACGAACGATGGCTCGCGCAGGTGCACCCGATACGGCTTAGTGCCGCCGTCACTGACGAGATGGACGCCGAGTTGTCCGCGCGGCGATTCGATCGGCACGTACACCTGACCGGGTGGCACGTGGAATCCCTCGGTCACCAACTTGAAGTGGTGAATGAGCGACTCCATCGACGTCGCCATGATGTGCCGGATGTGGTCGAGCGAGTTGCCCATGCCGTCGGCACCGAGTGCGAGTTGCGCCGGCCAGGCGATCTTCTTGTCTTCGACCATCACCGGGCCTGGGCGCAGGCGATCGAGGCATTGCTCGACGATCTTGACCGACTCGCGCATCTCGTCCATGCGCACGAGGTACCGCGCGAAGCAGTCGCCCTCTTGCTGCGTCGGGACGTCGAACTCGTACGTCTCGTAACCGCAGTACGGCTGGCTCTTGCGTAGGTCCCACGGCAGACCCGCGGCGCGCAGCAACGGGCCAGTGACGCCGAGGGCGATGCAGGCGTTGACGTCGAGGTAGCCGACCTGCTGCAGCCGGGCCATCCAGATCGGCTGGCCGGTCAGCAGATTGTGGTACTCGTCGATCTTCCCCGGCATGATCTGAACGAACTCGCGGATCTTCTCGACCGCGCCAGGCGGCAGGTCTTGGATCACGCCGCCTGGCCTGATGTACGCGTGGTTCATGCGCAGGCCGCTGATCATCTCGAAGATGTCGAGGATCTTCTCGCGCTCGCGGAACGCGTACAGCATGGCCGACAGCGCGCCGATCTCGAGGCCGCCGGTGCCGAGCCAGACCAGGTGCGACGAGATGCGGTTGAGCTCCATCATCATGACCCGGATGACCTGCGCGCGCTCGGGCACCTCGTCGGTGATGCCGAGCAGCTTCTCGACCGCCATCGAGTAGCCGGTCTCGGTGAACAGCGGCGACAGGTAGTCGGCGCGGGTCAAGAACGTGACGGCTTGAGTGAAGTTGCGGTATTCGCAGTTCTTCTCGATGCCCGTGTGCAAATAGCCGATCGCGAGCCGAGCTTGGGTGACCGTCTCGCCGTCGAGTTCGAGAATCAGCCGGAGCACGCCGTGCGTCGACGGATGCTGCGGACCCATGTTGACGACGACCCGCTCGGGGTGTTCGTTCGCTGCGGCGGCGGCGACGTCGTCCCAATCGCCGCCGGTGACCGTGTAGACGCGACCCTCAGTCGTCTCGCGCACGCCCGCGTACGGATCGGTAGTGGTACTCACGCGTACTGCCTGCGCTCATCGGGCGGCGGAATGGTCGCGCCCTTGTACTCGACCGGGATGCCGCCGAGCGGGTAGTCCTTGCGTTGCGGATGCCCGGGCCAATCGTCGGGCATCATGATGCGGGTCAGCGCCGGGTGCCCGTCGAAGATGACGCCGAACATGTCCCAGGTCTCGCGCTCTTGAAAGTCGGCGGTCGGCCATACCGACACGACCGACGGCACGTGCGGGTCGGCGTCGGGGGCGGCACACCTCGAGCCTGATGCGGCGGTTGTGCGTCATCGACATCAGCTCGTAGACAACGTGCAGCTCGCGGCCGGCGTCCATCGGGTAGTGCACGCCCGACAGCGACGCGAGCAATTCGAAACGCAGATCTTGGTCGTCGCGCAACTGCTGCGCGAGCGCCGGGAGCTTGTCGCGGCGAACGTGCAGCGTGAGTTCGCCGCGGTCGACGATCGACCGCTCGACGGCTTGCGAAAGGTCGGGATAGGCGAGCGCGAGCGCGTCGGCGACATCGTCGAAGTAGCCGCCGTAGGGCCGCGGCGTCGAGGGCAGCGCGTTGCGGCCGCCGCCGGTGGTGAGGCCGGTTTCGGCTTGCGCCCCGCTGAGCTCGGGAGCCTTCGGCGGCTGCGCGCTCGGCTGGTCGCTCACCTGAGCAACCCCTTCATCTGATGCGTGGGCATCGCCTCGAGCGCTTCGAGTCTCGCGCTCGGCGGCCTGCTTCTTCGCGTTCGGCCCGAGCTTCATGACCTGAATGCGCTCGTGCAGCTCAAGGATGGCGTGCATCAGCATCTCGGGCCGCGGCGGGCAGCCCGGCAAGTACATGTCGACCGGCACGACGTGGTCGACGCCTTGCACGATCGCGTAGTTGTTGAACATGCCGCCCGACGACGCACACACGCCCATCGCGAGCACCCACTTGGGCTCGACCATCTGGTCGTAGATCTGCCGCAGCACGGGTGCCATCTTCTGGCTGACCCGGCCGGCCACGATCATCAAGTCGGCTTGGCGCGGCGACGCCCGGAAGACCTCCATGCCAAAGCGAGCAAGGTCGTACCGACCGGCACCCGACGCCATCATTTCGATCGCGCAACAGGCCAGGCCGAACGACGCCGGCCACAGCGAGTTCTTGCGCGCGGTGCCGGCGAGCTTCTCGACGCTGGTCAACAAGAAGCCGCTGGGCAGATTCTCTTCGAGGCCCATGTCAGATCAGTCCCACTCGAGCCCGCCGCGACGCCAGACATACACGTAGGCGACGAACACCGCGAGGATGAACAGCACCATCTCGACGAGCCCGAAGACGCCGAGGTGCTGAAACGCGACCGCCCACGGATACAAGAAGATGATCTCGATGTCGAAGACGATGAACAGCATCGCGGTGAGGTAGTACTTCACCGGGAACTTGCCGCCGCCCACCGGCTGCGGCGTCGGCTCGATGCCGCATTCGTACGCGTCGTACTTCGCCCGGTTGTAGCGCTTCGGGCCACTCAGGCTGCCCATCAGGATCGAGAACACGGCGAACCCGGCGGCGAGCAGGAACAATGCGAGCAGCGGGACGTAGCTGAAATAGCTCGTCATCGCAGTTCCTCGCTCCCAATTTCGTAGCTACGGTGCGGGCGTTGCTCGTGCTGTCGGCCGGTGTGCAGTCTAGGAGGGCGCGCCGGTCGCTCCACGCGCGGGTCAGGCGGCAGGGGCGATCCGGCTGAGCCCGTTGATGATGCGGTCCATCGTGTCGCCGCCCTTCGGATCGGTGAGGTTCGCCAGCATCTTCAAGGTGAAACGCATGATCGTCGGATGCGACATGCCATGGCGGGTCAGCAGGCGCATCACGCCGGGCTTGCCGATCAGATTCACGAACACCCGGCCGACCGTGAAGTAGCCGCCGTAGCGGTCATCAAGCGCGGTCGGATACGCGTGCAACACTCGTTCGCGCGAGGCACCCGTCGGTCGGGCCAGCGCTTGCGAGATGACTTCGGCGGCGAGCTCGCCCGACTCCATCGCATAGGCGATGCCTTCGCCATTGCAGGGGTTCACCATGCCGCCGGCGTCACCGACGAGCAGCACGCCCGCGGCCGTAGTGCGGCTTGCGGTTGAAGCCCATCGGCAGCGCCGCGCCGCGCACCGAACCTCGTGCGTGCTCTTCGTCGAATCCCCACTCCTTGGGCATGCCCGCCGTCCATCGCTTCAGCAGTTGTCGGTAGTCGACGTTGCGGAACGAGGCCGACGTGTTCAAGATGCCGAGCCCGACGTTGCTGGTGCCGTCGCCCATGCCGAAGACCCAGCCGTAGCCCGGCAGCAGGCGGTCGCGGCCGTCGACGCGGTCCCACAACTCGAGCCACGACTCGAGCCAGATGTCGTCGTGGCGGGGCGACTCGAAATAGCGCCGATACGCCACACCCATCGGCCGCTTGTCGTTGCGGTGCACGCCGAGTGCGAGCGACAACCGGCTTGAGTTGCCGTCTGCCGCGACGATGACGGGCGCCTTGAAGACGATGTCGCGATCGCTCCCGAACGGTCGCGCCAGCACGCCGACGACCCGGCCGTTGCGGTCGTCGACGATGGGTTGGGTGGCCGGTGTTTGCTCGTGCAGTGCGACGCCGAGCTTCTGCGCCCGGCGGGCCAGGATCTGGTCGAAATCGAGCCGGGTGCGCACCAGGCCGTAGTCGGGGAAGCTGGCCAGCTCGGGCCACGGCAACTCGACCCGCATACCGCCGGCCAGAATGCGCAGGCCCTTGTTCTGCAGCCAGCCGGCTTCTGCGCTCGTGTCGATGCCGAGCTTGATGAGTTGCTTGACCGCCCGTGGAGTGAGGCCGTCGCCACACACCTTCTCGCGCGGGAACGCGCTCTTTTCCAGCAACGCGACATCGATGCCGGCCTGCGCGAGGTGCGCCGCCGTCGCCGAACCAGCTGGGCCCGCGCCGACCACGATGACGTCGGTCTCCGTTGTCGGCGTCCCGGCCGGGATCGCGGTCGCCAACAGCGCGGACGCCGAGGTTTCGGCACCGTCGCCAGCACTGCGGGACAACGTCCACCACCTCGGCCGGAGGGACCAGCAGGATTCTCGTCAAGACCCAGGGCACTCAAGACCAGAACACTCAAGACCCGAACAGCTTGTGAAGATCTTCACGAAGACCGCTGGCACAGTCTATCCGCCGGTCCGGGCGACGCTCACCGGCCGCCCGTCGGCGCGGTGATTGCGCTGGCGACGAGGGTCGCCGCGCTAGGGACGACCGCCTCGGTGCAGCGCCACGATCCCACCGGTCAGGTTGCGCCACCCGACGCCAGCCCACCCGGCGTCCGCCATGGTGGTGGCGATGTCGCGTTGCGGGGGCCACTGGCGGATCGACTCGGCCAGGTAGACGTAGGAGTCGGGGTTGGAACTGACCCGCCTGACGACCGCCGGTACGCGGGCGAGGTAGCCGAAGTAGAGGCGGCGAAACGGCGGCCAGGTCGGCGTGCTGAATTCGCAGATCACGATGCGGCCGCCGGGGCGGGTCACCCGCAGCAGTTCGCGCAATGCCGCGCCGACGTCGTGCACGTTGCGCAGGCCGAACGAGATGGTGACCGCGTCGAAGGTGGCGTCGGCGAACGGCAGGGTAAGCGCGTCGCCGGCGACGAAGCGCACGCCTCCGACATCGGCTCCGCCGCGCTGTCGGGCGCCCTGGCGAAGCATTCCGAGCGAGAAGTCGCAAGCGACGCAGGTCGCGCCGCTCGCCGTGAATGAGGCGGACGACGTGCCGGTGCCGGCCGCGACGTCGAGCACCCGCTCACCGGCTTTGGCATCGACGGCCTTCGCTACCGCCCGGCGCCAGACCCGGTCTTGCCCGAGCGACAGCACGTCGTTGACCAGGTCGTAGCGCGCGCGCGACGTCGTCGAACATCGCGGCGACGTCGGCCGGCTGCTTGTCGAGCCCGGCCCGTGTTGGCGTCACGTGTTGCTCCAATCGAACGCGTCGCCGATCGCTTTGAGCGCCGCCCTGGTTGCGGCGTCGCACTGCGCGCCGTGAACGCCCGCCTCGAACAACGCCTTCGGCCGGACGCCGAGGCCGCGGGCGATCTCGTGTTCGCGACCGAGATCGGTGCTGAACATGGCCGGGTCGTCGGTGTTGACCGTGCAGCTGACGCCGGCGTTGCGGAGGGCCGGCAGTGGGTGCTCGGCGAGTGACGCCACCGACTTCGTGCGCAGGTTCGAGGTCGGACACACGTCGAGCACGATCTGTTGGTCGGCCAACTCGGCCAGCAGGTGCGGGTCGTCGATCGCGCTGATGCCGTGCCTGATGCGGTCGGCCTTGAGAGCGGTCATGGTCGCCCGGATCGAATCGGCGCCGGCCGATTCGCCGGCGTGCGGCACCGACGCGAGGCCACCGGCCGTGGCGATCTCGAACGCCCTTATGTACGGGTCGGGCGGGCAGGCGGTTTCGGCTCCCCCGATGCCGAGCCCGACGATGCCCCGGTCGGCGAATTTCACGCAGCGGCGGGCGAGTTCTTCGGACGCCTCGACCTCGGCCCCCCGATACGTATCAGGCGTCAGCCGGACGACGACCCCGTGCTCTTCGTACGCCTGCTGGGCGCCGTCGCAGTACCCCTCGAACAGGTCGTCCCAGCGCACGCCCCTGGCCACTCGCTCGATCGGCGAAAAAATGGCCTCGAGGTAGACCGCGCCGTGGCCTTTGGCTTCCTTGGCGTAGTCGACCACGACTTGCCGGAAGTCGTCGGCGGTGCGCAGCACGTTGGTGGTGAGAATCCAGACCTCGACGAAGTGGGCGAAGTCGGTGAACTCGTAGAGGGCGGTCAGTTCGTCGACCGTGTCGACGGGTAGCGCAACGTCGTTGCGCCTAGCCAGGTCGAGCAAGGTGTGCGGCCGCACGGTGCCCTCAAGATGGACGTGCAACTCAATCTTCGGGTAGCCGCCCACGCCGTCCATCTTGGCAGGCGCGGCCGTGGCGCTGCCGTCGGAGCTGCCGACTGCCAGCTTGTGGGCGCTCAAGAAAGCGTCCACACGCTGGCACAAACTGCGTTGGTGGCGTCCACCTCCGACCAAAGCTGGTCAACATGCCAAAACGATCCCGTCAGCAGAACCTGTTGTTGCTTCATCGCATATCCGAGAGTCAAGAAGCGGTGGTCAGTCGCATCCAATTGGCGGCCGCGGGCTACGACGCAGATGCTGCGCGGCGCCGTGTCGCGGCCGGACTCTGGCAACGAGTTGGGCATGCCTTCCTCCTCGAGAACGGCCGCCTGACCGGTGCCCAACGACAATGGGCCGCCGTACTGAGTGCGTCTGGCCTGGTCGCAGTAACGGGACATGTGGCCGCCGAGCGTTACGGGTTGCGCGGGTTCACGGCGGGAGAGGTCGACGTCCTCGTCCCCCGCAGCAACGGTCGACCACCACGTATCGACGGCGTGCGCTGGCGTGAATCTCGACGATTCGCCGCTTCTGACATCGCTCAAGGAGCCGGCGTCCCAACGGTGTCGCGGGGCCGGGCCATCGTCGACGCCGCTACGTGGACACCCAAGCCGAGGGTCGCGTGTGCATTGTTAGCCGCGGCAGTGCAACAACGTGTGGTACCTACCGCCGCCCTCCGCCGAGAGTTGTCGCTCAGCCGCGGCACCCGTCACATCCGAATCCTGCGGTCAATCCTTGCCGATATCGAGGGCGGCGCCGACTCCCTCGCCGAAATCGACTTTGGCGTGCTGGCGCGAAAGGCCGGGCTACCGCGGCCCATCCGACAGTCCTTCCGACTGGACGCAGCTGGTCGACGTCGCTATCTCGACGTCGACTTCGGAACCTTCTGCGTTGAGGTCGATGGCGGCGTGCACCTGCGCCCCATGAACTACTGGGATGACGCACGGCGACAAAACGATCTGGTCCTCGGTGGGGACCGGATTCTGCGCTTCCCCAGCATCGCCATTCGACTCGACGAGGACGTCGTCATCGCGCAATTACGCAAGGCTCACGCCATTTTCGGCTGACTGCCAGTACCCGGACGCTATCTTGCGCGTCGACGTGCTGGCAGTCGGGGAACGGCTAAGAAAAAGCCGGGGCGGTTGAGGCTACGTGGGAGTGGATGCGCGCGTCCGGCTCGGGGTCATCGGCCGGCGTCCAATGCACCCGCAGGTGGTTGTACAAGGTGTCGCGCTGTGCCGGCACCCGGTCTGCCGTGCGAATCAGGTGGATGAGTTCGGTCAGGTTCCAGTGATGCCGAGCACCGGCCGACGAGACCACGTTCTCTTCCAGCATCACCGAGCCAAGGTCGTCGGCACCGTAGTGCAGGCCGAGCTGCCCGACCTCTTTGCCCAACGTCAGCTGCGAGACCTGAAGATGCGCAATGTTGTCGAAGAACAGTCGGGCGACCGCGAGCAGCCGAAGGTACTCCAGCGGTGTGGCCAGCGTGCGCCCGCGCAGGTGGTTGTTCTCCGGCTGGTAGGTCCACGGGATGAAGGACCGAAAGCCGCCCGTCCGATCCTGCACGTCGCGAATCATGCGCAGATGCTCGATCCGCTCAAAATTCGTCTCGCCTGTGCCCATCATGAACGTCGCGGTCGACTGCACCCCAAGGCCGTGCGCGGTCTCCATGACCTCAAGCCAAACAGCGCCGCTTTCTTTCAGGGGCGCAATTACCGACCGCGGTCGTTCGGTCAAGATCTCGGCGCCGGCCCCGGCAAAGGAGTCGAGCCCGGCCGCATGCAGCCGCGTGATCACCTCGGCATACGACAACGCCGACACCCGGGCGATGTGCACGACCTCGGAGCCACCGAGCGAGTGCAGCGCCAACGATGGATACGCCGCCCGCACTGCCGCGAACGTCGACTCGTACCACTCGATGCCGAGGTCAGGATTGTGTCCGCCCTGCAACATGATCTGCGTCGCGCCGAGCTCGACAGCCTCGGCGCAGCGCCGCAGGATCTCCTCGATCGGGTGCGTCCACGCCTCGTCGTGCTTCGGCGGCCGGTAGAAGGCGCAGAACTTGCACGCGGTCACGCAGGCATTGGTGTAGTTGATGTTGCGGTCGATCAGGTAGGTCGCGATGTCGGCGGTGTCAGCAAAACGACGACGGCGGACGGCGTCGGCGGCGCGGCCGAGCGCATGCAACGGCGCGTCGGTGTACAGCTCCAGTGCCTCGGACGCCGACAAGCGGCCGCCCTCGACGACCCGATCGAGCACCACCTGCGCATTGACCACGCGGCCAGCGTAACCGGTCGCTAGTCGGGGCCGGATTCCCTCGTCCGTTGGCAGAGCGCGCGTAAGACGGCGATCACCGTCGTCGTTCGGGGTGCCCTTCTCGATCTGCGCGTCGGCGCCTGGCGGAATCGGGCATCGTTCGCCCGACAGCACGGCGACTTTGGTCGCCGGCTGCAGCTCGCGAATCTGGGCGATCGCCGCGCGGCCGTCGAGGACCGGCATCGACACGTCAATGACGACCAGATCGGGCTCGAGTTCGGCCACCAATGCGACCGCTTCGGCGCCGTTGCCCGCCTGACCGACCACTTCGAAGTCAGGCTCGAGCGACAGCAGGGTTCGCATCAGCTCGCGCATACCGACAGCGTCGTCGGCGACGACGACGCGATACGCGGCAGCGCGCTGCTGGTCCCCCTGGTCATGCATGGCTCGATGGTGGCACCATGCGCGCCGGCTGCGAACCCTCTGCACCCAAGGTTGACTACAAAGATCGCGAGTTGACTATTTGTGACGATGCCCGGGCTACCCGTTCGCGTCAGAGATGATCAGACTTCCGCAAAAACCGGTTCTTCATAGCGGGCTAGCCCGATGCGCGGAGACACCCGGCGGGCGAACTCGGCCAGGCCGGCCAACTGGCGATCACCGAGGGAGAAATCCAACGCCACGGAAGTACCGCACGAGCATTTCGGTGTCGAGATCTTCCCATTGCGCGGCCGAAGCGGCGACTTCGTCAACCCGAGCCAACGACAGTTCGCGCGAGCGCACAAACGCATCGTGCACGTCCTTCACCAGCCCCGGATGATCGGTGGCGAACGATCGACGCGCCGCCCACACGGCAAAGACCATCGGCAAGCCCGACCAGTCGCGCCAGGCCGCACCCATGTCGTGCACATCAAGCTTCAGACGCGGACCATCATGCAGCGTGGCTCGCAATGCCGCATCGCCGATCAACACGGCGGCCGGGCCCTCGAGCATCATCGCCGGCAGGTCGGGCGGGCAGGTCAAATAGCGAGGGCGGACGCCGACCTGCTCCTCGAGGATCATCTTCGCCAGCTCGATGGTGGTGCGGCTGGTCGACCCCAAGGTGACGAGTTCGCCGTCGAGGTCGGCGAGCGGAAGCTGGCTGACCAACACGCACGACATCACCGGGCCGTCGGAACCGACGGCAATGTCAGGGAGCAGCGTGAGGTCGCTCGCGTGCCGTAGGTATTCGACGACGCTGATCGGCGCAATATCGAGGTCGCCTGCCACCAACCGATCGCTGAGCCGGTCTGGGGTGTCGCGTCGCAAGTCGACGTCGAGCAGCGCACCCGAGCGAACCAGCCCCCAATACAACGGCAGGCAATTGAGGAACTGAATGTGACCAACGCGCGGCCGCGGCACCGTCACGCGTCGTCTTCTCTCGCCGCACGGGAGAGCGAGCGCTCGCGGCGGCGAATGTTCGCGGCGTGTAGTTGCGCCGACATCGCGTCACGCTGGCGCGCTAGCAGCACGTAGCTGGCCAGCCCCGAAACGATGAGCGCGATGGCGACAAGCAGTACGCCATCACGGATCCGTACCAGCCACAGCAACAACAGCGCGATCACGAACAGCGCGAGTCGCAACGTCGTATAGCGCAAGATCGCATGCGGACGCGGCGGCGGGAGCTGGTCGGCGTCCGCTTCGTTTGTGTTGGCGTCGTGAGGTTGCGTCACGTCAGACCGGCATGGGCTGCGGGACGTCGCGTCTGTTTCGGTCGGGGCCATCGAAAACCCGAATCACGTTGTAGCGGGTGTCGCGTTCGACCGGGGTGAAGCCGGCATCGCGAATGAGGTCGAGCAAGTCGTTGCGGTGCATGGTGTTCGGCGTGCCGAAATGGTCAGCGTCGTGCGTGATCTTGTATTCGACGACCGAACCATCGAGATCGTCGGCGCCGTGCGACAGCGCAAGCTGCGACGTCGTGAGGCCGTGCATAACCCAGAAAGCCTTGACGTGCTGGATGTTGTCGAACAGCAGCCGTGACACCGCGAACGTCTTCAGCGCCTCAGCACCGGTGGCCATCGGTTGCGTCATGAGTCGATTGCGCGGGTCGCCGGACGCGTCGTGCTGAAACCGCAACGGAATGAAGACAATGAACCCGCCGGTCTCGTCTTGCAGTTCGCGCAGTCGCAGCACGTGGTCGACGCGATGCCGCGGCTCTTCGATATGTCCGTAGAGCATCGTGCAGGGGGTCTTGAGGCCCTTGCTGTGCGCGAGGCGATGAATGCGCGACCAATCTTCCCAATGCGTCTTGTGGTCGACGATCTTCTGCCGAACCTCCCAGTCGAAGATCTCGGCGCCGCCGCCGGTGAGCGACTCAAGCCCGGCGTCGATCAGTTCGTCGAGAATCTCGTCGGCCGACAGTCCCGAAATCTCTTCGAACCAATGGATTTCAGTGGCTGTGAATGCCTTCAACGCGACGTTCGGCAGCGCTTCTTTCAGTGCCCGCAACGACCGCGGGTAGTAGCGCCACGGCAACGTCGGGTGCAAGACCATTGACGATGTGCAGTTCGGTGATGCCTTCGGGCTCCATCTGCTTGGCGAGCTCGACGGCCTGTTCGATGCGCATCGTGTACGCATCGGCCTCGCCGGGTTTGCGCTGAAAGCTGCAGTACGCGCACGACGCGGCGCACACGTTCGTCAGATTCAGATGACGGTTGACGTTGAAGTAGGTGCGGTCGCCGTTCTTCTCGGTGCGCACATGATGCGCAAGGTCGCCGAGCCAGGCGAGGTCGTCGCTCGCGTACAGATCAACGCCGTCGGCTAGATCAAGGCGCTCGCCAGCTCGCACCTTCGCTTCGAGATCGCGCTTGCGCCCGACGTCCACGTCACTCCTCGCCAGTCGATCCGGGAACCTCTGAGCCACCGTTCTCCAGCATGCACGCCCGGTCCAATCGACGCGCATGCGGGCGGCAGGCCGGCCCGGAGTGAGGCCTCTCGGAGCGCCAGAAACGTATCGGCTGGATTCCCGCATTTGGGAGCGGTACCGGGTTGATCGCACTGTGTGATCATGTGGCGACTCTTCGCGCCAGAATAGAACGATTGTCCGCCATTTTCGTCACACAGAGTGATCGCACATTTACGACGGCCCGGAATTTTTGTTCGCTATGCAACTTACGTGGGTCAAACGCAGACGCGAGTGCACGGACGCGTGTACACATCTGGTTGGGGTCCTGCGAACGCACTACTCAGCACCGTCCCGACGAAAGGCACATCACGTGGAGAACCGTGACCGACTCCTCACACCCGGAGAGGTTGCCAGCTTGTTTCGGGTCGATCCGAAGACCGTGACGCGCTGGGCGGCGTCCGGTCGGATCGGCAGTATCCGCACCCCCGGCGGCCATCGCCGGTTCCGAGAATCCGAAGTCCGTGCATTGCTGCGTGGCGACTCCGACGTCGACACCATGGGGCCGCTCGGCGAACAGTGAGGCAGCCGCAAAGTGAGCCGCGAACAGCGCCAACAGTGGTACAGCGGAGCGTGTAGCGGTACCGGCTCGTCGGCCTAGCCGCCGCCGAGTCGGCCGTCCCAGCGCGTGAACAGATCGTGGTCGACGCCCAGCACATCGAGGATCTTGCCGGCAACGAAATCGACCAACTGCTGCATGGTCTTCGGTTTCCCATAGAACGCCGGACTGGCGGGCAGCACGGTCGCGCCAGCTTCGTCGAGCGCGACGAGATGGCGCAGCGTCGCACCAGTCAACGGCGTTTCCCGCGGGACGACGACCAGCGGGCGTCGTTCTTTCAACGTGACGTCGGCCGCGCGCTGCAGCAGGTCTTTCGACAAGCCGATGGCGATGCCGGCTACCGCTGCCATGCTTGCCGGCACGACGACCATGCCGCGGGTGCGGTACGACCCGCTCGACGGGGCCGGCCGCAAGATCGCCCGGTGACCAGAATCGAACGTCCGCAAGCAGATCGGCGTCCGTGTCGATGTCGCTGTTGGTGTAGCTGGCGGTATCGGCGTCGAGCGGCGTCGACAGCCACGCGCGCAGACTGTCGACGTCGTCGTGCCAGGCCACGCCGGTTTCGTCGAGCATCGTCAGGCGAGCGGCCCTCGACACGACCAGGTCGACGGTCGACCAGCAGCCAGCAAACGCGCGAATAACCGCTGCCGCGTAAGCGGTTCCGCTCGCGCCGGTCACGCCGACGACCCACGGCACCCGACTGGCGGCGGTCATCCCCGGAAGCCTCGGGAGACCAGATCGGTGACCGCAAACAGCAACAAGCCGATGCCGACGAAGCCGTTCACCGTGAAGAACGCGCGGTTGACCTTCGACAGGTCAGTCGGCTTGACCAGCCATTGTTCGTAGGCGAGCGCTCCGGCCGCGAACGCAACGCCGACCGTCCACGTCCAGCCAAGATGCGCGAGCGCGCCGAACCAGAGCAGCAACATGACGGTGGCGTAGTGCGCGAGCCGCGAGAACGCGAGCGCGACCTGCGGCCCGAACCGGGCCGGCAGCGACTTCACGCCGATCTCGCGGTCGATCCGGTAGTCCTGCAGCGCGTAGATGATGTCGAAGCCGCCGATCCAGCAACCGACGGCGAGACCGAGCACGACCGCCGTCCATGACCAGCGCCCGGTGACCGCCATCCATGCGCCGATCGGGCCGATCGTTTGGGCGAGACCGAGCACCGCATGCGGCGCCCAGGTCACCCGCTTCGCATACGGGTAGGCGGCGAGTACGACGGCAGCGACCGGAGCGAGAACGAAGCAGATCAGATTGAGGCTCGGCCGCAGCCGCGAGCAAGACGGCGAGGGCCGTGATTGCGCCAGCCCACGCCGTCCGCAGACTGACGACGCCGGTGACGAGTTCGCGGCTTTGCGTTCGCGGGTTTCGCGCATCGATGTGCCGATCGACAATGCGGTTGACCGCCATCGCGAACGTGCGCGCGCCCACCATCGCGACCGTCACCAACAGCAGCTGCCGCCAGTGCACGTGGCCGTTGACGCTGGCCATCGCCGTAAACGCGGCGATGTAGGCGAACGGCAACGCGAACACCGAGTGCTCGAACCGCACGAGATCGAGGAAGGCCCTGACCCGGCCGGGAGCAGCGCCGCCGGGGCGTCAGCGGTGGTGGCGGCCGCGCTCACGAGAGGCCGAACTCCTTCCAGCGAGCGGTTACCCGCTCGATGATCGCGGGATCTTGGCTGATCATCTCCGGCCAGCCCCTGGTGTAACCCTCGGTCGGCAGCTTCGCGGTCGCGTCGACGCCGATCTTGCCGCCCCAGAACTGCTGGTAGCTCGCGTGATCGAGGTGGTCGACCGGACCGACCGATTGCACGAGGTCGTGGGTGTAGTCGACGTTGCCGAACGCCCGCCAGGCAACTTGCGAGTAGTCGTGCACGTCGCAGTCGGCATCGACCACGACGACCAGCTTGGCCAGCGACAGCATGCCGGCGCCCCAGATCGCGTGCATCACTTTGTGCGCGTGCTTGGGAAAACGCTTGTCGATGCTGACAATCACGCAGTTGTGGAACACGCCTTCGACTGGCATGTCCATGTCGACGATGTCAGGGATCAGCAGTTTCACCAGCGGCAGGAAGATGCGCTCGGTCGCCTTGCCGAGCGGTCCGTCTTCGGCCGGCGGCCGGCCGACGACGATCGACTGAAACACCGGCTTCTTCTGCGACGTCATGACCTCGACGTGCAGCGCCGGGAAAGGCTCGACCGGCGTGTAGAAGCCGGTGTGGTCGCCGAACGGCCCCTCGGGCCGTCGTTCGCCGGGCTCGAGCCACCCCTCGAGCACGACCTGCGCGTCGGCCGGCACTTGCAGCGGCACGCTGACGCAGTCGACCATCTCGACCCGTTCTTGCCGCAAGAAGCCGGCGAACAGGTACTCGTCGATGTCACTGGGCAGCGGGGCCGACGCCGCGTAGGTCAAGACCGGATCGCACCCGAACGCGATCGCCACCGGCAGCCGCTCGCCCCGCCGCTCGGCGACCGCGTGATGGGCGTTGGAATCCTTGTGGATCTGCCAGTGCATCGCGATGGTGTTCTTGTCGTGGCGTTGCAACCGGTAGAGGCCAAGGTTGCGCTGCCCGGTCTCGGGATGCTTGGTGTGCGTGAGGCCGAGATTGAAGTAGGCGCCGCCGTCGTCGGGCCAGGTGTGCAGGGCCGGCAGCGTCATCAGGTCGACGTCGTCGCCCTTTCACCACGACGTCTTGGCAGTTGCCCTTGCGCACCTTCTTCGGCGGCACGTCACGTAACTGGCCGAGCTTGCCATCGCGTCTTTGAAGCCGGCGAAGCCCTTCGGCAACTCGGGCTTCAGCAGGTCGGCGATGCGCGCACCGATCTCGTCGATGTCGTCGACGCCCAAGTGCCTTCGCCATGCGCGCTTGCGTGCCGAACACGTTCATCGCCAGCGGCAGCTTCGAACCCTTGACGTTCTCGAACAGCAAGGCCGGGCCGCCCGCTCTCACCACCCGGTCGACGATCTCGGTGATCTCGAGGTGCGGGTCGACCTGGGCACGCACCCGCACCAACTCGCCGTCCTTCTCGAGGCGTTCGAGAAAGTCGGGCAGATCGTCGTAGGCCATGCGATCAAGTATCGCCGCAGGTGGCGGCGGGCCGAGCGGCGCCCACCTTTGGCTTCATCGAGCGTCGCATCCGTAGTGCGATAACACGGAGCGGTGAGGCACCTAGACGTGGCGAGTGGCTCCGGCGCGGTCGAGCCAGTCGCCGACAAGTGCCGCCAACAGCTCGGGCTGCTCATGGATCACGGCGTGTCCGGCGTCGTCGATCACGGCCAGGGTGGCGTGCGGGTATCGCGGCAGTAACTGCATCGCGTCGGCATACCCGACGATGGAGTCGCGCTTCCCGGCCACGATGAGGGTCGGCGCGACGAGGCTACCCTGGCCGAGGTCGAGGGTTCGGCCGGCAAAGATGCGCCCCAAGGCCTCTTGGTCGACGAGCGTGATTCCTGGCCAGATGTGGTCGCGAAAGCGACGTGCGTTCGCTGCCGTGCGAACGACGAAATAGTCGTCGAACTTCGTCCGCTGCGCCGCATCGAGCTCGTCATAGGCGTCGTCGTCCTGTCGGACTACCGCGAGCTCGGGCACGTCGTGTGACTGCTCGGCGGCCGGAGCAAAGCAGGGCCAGCCCGAGCACGAGGTCTGGTCGGCGCGCGGCCACGCCTCGCAGCCAAGTAACCGCCGTAGGAATGCCCCAGCAGCTGCACCGGACCACCGCCGACATTTTCGATGAAGTCGGTCAGCACCGTCACGACGTCGTCGTTGCAGGTCAGGCCATGCGATGTCGAGCGGCCCATCCCTGGCAGGTCTGGATAGATCCGCGCGGTAGCCCCTGGTCGGAATGGCCCCTTCGATTGCAACTTCGATGTCGCGATGGTCTAACACCGGCGCCGTGCAGCGCAACGAGCGGGGCACCCTCGCCATGCTCGACGTAGTGAACTCGGATTTCGTCAACCTGGTGATCCACGTCGCGACGCCGTACCCAGACGTGGGTCGTCAAACACCCGCGTACGAGTGCACCCCGGTGATGAAGATGTTGACCACGAAGAAGTTGAACAGGATCGTCGACGAATCCGAGAGCGCAATGTAGGCGGCCTTGCGGCCGCGCCAGCCTGCCGTTGCGCGCGCGTGCAGGTAATCCGGCGTAGATGACCCAGGTAATAAAGGCCCAGGTCTCTTTCGGGTCCCACTGCCAGTAGTGACCCCACGCGTACTCGGCCCAGATCGCACCGGCGATGACGGCGAACGTCCAGATCGGGAAGGCGAACGCGTAGGCGCGGTAAGCGGTGCGGTCGAGCACGTCGGCCGACGGCATGATGCGCGCGAGTGCCGAGAATCGCACCGGCCGACCGGCAGCCTGCGCGACTGCGTACCGATCGGCGACCAGGAACATGAAGGTGGCCGCGGTAGCGACGGTGAACACTCCCGACGCGATGATGGCGGCGGTCACGTGGATCGCCAACCAGTACGAGTGCAGGGCGGGCACCAGCGGTGCCGGCGCGACGTACAAGCACAAGCACGGCGATGCCCAGCGCCAGCACGACCGGCGCCATCACGAAGACACCGAGGTAGCGGGCCGGCTGCCGCGCCATCATGACAGGAACGCGGTCACTGCAGTGAACGCCAGCGCCAGCGTGAACTCGTACATGTTGCCCCACGGCAACCGATGCACCGCGGCGCCGCGGCTGACGATCGCACCGCAGATGCAGCAGCCAGCCGACGACGGTGAGCGGCCACCGAGACCTTGCCCACCCGGCTGGCGACGAACGAAGACGGATCACGAGCGGTGCGACCTGGCGGCGACGGACGTCGCGGCGGCAGCGTCCCGTCGTCGCCCGCCGGGCCACCAACAAGAACAGCTACGCGGACGTCGGCCGCCGCTGTCTTCGCCGCCCGCACCGCGGGCAGTGGTTGCCGAAAGCGGCGTCGACCGCGTAGCCGAGGAACGCCAGCGAGTAGGTGGCGATGCCGCCGGCAATGAGGTCGTTCGAGAGCCGGGCCAGCCCGACATTGACGTCCACGGCTAGCCCTCCCTGCACTCTCGAGCTGCTGCTTCGGAGCGCGCCGCTCCACCGCTGGACAGCTGCTAAGCATTTAAGGTCGGCGACCAGCCGGGCGAATTCGTCGTCGAAGCCGCCGCTCGCGTCGGTTCTGGTAAGCCCGCCGACCTCGACCACCGTACGCCCCGCGTCAGCTGGGTCGGCAATCGGCTGGGACGTCGCGCGCACCCAGACCCGCCGGCGGCGCACCCGCAACGACAAGATCAGCCCGAGCACCATGACAGCGACCGCGACGAGGACCACGCCCTTGCCAGGATCGCGGCTGATCTGGAACGTCGCCCACTGATCGAACCCGACAAAGGTCACGCTGCCGGCCCCGTTCGGCAACACCAACGTCTGCCCGACGCCGAGTTCGGCGGTGTCGAGCAGTGGTCATCTTCGTCGTGTCGAGGGTGTAGACCGACCGCGGCACTCCATCGTCGAGACCGAGGTTGCCGGCGAAGACGCCGATGACCACGATCGGATTGTCGGGCGCCGGGAAGACCGACACCGGCCGGCCGTTGGCGTCGTTGACCGCGGTCGGCAGGAAAAAGCCGCTGATGCCGAGTTGCTGCGGCTTCGCGTCGGGCAGCTTGACCACGCCCTGCGAGTCGAAGGTGCTGTCGTTCGGCAGGAACGGCGTCACCTGATCGAAGACCTGCCCCGACGCATCGGTCACCCGAAAGTGCGGTGCGTAGCCGTGGCCGACGAGATACACGTTCGCGCCGCCCGAGCTCAACGGATGGTTCACGGTGATGTCGTCGTTGCGAGGCTTCGCGTTGAGATTCGGCTGCCAGCGTGACGTGCGCGTCGAAACTGTCCGCCGCGCCACGGGTCGCACCGGTGCGTTCGTACGTCGCGTCGAACGAATTCAAGGTGAACGAAAACGGCGGCAGCTTCGCCTTGTCGACCAGCGCACCCGGCTTCAGGCTGTCGTACGCAATCGCGGTATCAGAAAAGCCTTCGTGCTCCTTCACGAGCACGGTGCCGGTGAATCCGAAGTCGGCCGAGACGGCAACGCCGACCAGCACGACGAGCAGCGACAGATGGAACAGCAAGTTGCCGGTCTCGCGCAGATGCCCCTTCTCGGCGGCGACACTGGTCGACGCGCTGTCGGCGCGAAATCGCTTGCTTCGCAGCAATCGTGTACGCCGCCGTCACGACCGACGTCGACGTCGCCGGCCGTCGTCCATGTGGTGAAGAGCGGTAGTCGCGCGAGGTTGCGTGGGGCGGACGGCGGCCGCGCCCGCATCGCGCGGAAGTGCCGGCGGCTGCGCGGAATGACGCAACCCGCGAGAGAAATGAACAGCAAGCAGATAAACCGCGGCGAACCACGGCGAGCCGAAAACGTCGAAGCCGCCGATCGCGTTGATGAACGGCGCAAGGTGCGGATGCTTGGCGTAGAAGTTGCGCACCCGCAACGGGTTGCTGCCGTTCTGCGGCAGCACGCTGCCAGGAACCGCGGCCAGTGCAAGCAAGAACAGCAGGATCAGTGCCGTGCGCATCGACGTCAGCAAGTACCAAGCCCACCGCAACTGCGCCCACACCGACGCGACCGGCATGCGGCCCACCCGTTGCCCGGTGCCGAGATCGTCGCGCTCGATCGGGCGCGGTATCGAGTTTGGTGGCCGCCGCGGTGTCGTCGACGTCGGTGGAGAAATCGCTCATGTCAGACCGCCGGCACGTAGCTGTTGATGGTATGCTGCAGGTCGCCGACCAGCGTGTGCCACACACCGGTGAGCAAGAGCACGCCGACGGCGATCAGCATCGCGCCGCCGATTCTGGTGACAGCGCGTAGTGCCGCCGGGCAAAGGCGAGCATGCCGACTGCGCGCCGAAACGCCAAGCGCGACCAGCACGAACGGCAGGCCAAGGCCGAGGCAATAGGCGAGCGTCAGCAACGCGCCTTGGGTCGCACTCGATCCTGACAACGCAAGCGTTTGCACCGCGCCCAGCGTCGGCCCGATGCACGGGCGTCCAGCCGACGCCAAAGAGAAACCCGAGTATCGGTGCGCCTGCGATGCCGGCGGCGGGGAGCCGGTGAAAGCGGGCCTCGCGTTGCAGCCACGGGATGAGGCCCATGAACGCAAGCCCGAGCGCGATCATCACGACGCCGAGCACCCGGTCGATGACAGCGGCGTGGCTGGTGAGGTGCGTGCCGGCGTAGCCGAACAGCGCGCCGGAGATGACGAACACCACCGAGAAACCGAGCACGAACAGCACGCTGCCAGCGAGCACCCGACCGCGATGCGCGCCACGGCGATTGTCGTCGAGGTCTGCGCCGGAAAGCCCAGTGACGTAAGACAAATATCCGGGTACGAGCGGCACGACACACGGCGAAAGAAACGACACCACGCCGGCAACAAGCGCGACCGGCAACGCGAGCAGCAATGGCCCACTCAGCACGGTGTGTTGAAACGACCCACCCACCGAAGGCTACATCATGGCGCGCGTCACGTCGTTTCGGCGGCGACGGCCCGCACGACCTGCACGAGTTGCGCGTAGCGCATCTCGCCGAGGCCCCGGGCGGCAATGTGCCCCGACCGATCGATCACGAGCGTCGTCGGCGGCGATTGCGGAACGGCATGGCCACGAAAGGCAAGCGCGACTCGGTCGGCCTGATCGGAGATGCTCGGGTAGTCGATGTGATGCGTAGTCGCGAAATGCACCCCGTCGGAGACGCCGTTTTCTCTGATGTCGATGCCGACGAACTGCACGCCGGCGGCGCGGGTGTCGGTGTACGCCTGCTCGAGCGCCGGGGCCTCGCTGCGACACGGCGGGCACCACGATGCCCAGAAGTTCAGCACGATGACCTTGCCGGCGAATTGGGTGAGGTTGAGCTCGTTTCCGGCCAGATCCTTGCCGGCGACCTGCGGCATCGGTGCGCGGTGGCCACTCGCGTACGTCGCGATGACGCCACCGCCGTCGACCTGCACGTAGTTGGTTTGCTGATTGCTGGTGGGCGAGCCCGCGGCCGAGCAGGCCGTAGCCAACGGGCCGATCAGCGCCAGCGCGGACACAGCGATCATGCGGCGCACGCGCAAGATCAGCATGCGCGACATCAGCGACAGCTAGCGTCCGATCGGTCGGATGAGGAGTTCCCATTCTGCCTGCTAAGCCCCGGCGACTTGTCCGACACCCGCATGGCCCGAAGGCTCGGTGTAGTCGACGCGCACGATGTCGTCGTCGGCGAAGGTGAAGCTGGTCAGGCTGCCCAAGTGCGCACTCACGCTTGCGCGGGTCGTGCCACAAGTGCCGGCGCTCGACCTTCGATCTCGCCGTCCAGATCGGTAACTGGTGGCTGACGCAGACAGCTTCGTGGCCGCGGGCAAGTATCGCGCGCGCTCGCGACGGCGGCCAAGCACCCGCGCGGCCAGCTCGCGATAAGGCTCGCCCCACGACGGGCGAAACGGGTTCACCAGGTACCGCCAATGCGCCGGGACGTCGAAGCGAGCCGTCGCCGACGCCGAAGGTCAGGCCTTCGAAAACGTTGGCGGCCTCGATCAGCCGCTCGTCGGTCGTACGACCTCGAGATCGAAATGCGCGGCGACCGGCGTCTGCGGTCTCGAGCGCACGTTCCAACGGCGACGACACGATCGCGACGATGTCGCGGTCGGCCACCGCTTTGGCGGCGTGCTCCGCCATCACCACGCCCGCTTCAGACAAGTGGAAGCCGGGCAGTCGACCGTACAAAACGCCGTCGGGGTTTTGCACTTCACCGTGCCGCAACAGATGCACCACCGTGCGCGTCGTCATCGGCCGGCTTGCGGGTCGGCGGCGGCCGCAGCGGCGGCAGCGAATGGCAGTGCGGCGGCAATGCGTGCGACGGCATCGTCGTCGTGCGCGGCCGAAACGAACCAAGCCTCGAAAGCGGACGGCGGCGGGTACACGCCGCGATCGAGTAGGGCGTGGAAAAAAGCGGCGTAGCGCCAGGTTTCTTGAGCCTGCGCGGCCACGAAATCGTTGACGTCGTGATCGGTAAAGAAGATCGAGAACAGGTTGCCGGAGTGTTGCAGCCGATGCGGCACACCGGCTTTGGTGAGGGCATCGGTCACGAGCGCGCCGACAGTTGCCGCGGTGCGATCGAGGTGCGCATAAACGTCAGGCGTGCACGCGCGCAAAGTGGCCAGCCCGGCGGCGGTGGCCAACGGATTTCCGGCGAGCGTGCCGGCTTGGTAGACCGGCCCAACCGGAGCCACTCGTTGCATCAGCTCGGCACGGCCGCCGAACGCCGCGGCCGGCAAGCCGCCGCCCATCACCTTGCCAAAGGTGTAGAGGTCGCCGGCGACTCCTTCGAGTCCGTACCACCCTGACTGCGAGACCCGGAACCCCGTCATCACCTCGTCGACAACGAAGAGTGCGCCGTGCCGGTGCGCGATGTCGCGAAGGGCCGCATTGAAACCCTGCGCCCGGTGGCACGACGCCCATGTTGGCCGCGACGGCTTCGGTGATGATGCACGCGATTTGATCGCCATAGGTCGCGAACGCCGACTCGACGGCGGCGATGTCGTTGTACGGCAGCACAATCGTGTCGGACGCCGATGCGCCGGTGACCCCGGGTGAGTCGGGCAAACCCAACGTGGCCACGCCCGACCCGGCCGCGGCGAGCAACGCGTCGACGTGACCGTGGTAGCAACCGGCGAACTTGACGACCTTCGCGCGACCGGTACAGCCGCGGGCGAGTCGAAGCGCACTCATCGTGGCCTCGGTGCCCGAGCTGACCAACCGCACCTGCTCAACTGGGTCGACCCGGCGCACAAGTTCTTCGGCCAACTCAACTTCGCCCGCCGTCGGCGTCCCGAAGCTGGTGCCGTGAGCCGCAGCTGACGCAACTGCCGCCACCACATCCGGGTGGGCATGACCAAGCACCATCGGCCCCCACGAGCAGACCAGATCGACGTACTCGTTGCCGTCGACATCGTGAGGTAGGCGCCATGGCCGCTGGCCATGAACCGCGGCGTGCCGCCGACGCCGGCGAACGCGCGCACCGGCGAGTTCACGCCGCCGGGCGTGACCGCCAGCGCGCGCGAGAACAACCCACGCGAGGTCGCATCGGGTGACGGCACGTCTCAGTCTTTCAGGGACGAATGGGAGCCGACGCCGCCGTTACTCGCCATCGCCACGACCTCAGCCAACGAGCGGATGTGCTCGTGATGACCGGCCGGATAGGCACAATCCCCGAACGGGATCAAGATGCAGTGGCCGGACGCCGGCCGCGTGCGCACCGTCGACATCGGCCGACGCCATATCGCCGACGTGCACCGCGTCGGCCGGGGCGACGTTGAGCCGGTCGAGAGCGAAGCCGAAGATTTCTGGGTGCCGGCTTGGCGTATCCGACGATGGTCGAGTCGATGACCACGTCGAACGGAATGCCGCAACGCCGCAACGCGGCCTCGACCTCGCCATCGGCGTTCGACACCACTCCGATGGCGACTCCGGTCGCGGCCAGGTCACGAAGGTGCTCGACGACGCCCTCGGCACGACGTTCCAGAGTCCGGCAACAGGCGACTGAAAGAACTCTGACAGGCCAGCAAGGGCATCGTCGATGCGTGCCAACGGAACATCGGCGAACCGCACGAGCACCCGGTTGTACACGGTCCAGTCAGTAGACCGACGCGCGTCCATCGCAGCGACTCCGGCGTAATGCGCGCGCGGAACGACGGCCGGGTCGAGCGACACCACCCGCTGCGCGAAGGATGCCGGCGACGACCCAAGGGTTGGGCAACAACAGCACGCCCCCGGCGTCCAGCAAAACCGCTTGCGGCCGTGCAGCAACCGTCACCGTGCGTCGCGCAACAACAGCGCCGCTTCGGCGGCCCAGTACGTGAGCACGATGTCGGCGCCGGCCCGACGGATCGACGTCAGCGACTCGACGATGGCCGCACTCGCGATCGAGCCAACCGTTCGCGGCGGCGGCTTCGACCATCGCGTATTCGCCGCTGACCTGGTAGGCCGCGACCGGCACGTCGACGTGATCGCGCACGCGCGCGCACGATGTCGAGGTAAGCCATGGCCGGCTTGACCATCACGATGTCGGCACCCTCGGCGATATCAAGTGCGACCTCACGCAACGCCTCATCGCTGTTGGCGACGTCTTGCTGATAGCTGCGGCGGTCGCCGAAACGCGGGGCGCATTCGGCCGCATCGCGAAACGGTCCGTAGAAGGCCGACGCATACTTCGCCGAGTAGGCAAGGATCGCGACCTCGGCAAACCCGGCGCGGTCGAGCGCTGCGCGGATCGCAGCGACTTGGCCGTCCATCATTCCGCTGGGCGCGACAACGTGCGCGCCCGCAGCTCGCCTGCGCCACCGCGATCGAGGCGTAGCGCTCGAGGGTCGCATCGTTGTCGACGCTGTAGCTCACCGGCCGCCGACTCGACCAGCACACCGCAGTGCCCATGGTCGGTGTACTCGTCGAGACAGAGGTCGGTCATCACGACCGTCGCGTCGCCAACTTCGGCGACGAGATCGGCAACGCGAGCTGCACGATGCCCGCAGGATCATCAGCACCCGAACCGCGCGCGTCTTTCGTCGCCGGAATGCCGAACAGGATCAGCCCACCGACTCCGTTGGCCACCGCTTCGCTCGCGGCCTTGCGCAACGAATCGCGCGTGTGCTGGACCACTCCCGGCATCGACGCGATCGGTGCAGGTTCGCTGATGCCTTCCTTGACGAACAACGGCAACACCAGATCGGACGACGACAGCCGCGTCTGCGCGACCAGCCGGCGCAACGCGGCCGTGCGGCGCAACCGGCGCGGCCTCGCCACGAGACCTGCAGTCGCCGGCGTTGCATGGCGAACAGGCGGCGCCCGTTGGGGCGTCAGGCACGGTGGCGACTACTTGGCCTTGCGTCGCGAGCTGGCGCGCGGCCGTCCTGGCTTGCCGGTCCACTCGCCGTTGGCTTCGGCCGCCAACCGTTGCGCCAGCCCGTACGCAGCGAGCGCGTCAGCAAGACACTCCACCGATGGCGTCTCGGCGAGCACGTCGACGCGCAAACCGTGCTCTTCGGCGGTCTTCGCGGTCTGCGGCCCGATGCAGGCAATGACCGTCGTCGCATGCGGCTTGCCGGCGATGCCGACGAGGTTGCGCACGGTCGACGACGACGTGAAGACGACGGCGTCGAATCCGCCGGTCTTGATCGCCTCGCGGGTGGCCGCGGGCGGCGGTGCTGCGCGCACCGTGCGGTAGGCGGTGACGTCGTCGACTTCCCAACCGAGTTCGACCAGGCCGGCCACCAAGTGTCTCGGTCGCGATGTCGGCGCGCGGCAGGAACACCCGGTTGATCGGGTCGAGAACGTCGTCGTAGGGCGGGAAGTCTTCGAGCAACCCGGCGGCCGATTGCTCACCGGACGGCACGAGGTCGGGCTTCACGCCGAACGCCTGCAAGCGTCGCTGCGGTCTGCTCGCCCACCGCCGCCACCTTGATGCCCGAGAACGCGCGCGCGTCGAGGCCGTACTCCTCGAACTTCTCGCGCACCGCTCGCACCGCGTTGACCGACGTGAACGCGATCCACTCGTAGCGGCCGGTGACCAGACCGCGCACCGCACGCTCCATCTGCTGCGGGGTGCGCGGCGGCTCGACCGCGATGGTCGGCACCTCAGCGGGTACCGCGCCGTACGACCGCAGGCGTTCGGACAACTCGCCCGCTTGCTCTTTGGTGCGCGGCACGAGCACCCGCCAACCGAACAGCGCCTTGGTCTCGAACCACGACAGCGCGCCGCGGCTCTTCACCACGTCGCCGACGACAAGCACCGCCGGCCCCACGAGACCGGCCGCCTTCAGGTCGGCACCGACCGCACCCAACGTCGACACGACGGTGTGCTGCTCGGTTGTCGTTCCGGCGCGCGTCACCGCAACCGCGGTGTCGGCCGACCGCCCGTGCCGCACCAGCGCGTCGGCAACGCTGGCCGGCGAATCGGCGTGCAACACCACGAGCGTCTGGACGCCGAGCGCGGCCGACGCCCAATCAGGGCCGGACGCCGACGGGCGGGCGTCGATGACACGCACCTCGCGGTGCTTCGCATCGACCAACGGGATACCCGCGTAGGTCGGAACCGCGGCTGCCACCGGCACGCCTGGCACCACTTCGACGATCAGCTTGGCTTTCGCGCACGCGGCCGCTTCGTCAGCGCCGTCGCCGTCGAACAGCGGGTCGCCCATGACCAGCCGCACGACGCGCTTGCCGGTCTTGGCGGCATCGACGATGGCCTTGGCCCGCTCGGCGACGGTCAGCGAGGCGTCGATGGCCGACAGGTCGAGTACGGCCACGTCGTCACGACAATGCTTGCAGGAACGACAGAGCTCGGGTAGTGATCGGCGATCACGACGTCGGCGGTGCCGAGCAGATCGACCGCGCGCAACGTCAGCAGCCGAGGGTCACCCGGACCTGCTCCTACAAACGCCACCGTGTTCGCGCTCTTGGGCGTGGACTCATCGTCGTCCTGTTCTGTCGTCTTCTGTTATGCGAGTCGTGCTGTATGTGCGGGTACCGATCAGTGCGCCGGCGCCCTTGCGCGAACAGCTCGGCCGCCAATCGGCGCCCGATCCCTTCCGCATCGGTTGCCGGCCCGTGAAGCCGAGCCTCGGATCGCGTTTCGCCGTCAACGCTGACGACCGAGGCGTCCAGATGCAAATCGAAGGCGTGATCGACCTCGCGAATGCGCCCACCGGCGCGGTGCAGCCCGCCTCGAGCTCGGCCAGCAGGCGCGTTCGGCCGCGACGGCGGCCCGGGTCGACGCGTCGTCGAGCGAGGCCAGCAGGTCGCGCAACCACCCGCCAGGGTCGACGTCCACCGCCCGGCATTCGATGGCGAGCGCGCCCTGCCCCGGGGCCGGAACCATCACGTCGGGGCTGATCATCTCGCGTGGCTTCATCGAGCCGGCCAAGCCGGGCCAGCCCGGCCGCGGCCACCACGCATCAGCGTCGAGTGATCCGTCAGCGACCTGGCCGAGACGGGTGTCGACGTTGCCGCGCAACGGCCGGATCGTCGAGATCGGGGCGGACGGCGAGCAGCTGAGCCGTGCGCCGCGGCGAGCCGGTACCGACCGTGGCTCCGGCGGGCAGGGTCGACAGCGTGAGCCCGTCGCGGGCGACCAGGGCATCGCGTGCGTCGGCTCGAGGCGGCACGGCGCCGATGCGCAGCGACGCGGCGGGTGCGGTGGGCAGATCCTTGAGCGAGTGGACGACGACATCGACCGTGCCGTCGAGCAACTGGGTGCGCAACTCGGTCACAAAGACGCCGACGCCGTCGGATTCGGCGAGCGGGTCGGTCGCTACGATCGCCACGCGTGGTTACTCCGACGAGCTCGACGGTCGAGCCACCCGCCCGCAGCAGCTCGGCAACGTGCCGGCCTGAGCCATGGCGAGAGCGCTGCTTGCGGGTGCCCAGCCGGAGCACCGCGTCGCGGGCGCGGAGCGAGGCCGCCGATGCCGCAGACGTGGTCATCTGTCGTCGTCAGATCTCGGGGCGAGGCAATCGCAGCAGGCGCGGCCGGGTCGAGGTCGAAGAGCCTGCGCAACGCCTCGGGATACGACGTCGGGCCGGCGGTGTCGGCGAGCTCTTGGACCCGCACAGTCGGCGCATGCAGCACCTTGTCGACGACGCGCTGCACGGTCGCCGCAATCTCGTTGCGCGCCGCGTCGTCAAGGTTGGGCAGTCGGCGCTCAAGGCGATGCAGCTCGCCGACACCATCTGAGCGCTGCCTTGTCGCGCAGGGCGACGACAGTCGGCGCGACTCCCGACGCCCGACGCGCGCTACGTACGCGGCCAACTCGATGTCGACGATGCGACGTGCTTCGAGGACGTCGTCGGTGCCGGCCGCGTTGTCGACGGCGGTGCAGCGCATCGAGGTCGAACAACGTAACGCCGGCGAGCTTCGCCGACCCGTGGATCGACGTCGCGGGGAACGGCGACGTCGAGGACGAACAGCGGTCGGTCCGGCCGGCTGGCCATCGCCCGCTCGATGACATCGGCCGACACGACCTGGCCGTCGGAGCCGGTGCACGTGACGACGACGTCGGCGGCGACTCAGCTCGTGCTCGAGCTCGGTCATCGGTGCGGCCCGGCCACCGACCCGTGGCGGCGAGGGCCGCGCGTTCAGCTCTCGGTGCGACTCACGACGAGCAGGTCGTCGACATCGCCGGCCCGCAACGCCGCGACCGCGATCGACGCCATCGCGCCGGCGCCCACGACGACGGCGCGCGTCCCGCCGAATCCGGTCGGCGCGCCGAGCCGCAAGCCCGGCCTCGATCAGGGTGGTGCCAACCGCGTCGATGCCGGTCTCGGCGTGCGCTCGCTTGGCCGCGTGCAGCGCATGCTCGACCACGTCGTGCAGGGCGCTCCCGGCGTCACCGCGCTCTTGTGCAGTGCGAAACGCAGCCCTGACCTGTCCGAGAATCTGGTGTTCGCCGACGAGCATCGAATCGAGACTCGAGGTCACCGCGAACAGATGCTGCGCGGCACGCTCCTCGTAGTGCACGTACACGTGCGGCGACAGGTCGTCGAATCCGACGCCGGTGTGCCGCGCCAGCAAGTTCGGAGAGCGCCGCGACACCGGCATGAAATTTCTCGACCGACGCATACAGCTCGACCCTGTTGCAGGTCGGACAGCAACATCGCCTCATCGACGGTCGGCGATGCGACGACGTCGTCGAGCAACTTGCCGGCGGCATCGACCGACAGCGACGTCCGTTCGAGCAACGGCAACGGTGCGCTGCGGTGTGAAAGCCCGACGACGAGAAGGCTCACAGCGTAACACCGCGCCGGATCTGGCTGTCAGACCGCGCCGACACGCGACGCTGTTCGTGGAACGCGAGGATCTGCAGCTCGGTCGAGAGGTCGACCTTGCGCAGTTCGACATCGGGCGGAACGGTCAAGCACCGTCGGCGCGAAGTTCAGAACGCTGCGGACACCGGCAGCGACCAGGCGATCGGCCACGCGCTTGCGCAGCGCTGGCCGGCGTGGTGATGACCCCGATCGCGATGCCGGTGCTCGGCGATCAGCCGTTCGAGGTCGTCGAGGTGATGGACGACCAGGCCGCCCACGCGCTGACCGACCTGCGTCCGGGTCGGCATCGACGAGGCACGCGGCGCGAAAGCCGCGAGCTGGCGAAGCCGCCGTAGTTCGCCAGCGCCCGACCGAGGTTGCCGACGCCGACGATGGCAACTGCCCAGTCCTGGGTCAGGCCGAGTTCGCGCGAGATCTGGTAGACGAGGTAGGCCACCTCGTAGCCGACGCCGCGGGTGCCGTACGAACCGAGGTGCGACAGGTCCTTGCGCAGCTTCGCCGAGTTCACGCCCGACGCGACGGCGAGCTGCTGCGAGGAAACGGTGGTGACGCCGCGGTCGGCCATGGACTGCAGTGCCCGCAGATAGAGGGGCAGCCGGGCGATCGAGGCTTCTGGGATACGCGACCTGCCACCTGGGAACGGCGCTCGTTCCAGGCGCGCTACTGCAGGCTCGCGATCGGCAGACACGGCACTTCCAGACACGGCTGGCTCGACTGATCCGGGACTTCTCCGGGCTCTCCGGCTCGTGCCCAGGGTACGTGTTTGTGAACGCGCGCACAAAAGCGCCGATAACAGCTGCCGCTACCGCGGAGCGCGGCCCGCAGCCGATCTTCGGAGATCCGCCAGAAGTCGACCTGGACGCCATCGACGACCACGACCGGGATCGAGTCGAGGTAGTCGCGCAGCCGTCGGCTCGATCCGCGTCCGCCGGGTCCAGCGTGATGTCCCGCTCGACGAGCGCTCGCCGAGTTCGGCCGTGACCCGCTCCACGACCGCCCGCGCCGCGTCGCACAGGTGGCAGCCGGGCCGGCTGAAGAGCACCACTCGCGCCGGCGGATCAGGCGGCGGCGCGCTCAAAGATTCGAGATTCGACACGCCTTTCAGCTTAAGCACGCCCCTGTCAGTAGGCCGTCAGGGTGATGTTGCCGCGGCATGTCCGATTTGTCCGTTTGCGGTTCAAGCGTTTTGCAGGGCCATCGCCGACCTATAAGCCATGCGCAACCACGTCTCCAGTGTTCGCTCAAATCCGCGCGAATCCGACCGGAAGGACCACCACTCGTGGCACGGGTCGGCGCGCTATCGGCGTCACGTCGCGTCGCCACCGGCTACATGCGTCGGTCGCCGCTGCGTCGCTGACAGTGACAGCGCTCGTGGGCTCGGCTGCGTTCGCCACTCCGCACTCGCCAGCCCGGCAGGTGACCTGGCGCCGCGACGAACACGGCCCGCGCCGCGGCCGGCTTGCCCGCACTGCCCTCGAACGCGCAGCTCAACGCCGTCGCCCAGGCGTGGGCGAACAAGCTCGCCGCCGCCGGAGCGCTCTCGCACAACCCCGCGCTGCGGACCCAGGTCACCAACTGGACCGTCCTTGGCGAGAACGTCGGCATGGCCGGCGACATCCCGATCCGTGCAGGCCGCCTTCATGCACAGCCCCGAGCACCGCGCCAACATCCTTGACCCGCGCTACACGCAGATGGGCGTCGCGCTCCGCGACCTCGATCTACGCGTCGTGCGGGTGCCCGGTGCTCTGGGTCGTCGTCGACTTCCGCCGCCCGGCGTCGACGGTCACGGTTGCCGCGCCGGCACCCAAGCCCGGCGCCGAAGGTCGCAAGCACGCCGCGACGACGAAGCCAGCTGCCGCGAAGCCACTGCCGACGCAGCCACTGCCGACGAAGCCAAAGGTCGTCGCCCACGCCAGTACGCGTGGCCGCCGCGCAGCCGGTCGTCGCGCAGCCGGCGACCGCCGCACGTCCTCGCCTCGCCGGCGACTCTTCGCAGCCAGCTCGCGGCGTCAGCGACGCCGGCCGAACAGCGGCGACCCGGTCGGTCGGATGCTGAACTTCGCGACCCAGGTCTCGCTGCTCAACGACTGACCGGCTGACCGCAACGGCAGTCGCGGCTACTTCTTGTTGCGTCGCTGAACGCGCGTGCGCTTCAGCAGCTTGCGGTGCTTCTTCTTCGCCATCCGCTTGCGGCGCTTCTTGATGACCGAACCCACGACGAACCCACTTCCTGCGGGGCCTGCGCCCACGACCTACGGCGGCCCCGCGGCCGTCGGTAACGCGGGCAAGCCTAGTCGGCTCGAGAAAACTCGGCTAGTCGGCCCGCCTTCTGTTCAGCCCGCAGGCTGTTCAGCCAGCTCTGCAGCTAGCGGTCGGTCAGCCAGCCTCGATGAACGCGTCGCGCAGGTAGTCGTGGACAGCCTGCTCGGGAACCCGGAACGAGCGACCGACGCGAACAGCGGGCAACTCTCCCGAATGCACCAACCGATACACGGTCATTTTCGACACGCGCATGAGCGCGGCGACCTCCGCGACCGTGAGGAACCGCACTTCGGCCAGCGCTTTGTCGCGCGGCCGCTCAACTGCACCCATGACGCACCGAACTTTCAGCACGCGACGGGTGCCGGCTTCCCCACCGGCAGACGATCACGCACGTGCGTGACCGAAGGGTAGCGATGTTGGGTCCGGTGGGGAAGGGCTGGCCCCGTGGGTGACAGCAGTAGCGGACGGCCTTCGGCAACGCTCGTGACGAACGCCAATCTTGGTCGAGAGTAGCGCTCAGACAGAAACGCTGTCAACGGCCCGTACAACGTTGGCTTCGACGTTGTCGTCGAGCGGCACGCAAACCGCCACATCGCCCTCGGCCTCACCGACGAACAGCGCCGGATCGTTGCAGTCGGCAAAGCCGACGCGACGCAATGCCGGCCGTGCCAGCCGCACCCGCAAACCCGTGGTCGGCCACGACCAGGTCGGGCGGCTGCCTCCCCCGCTCGGCGAGCGTCGCGAGCATCAGGTTCATCGGCTCCGGCGAATGCGTGTGCAGCAGGTTCGCTCCCTGGCTCGCGACGCTGACACCCACCACCGACCGCACCTGCCGCTGCTGCGGTCGGCCGGACCAGTCGACTCGCTCCCACCGTGCAGCGGGGGCGTCAGCATCGTGCAGCCGGCCGCCGCCAGCGCCCGAGCGATTTCACGATGGACGACGAACACTCCGGTCGGATGACCCGTGGCCACCAGAACGCGGGCCCGGTTCGCGGCGGCTGAGCGCAGCACCGCCGCCATCGCCTCGAGGCGTTCGACGGTCAACTCCGGGTCGATCGTGTCGGCGCCGGAGTCGTGCAGCGGGTCGGGTGACACCCCGCACCGCCGGGCCATCAGGGCCAAGCACGTCGTCGAACGTCCAGGCGCCGCGCGGGCGCAGACCGAACAGGTAGCCGCTCTCGCGCTGCGACCATCAGCCGGAAGTTCGCCAGGTTGTTCTCGCGCGTCGTCGCGACCGGCCCGGCGATGCGGGACGCGACGAGCTGCTCGATCAGTTGAGCCCTATCAAGGCTTCCGTCGTCAGCGGCCAGCAAGCTCACGGGACCTGTCACGGGCCGCCTCGAGGGCGGCCAGAAATGCGGCGCGGACGCCATGATTTTCGAGCTCGCGAATCGCCGCGATCGTCGTGCCGGCCGGTGAAGTCACCGCTTCGCGCAGCGTCACTGGGTGTTCGCCGGAGTCACGCAACATCAACGCGGCGCCGTACACGGTCTGCACAATCAGCTCGTGGGCGACATCGCGAGGCAAGCCCGAGTAGGAGGCCTGCGTCGGTCATCGCTTCGACCACGAAGAAGATGTACGCCGGGCCGCTGCCCGACAACGCCGTGACGGCGTCGAGCTGCGACTCGGGCACCCGTATCACCTTGCCCACCGGCCGGAACAACGCCTCGGCGCGATCGAGGTGATCGGCCGACGCGTGCGCGCCGGCGGCGACTGCACTCATCGCCGCGCCCACTAACGCCGGCGTATTCGGCATCACCCGCACGACAGGAACGCCGGCGGCGAGTTGCTGCTCGATGGCGGCGGTCGTGATGCCTGCGGCAATCGTCACCACCAGGTGGGCCGGGGTGATGACCTCCGCCAGCTCGGCCAGCAGGTCGGTCATGTCTTGCGGTTTCACCGCGATGACGATGGTGTCGGCGAGCTGCGCCGCCTCGGAGTTGCTGACGGCCTTGACGCCGTAGCGCTGCGACAGCTCGCGTGCGCGCTCGTCGTACCGCTCGGTGATGAGAAGCTCGTCAGGACTCGTGCCGGCCGACACCAAGCCCGACACCAATGCCTCGCCCATCTTGCCTGCACCGATCACGGCGATCATCGCGCTCACTTCACCCTCTGGTCGTGACCGCTCGAAGGAAAAACGCCAGGTTGGCCGGGCGTTCGGCCAGCCTGCGCATCAGGTAGGAGTACCACTGCGTGCCGTAAGGGACGTACACGCGAATCTTCTCACCCCGCGCCGCCAGTCGGCGTTGTTCATCGGGCCGGACGCCGAACAGCATCTGGTACTCGTAGTCGCCCTTCGCCTTCTTGGTCTGTAGCGCCATCGCGCCGGCGATGCGGATCAGCCGAGGGTCATGGGTGGCGACCATGGGATATCCCTTACCGCGCATGAGAATTCGTAGGCACCGCACGTACGACAGGTCGACTGCTGCGCGGTCTTGATGCGCGACCGATGCCGGCTCGCGGTAGGCACCCTTGCACAGCCGAACCCGGCTACCGACCCCCGCGAGATCGACACAGTCAGCCTCGGTTCGGAACAAATAGGCCTGCACCACCGCGCCGACCTCGGGAAAGTCTTGGCGCAGCACCTGCAGCGCCGACAAGGTCGCATCGGTGGTGGTGTGATCTTCCATGTCGAGGGTGACGGTCGTGCCGGCGTTGCGCGCCGCCACGCAGATCGCATGTGCATGCTCCAACGCGATGCGGCCGCCGTCGGCGCCGAGCGCCTGGCCAACAGCCGACAGCTTCAGTGAGACATCGCAAAACTGCGAAAGACCGGCTCGGCCGAGCTCGTCGAGCAAGCCCACGTATGCGACCGCGTTGAGCTGCGCCTGTTCCGGATCCGAGACCGACTCGCCGAGCCGATCAATGCTTGCGAGCAGGCCGCCGGCAATGAGTTGTCGGCTGGTCGCGAGGACGTCATCGACGCTGTCGCCAGCGACGAACCGCTTCACCAAGCCGCGCGAGACCGGAAGTGTCTGGATCCCCTGCTTGACGCGGTGGCTCCCGGCGGCCGACGTCAGCAGGCGACGCAGCAGGTCGACCTCCCGGCGATCGGAGTGCCGGCAACAGCTCCGCCGACACGACGTGCGCCCAGGCTACGCCGGTGCCCCGCCGTCCGCAGCGTTCAGCGTCGCCGCCGTTCAACCACTGCGGCGCCGCAACGTCGCCGCACCAAGAACCAGCGCCGCCACTGTCGTCGCTGCCACCACCACCAGATCGATCGCGATGCCATGACCGAATCCGGTTGAGCGCGTGACCCGTTGCATTGCATCGATCGCATACGTCAGCGGCAAGAGGTCCGAGATCGTGCGCAGGACGGCGTCCATCGAATGGCGTGGAGTCAGCAGCCCGCAGAGCAGCAGCTGCGGGAACACGACCGCCGGCATGAACTGCACGGCTTGAAACTCCGTGCGAGCGAAGGCCGACAAGAACAACCCGAGCGCCATGCCGAGCAGGGCATCGAGCACGCCGACGACGAACAGCAGCCAGCCCGCTCCGGCCACATGTAAGCCCAACGGCCCGAGCGCGAGCGAGGCGGAGATGCCGACCTGAACGACGGCGACGGCACCGAACGCGATCGCGTATCCGAGCAGCAGATCAAGTTTGTGAATCGGCATCGTGAGCAGCCGTTCAAGCGTGCCGGTTGTGCGCTCGCGAAGGGTCGCGACCGACGTCACGACGAACATGACGACGAACGGAAAGATCGCCAAGACGGGCGCGCCGATGTGATCAAAGTTGGCACGTTGATTGGTCAGCATCCAGCGCAACAACGACAACAACGCAGCGGGGACGACGAACAGCAGCGCGACCGTTCGTGGATCACGGCGCAACTGGTTGAGCACTCGCCGGGCAGTCGCGAAGGTGCTGCTGGCGCTCATGATGCCGCCTCGATCAGTCGGAGAAACATGTCGTCGAGGTCATCGGTGCCAGCGCGCTGGCAGAGCTCAGCCGGCGTGCCGTCGGCCAACACACTGCCCTCGCGCAGCAACAGCAATCGCTGGCAGTGCTGGGCTTCGTCCATCACGTGACTGGAGATGATCAAGCTGACGCCGGCTCGCACGAGTTGCTCGAACAGTTGCCAAAGGTCGCGGCGAAGCACGGGATCGAGGCCAACTGTCGGTTCATCGAGTACGAGCAACTCGGGGGCGCCGAGCAATGCGGTGGCAAGCGATACGCGGGCTTGCTGACCGCCCGACAATCGGCCGACGACGTGCGTGCGCGTGGTCGCGCAGCCCCACTGCATCGAGCACGCGGTCGACGTCCGCCGAGGCGCACCCAAAACGGCGGCGAAGTAGCGCAGGTTTTCGGTGACGGTGAGATCGTCGATAGACGGCTGGCGCCTGCGTGACGTAGCCGACGCGAGTGCGCAGCGCCGGATCGCCGGCCGGCAGCCCAAGCACGTCAACCGAACCGGCCGCGACGATCTGTACGCCGACCAGGCAGCGCAACAACGTCGTCTTGCCCGATCCACTGGGCCCTAGCAGCCCGGTGATCGAGCCGGCCGGGATGGTGGCATCGAGCCCATGCAAGATTTCGGCCCCGCCGCGGCGAACCCGCAGCCCGCGGAACTGCACCGCCGCGGTCACGCCGCTCGCCCGCCATATTTCATGATGTGTTGAATATTGCCGACGTTGGCCGCGCTGTCAATCACGTTAGTTGTCTCCTTTGTGGCGAATCGCCGGGCGCGAACGTGAAGTTCAGGTGAACAAGTGGGCCCGGGGGTGTCCGGTCGACCGGCGGGTCGGGCAGCATCAGCGAAGCCGCCTTCGCGCGGGCGACGAGGACAGGAACACCCCGGGCGACGAGGGGATTGGTGCAGATGGCAGCCCAGACGCCAGCGGGCCAAGAACTGCGTGGTGAGGTCCTCGACAAGCAACTCGATCGGGTGGCCGACCAGCTCACGCGAAAGTACGCCGACCGAACCAGCCCGAACGAAGTGCATGCGGCGGTATTCGACGAAGCAGCACGGTACGAGCACGCACACGTGACCCAGTTCATCCCGGTGCTCGTGCAACATGCAGTACAAGAGCGACTACGCCGCCAGCCCGCCCGGCCGCGCCTCGTATCGTCGACCAGCCGACCGGCGAAACGGCACCTAGCGAACAACCCGCCGCGGTGGCGTCGAGCGGCCCATTGACGTAACGCTGGATCGTCGGCGCATAGGCAGCCACGATCGCTTCGGTCGACGCCGTCGCCAGGGGCGGCAGCTTGACGATGTAGCGCACCATCGCCATCCCGATCAGTTGCGAGCCGACCAACGTTGCGCGCAAATCGGCGTCCGGCGTTTCGAGGGCGTGAACAAACGTGCGGACGACCTCGCGAGCTCACGAACTCGCGGAGCATCGTCGCCGCAGCCTCATACCGCACGGCAGACTTGACGATCGCGAGCAGGCGCCGGCGCGAAGTCGGGTCTTCCCACATCGCCAGGAAGAACCGCACGATCTGTTCGCCGGCATGTTCGATGTCGTTGTCGAAGAATGCCCGGCAGCACGGCGCGAGGAGAGACTGGAAAGTCAACAGCAGCAGTGAAAAACGCGGCCTTCGTGCCAAAGAAGTGGTGCACCATCGCTGGATCGACGCCAGCCACCGTGCCGATCGCGCGGATCGTGGTGCCATCGTAACCAAACTCGGCAAACAATTGCCGCGCAGCTTCGAGAATCGCGTCACGGGTCTCTGGCTTGCCCGGACGCCGACCTGCTGGGCTCATGCGTGCACTTGACCTCAGTGAGCCATTCGGACGACGGCGAGCCGTGTCACGAACGGCTGGGTCAGCTCGCCGTCCGGCAACAGCGTCCGCTCCCGTTCGAGAAAGGCCGCAGCACCCTCGGTCACCCAACTCGGCGACATAGGACTTGGATGCGATCTCATCGAGCATGATGTCCTTGGAAATCGTTCGCTGCCAAGGAAAATACGCGGTCAGTACCTGCGCGATCACCGAACACGGACGGAACTGACTTCCAAACTTCTTCGAGTCGACTGCCAACGGCATCGTCGGCACCGAGTATGCCGCAGCCGCGCGCGATGTGCGTCGTGCCAAGCTTCTACTCCCCGTGTGCCACGTTCCACCAGACAGCTAGCGCACCGCCTGGTCGCAGCACTCGGATGACTTCGCCAGGCGCGCGATCGAGGTCGACCCAATGCCACGACTGCGCGAACGTCACCAGGTCGAAGGAGTTGTCGGCGAATGGCAGCGCGTTCGCGTCGGCCAAGACCACCGGCGCGTCAGGTGTCCGGCCGCGCAGCGTGGCCAGCATGCGCGCGCCATGATCGACCGCGACGACACTCGGCACCGCGGCTCAGAGGCACCGCGTGGCGATGCCCGTGCCAGCGCCGACGTCGGCGACGCGGGCCGCCAGCAGGAGAGTCCGGCCATCTGCTCGAACGCTTCGAACATCTCGTCGGGATAACCCGGGCGGCCGGCGTCGTACTGGGCCGCCACGACGTCGAAGCGTGACCGACTCATGCCGCGTGACTCGCGAGAGCTCGGCGGGTGAATGCCAGCGACTCGCGTGAGGTCGGCGACGCGCTCGTCGTGGCTCGCGGCCCGCCTGGTGTTCACTTCGAGCACCACAACGCCGCTGTAGCCGTCGCGTGCCAAGTCGGGCCAGCAGGTCGGCGCAAGGCTGGTTGCCCCGACCCGGCACCAAATGCTCGTCGTTGCGTGAGCCGGTGCCGTCGGCGAGATGGACGTGGGCAACCCGATCACCGAACTGCTCGAGCAAATCCAGCGCGTCGGCGCGAGCAACGGCCGCGTGCGAGACGTCGAGGGTGACGTGCGGGTAGTCGGCATCGAGCAACGACCACGACGGCGCATACATGCCGAGTTCGAGACCGCTCGGACCACGTTGGGGAAACATGTTCTCGACCGCAAAGACGACGTCAGTCTCGTCGTGCATGCGCACGATGCCTTCGGTGAATGCCTTGGCATATGCGCGTTGCCAGCGAAAAGGCGGATGGGTAACCACGACCTTGGCGCCGAGTCGTTCGGCCGCGATCTGCGAACGCATCAGTTTCGCCCACGGTCGCCCCCACACCCGTTGACTGATCAGCAGACATGGCGAATGAACCGACAGCACCGGCATGTGGTGATAGTCGACCAGCCGGCGCAACGTGTCGAGGTCTTGACTCACCGGGTCGCCCGACACCATGAACTCGACTGCCGTCGTAGCCGAGTCGGGCAGCAACCTCGAACGCGACAGCAGTGGATTCCGGCCACACCGACGACGTCGACAGAGCGACTGCGGGCCCGTCACGTGTTCGTGCTGGAGGGCTGCCCATTCCCCGAGCCTACGACGATCGCCGGCGGTCATGACCGGTGGCGCATCGGCGTCCGATCGGCTAGCGGGGTGGCCTTACGATTTGCGCATGCCACCCAAGCCATCGCCAAAGTCATCGCCGAAGCCGCGAGCCGCCGATCGTGCAACAGGGCGCCAAGCAGGCCGAACCCGCACATCCGACGATTCCCCGACCGGCAACGAACAGCAGCCGCCGCGGGCACGGTCGGGCGGAAACCGCTGCCTGAAAAGGGCCTCGACTTCGCCCGCGAGTGGGTCGAGTTCGTCGATCCTGCCAACGCCGAGCAGATCTTTCGCTGCGACCTCACGTGGTTGACGTCGAGCTGGGGCTGCATCTTCGGCAACGGTTGTCACGGCATCGTGCCGGGCGGGCAGCAGACGGCTGCTGCACCCACGGCGCGTTCTATTCGGGTCGCGCCGATGAGAAGCGGGTCCGCAAGTTCGCCGATCAACTCACGCCCGAGAACTGGCAGTTCTACAAGAAGGGCCAGAAGGGCTTCACCGAAGTCGAAGACGGCAAGCGCCGCACCCGACGGGTCGACGGCGCGTGCATCTTCTTGAACCGTCCGGGGTTCGAAGGTGGCGTCGGCTGTTCGTTGCACAGCCTCGCGCTGACGATCGACCGCCACCCGCTCGAGACCAAGCCCGACGTGTGCTGGCAGCTGCCGATCCGCCGCACGTTCGATTGGGTCGACCGGCCAGACGAGACCAAGGTGCTGATCGTCACGATCGGCGAATACGACCGCAGCGGCTGGGGCTCCGGCGGCCACGAACTCACCTGGTGGTGCACGGCCTCGCCGGAAGCGCATGGCGCGCGCGACCGGGTCTACGTCTCTACGGGCCGGAACTGACCGAGTTGATGGGCGCCAAGGGTACGCGGAGCTGGTCGCGCATTGCGAGCGGCGACTCGCTGCGGCGCAGCCGGTCGCGCCGCACCCAGCCGATCCGAGTTAGCCTGCGCACGTCGAGCACTCGCTCCACCCCCGACGAACTCGTCACCGCCGCCTGTCGAACACTCGCGACGCAGCTGTCATGCGCTACCGATCACTGTTGTGCTGGTTCCCCGTCAGAGGGGTCGGTTTTTCGGTGGCGGGGGTGTTGGATCGGGGTTTGGTCGGGGTCGATGTAGGGGCGGCGGGATGAACCAGGGCAGCCGGCCGTGGATGAACGCGTGCCAGCCGTCGTGGTGGATGACGTCGTGGTGGTGGCGGCAGAGCAGGACCAGGTTCGACAGTTTGGTTTCGCCGCCGTCGGACCAGTAGATGCAGTGGTGCGCATCAGCCCAGGAGGGTGGCCGGTCGCAGCCGGGGAACACACATCCTTGGTCGCGCACGACCAGCGCGCGGCGGATCCCGACCGGGATAGTGCGGGTGGACCGGCCGACGTCGAGGACTTCGCTGTCGCCGTCGCACACGACCGGGATGATGTTGGCGTCACACAAGATTTTGCGGGCGGTGTCGGGGCTGACCGGCACCCCACCGGCCAACAGCCCGGCCCCACCGCGCCGCCCCGCCGCCGGCGGCATCCCGCCGAGCAGCCCACCACCGCCCGCTGGTTCGAGGCTGGCCAGGCCGTCGCGCAACGTTTCCAGGCTGACGGGGCTGACGCGCAGGTTCACGAGCCGGCGTGCCGAGGCGCCCGCGATGAGCTTGTCGCCGCCACGCGAGCGCGCACGAACATGACGAGCGTCGCGCCCTGCTGGAGCGGGAGCTTGCGGGTCGGGATGAGCGTCAGCGTCGCCGTGCCGTCGGAGCCGGTCTTGACCTCGGCCGGGGTGGACGAGCGGCCGAAGGGGAGGCCCTGCGACGAACACGAGCGCGTTGCGCACCGCGAAGCCGCGCGTGTCGGAGACGTGGATCTTGGCCGTGAACGCCGCGCGCGAGCGCAGCGGGTTCGGCGAGAACGACACCTTGTCGATCGAGCAGCGCCGGCGGCTTGACGTCGGCGCGTCGATCGACTTGCCGCCCGAGGGCAGCGTGACGACGCTGGGGGGCGCGAGGGGGCGATCACGGCCGTCGGGATCGACGTCTCGGTGTCGGCTGCCCGGCGTGTTCTTGGCCGTGACCGAGAGGCGGAGCGTCTTGTCGTTGTCGGCCGTGACCAGCACGTAGGTCTTGGCCGCGGCGCCCGCGATCGGGGCGCACGCGCCACCGGTGGCGTCACAGCGCGACCAGGAGTACGTGAACGCGATCGGGGTCGCGCGGCCCAGGTGCCGTCGGTGCCGACGAGGGTCTGGCCCTCGGTCGGGTGCCCGAGACGGTCGGGGGCGCGGTGTTCTGCGGGGCGGCGCCGGAGACGACGACGGCCGTGACGGCCGAGGGCGAGTCGGTGGTGCCGCCGGCGTCGGTCGCGGTCTCGACGACGCGCACGGTCTGGCCGACGTCGGCCGAGGTCAGCACGTAGGTCGTCGTGGCGCCGGTCGCGCCGTCGATGGCGGCACACGGCGTGCCCGTGTCGCTGCAGCGCTGCCAGGCGTAGGCGACCGAGGTCGGCGGCGAGGCCCAGGTGCCGGTCGTGGCCGTCAGCGTCTCGCCGGACTTGGCCGTGCCGGCGATGGTCGGGGGAGTCGCAATGCCAGGGCCGCCGGCACCCGACGCGCTGTGCTGAAAGCAGCCACGGCAACGACGGCAGCGGCGAGCAAGACTGCGATCGGACGGACATGGAGACGTGCCTTCATCGGTGGAACCTCCGGGAGCGGAATTGCCGGTCTGGTCACACCGTTGCGCGCGAGATGCGAGCAGAATCTCACGGGCAGGTCAGGTTTCCGTAAGGGTGTCCCACACCCCACGCGCGATTTGCGGGTGAATCACGGATCCGGGACTTCCGCCAAGCTGTCGCGCATGCGCGAGCGACTCCTGCCGGCGATCTTCCTGGGCGGCACGGCCGGCGGCCTGGCCCGCGCCGCTGCTCGAGCAGGAGTGGCCTGCGGGCGGACACGGCTGGCCGTGGGTCACGTTCGCCGTCAACATCGCGGGCACGGCGGTGCTCGCGTCGTCGCTCGCGCGCCTCGAGGCGGCCGCCGGCCTACGCTCGGGCCGATGCTCGGCATCGGCTTGTGCGGCGCTCTGACGACGTTCTCGACGCTGCAACTCGAGACGCTGGTGCTCGTGCACGGCGGGCACGCAGTGCTCGGCGTCGCCTACGCCTGCGGCAGCATCGCGGCCGGGCTGCTCATCGCATACGCCGTGAGCGGCTCGTGCGCCGGGAGCCTGCGGCGTGACGCGCCGTGCGTGCTCTGTGGGTCGGCGTCGGCGCTCGTCAGCGGCGCCGGCGCCTGCGTCCGCTTCCGCTCGGACGCGCGGTGGAGGGGCGGCCGGCCGGCGCCTTCCCGCTCGGGATCCTCGTCGTCAACGGCCTCGGCGCGTTCGCTGCTCGGGGTGCTGCACGGCGCGGGCGTCACGGGAGATGCGCTGTTGCTCTCGGGCACGGCGCTGCTCGGCTCCTTCACGACGTTCTCGACCTGGATGGTCCAGAGCGAGCGACTGGCCGAGGAGGGCGACGGCACGCTCGCCTACGTCAACGTGGCCGGGAGCCTGGCGCTCGGCCTGGCCGCCGTGGTCGCTCGGCTGGGCCCTGGGCGCGGCGCTCTAGCCCAGCGCCCGATCGAGGTCGAACGCCGCCGAGATCAGCCCGAGGTGCGTGAAGGCCTGCGGGAAGTTGCCGAGCGCCTCGCCGCCGGCGCCGATCTCCTCGGAGTAGAGGCCGAGGTGGTTGGCGTAGCCGAGCATCTTCTCGAACACGAGCCGCGCCTCGTCGAGGCGGCCCGCGCGCGTGAGGCACTCGACGTACCAGAAGCTGCAGAGCGAGAACGAGCCCTCCCGGCCGGGCAGGCCGTCGTCGGCGGCCTCCTCGGTGTCGTAGCGGAAGACGAAGCTGTCGCTCGACGAGCTCCTCGTGGATCGCGTCCAGCGTCGAGAGCATGCGCGGATCGCTCGGCGCGATCATGAGCACGAGCGGCATGATCAGGACGCTCGCGTCGAGCACGTCGCTGTCGCCGTACTGGTTGAAGGCCTGGCGCGCCTCGGACCAGCCGTGCGTCATGACCCACTCGTAGGCCGCGTCGCGCGCGAGCCGCCAGTTGCGCGTGTCGGCCGGCAGGCCGCGCTTGGCCTGGATGCGGATCGCGCGGTCGAACGCGACCCAGGTCATGATCCGCGAGTACATGAAGTCGCGCCGGCCGCCGCGCACCTCCCAGATGCCCTCGTCGGGCTGATCCCAGTTGTCGGCGAGCCAGTCGAGGATCGCGCGCAGCTTGACCCAGAGCTCGTACGTGAGCGGCATGCCGGCTCGCTCGGAGAGGTAGACCGCGTCGATGAGCTCGCCGTAGACGTCGAGCTGCAGCTGCGTCGAGGCGCCGTTGCCGATGCGCACCGGCCCGAGCCGCGATAGCCCTCGAGGTGCGTCAGCTCGTGCTCGGTGAGGTCGCTGCGGCCGTCGATGCCGTACATGACCTGCAGCGGCGCGGCCGTCCTGGTCGCCCGTTGCCGCGCTCGTGCAGCCAGCTGCATGTAGCGGGGCCTCGTCGCGGAAGCCCAGGCGCAGGAACGCGAACATCGTGAAGGCCGAGTCGCGCAGCCAGCAGTAGCGGTAGTCCCAGTTGCGCGGGCCGCCGATGCTGCTCGGGCAGGCTGGTCGTGGGCGCCGCGACGATGGCGCCGGTCGGCAGGTAGGTGAGGAGCTTGAGCGTGATCGCCGAGCGGTCGACGACCTCGCGCCAGCGCCCGCGGTAGGTGCTCTGCGCCATCCAGTGGCGCCAGAAGTCGACGGTCGCCTGGAAGGCGGCCTCGACCGACGCCTCGTCCCAGACGCGGCCTGGCTTGCCCGACCGAGAGCACGAACGACGCGCGCTCGCCGCGGCCGAGCGTCAGCTCGGCGACGCCGCGGCGCCCGTCGGCCTCGAGCTCGATGCCGACCGAGCGCAGCTCGCACGGCGCGTCGGCGGCGAGGAACGTCGCGAGCTGGCCGTCGACCGTCGAGGCGGTGCGTCGCGCGCGCGTAGTCGAACGCGGGCTCGGCAGCGCGACGCGGAAGCGCAGCGAGCCGCGCACGACCTCGATGCGGCGCACGATCGCGCAGCTGCCGGCCCCGAGCGGCATGAAGTCGGTGACCTCGCCGACGCCGGCCTCGGTGAAGAAGCGCGTCACCAGCACCGCCGTGCCCGGCAGGTACAGCTGCTTGGTCGTGAACGCGTCGCCGGCCGGCCGGATCGGAAGCTGCCGCCGAGTTCGGCGTCGAGGATCGCGGCGAACAGGCTGGGCGCGTCGAAGCGCTCCGGGCAGAACCAGTCGATGGTGCCGTCGCGGCCCACCAGCGCGGCGGTGCGCAGGTCGCCGATCAGGCCGTAGCTCTCGATCGGCCGGTAGCCGTCGCGTCGGGCTGCTGATCGCGCCGGCGATCCGGCGCCAGGGCGCGGCACTAGGCGGCGCCCGCAGAGGCGTGCGGCGCGCGTGAGCTGCGCGGCCTCGGTGGCGAGCATGGCGGCGCCCACGATGCCTGCCGGTTCTGGAGCGTCGCCGGCGCGCAGCTTCAGCCGCGCGGGCAGCTCGGGGATGAACTGCGCGGCCTCCTTGCTGATGCCGCCGCCGATGATCACGAGGTCGGGCCAGAGCAGGGCGTCGATGGCATCCAGGTACTCCGCGAGGGCTTGCTCCAGGCGTGCCAGCTGAGGCCCTTGCTGCACCTTGATCGAGGCGGCGGCGCGCTTCTCGGCGTCCTTGCCGCGCATCTGCAGGTGGCCGAACTCGGTGTTCGGGACGAGCACGCCGTCGCGGAAGAGCGCCGAGCCGATGCCGGTGCCGAGCGTGAGCATCAGCACCGTGCCGGTCTCGTCCCGCCCGGCGCCGAAGCGCATCTCGGCGAAGCAGGCCTCGTCGGCGTCGTTGCCGATGGTGAGCGGCGCGCCGAGCGCCTCGGCGAAGAGCGTGTCGACCGGCGTGCCGATCCAGGACTGGATCGAGTTGGCGGCCGTCTTGATGACGCCGTCGAGCGACGACCGCCGGAAAGCCGATGCCCGCCGCGAGCTCGGCGCGGGAGGTCGGCGAGGATGCCCTGCCGCCGCCTTCGCGACCGCCTTTGGCGTGGAGGGCTGGGGGCGTCTCGACGCGCACGCGCGGAGTGAGGAGCTCTCCGGTCGCCGTCTCGACGACGGCGGCCTTGATGCCGCTCCCGCCCACGTCGATGCCGATCATCTGCATGCCTGGTCTCCGCGCTCGCTCGCGAGCGATATTGG